>JAEINR010000016.1 GCA_016342325.1 Desulfobacterium sp.
ATTAAAACCAGTGCCGACAATGCTGAGTTCCTCTATTGACAACTGTTTTACTTTGTTCCATAAGAGCCGCACCCATACTATTTAAGTCAGTTACCTTATCTATAGTCAGACATAGTAACACCAGTGATGCCGGATTGATGATCTTGTTTTTAATTTTTTTAAGATTGTCTTGCAATATCAGTTTAAACTCTGATACCCCCGTCTTCCACAGTGTCACTTCCTCAGCAGTGGCAAACTTTGATTCGATTAGGGGTGGCAATTTTAATTCATTCACAGCCTTTTTATACGAGTCCAGAAGCCATTTTATCTCTGCCAAATCCTCTTTATACTCCCCATCAAACAATTCTCTGATGGAGACCAGTAATGCATCAGTGATGGTTTCTTCTTGACAAAAAGGACATATTGAATATTGGTCATCAGTTTCAGAGTTTTGAGTGTATGACAGTCCCTTCTTGACCCAATCTGAATTCCCAAGTGTGCCGATAAAATCAGCAACTGGTCCATCGGCGCTACCAGTAATTGCCTTGGTAAATTTAATGTTTTTCTCAATTTGATGGTAATTGAATTCAATAGGACTCAACAACTCAACAACAGTGGCGTCATCAGACTGAAGGGAAGAAGCATCCTCTTTTAACTTGTCAATATCTATAGAATCAGCATCTTCTTCAAATTGGGTAGTCTTAAGATGCTGATAAAGTTTTTCTTTCCTCATTAATCCAGAGAGGCAATACTCCAAAACGCGATCACCCCCCGAATATTTGGTCTTTATTTCCCAGACTTTGTCTACAGTGCCTTTTCGTCGCTGTTTATTGTCAGACTCACTTATACGAAATTCATCGGTCAGGAAAGACTGTGCCTCTTTTTGAACATTTAATTCTTTCTCCTTATCCTTAATGTTTAATTTAACATCCTTATTCTCCTTAGAGAGAGTAAAAACGCCTTTTAGAGAGTCGTCTTCATAGAAAAAGTCCTCTACGAATTTTTGATTATATACAAGAATATCAGTAGCACCGGTTGTTGTTATGGAGCAGGCAGAATGTCGCTCGTTTGATGGGTCGTATAGGAAGTTTGATAAGGTACTCTTACCGGATCCATTCAAGCCGTAAAGTAGCGTTACTTTTTTCTCAACTGAGAGTTTTACCAGTGATTTATAGCAGGCCACACTATTCATGGTGATATCAGTAATCATATTTCAACATTCTCCTAGTCACATAACGCCCAAAGCAGCGACGCGCATAGCCTGTCCAGCCCGAAGAGCGATGCAGCCTTTTCTTGTTATGAACGTCGTTTCTTTGTGATTGAAGGTTCACTATCAAGACAGCCTATTAGATAAAAATTGTAATCGAGATATTCGAAGATCCTTTCGATAAATGAAAGCTCGTTATAGATTCTATTTCCGATCTCATACTCTTTTGTATTGAGTTTTACTAATTTGTCACCAAATATCTTTGTGCTTTCGTTTTTATCTAGAACGAAACCATGATCCTTATATGTATATACAAGATCATGGGCAATTGCGCTGGCTTGTTTAGGCAATTTACTGGCATTTGATTCAAGCAACTTCTCAGCATATTGCATTGCTGACTCAGCAACTCTTTCGTAATACCCTAGATCAATTGGTCTAACGGAATAATTCAGATAACGAGCAAACATTTCAGCCGATTCAGGAGTTTCCTTTACCAAGTTGGCTATATGCTGAATAGAGTTTTTTAGGCCTAAGGCGGGCAACCCATTTATTTGGGGATCTATAGGTCCCAACTCGCTCAAACTACCCATATGTATCTCATCTGCTGCACAACAAAGAAGTGTGGCAGCAGACTTCGCTTGGCGCGGCACTGTTATCACAAATTTTTCTTTAGTGTGTTCTCTGCAAAGTTGCCCAATCAAATACGCAGAGCCAATAATTCCACCATTAGAATAAAGAATTAGCAAAATAGGCTTGTCATCAGTAAAGCTTGTTACTGCATTATATATACTATCTGCATCGCTCTTCACCATAGTGGAAGAATCATAGAGGACTACAATATTATAGTTGGCGGCATCTCCAAGCTCTGAGACTACTTCCAGAAGGTATCTTTTTATCGTATTTTTTGCGACGTTCTTATCTTCATCGGAACCGTCAACACTATATCCTTTGATAATAGAGGGGATTACTTCACCAACTTCGACCTTTTTCGGTGCTTCTTCAGTCTTTCCCTCTATTTCAGTTTGTTCTTCTGACATCCGTTTGCTTCTCCCTTAGTCATAATATTCAACTCACTGGTTTTTAACCATGCTGCCACATGAGAGTGGGTTTCACGCGAGTTACGCCTTGATGATCTCCTTTAGGATCTTAGGACTGGCCTTGCCCTTGGAGGATTTCATGACCTGGCTTACGAGAAAGCCGCTGGATTTTTTATTGCCGTTGATCTTGCGGACTATTTTTTCAAACTCTGCCGTGTCAGAGGCCTGTTTGAACCCGAATTGTTTTACAATCTCTTCAGCTGTCCCGGTGGTGCCAAAGCGTTTTTCCGGGACGAATTTGGCTGAATTTGAGTTGATCTCTTTCTTTTCAAATACCCGGGTCAGGCCTGCAAAACGGTGGGGAATGATGGCGACGTCTGCCCCGCAGTCCCTTAGCGCATCGGTCAGGCCTGCAAGGAGAGCGGTTTTACCGACGTCGGCTGACCCCAGCCGGGCGCAATTGGATCTGTTCTGAACGAGCATCATGCGAACTTCCTTTTTCCATAGGAATGAGAATGAAAATTGCCATGTCCATGATTTCTATAGAAAGGGATTTACTTTTTGTAAAGGAAAATTATATTCACTCGGATGCATTCAATGGGCCCTGTCCGACAATAACTACTCCAGGAGATAGGGAAGAACCGTGGCGGCAATAATCCTGTGCCCTGCCCGGTTGGGATGGATGCCGTCGGCCTGGTTGAGGGAAGCCCTGCCTGCCACATCTTTCAGCAAAAAAGGAATCAACGTGATCGGGTGCTTGTCTGCCAGGGAAACAAACACCTGCCTGAAGGCCTTTGAATAGTCGGGTCCGTAATTGGGGGGGATTTCCATGCCTGCCAGGATGACCCGGATGCCCTGTTCCCTTGCAAGCACAATGGTGCGGTCAAGGTTCCGGGCCATTTCAACGGTGGAGAGTCCCCTCAACCCGTCGTTGGCTCCCAGGGCCAGCACCAGGATATGCGGCTTTGCCCGGAGATACCACTTGAGCCGGGAAAAGGCCCCTGCGGTTGTGGATCCGCTGATGCTGCCGTTTGTGATCCTGATTCCGTGTACCCCTTTCTCCTTGAGCATTTGGTCGATCAGGGCCGGATAACTGTGTTCCGGCTCCACCCCCAGGCCTGCGGTAATGGAATCCCCGAGAAAGAGGATACGGGTATTGGCGTCTGCCGCCGGCAAAAAGGGTGTGGGGGCCAGCCAGAGCAGACCGACCAGCAACAAAAGACCTGAATAATAGAGTAAACCCTGCTTCATGGAGTGCCCCCCTGTCCGGCGTTTTTTTTATGAGCGTCTGTGACTGTTTACTATGCCTTTAAAATTAGATTGTGTAAACCCCGGTACCCTTCATTGGTCCTGGCGGTTATTCGATAATGGTCACCACCTCGCCGAAGTTACCCACCAGTGCCTTCATTTCCAGCATGTGGTCAATGCGCATTTGGGCAAATTCGTATTTAAGGTCATAGAGTTCCTTTAGCAGGGTTTCGACCGTGGCAAGGTCCACTTCCTCTTCATGGAGAGCTGATCGGAGTTCTTCCCACGTCCCATGGATATCTTGCCGAATATCTTCGGTGGCTAGGCGAAATGCGTCCCGGAGCTCCAAAAGGGCTTCTCTATCTTCCTCGGACAGGTTTCCCAGCATAAAGCCGAACCCCATCTGCTTGAACCCCGGCCCCAAGCCCATAGGGTCGGGGGCGGTGTTGCCCTGTCCGCCATTGTTGCTTTGGATACTGTTTCCTTTTCCGCCAGGACCGCCGTTTCCATTACCGGCAAATGCCAGGGTCCCCAATCCTATGATCGCCACCAACGTAAAAATAATGCCCAACTTTTTCATTGTCCCATCTCCTCTTTAATTATGATCTTACCCCAGGCCCATATCCAAAAGAATAAAGGCCGACTCCCATCTCCTGGAATGTGAACATCCATGGAGCCTCTTTTTCCGGTGGTTTAATGGTATAACGGATGAGCCCGGCACCAGGTTACGCATGGGGACAATAAATATTCTGATTTCATTGTGTCCGGCAGTCGGGTGGCGGTTATTTTCTTGACAACTAACCGCTTGGCAAATATAGTGCCCGAAATTTACCATTATGATGCGCCAAAGGGCGGAAAGGAGTTTTTTTATGTTCAGGAAATTCATGGAGGATGTGTCAATCGTTGCGGACCGGAAACGGATGGAACGATTGATGGATTGATAACGGCGGTTCAACAGGACCTCCCCAGTAATACATCCATAGAAGAATAAGGTATCAGTCAGGATTGCAGGCCATCTGCAGCATCTGATGCCCCAGGTCAACGGGTGACCCCACCTTAAGACACTTTCATTGTTTCATTCCGTTACCCAAGCTGTACCCTCCGGTCACGCAACGATATCCCACGCTACCAAACAATTGACTTTATTTTTGTTTACAGGGGATTATAAGATATTATCAACATGTTTGATTATATCTTTCCCCTAAAAACGGCCCACTGTTTCATCTTTTACGGAAAACAGGAGCCTGGAGGAAACATTTTGGATATTATCGTTCGAAAGACCATTAAAAAAGACCTGAGATCTTTAAAGAAGCTCACCAAAAAAACAATCCTGACCAATTACCGGTCCTTTTTGGACGGAGACGCTGGGGATGATTATATAAACAGCGGCGCAGCAGACAGGGAAATTGACGCAGGCTGGAAGCGGGGCGTGACGGCCCTTATAGACGATAAAAGAATTGGATACGCCCTTATGAGGGAGAACCTGATCCACGTGATCATGATTGATCCGGATTATCAGCGGAGGGGTCTTGGCAGTGCCTTGCTTGGGCAGTGCCAGGAACTGCTTTTTAATACGTATGATGAGATCACCCTGGCGTGTTTTAAAGAAAACAGCAACGCCTGCGATTTTTACAAAAAGAACGGATGGCAGGTCCAGGTCCAGGTCCAGAAAACCCTTCCGGACCCGGCAACAGGTCTCAACCGTATTGTTTTTTATAAAGAGAAACAGGCCATGGCCCCTCTTACCGGAGGCGTGTCTACTCACCCCGGACTGGATTCGGGGTATGGGGACAACCTGGCCCTGGGGATAGAGGAGAACCAGCAAGTGGCCCGGGTGACCGGTGTCCGTAAGAATCTTTTTCTTGTGAACGATGGCCGGGAGGAGCGGCTGGTTGGGACGTTGGGACGCTTTCATCACAAAACAGATGAAAACACTCTTTTTCCTGCCACAGGGGACTGGGTGGTTCTGGAGAACGGTAGGATCGCCTCTGTGCTGCCGCGCAGGAACGCCCTCTCCCGGGGGGCTTCCGGCCAGCAGGGAAAAAAGGACGCCACTGCCGTGCGCAACCAGGTGATCGCGGCCAATCTTGATTCGGTCTTTATCGTCTGCGGCCTGGACAGGGATTTCAATATACGGCGCATCGAAAGGTACCTGACCCTGGTCTACAACTGCGGGTGCAATCCAGTGGTGATCCTGAGCAAGTCAGACCTCCATGATTCGCCTGAACCTTTTGTCCAGGAGGTCCGGGCGGTCTCCTTTGGCGTGCCGGTTCACCCTGTTTCCGCCGTTACAAAGACAGGGACAGAAGCCCTTGCTTCCTATCTTGCGCCCGGAAAAACAGTGGCCCTTCTGGGCTCTTCCGGGGCGGGCAAGTCCACCCTGGTCAACCTGCTTGCAGGGGAAGAGATTCAAGCCACACGGGAGGTGAGTCGCCAGGTGGGCAAAGGCGTTCACACCACCACCACCCGGGATTTGATTGTACTGCCCGGGGGCGGGCTTCTGATCGACAACCCCGGCATGCGGGAAATTGCCTTCTGGGATGTGAACGACGGGACAGATTCCGCCTTTCCGGAGATAGAGGCATGGGCGGCTGACTGCCGTTTTTCAGACTGCACCCACACGGGTGAACCGGGCTGTCGGATCCATGAAGCCTGTGAGGCGGGAGAGTTGAAACCGGACCGCCTGGAAAGCTACCTGAAGCAGATGCGTGAGCTCAACTACCTGGCCCAGCGCAAAGATAAAAGCGCGGACCGGGTGGAAAAGGAACGTTGGAAATGGGTGGCCCTGGCGGTGAAAGATATGAAGAAAAACGGTAAAATGCTTAATTAGGCGTAGGGCTGGGTGGCATATTTTGCAGGAGGATCGTTCCCATGACACCCCCCTTCCCAAAGACGGGGGGTGTTCAGCTTTTCGTAAATTGAATCCTTAATTTTTTTATTTTACTTCTCAAGGTATTGGGATGCAGATTCAAGAGCCGTGCGGCACCTTTGGGGCCTTCTATCCGGCCATTGGTTTGCCCCAGTGCTTTGAGGATATAACAGGAGACCATTTCATCAAAAGGAATGATTTGCCCATTCACTTCGCTTCCCTGGGGCCGGTCTGTTTCAAAACCATGGGCCGGACCGGTAAGATGATTAAACGACAAGGGCGTATTCCGATTCAGTATAAGCGCCCTTTCTATTACATTTGAAAGTTCCCTTACATTGCCGGGCCAGTCATAGGCCCTTAATTGGTCCATTGCGCTGTTTAAAGGCCTGGGTGCCGGGGAAATCTTCAGCTCCTTTGCTTTTTTTTCAATAAAGTGATGGGCCAGGGCCGCCATGTCTTGTTTCCTGGCCCTGAGCGGGGGGATATGAATGGGAAACACATTCATCCGAAAATATAAATCTTCGCGGAATCTGCCTGCACGAACCAATTCTTCCAGATTCCTGTGGGTGGCGGATATGATACGGACATCGGCTTGAATCATTTTGCTTCCCCCGATCCGTTCAATTTCCTTGAATTGAATGGCCCTCAACAGCCTGACCTGGGCATCCAGGGACAGTTCGCCCACTTCATCCAGAAAAAGGGTTCCCCCATGGGCCCGTTCAAATTTCCCTCTTTTTTGAGCCACGGCCCCTGTAAAAGCGCCTTTTTCATGGCCAAACAATTCGGAATCGATGAGGTTTTCTGGAATGGCACCACAGTTCACCTTAACCATGGGACGGTTTTGCCTTGGGGAAGACAAATGAATGACATTGGCAATCACATCCTTGCCGACCCCTGTTTCCCCGAGAATCATGACAGGCGTATCCACGGCAGCAACATGGGTCACAAGGGACATCACCTCTTTTAAACCCGAGGTCTGTCCAATAATCCTGTCCCCGGAGATTTCCAGTAACTCCCGGTAAAGCCCCTGGTTCTCCCTTTTGACGTTTTCAGCGGAATTTTGGATTTCCCTGTATTTCAGCGCATTGGACATGGCAATGGAAAAAGGGGCCTTTGCCAAGGACAGAAATTCTGCATGGGCTTGGGTGTATCTGTTTTTACCCAATGCATAAATGGCCAGGCCTCCCTCCAGGGGACCATCAAGGTCCAGGTTCAGCACAAGGTATGAGGCCTCTTTGATCTTCAGGCGTTTTGCGAAATCCATGCTGATTGGATTCAGGTCCGGTGCATTAAAAATCATGACATCGGTAATATATTCATTTTTTTTGGCCTCCTTCCTGCTGTCCGGAGAAAGGGGGACCCGGATATCATGGAGTTCCACACCATCGGCACTGATCCTGGCAATGCTCACCACGGAGTTGTCAGGCTCAGAAATGTCAAATGTCAGACCGTCAGCAGGAATAAACCGTCTGAAATAATGAAAGCCTTTTAACAGCGATGATTCAATTTCAAGGCTGCCGCAGATGTTCAAGGTCAGGTTTTGGAAAAAAAGATTTTTATCAATGTCCATTTTCAGTCCCAGGGGTCCCCTTTTAACGGGTGAATAACAAAACAACGATATTAAGTGGAATATCATAACGTCACTATATTCAGTAGTACTTTTCTATTAAATACCGTGGTTTCGCAGAATCCAATCTGAATCCTCTATAATATCTTTACGTTACCCCTTTGGCATATCCTTTGCAAATTTTTAAACAGGTCGAAGCAGGACTCAACCGAACCCATTAGTTTTAACCGCTAAAAAAGGAAAGGGACCATGAACTCAGAACTTGTAAAAGAATGTCTTGGAAAACTGTCAGAAACGGTATCCTTCAACTATCCTGCAATTGGATGGTATTTTTCCCAGGAAGAAATCGAAGATTCATTTGTGTTTAAAAAGGATAAATGGGTCTGCATGTTCATGTATCTGAAAATGATACTGAAAAAGGGAACGCGGATCCGATTTTCAAACGATTACGCCAAGGCGTGTCCGGGGCCGGTCGAATATTCCGGATACAGTGAACTGACAGGCAGTGACGGCCGGTTTATCGCTGAAACAGAGCGGTTTAAGAAGACCCGGAAACTCGCCCAGGATTACCACCTGGAATCCCGGGAAAGAATCCATCCCCCCGAAGGAAAATATCTGTACATGGAAAAGATTGAAACCATGGACAAAAACAGTGACATCAAGGTCATCAATCTGTTCCCGGATCCAGCGGCCATGGCAAGCCTATGTGTTCTATCAAACTATGACAGACAAAAAAATATGGACAATGTGCAGGCACCGTTTGCCTCAGGGTGTCAATCCGTGTTTACCATTCCCTATGATGAGGGATTCCGGGAAAACCCAAAGAGCGTGATCGGCCTGATGGAACCCCTTGTCAGGCAGTTTATTCCCAGGGACATGGTTTCCTTTTCACTGCCGTCAAATCGATTTGTAGAAATGGTTCAGAATATTGAGGGAAGTTTTCTTGATAAGCATTTTGATAATCCCGTGGGTTTTTAAGGCAGAGCCATTGCTCAAAAACATATAAATAATCTGACTCGCTCAAGTCTGGAACCTTCCTTGGGCGAGTCCGCGTTAAATCCCTAGCATTTGTAATTTTCTTTACAGTCTTCTTGACAAAAAGCAACTTCCCATCCTAAGATCGAGAAACGGTTATCCACCTCATTCCAGTAGTGTTCAGTTCGTTTTTAGCGCGTATATCTTTGTGCGGTTTAGTGATAACTTGTTCTCGGCCAGAGATTGCCATTCACAGATACAAATGCCCCTCATTTAAAAAAACACATGAAGAATAGGCTTAACCGCCTCACAAAGTGACGTTACGTCCCTTTCGTTAAAGATGAATCTCTAAATGCGTTTACCCTGGAAAATGACATTTGAGCATATCGTCATTTGAATATCAAAAGATCATTAGGAGAACCCATATGAGTTTTCAGCCAAAACAGTTCTTACTTGCCTGCCTGATCAGCATTGTCATGCTTTCCAATGGATGGTCTGAGGAAACAAAACCGATCACCAACAAGGGTAATAAATGGCGCATCGGTTACCTTGAAGGAGGCGGGTACATCAACTACCCGATAAATCTAAGGGCCCTTGTTACTGCATTGGCAGAACTCGGATGGCTGGAGCCGGTTCAAATCCCGGTGAATTTCGAAGATAATGATACAAAAGAGTTATGGGCCTGGTTGTGTGTAAATGTTAAAAGCGATTATCTTCATTTTAACGCCAATGCTTACTGGTCAGGCAAGTGGGATGACACGCTTCGAAAAAAAATCCGACAACAGGTCATTACCCGTCTGAAGAATAAAAAAGAGATCGACTTGATGCTAGCAATGGGTACAAAAGCCGGACAGGATTTGGCCACAAACGACCATTCCGTACCCACCATTGTGATGTCCTCAAGCAACCCGTTGCGCTCCGGAATCATTAAAAGGAATGATGACTCCGGATTTGACCATGTGAATGCCCGGGTTGATCCAACACGTTATGAACGACAGCTACAGATATTTCACAGCGTTTTCGGATTTAAAAACCTTGGAATTGTATATGAATACGACACAAAAGACGGTCGGACCTATGCGGCCATCGACGATGTGGAAAAAGTAGCCAAAGAACTCAACTTCAATATTGTATCCTGCAACGCTCCTTTTTCAAACATTACCCGGAAAAACGCTCAAAAAGCGGTTTTAAAATGCCATCAAGAAATCGCACCCAAAATTGATGCATACTATTTCACCAACCATCGCGGTATTTCACTGGAACAAATGCCCCAGCTGCTCAAACCCTTTTACGACCGAAAAATCCCGACGTTCTCCCAGGTCGGATCAAGGGAAGTTCGCCATGGTGTACTCATGAGCATTGCCAGAGCTAATTTTAAATATATTGCCATGTTTCATGCTAAAACCATTGCAAAGATTTTTAATGGTTCAAAACCCAGGGACCTGGAACAATTTTTTGAGGACCCGCCCAGAATCGCCATCAATTTAAAGGCGGCTCAAATCATCGGGTATAACCCTTCAATTGATATTCTCAGTGCTGCCGATGAGATTTATGACACGATCGATAAGGCGGAATAAATGTCGAGAATCATTGGGCAGGGTGTTATCGATGAACGGAGGGTCAACACGCCCAGGCAGCCACGGCGATTCAGAATGCAGCTTTTAGAAGACCATTACCTAGATGAGGTGATGGCCCTTCAAGCCGTCATTGTTGATCGACTCACCAGAAAAGAGATGCTGGAACCTTTTTCCAAAACGTTTATGCAATCCCATTTTGATAAAAAAGGGTTCGTCATTGGAATCTTTGTTAACAACCGGCTAATCGCTTTTCGCAATGTTTATTTTCCGGACAAGGATGATCTGGAATGGAATTTGGGTTTGGATCTTGGCTTTTCGGAATCAGAATGTAAAAGATTAGCCAACCTTCAGATGGTATGTGTCCACCCGGATTTTCGAGGGAACCATCTTGCACGAAAGATGAATCGCCAGGCCATTGACATCATCCGAAAGAATAAGAACATCGCCCATCTCCTGGCAACGGTCTCCCCCTATAATTACTGGAACGTAGATATTTTATTAAACAGCGGCTTTGTTATTTGCGCATTAAAAGAAAAATACAGGGGTAAGCTTCGGTATATTGTCTATCAGAATTTAACAACACCCGTGGAGACGCCGCCGAGAGCGCTAAAAGACAAAACCCATGCCGTCGCACTTACGGACTTTAAAAAACAGGAAGAACTTCTGGAAACCGGATTCTATGGTTTCGAACTCAGAGAAATTCCCGATGACGATGATCCCCTCACAGAACATGAAAACAACCGATCCAAGGCCAGGGGCACACCGTTGAAAAACCATGAATTACTATTTTCAAAATTCTTCATAAACCTATACAAAAACCATTCACAATCATGAGTGATCTCAAAAAGAAATTATCTTCAATCAATTCCCGAATCCATTTCAGCGGAAGAATCATTATCGCTGCCATTACCCTGCTTGCACTTTCCCAGGCACTTGGGACCTTTATCAGCGTACTGACATTTGAAACAATCCTCGTTAAAACCATCACTGCCAAATATGTAATCCTCGGCAAAGATTTAAAGCGTCGAATTGAGCATTCATTAAAATTCGGCAAACGTCTCGAACATTTTCTCGGCATGGAAAATCTGGTGAAACCCCTTTATCTTCAAACAGAAGATTTATCTGAAATTGTTGTTGCGGGCATCACTGGAAAGCCGATCTTTTCTTCCCAGAGAATTACCCCGATTCCATTGGGAGACCCTTCCAGTCAAAAAGATGCCCCGGAACCATTCCGCGTTCTGGACATTACAAAACTAAGCAATTTGCCGATTGGAAATTTTTTAAAGGAGAGTCAGCCCGCAGCAAGACTGCATAACGGCAAATACTATGTGTTGTTTAACATAAAACCGGCATTTAGAGATGAATCCGGAATTCTGGCATTGATATTTCCAAAATCAGTGATTAATCAAAAGAATAAGGCCCTGGTTAAAAGTTCAGTCAGTAAAATGCTGATATCCATGTCCATTACAGCGATACTGATGGGTCTCATGATTCGCTTTTTTTTCACCCGGCCCTCGGAAAAGGAATTAAAAACGTTAATCCAAAAAATTCGGTCAGGAGAACCCATTAAAGATCAGGATATGGCTGAAGGACAAAATGAAATTCAGGATCTTTATCGCCATATTGCCCTGTTTCAAGATCATGCGCTCCGGAAAAAAACAGAACTTGAAAAGATGGAACAAAGGTTGAAAGATGCGCTCGATGAAACAAATTAATCTGAATCGAAAACTCATTCTGATTATTATAGGGGTGATCCTCGCGTCTCAACTCGTCTACCTTTACATTAATGTTCAATCCTTCAAGACCTTTTATTTAAAAGCGGTTCAATCCAATATAAATACAGTTGGTAGCAGCCTGAAAGCAAATTTGGATGATATCCTGCAAAAAGGGATATCCATTGATAAATTTATGGGACTAAAATCTTTTCTTCAAGGAATCCTGAATGACACGCCTGAACTTGCCTCCATAACCATCAATGATTTGACCGGCCAGCCCTTGTATTATTGTGATCCCAACACCTTTTTTCTTCCCTCGACGATTTCATTGAAATTTGGAGAATTACTGAATCGCACCCAACGACCCAAATACATGATTCACTTTCAGCTCATCGGGAAGGACAACGAGGCCCATGGCGAATTAACCCTTGGAATCAACAAGAAACAAATCACAAAGCAAATACGAGCCATTGCCCTGGATACAGGGACGATCATCGTTGTTTCCATTCTTGCAATCTTAGATTTTCTTTTTTTCATCATTGCCATAATCATAACAATCCCTGCAAAAAAAGCCTGTCTTGAAATTGAAAAAGCCACAACTGACAACATTTTAAATCCATGTATCCCCCCAACCAACATCGATTTTTTAGATGCGTTGATCAAGCAGTTCCATCTATTTGGTGATCAGTTCACCCATCAGTGGCAAGGGGCTGTCGCCCGCTCACAGAATCTTGTCCATGGAAAAGACATCCGGAAAACAAACAGCACAACCGTGAAACAGGCCGCAATGGCGTTAGTCGCAATTCAAAATTACTTTAAAACAGGAAACACGGATTGTTCCTCATCTGTTTCGATCCCATCCCCATCCCTGATCCGTCCGGCTATTTTTCTTTTTGTCTTTTCCGAAGCACTGAGCATCTCTTTCCTTCCGTTGTTCGCCAAAGAGATATACCACCCGTTTCTCAACCTGCCAGAAGCCGTTGCCCTGGGTTTGCCCATATCGTCGTTTATGCTTTTCACCGCAATAAGCCTCCCCTTTGGTGGTCATCTGGCAGAAAAGATGGGACACCCCAAAGCCTTTGTTCTGGGTGCCTCGATCAGTACCATCGGACTGCTTTTAACCGGAATGGCCAACCACATTTTATGGCTCATTTTATTCAGAGCCATTGTCGGATTTGGATTTGGGACTGTCTTTATGACAACCCAGATGTATATCGTAGACCAGACAACAGCAGAAAACAGGGCGGAAGGAATGGCCATTTTTCTGTCGGCTTTTTATGGCGGCACCCTCTGTGGGGCTGCCATCGGCGGCATGGTCGTAGAACGCGTTGGATTCCGGATCCTTTTTTTTATTGGGGCTGTGTGTGCAATGGGATCAACTCTTTTTTTATTGTTCATCAATCAAAATCAGGCAAAACACCCACCGGATCAGCAAAAAAGCCTGGAACAAAAAAAAATACCGTCGACATTACCGTCCCTCCGGGATATCATCACCCTGTTCTCAAATCGAAATTTTACATTCCTTGTGCTCTTTCAAAGCATTCCAAATAAAATATGCCTGATCGGATTTGTTTACTACCTGGCGCCCATCTATTTTAAAGAGCTTGGTATTAGTCAGTCCGACACCGGAAGATATATCATGTGCTACAGTCTGATCATGATTCTTTTCAGTCAAAGCGTCTCCAGGTGGTCGGATAAATTTTCCAATCCAAAAAAATTAATTTTTTGGGGAGGCCTGCTATCAGGAGCGGCTCTGATTCCCTGCTTTTTCTTCCATGGCCCCCGATGGGTTTTCCTGGGTATCGTCGTCCTTGGATTTTCCCACACATTATCGGTTTCCAATCAGGCAAAACTGGCGTCTCAATTAAAGGCCCTGCAGTTTGTCGGCCTGGGTCCGGGACTTGGGATATACCGCCAGTCCGAGAGAATCGGGAATGTACTAGCACCGATTCTTGCCGGTACGCTGATCACAACAATGGAATATGGGAGTGCCTTGGCAATCATCGGGATTTACACCTCTTTATCAAGCATTCTCTTCCTCGTCACCTTTAGGGATTTACAAGAACAGTGAGATATGGATAATGGCTTGACAAATAATTAACGGATTGATAGTTTTTATTTTATTCCAATTCAATTCAAGTAAAAATCGAACTTTATATTTTTAAGGTTTCCCGTGAACAAGCCAAACAACATCAGCGTCCCGGTACGACTTTTCTGTCTGCCCTTTGCCGGCGGCAGTTATTATTCCTATTACCCCCTGGAAAAGCACATGGATCCCCGCATCGGTCTGACCCCCATTGATCTGCCCGGGCATGGTCGCCGTATGCAAGAGCCCCTGCTGGGCGACCTGGATGATATGTGCACGGATATCTACGACCGGATCCGTGATCAATTGCATGTGCCCTATGGGATTCTCGGGCACAGCATGGGCGCCACCCTGGGATACCTGCTGGCCCAAAAGATCATAGACAGAGGGGCTCCCCGGCCGCTTCACCTCTTTGCCTCCGGCCGACAAGGCCCCCCCGTCCCCAGCCGAATGAAGGATGTCCATCTGCTTCCCAAACCCGACTTTATCAAACATCTTCAGTTATATGGCGGCATTCCGGATAGCGTGCTTGGGGAAAAGGAACTCCTGGACCTGTTTGAGCCGATTCTAAGGGCTGATTTCAAAGCCCTGGGTAATTATACCTACCAAAAAGAAACGCCCCTGGCCGTGCCCATTACCGTTTTCCTGGGTACGGCCGACACCACCACCTATGAAGAAGCACTGACCTGGCAGGCGGTGACCACCACCAAAATTTGCATACACCGGTTTTCCGGGGATCATTTTTTCATTTTTGATCACCTGCAGGATATGGGACGTATGATTTCCGAAACCGTTTTAACGGAAGCCGGACTCCCGGTGCCGGGATAAAAAAAATTGTACTTTTCGTGGAAAAACCTTAAACAATAAGGAAAATAGCCATGACGACCACAGATGCACTGTCAAAGAAAGCAGCGGTTCAGAAGATTATCCAGAACCATGTCTATGGCGCCATGGGGGTGGGGATGATTCCCGTGCCCCTGGTGGACCTGATTGCCATTTCCGGTGTCCAGCTCAACATGCTGAGAAAATTATGTCTCCTGTACGATATCCCCTTTTCCAAGGATGCCGCCAAGACCGGTATTGCCACACTTCTGGGCGGCGTGATCCCGGTTTCCCTGTCCGGTGCGCTGGCCAGCCTGGTAAAAGCCATTCCCATCGTGGGCCAGACCACTTCCGCCATCGTCATGCCCGCGGTTTCCGGCGCCATGACCTATGCAGTCGGCAAAGTGTTTGTACAGCATTTTGAATCCGGCGGCACCTTCCTGACCTTCAACCCGGAAGAAGTCCGGGCCTATTACCAACAGATGTTCGAGGAAGGCAAAGACGTTGCATCCGGCATGGCATCGGAGGTAAAAGACAGTGCGCCGACCCCTGATGATAAGGCGAAAGCCGACGAAAACACGGCAAAAGACAGCACGCCACCACCTGAAGATAAAGTAAAACCAGAAACACCCACATCAAAAAAAAGAGGCAAACCAGATAAAGCGAACCCTCAAGCCAGCCCGGGTCATGGACCTGGCAAAAAACCCGGGAAGGACGCCGGAGATACCGAATAAAGTAATGCCAACCAGATACCATTAGGAAATTCCATGCCCCCTTTATCGTCCATTGAGCCCACGGATCTCCTTTTAATTAATGGGTCCAATCTGCCCTACGAACCGTTTTATCCCTATGCCTTTGTCATGCTTTCCGCCCTGGCCCGCCAGGCCGGCATCAGCGTAAAACGGTTGGAGCTGTCAAACCTCACCGACAAGGACATCGACCTGTGGCTCAAGACCACCATCACCGCCTGCCGGCCGCGGATGATCGGCTTTACCCTCCGCCAGACCGACTCCTACGCCATCCAGGACTACATGGACGACACCTTTGCCCCCTATTACCCGGTGGATCGTCTCAAAGGGATTATCGCCAAGGTGAAAAACCTGACCCCGGCCCCGCTTATCCTTGGGGGATATGGATTCAGCCTCCATGGGAAAGAGATCCTCTCCTACCTTGACGTTTCCCTGGGCGTGAAAGGATGTGCCGATCCCCTATTCACCCATTTCGAGGAGATCTTGTCCGCACGCAATCCGGAAAAAATTCCAAACCTGGTTTATCGGCAGAATGGGCAATACCATGAAAATCAACAGGTCTATTTTAAGCCCTTTTCCGGGCGGGAATACAATGATGAACTTTTAAACGAAATCCTTTTCCATTACGGTAAAATCATCAGCTATGGCCGGAATTATATCACCCTTTTTAACAGCGGCAACCCCATCGCTTTCGGCAATGACGGGCATCCCCGCCACATGTATGCCACGCTCTCCCAGTCGCCCTCCATTCCCATAGAAGTGTCCCGGGGATGCGGTTTTAACTGCTATTTCTGCTCTGAGCCCCATATCAAGGGGAAAAAGGTAGTATACCGCGACCTGGATGTTATTGAAGACGAGGTGCGGTTCTGCACCAGTAAAAACCTGCGGGAATTCTGGTTTGTCTGCTCCGAGTTGAATCCGGGCCATGGGGATTTTGCCCTGGCCCTGGCCGAACGGATGCAGAAAATCAATGAATCCCTGGGCAGCCACCCCTTGACCTGGAAAGCCTACCACCTGCCCCATTTCCTGAGCCGGTCGGACCTGAAGGCAATGTACCGCTCGGGATTCGAAACCACCTGGAATGACGTGGTCTCCCTGGATGACCGGCAGCTTGAAAAAGCACGGGTGCCCTACCGGGCAGCCCACGCCCTTCAATTTTTTGAAGACGATTTCAAGGTGCGCACGGAAAATGATCTGCTGCCCCCCATAAAATTTTCACTGTTTCTGGGAGATGTTTTTCTGACCCCCCAGCATCTGACCCAAACATTGCAAACCTTTCACCGGAAGGGCCTGCTGGAAAAATGCGGGGGCGCAGCCGGTATTTACGGCATCCGTATTTTTGATTGGGAAAAAAACCAGATATCTCCGGAAGGCGCGGTCACGTTTTCACCCGAAGAAAAAAGCGAGGACCTGATTCACCCCACGTTTCAAGTGGCTCCGGCGCTTTTAAAGACCTTTGGTCATATCAGCCGGGTGATGGAGTTTTTCGACTATATCATCAACACCCTGCTATCGAATACGTTTACCCAGACCCTGGACTGGCCGTTTTTTTTGGCCCGGAACACGACCCCGGAAGAGATGGTCGAGTTTATAAAATACAGACCTGCTCAAAACCGTGACCATGGCTTGAACGTGATTCTTGAATCCACGGAACCTGGGGTAAAAGAGCAACTTATAAACATCCTTGCATCCCCCACGGTCCCTGCCCTTCAGTCACTGTTTTACCCGTCCCCCAGGGAAAAGCCCATCAGTCAAAGTACAGCCCGGCTTTTGATCCTCTGCCTGCGGGCCATCCACCGCCCCCGGACAGATTCGATCCTGGCGTTCCTGAACCTTCCGCCCCTGAACCAGGAGCTCGCCATGGACGCCCCGTCCTATTACCTCCTGTCCCGGCTTTACCAATCCTTTGACAGTGAGGCGGCACTCCTGGAATCCACCTGCCACCGGTTTGACCTGAACCCCATCAGCCCGGAAATCCTGATTTTGAAATCCATTTTGTTCCAGTACAACCTGGTGCTGGATAAATCCCACAGGGAATGGCTTTGCTGGGAAGCAGACGGATGAAGACGGGCAGATTGGTTTGTGTTGACGGTTCGGTCGGTATTGACGGGTAGGTCCGCCCATGTCCATGGGCAGGCCGGTCGATCGGTCTGTGTTCACGGGTAGGCAGACGTGAAATTATGCAACTTTGGGAATTTAAGAAAAATCCGGCAGGCCGAACAGATCCAGAAAAACCCCGAAACTGATAATGATCATCAAAAGATCATTGTCATAAGGGAGATTCAGGCTGAAGGCGTCGGATGAGTAGATCTTTTTCAAGCGCTCCACCACCTCCGGATTAAAAAACCCCTGGCGTTTGATGGTTTCAAAGGACAGAAGATCGTTCAGCCATTCAAGGTTATGTTTGAGCAGATACGGGCTGCCCGGGGCGACAAAGCCGAATTTCTCCCGGTGGATAATAGAGGCCGGCACATAGTTTTCCGCCACCCGTTTAAGGGCGTATTTTTCCTTCATTCCATTCAGCTTCAAATGGGGCGGCATGGTGGTGACAAATTTTATCAGATCCGCATCCAGGAACGGATACCGGGCTTCCACGGAATTGGCGTAGGCGGCACGGTCCCCATGGTCGGACAACAGATGATCCCCCAGGCGCAGTTTAAAATCCAGATAGGACCGTTTGTGGATGGGGTGGCGGTTATTAATTTTGGTTTTATCGATCAGGGATTCCCGGGCCCTGTCCAATTGGGGACGGAGGGCATTCAGCGCCGCTGAGTAAATCGCCGCCTTGGTTTCCTTGAGCTCGTATTGCTTAATTTCATAAACCAGGTTGGGGTCGCCCCATAGTTTGACACTTTCCTCTTCTTCCAGGGTCTTGTAGATATCCCCTGTTTCCGGCCCAAAGGATTGCCGGGTTTGATCCAGCCGATAGCCGTAATAACCGGCAAACAGTTCATCCGACCCTTCACCGGTCAGCACCACCTTGAACCCGGTTTGACGGACAAGCTCCGACAAGGCCAGGGAACACGTATCATAGGTTTCCTTTAATGGCGTTTCAGCGTGCCAGATCATATCCCTGAAGCGGTTGCTGATGTCAAACCAGTCAAAAAGCACTTCATGGTGGTGGGATCGGACATGGCGGGCCATGCACTGCTGGTGGCTGCGCTCATCGATTTCATCCTGGGCAAACCCCATGGAAAAGGAATGATGGCGCTCCGCCGGATACAAGGATTTCACAATCCCTGCGATCAATGAGGAATCCAGCCCTCCGCTGAGATAATATCCCACCGGCACATCTGCGATCATCCGGTATTCAACGGATTTGACCAACCGTTCCTCCAAAAGTTCGATGTACTGGCTTTCCGGATGGTCATAGGCGGCATCGTCCATTTCCGGAAAAACAAGATCCCAGTATTCTGAAATAGAAACGTTATCCTCTGTCACGGTAATACGGTGCCCTGCTTTCAAACTGAAAATATCCTTGAACATGGTATTGGGGCTGATGACCGCCGGGAAAGAAAACAACTGGTCCAGGGCCACTGGATTCACCTCCCGCCTGACAGACGGGTGTTCCAGGAGGGTCTTGATGGTTGAAGCAAACATAAAGAGCCCATCCACCCGGGTGTAAAACAGGGGCACAATACCGGCCTGATCCCGGGCAATGAACAGGGTCCGGCGGCGTTTATCCCAGATGGCAAAGGCAAACTGGCCGTTCAGGCGTGGAACAAAATCAGTATGATATTCCTCATAAAGGTGGACCAGGATCTCCACATCACAGTTTGTTCGAAACCGATGACCTTTTGCCTTAAGTTCCGCCTTAAGTTCCTTAAAGTTGTAGATTTCACCATTACAGACGGAAACCACCGTACCGTCTTCATTGGTCATGGGCTGCCGCCCATGTTCCAGATCAATGATGGACAAACGGCGAAACCCAAGGGAAATGGAATCACCGTAGTAATATCCATCATCATCCGGACCTCGACAGGTCATGGTTTCGGTCATACGCCTGAGCAGATCCTTGTCAACGCCTCCCAGTCCACGACCATGGATACCGGCAATACCGCACATTAATGATTATTCCTCATGAATTGTTCAGGTTCGCTTCATCTGCCATGCCCGCGTTCTCAACAAACCGCCGGAGCATTGCCATATCCTTGTCATGGGTCCCTGGAATATCTGTTTTGGATTTTGAATCCACCCCGGCGGGGCGGACCTTGCGGATGGCGTTGATAACGTTGTCCGGCCCAAGCCCCCCGGCCAGAATAACCGGGATGTTGACCCTGTCCACTATTTGTTTACTGATATCCCAATTATGAGTTTCCCCGGTGGCCCCGAAATTGTCGTTCTTTTTATCGTAGGTGTCGAGAAGCAAGTAATCGGCAATGCCGTCATAGGACCCTGCCAGGGCGATATCGCCATCATCCCCCACCGGGATGCTCCGCATCAAAGCAACCGTGGGGTGGTCATTTTTCAACTGCCGGGTCATGTCCACGGAGAAATGGTCAGGCCGGGACCCAATGTGAAGAATATGGGGATTGACCTGATCGATCAGGGCTGTGATTTCCGCCATATCCTGGGACAGGGTCAAAACCACGGACCGCATCCCATCCGGGAAAAGATCAAAAACCGCCCGGGCCTGGTCAAAGGAGAGTGACGTATCCTTGCCATTGGGGGTTGCCCATAGACCGGCATGGTCGATATCCATGGCGGCAATTTCTTTGGCAACTTCAATTGAACGGATTTCATAAATCTGGATAATCAACCGCTTTCTCCCTGGGTAATGGAAACCGTGAGGGCATGCCCTGCCGGTCCGATGGTTGGAAATTCAAAATACGCGCTGAACCTCTCCTCGATCTCCTTTTTAAATTCGGCAGCCTTTGCGGCATTGTCCATGATCCCGAACATGGAAGGCCCGGTGGAACTGATACCGCAGTAGATGGCGCCCTTTGACATTGCGGCTTCCTCAAACCCAAGCATGACCTCCCTTTTGTAGGACATCTGCATGCGCTTAAAGGTGCCAAGATCGTTAAGCGTCCAGATCCGGCGGCACAGGCCTTCATAGTCATCGGCTTCAAAGATCGGTATGAGTTGCTCATCCAGGAAGGCTTTAAGGGATTTGCCGTACTTTAACTGGTGAACCATTCCGACTTCTTCATTGATCTGGGCCTCCACCGAGCCTGTTTCACCGTTTTCCACAAGCCCCCGGGAGATATAATCCTCACAGGCAAGGGCAGCCATATTGCCCTTGGCAATAACCGTGTACAGTTCCGGTACTGAAACGCTGTTGACAAACTTACACCTTTCATCGATGAGCACAAACCCACCAAACAGAAGGACGGCTTCACCCACCCCCGTATCAAATCCCCAGTGAACCTTTTTATCATCGGTGGACTCGATATAATTGTGGGTCAGAATGGCAAACGCCTCCTCCCGGGTAAAGGGATAGTTGAACATGGCGTTGAGGCCCCAGAAGAGACTGGTATTAAGGGTCACATTGGAACCATAGCCACAATGACTGTAAGGCATCTTTTTATTCACCGCAACCGAGATATCATCCCGCTCATATCCCAGAAGCGCCTTGAACAGCATAAAAATATGCTGGGCCGCAGGCGGCAGATGATCAATGGCAGACCCCTTCATTCCGGACTGCAGGACCACGTTGTTGGTAAAGGCGCCGGTGGAAATGCCGATACCGCCCCCGCCGGGCAGGGGTGGTCGCATATGGTTGTAGTCAAAAAGGCTGAAATGAATCCGCCCGGGTGAAACAACGTCCACCCGTGGATTGGCGATCATGCTTTTCCTCAGCCATTCATTCCGGATACAAAAGTTCCGGCCAGGCATGAAACCATCAAAAAGATTTCCTTCTACATGTGTATCAACAGAGGAAGACTGCATATTTTTTTCTCCCTTATGGTTTCAACCATTAGCGATCCCAAGTATACACCTTTTCACACAGGTATTCCGGTTCCACGGTCGGATTAATGATAAAATTATCAAGCATCGTTGCGACGCAGGGCAAAAAAGCTGTGGCATGACCGGCAAGGATTTTCATGTAAAAGCTATTGCTCAAATACCGGGCTGAGGGTTCACTGAAGATCGACGGCGTGCCCGCGTCCAGGGTTCCCACCAGCATCAGGGTAGGAATGTCGCTGATCACCGGATATTGAAAATCAGCTGGAACCGGTTCCACCTGCCACAGCCCCTGGGTGCTGGGATACCAGTAGTAGAACTCCACCTGGGCCCATTCCTGAATGGATTCGTCGGCCATGAAGAATTCAATATTGTCAAAGATCCGTTGCTGGCTGGTGAAATAACCGTCAGAGGACGCAGTGATGGATTCAAACATGCCGACACTGGGGTCATAGGACCCGCCTTCTTTGTTGGTAAAAAAGAAGTCCACGATGCCGATCCAGGAGTCTGCCACGGCCAGATAGGATTCATTTTGAAACATTTCCATAATGGTTTTGGGCAGGGCTGCATTATAGGGTGTCGCCCGAATGGCGGATACGATGTAAGCAATGAATTTAACGGCTGAGACATCGACATCAAAACCAGAAGAGCTTGTGGTTTTCACCGGAGTGGTTTTCAGGCGGTCAATGATGCCGTAAAAATTTGATTTTGTATCGGGAAAATCCGATTTACATGCGTTAAAAAAGGTGTTCAGGGCGAACATGGTGCCTTCAGGCTGCTTTTCAAAGGGATTGACCTCGGGGGGCAGAATGGAATCAATGGTTACGGACCGAATGATCTCGGGAAATTCTTTCATGACGGTCATGGTGAGCCGGGTGCCGTAGGAGGCACCGAACAAGTTGACCTTATCATACTTAAGGGCCTCCTTTAGTGCATTGACATCCGCCGCGTTTTCATTGGTGTCAAATCCATCCAAGTCAACCCCTTCCGCCTTCAGACGATCATAGCATGCCGCCAGGGTCAAAACCCTCAGGTCTGCCGCTTCCCGATAGCTCATTCCATAGGCCAGGGTGCGAAGAGAAGCCAGTTCTTCCGAGCAATACAGGGCCGGTTCAGACAGATTGGTGCCCCTCTGGTCCAGGATGATCAAGTCTCGTCCATGGCCAAAGGTGTTGCGGTAAACGTCCAGCAAACCCGACTCATAATAGATTTCAAAGACATCAAAGGCGCTCTTTGTTGATGTGCCGGGGCCACCGGTCAGGAACACAAGGGGGCCGGTATCGGTGGCTGCCGCGGTTGTACTGGCGGAAGTCGTTGCAGCCGGGGCCTTTAGAATAGCGACATGGAGCTTGATGGTGCCGCTTTTGGGGTCGCTCCGATCTTCAGGTACAACCAAAAAACCGCAGACCGTGTCCGCCCCTGCAACCAGGTCCGGCGAACAGTCAGAGGCTTCAAACCGAGGAACCACGGTACTGGTGGTAACCGAATCATCGTCATCGTGGAAACACGAGGCCAGCAACAGGGAGAGAATCAGCAGGGCCAGCGTTATGCCCCTTATTTTAAATCGTTTGTTTTCATCCATTGGATTACTCCTTCGTTAACGTAAGATATAACGATATTGGATCATCGCAATTGAATCTACCGGCTCAATCCGATCCGTCCGGGTAAAATAAGACGGTCTACTTTTCCTCTTTTTTCAGTTTTTCGGCATTTAATTTGCCTTCGCGAAATTGCTCGGCGAAATATGATTTAACGGTGTCGGGATCAAAATCCAGGAACGTGCCCCCGGATTCGAAATGCTGGAGGAACACCTTGCCCAGGGCGTAGGTCGTACCACCGGCGATAAGGGGCATACTCAGTGCGCCAATGGTCTGGCCCACCAGGGGAACCGCTTTTAATAAAGAAATCGCATAATCCGCAAGGGGCAAGGGCAATGCGCTGGACACAAGGGAACTGACTATCATTTTGCCCCGGTCCCGGGAGAACTCTACCCCGTAAACCTTTGCCATTTTATTGAGCAGGTCCAGCTGAACACCGGTCAAGGCGACAAAATCCACCAATGGTAAGGGTATCAGGCCGACACCCATGCCGGCCATCATATGATTCCGGATCAAAGACTCTATTTTTTCTTTACGTTCGGTTTCGGTTAAATCAGCTTTTTGATTTTCAGATGTCTGATTATCAGCTTTTTGATTTTCTGATTTTTGATTTTCTGAAGCCATTGCGTTACCCCTTATGTTTAATGTAAACACAACCGCCGAAGAAGCGGGTTGCGTGCTGGTAAATGCCTGACCTGTATTCCTTACGGTTACGCCCAGACAAGAAGACTTGAATATCTCACCTCCACGACAATAAGCGAATAAGCGATTGAGCTAAGCCTGGCCCCCCAATTACATGACCCCGAATTACAGGCAAAGATGCAGAACAATCATTCGGCGAAATGCATATATCGCAATACATGCATTAAAGTAAGAAAGGACGCTTTGGTTCTGGCTTGTCCGGGTTAGGCATACGATTTTTATTGAGTTTGGTTAAACATATTAACATTTTAGTTCTAAAAAGCAACACGTAATTCCATTTTCAATAAAACCGTTGACTCTATTTCAAACAGTGTTACCCAATCACTTTTTTATGGTTCCCGGACGCGCCCTGAATTGTTCTTTAAACCCCTCACCAAGCACCCTCCTGCCGTACCGGGGGGAGGCGGCTTCAAATCCCAGTTTTTTGATCCCAAAGAGGTGTTTCCGACAAATTTCCAGATCAAGATCCCCCACGGTAACCGGGATTTCAGGATCGCACACGGAGAACAGACCGGAAAGGACGCATCCGGTTATGATGTTCGGGTCTGCCTGGAGCAAATCCCGTTGGTGGGCCGGGGGCAACTGGGCAGCCATCTCTTCGGTAAGGTGGATCTGTCTCCGGCAGGGAGTCCCTGTTGTGAGCAGATCCCCCTCGGCAAACAGGATGTCCTGTTGGGATTCAAAGCGGTTAAAAGCCGATTCCGGGTCAAAGCAGGGCCGGGCCGGGTCACTGACCAAAAGGGTCCCGGGCCGGAGAACCTGGATGTCGATAATGCCGGTGGCACTGGTGGCGCCGACCATCAATGTGGCGCCATAGAATTCCGGTGGAACATCCGGCCGGGCCGTAAGGATTCCCAGTTCCCCATTAAATCCCGATTCAGATGAGAGCTCACTGGCCAGGCGATCCAGCACCCCCTTGTCCTGGTATACACCGCAAAGGGTAATGGCCCGGGGATGGGGCAACGTGTCAAGCATCAGTTTGACCATGGCCTGCCCCTGCATATCGCACCCAATAATCCCCAGGTGCTCACCCGCCATGCTTCGATGGGCTTCACCCAGCAATTTTTCAACGGTCATCACCATAACAGCGGCCACCGAGGCCTGGCTGGTGGTCAGGGCCGGAAGCCCATTGCCAGAGACCATGCGATCCATAACAGCCTGTCCCTGGCGGGTTGCGGAGGGAAGCAGGCCGGTCATGGAAACCGCCCGGGCACCGGCCCGGGCGGCAAGTTCCAGGGCGGCAAGTTCCAGGGCGGCAAGTACATTTTCCGTCACCCGGGTCCCATCCTGGAAAAGGTCCGAGGCAAAACAGGGCAACGTGATCATACCGACCCGCCCCAGGGCGGTTTCAATGACACCGGTCAGAACAGGGGCATTATTGCACCACTTTTCCAGGACCCCAGCCTTGTCCCGTTGGCCGGCCGATGGGACAAGGTCATCGGGCAGGTATTCCAGGGCCGCCGCATCCATGGGAGCAATGATTTTATCGCTGATCAGGCCAATCAGGGAACGGGGTTCCATTGTTGTGTGGCTTGCCCGGGTACAGATATCCGGTGGATCCGGTGGAACCATGGCATCCGGCCCAAGGGTCAGGGCCGGGGCAAAGGTCGCCACCGTGGGGTTCAAAAAGAGCTGCCTGGCCGACACGTTGATATTAAGCTCATTAAACACCCGCCCCGCAAGTTTAACAGCGCTTAACGAAGTGCCCCCCAGGTCAAAAAAGTTGTCGAATATGCCCATGGCGGAAGTGCCCAGGATCTCTTGAAATATGGACAGGAGCCGCTCCTCCAAGGGCGTTCCCGGGGGCGCAGGCTCCCCGGCCCGGGGGGGGGCATCGGGTGGGGGAAGCGCTTTTTTATCAATTTTACCAGTGGGTGTTTGGGGGAATTCCCCGAGACAGGTAAAAAACGAAGGAATCATGTAATCCGGCAGATAGCGGCTTAAGTAAGCCTTTAATTCCTGTACATTGGAATCCGAGCCAACCACCAGATAGGCCGCAAGTTTTTGCTGACCCTGCTCCCCGATCTTGACCACCACCGCCTTTTGCACCCCTGGAAACAGGCGAAGCCGGTTTTCAATTTCACCAGGTTCCACCCGGTGGCCCCGGATTTTGATCTGTTCGTCCCTGCGGCCCATGAACAGGATATTACCGTCGGGGAGCCACCGGCCAAGATCGCCGGTGTGATAGAGTCGCCCGTTACCAAACGGATTGGGAACAAATCGCTCGGCTGTCATTTCCGGCTGGTCCAGATAGTTCCGGGCAAGTCCGGTCCCGCCAATGCAGATTTCACCCGGCACCCCCACCGGCACGAGCTTGTGCCGCTCGTCCAGGATATGGATGACGGTGTTGGGCATAGGTTTTCCAATGGGAATACCCAGGGAATAATCCCTTTCCGGATCGATACGGTAAAGGGTGGCATACACCGATGCCTCGGTGGGACCATACCCGTTAAAACAGGCCAGGCTGCGGCTGTAGTATGCGGCATCCGCCTTCTCCGGCGGTTCCCCGCCGGTGATGAGCACCCGCAGGTTCTTCAACCCGTCCCGGTCAAGGGCGTTCACGTAGGCCGGGGTAAGCATGGCCAGGGTTACCCCATGGCGGTTCAGGTAATCCACAAACCCTTTGGGATGATCAATGCGGGCCCTGTTGGCCACCACCAGGCAGGCGCCGGATAAAAGGGCTGAAAAAATCTCGGACATGGAGACATCAAAGGCATAGGATACGCTTTGCAGAATCCGGTCCGAAGGGGTAATTCCATAGGATTCCATGAGCCCCATGACCATGTTGACGTACCCCCTATGTTCCAGGAGCACCCCCTTGGGCGTACCCGTGGAACCAGAGGTATAGAAGACACAGGCCGGATCCCGGCTTTCCACCCGGGGAAGATTCCCCACCGCCGGGGAATCCCATGGGGCCGTCTTTGTCAGCTGGTCAGCCTCCAGGACCTGGTACCCGTTTTTCCCATGATCCGGAACCAGCCGGCCGTGGCGATCCATGGAATCAACCATGACCCACCTGCATCCACTGTTTTTTAACATGTAGCCGACACGCTCGGGGGGATAAAAGGGATCCAGGTTCACACACACACCGCCGGCCTTTAGGATGGCTAAAAGGCAAAGCACCGAATGATCACTGCGGTCCATCATCAGACCCACCAAATCACCCGGACCGATCTTGATCCGGGCCATGAGGTACAGGGCCAGGGCGTTTGCCCGGCGATGCAGTTCGCCATAGGTTAATGTGCGGTCTTCAAAAACCACCGCTGTCCGGTCGTGGAATCGTTCAGCCGCGGCATTGAACAGGTCCACCAGGGATTGATCCGAGGGATAGGGACGCCGCCCGCCCCTGAAGTCGATTGTGAGTTGACGGCGCTCATGTTCCATTAAAAGATCGATATCTGCGACGGCCGCGTCCGGCGTGGACAGGCCGCCCAGGAACAGATTTTTAAGATGCCCTGCCATGCGTTGGATGGTCTCTTTTTTAAAAAGATCTGTATTGTAGTTAAGACCGATTTTCAGGCCTTCTTCCGTCTCTTTAAAAATAAGGGTCAGGTCGAATTGAGCCGTTTCGGTTTCAATATCCATCTCCGTAAAGGTGATGTTCCCCATTTCAAGATCAGGCCCGTTGTTTTCCTGGAAAACCACCATAACATCGAACACCGGTGCCCGGCCAACGTCCCGGGCCACATCCAACCCCTGGACCAAAAGATCAAAGGGATAGGCTTGATGCCCATGGGCGTCAAGGATCGTCTGTTTTACCCGGGCAAGGAGTTCCCGGAAACTGGCTTCCGGGAGCACCTCATCCCGCAAAGCAAGGGTGTTGACATAAAACCCGACCTGGTGTTCCAGGTCCGGGTGATCCCGCTGGGTCATGGGGGTCCCAACGATACCGTCGGTTTGGTCGCTATAACGGTACAACAGGATTTTAACACCCGTCATAAGGGTCATGAACAGACTGGCCCTATGCTCCCGGCTGAAGGCGGCAATACGCTTTACCAGGGGCGCCTCCCACATAAACCATTCTGTCCGGCCCTGGTACCGGGGCACAGGGGGCCGGGGATAATCCAGGGGCAGATCCAGCACCGGCAAACGCCCGGCAAGCTTGGTGCGCCAATAGTCTGCATGTTTTTCAACCGCTTTAGAAGCAAGGAAGCGGTTTTGCCAGGCCATAAAGTCCTTGTACTGAACCTTAAGTTCCGGGAGCAAATTTCCAAGTTCCGGTAGTGGGACGCCGGGATCCTCCTGAAGGGCCCCATAAAGGCTGAACAGTTCACGGGCAATCACATCCACGGACCAGGCATCACTGATGATATGGTGCATGTTGAACACCAAGACCCGACGGTCCCCACCCAATGTTATCAAGGTGGTACGAACCAGGGGCCCCCGGGCCAATTCAAAGGGCCTGGCCAACTCCGCTGCCACATGGGGTGCCACCCCCTGGGTAAGCCAGCCATCCGGCAAGGATGAAGTATCCGGCAAGGATAAAGTATCCGGCAAGGATGAAGCATCCGGCCTGGACAAGGCGTCCGGTCCGGGGTCTTTCACATGGATCTCATGGATGGGAAACCCCTCCGGGGAAGCCGGAAGAATCTTTTGCCGGGGTTCACCCCTGACCACCGGGAAGATGGTCCGAAGACTTTCATGGCGCACAACAAGAATTTCAAATGCTTTTTCCAAAATCCCCTTGTGAAGGGGTCCGTTCACCAGATAAACCCCAGGCATGCTGTGGGCGGTGCCCTCTGCATCCATCTGGGACAAAATCCACAACCGGTGCTGGGCATGGGAGAGGTCGTAAAGGGGCAGGATGGGGGCGGGATCAATGGCAGGGATCGCCGATGCTTCAGAACGGTCCAGCAACAGGGCCTGCTGCCGGATGGTGGGATGGTCAAAAAAATCCTTCAGCCGAATCTCAACATTGAATACTTTGTAGACCCGGGAGACAATCTGAACGGCCTTGAGGGAATGGCCGCCTATTTCGAAAAACGGGCTCTCCACACTGACCTTGTGCAATCCCAGTATCTCCTGCCAGATGGCAACGAGCTTTTTTTCCACCCCATTGGCCGGGGCCACCACCACGGTGTCGGCGTAGAGCAGTTCTTCCGGCTTGGGCAAGGCCTTGCGGTTGACCTTGCCGTTGAGGTTCAGGGGCAATTCGTCCATGGATAGATAGTAGGCCGGCAGCATGTAAGAAGGGAGCACGCCCACCAGATAATCCCGGATCATGCCGCTGTTCACCGGGTGTTCTTCCATATAGTAGCAGACCAGAACATTTTCGTTTTCAACATTCCGATGGGCCTGGACCACTGCCTGGCCCAGGCCTGGCATGCCGGCCAAGACCTGTTCGATTTCGGCAAAGTCCATGCGCACGCCGTTGACTTTCACCTGGTTGTCCAACCGGCCGATAAATTCGATGCTCCGATCCGGCAGGTAGCGTCCCAAATCCCCTGTTCGGTAGACGATATCTTCCGGATCGGCCTGGGTGGGATTTTCTAGGAAACACGCCCGGGTCATGTCCGGGTCATTGTAATACCCCTTGGTCATGAACGGCGTCTTGATATAAATATCCCCGATTTCACCCATGTCACACAACCGGTTGCCCTTTATAATCAACACAGCGGTATTGCTGATGGGGTGGCCCACATGCACCATGGCCCCCGGGCTTGAAAGCCGCTGTTTAATGCGATGGCAGGTCTTGACCAGGGTGGTTTCCGTGGGACCGTAAAGATTCACAAGCTCAATCCGGTCTTCAAACAAGTCCATCCACCGATTCACATCCTTGCCGTAAACCGCGTCACCGGCCAGGATGAGATGTTTCAGGTGCCCCCAGAACCCTGGGGTGGTGAGTGGGCGTGGGCCCGGACGGCTTGTATCCGATTGAAACCCGGGGTCTGCTGACCGTGATTCCAGCTCAGTCAGCAGGGCCCGGAACAGGGACGGCACGCAATGGACCACGGTAATCCCCTGGCCATGGATCCAGTCCAGCAAAATGCTGATGTTCCCCCGGACATGCTTTTCAGGAATGCACACCGTGCCCCCCTTCAGCAGGGGGGTGAAAATATCCTTGAGGCAGGCGTCAAAGGAGACCGGTGCCAGCTGGGACACCCGGGTGCTGGTGTCAAAATCGAACTCACCGGCTTCCCAGTGGACAAAATGGCTCAAACTCTTTTGACAGCCCGTAATGGCCTTGGCATCCCCGGTTGAACCGGAAGTGAAGAAGATATAATTTCCATCGTCGGGACGGGATATGCCGTCTGGTTTATCCGGCAGCAGCTGAAAATCCGGCCCGAGGGTTGTCCAGTCAACCACAAGGTCAGCTTGGAGGGTCCCCGTCTCCATGGAAGACGGGATGGTGGAAGATCTCGGCAAGGGGAATTCAGTGTCGGCCGTTTTAAGCAAAAAATCCGGCGTGGTTTTATCCAGTATCATTTGAATCCGCCCCACCGGGAAAGAGACGTCCAGGGGCATGAAAATCGCCCCGGCCTTCATCACCCCCAGCATGGCCACAACAAATTCCAAGCTGTTTTCAAAATAAAGCGCCACAATGGTATTCCGCCCGGCCCCCCTGGCCTGGAGTTCCACAGCCAATCGATCCGCCGCGTCATGCAAGGCCCCATAGGAGAGGCTTCGATCCCCATGCTCAACCGCCGTATGGTCGGGGAACTGTTTTGCGGTTTGTTCAAGAACGGTGTGAAGGATTTTTTTGTCGGCTTTTGTCATGGTAAATCGCCCTTATATATGGATGTTTGCACTCAATTCATATGCGAAAGAAATGGGATCGATATCCTAAGCAAGGAGCTGAAAATTACTGTTTTTCGCCCCAACGTAACCCGTCCATTTACTTAAAAATCTTCATCAATGGACTGGATCCCAGCCAAAAACGCCTCCTGCTCCTCTTTTCCGGCCTCGTCCATGAGTACCGCCCGAACCCTACCCAGGGATTGATCAAAGGAGTCAGCCATGGCGGCCATGGCAGCAAAAATTTCAGACAACCCCTGCCGGTAACGGTTAATCTGATCTTCGGTGTAAACCCTGGCGTTATACTTCAAATTCAGGGTCAGTGTGTCCCCGGGATAGACCTCCAGGGCCAGGTCATAATTTGTCTGCTCAAATTCCTCCAGGTGCTCCACGGTGAAACCGGTATTGACGCGCTTGCTTAATTCCAGTATTTCCAGGCTCAAGGGATAGTTTTCAAAGATAAGGACCGTGTTCAACAATGCAGGACCCAAGGTGCTTGTCTCCTGGATGTCGGCCAGGCTTACGTAGTGATACGCTTCGCTTTCAAGGGCCCGGGCCTGGATCATTTTAAGCATCCCTGGAAGATCGAGATCATTATCCAGCCGGATCCGCATGGGTACGGTGTTCAGAAACAGTCCCACCATTTCATCCACCCCTGGAAGGTCAACCGGGCGGCCCGAGACCACCGCGCCAAAGACCACATCATCTGAGACCGTGTGATAGGCCAAAAGCATGGCCCAGGCACACTGAACCACTGAATTGAGGGTGACGCCGTTTTTGGCTGTCATGGTTTTCAGCTTTCCCACATCCTGTTCAGGGATGATCTCCGTCAGGCATGCCAAGTGATAGTCATTGTCATGTTGGCCGGCGTTGTCGAGTGAAGGCAAGGCTGTTTTCGGAACCGCCTGGGGCCGGACATACCCTGCGAGATAGTCTTGCCAGTAATTCACGGCCATGTTTTTATCCTGCCTGGCCAGCCATTGGATGTAGTGGGAATAAGGGACCCCGGCATCTATTTCAGGGGGTGAACCCGCCCTGATACCGGCATAGGCCCCAAGCAAGGTCTCCACCATGATGCCGCAGGACCAGCCGTCCATGATGATATGGTGATGACTCCAGACCACGTGGTGACAACCCGGGCCACATTCAAACACCATCACCCGCATCAATACGTCCCGGGAAAGGTAAAACCCCTGCCGTCTGTCAGCGAGTTTAAACGCTTTGATCCTTGCCTGCTTGTCCTTTTCCGTTTGACCGGTCAGGTCCGCCACGGTAAATTCAATGGACCGTTTTTTCAAAACCACCTGCACGGGTCCGTCCCCCCCCTGGTGGGAGAAGACGGTACGGAAAACGTCAAAGGCATCAAACAGATGATTCCAGCTTTGTTCAAAGGCCTCAAGGTCCAGCCGACCCTTGATATCAAAGCTGAACTGTTCAAAAAAAGCAGTACCGTTCTTTTCCAAAAGGGAGTGGAACAGCATCCCTTCCTGGAGGGGAGACAAGGGATAGACCGCCTGAAGATTGTCCGACTCAACCCGGCATTCCGTCATCAGGTTATCAAGGGCGGCCTTGGGCAAACCGTTGATGTCCTGTCCTGACGGAACCCGTACCCCTTTCTTCCGGCCAGGACAACAGTTTATGATTGCTTTAATTTCACTTGTATAAGCGGTCAGCAGTGACCGCATGGAAGACGTCGTAAACACATGGGGATTATGTATAAAGGTGATTGCCAGGCGCCCATTGGCAATGATTCCTTCAATCTCCAGTTCATGCCAGCGGTTCAGCCGGGGATCCACGGTCTCAATGTCCGGTTCATCCATGGCAATAAAAATGCTGTCCGGTGCAGGATCGTCAAAGCGTCCCAGAAAATTAAACCCAATTTCCGGCAAAGGTTTTTGCTTCATGGTTTCCAGGCCCTTTATTAGCAAGACCCCATGGGCCAGGCCCTGGCCGGGTATATCCTTGAGTATGCCCCGGACGCAACGGATATCCTTCCCAAGGTCACCTTGTTCCGTCACCTTGAGATGAAGGGGATGGAGGGTTGTGAACCATCCCACAGTGCGGCTGACATCCACGGTCCGATCCGCTTCAGGATGTTTGAAGGCCTTTGATTCGGGAATCCCACGGCCGTGCCCCTCCAGGTCCATGTACAGGGAGCTGAGCCCCAGGCTCTTTTTAGCCGCCCGGGCCAGGGCTGTGAGCAGCAGATCGTTCATGGAAATATCCTGGTCCAGGCAGTCCGTCAGGTGTGTCGTTTCCGCCAGGGAAAAGGTCTCCACCTGTTTTTCTGCGTTTCCAAAGTGATTGCCCACCGCTGAAGGAAGGGACGGAAAAGGATCTTTGGGCGGCAAATCCAGGTGCTTCTGCCAGGCCGTAAAGGCCGCGATCATTTCCCTGTCTTCGCCGTAGCGCGCAAGGCAATGGGCAAAAACGGCCACGGAATCGGTTTTAGGCGACAAAACAATGGGCTCACCACGAAGGGCCAGGGCATAACCGGTTTCCAGATCCTCCAGCAAAATACGCAGGGATACCCCGTCCGCCACCAGATGATGGATGATAAGGGCCAGGCGATCGCCGCGGTCCGTCTGGTAGAGCACTCCCCGCATGAGCGGCCCGGTGGTAAGATCAATGGCGCCGGGTACCCCGGTCAGGTGCTGCTCATACAATTCTTCGGCATCTGCATTTCCTTTTAAATCCACAATGGAAAATGATGCCGGCAACGCTGTATCCTGGATTTCCTGGAAAACATGCCCGTTACTAAACCGGTATCGAATACGCAAGCCGTCATGGTGGTCCTGGATGGCCTTGAAGGTCTGTTCCAGGGCTTTGGGATCCAGGGGATTGCGGGCGGTGAGGATAACCCCCAGGGTATACGGGGCGTTATGGTTGGGATTGCGTTTAAAAAAACCATGCTGGATGGGGATCATTAAAGCCGGACCTGTCACAGGCGCCTGATGAAACGCCATGGCCGGGGTCAGTCGCTGGGCTAGTTTTGCAATGGTCGGGGCTTCGAAAATGTCCCGAACCCGGGCGTTGAGGCCGGCTTTAAGAAGGCGGGCGCAAATCATCACCGCCTTGATGGAATCACCGCCCAGGGCAAAATAATTGTCCTGGATACTGATCTCCTTGGGTCCCAGGATCGATTCCCACACCGTCGCCAGGGTCTTTTCATGGGGGGTACCGGGCATTTCCCGCTCTGATCCCGTGGCCAGGGTCCCGGCACTTTCAAGGGGATTCGGCAGGGCCTTTCTGTCGAGTTTACCGTTGGGCGTCAACGGAATTTCAGGAAGATTCACAAAATAGGCCGGCAACATGTACTCCGGCAGGGATTCACCCAAAAAACCACGTAACCGACCAGCCGTTAGCCCACCTTCACCCACCACGTAGGCGATAAGTTCCCTGCCGAAGGATTGCAGGTTTTCAGCAATGACCACGGCCTCTTCAATGGCGGGGTGCTTGAGCAGGGTCTGCTCGATCTCCCCCAATTCCACCCGGTAGCCCCGGATTTTCACCTGCTGGTCCATGCGGCCGAAGAACTCGATGGTCCCGTCCGCCAACCATCGTCCGTAATCCCCGGTGCGATAGATACGGCCGCCCGGATTAAAGGGGTCGGGCTGAAATTTGGCCCGGGTCAGGTCATCCCGGTTGAGATACCCCAGGGCCAGGCCTTGGCCGCCGATGCAGATCTCCCCCCGCACGCCCGTGGGGGTGGGCTGACCATGGTTGTCCAGGATGTAAATAAGGGTGTTGTCAATGGGCGTGCCGATCATTTGCCGGTTTTTTACGGACCCAAGGTTTTCCCGGGTCACGGGGTGGGCAATGCAGGCAATGGTGGCTTCGGTGGGACCGTACTCGTTTACGCACACGGCATTGGGATTGATCTCAAAAAACGCCTGGATATCGTCATGGCGAATATCTTCTCCGCCGAGTATAATGAGGCGCATGGAGCGCAACCCCTTTAGAGCTCCGGCCTTATGGGTATTGGCCGCCAGGGTCAGGGTGTAGAAATAGGAAGGGGTCACCTTCAGGCAGGTGATCTGCCAACGGGTAATGTAATCCACCATCCTGTCTGCATCCCTGCGGTGGTCTTCGGAAACAAGATGCAGGGGTGCGCCGGTGAGCAGGGTCACCCACAGGCTGGTGTGGGCCATATCAAAGGCAAAGGATGACACAAGGACGAACCTGTCTTCCTTTGTGATGTCAAAGGCCTTACGGAACCAGCTCAGATAATTAACCAAAGACCGGTTCGTCACCAGGGTTCCCTTGGGCAGCCCGGTGGTGCCCGAGGTATAGATGATATAGAAAACATCCTCCGGGCCGGCCCCGTTAATTCCCTGGATGGTGGTCGAGGGGGTAATGGATGGCTCCATGGCTTGATCCATGTCCACCAGGGGAATGGTGAGACCCTCCACCCGGCCGCAGCTTTGCTGGGTTAAAAGAATTTTGGCCCCACTGTCTTCCAGGATATACCGCACCCGCTCTTCCGGGCTGTCCGGTTCCATGGGAACAAAGGCGGCCCCCAACTTGACCGCGGCCAAAAGGAATACAGGCAGGTTCTCCGATGGGCGCACCCGTACACCGATCACATCCCCCGGCCCCACATGGAATCGTTCATGGAGATAAGAGGCCATCTGCCCGGCCCGGCGGTCAAGCGCTTGGAACGATAGCGTTTCATCTTCAAAAACCACTGCCGTGGCTGAAGGCGTCTTTTGGACCTGCTGTTCAAACAGGTGAAGAATGGTTTGATCCACGGGGTTGTCGGCCTGGGTGTCGTTGAATTGAAGGAGAAGCTGTTTTCTTTCCGGATCGGGCAGGATGGAGATATCCTTCAACCGGACATGGGCGTCTTTCAGAACAGCGTCCAGAATGGCGAGGTAATAGTCCCGCCACCGGGCCATGGTGGCGGGTTCAAACAGGGCCGTGCTGTAGATCAGATGAATGTCCAGGCCGTCACGGGATTCCATGATCTCCAGGATAAAATCAAAATTGGTGGTCCATAGATCGATATCATGGGCCTTGAAAACCAGATCTTCGGTGCGGATGATCCGTTCGTCCTCATTTTCATAGACAAACATGACATCAAACAGGGGGTTGCGGCTGAGACTGGGTTCAAGCCCCAGTTTTTCCACAAATGCATCAAAGGGATAATCCTGGTTGTCAAACGCCTTGAGGCAGTCCTTTTTGACCTGGTCCAGGTAGTGATCAAAGGGGATATCGCCCCGGACGTTTGACCCCAGCACCAGTGTGTTGGTGAACATGCCCACGGTCTTTAAAAAATCCCCCCGGGAACGGCTGTCAATGGGGGTTCCAAGGATGATATCATCCTCCCCGGTGAGTTTGGAGAGCAAAATCGTATAGGCGGACAAAAGAAGCATAAAAAGGGTAACGCCCCGCTCCCGGGCAAGGGCCTTGAGCTGGGTTGCCCTAACCGGATCCACGGTGTGGCGCAGGACCTTTCCTGTAAATTTTTGATACCGGCCCCGGGGGAAATCAAGGGGCAGTTCCAGAATGGCCGGGGCATTGCCAAACCGTTCCAGCCAATAGGTTTCCTGTTCTGCCATGGCAGGGGATCCGATCTGTTCCTGCTCCCACACCGCATAGTCCGAATACGGAGGGGGTACCGGGGCGAGTGACTCCCCACGGTAGAGGGTGATCAGTTCAGGCATAAGGATAGAGTAAGAGGTGCCGTCAATGGCGATGTGATGGGCATCCATGACCAGGAAATACCTGTTTTCACCCAGTTGCCCAAGACCCACCCGCATGAGGGGAGGAGACGACAGGTCAAAGGGAACAACGAATTCACGAACCACCCGGTCCAGGTCATCCGTTCCCATTTCAAGCTCCCGGACGTCAAGGGCGCAATCCCCATGCACGTGTTGAACCAGTTCATCATCCCGGGTTTCAAAGCCGGTGCACAGGCTTTCGTGGCGATAAATCAACTTCCTGAAGGCGGTCTTGAAGGATTCCACATCAAGCGCCCCTTCAATCACCGCAGCCGCCGTAATGTGGTAAGCGGCTTCCCCTTCCTCAAGATGACTTAAAAAATAGATGCGTTTTTGGGCCGAGGAAAGGGGGAAGGTCGCTTCGGCGGCCGGGACCGGGGTCGAGACGGGAACCGGTGGTGAATCCGGTGCCGAGGCAAAACCCGGCGATTCCTCCGGTACAGGTACCGAGACCGGTGCTGAAACCGGTTCCGGGCGGACCGCCAGAAGATCAAGCTGGCGGTCCATCAAATCCAGTTGCTGATTAAAAATGGCCATGATTCCCGGCCCGTGCCATTCCCGTTGACCCGTCCCGGCACTGACCCTGGGCAAGGGGATCTCCTGTTCTTGCACGGGACCGACTGAACCTGCCGGACCGGGATCTTTATCACCCTTCTCCAGCACATACCGGGCAAGCGTGTCCACGGAATCGGTCCGGTCATAAAACAAGCGCATGGGCACATCCACGCCAAAATCATTCTCCACAATTTGTTTAAGGCGGGTCAGCATAATGGAACTGAGACCAGCCCGGAAAAAATTATCATCCTTGGAGATGGCGGCCAGGCCGGATATGATTTTGACGCTCCGGGTAAGCCGTTCAATAATGGAACGTTGTTGTGACGATGTGTATAGGGTCATGGATTCTTGCTCCATCTACCATAATTTAATGATATTCATGACCAACAGGCAGGCGATCACCAGGCCATGAATGCCTTGTCCTATAAGGTTAAACCCATTGATCCACCTAGGGGTATCCATCCTGCGGCAGAGGATTCCAACCCCGATCACCAGAACGGAAAGGATGCCTAGGGCGTAAATGGCGAAAAAATTAAATTCGACTTGTATGATGGTACTGGAGGGATGAATCACACGTAAGAAATAGTGGCAGATGCCCGCCCCAAGTACTATGGAAGCAATGATGAATAATCGCGTTCGGGCAAGATCAAGGGACAGCAAATGGCTGAAGAAGAGAAAGAGCGCCAGGGAAAATAATGGGATCAAGATTTTCAAGGCAAAGCGTCCGTCCATGCGTTCCACGGAAATATCGGCATTGTAACGGGAATACGCAAGATTGATGGAACTGATCTGCCGCATGAACCTATCCCGGGTTTGAGTGACATTATTCACCTTCCAACCCGAGGTGTTCTCCAGGGAGATCTGCCGGTATTCCGGCGACAGATAGGCGTGCATGCTCAGATAGTCAGGAATGAAAACAAGTTTCCGGTCGGTCTGCAATTTATGGTGAAAGCGGATGATTAAATGATGTTTTTCAAACGGGAATTCATCATACCGCAAGGCCTGTTTAAATTTGGCTTTGACCTGGTAGGCCCTTATTGTAATACCGTCCCGGGTGATATCCAAGACCGGTTCCTTCAACCGGATCGGGGCTTCGCTGTTTTCAAAGATGAGCTCTTTTTCATCGAAATCACCGACGAACCGAAACCAGATGAAGAAATCCACGATAAATTCTCCGCTGATGACGTTCAGGCTGTTCACCCCATTGATATCCATCCCGGTGTACACAAGCTTTTTCTGGCTGAAGACCTTGCCGGCCACCACTGTAACGTTGCTGCCAATGGCTTTTTTAAACACGCTCTCCTTCTCGTCGGCAATCACCTGGTACTGGGTGAAGGCCGGCCGAAAGCGCTGGTTTTCATAATAGCCCATGGCAAACTGGCGTTTGACCCGGCCTTCCTTATTAAAAAAGATCTGTCCGGCAACCCCATTGACCGCCTCCTCCGGACTTGAGAACCGGGACAGGGCGGCCCGGATATGGACCCGGTCCTCCCGAAACTGCCGGCCGTTGATATGCTTCAATTCAATGGCCTCGATCAATACCTTCATGGCGTCGTAATAGCAGGCCGCCACCCAGGAGGGCGATTCATCATACATTTCCCGGTAGTTGTCAACAAACAGGTTGGTTTCAGGACCGGCCCATTCAGCAATAAACGGGGTTGTGCTGTAAATGCCGTTCACATAATAGCCGGGTTTGGCCCTTTCCTGGGGCAGCGATGTCATGGCCTTATAGAAAGGGGCCGTGGCAAAGGTATCCGTCCCGATAATGGTATAATCCGTGCCCGGGTGATTGATCCTGCGGATGATGGCCGCGGCTTCACGGCTTTGGGTCGCAATAATGATGACCCCTGGATCATGGATGGCCCTTAAGTCACTGATGATCTGCTCCAGACGGGCATCCGCATTTTCGCCGACCCCTTTAAGTTCCCATTTGTAACGGACCTCGACCCCTGCTTCGGCGGCGTTTGCTTCAATGCTGGCCATCAGGGAATTATCATAGACATCCTTTTCATAGATCACGGTGATATGACGCTTCATGGCTTTGACATGGGTGATGATGGAAACCGCCTGATCCACATCATCGGGAACCGTTCCAAAGGCCCATGGATTTTTATCGGTGGCTTTCTTCTCCGTGGCCGAACCGGTAATCATGGGGATCCCGTTCTTTTTGTAAATCCTGCTGGCAGCCATGGTGGTAGGGTTTTTGTAGTGACCCAGGACCGCAACCACCTCCCTGTTGAGACTGATCTCAGAGGCTATTTTCATGGCCGTACGAACTTCGTTCTGGTCGTCAAAAATACTCAGCCGTATCTGCAAATTAGAAAGCCGACCTGCATCCAGGGCATCCTGAATCGCCATGCGGGCGCCCCGCTCCATATCACGGCCGTTCAAGAACCCCCCTCCGGTCATGGGACCGGCCAGGGCAACAACGATCCGGTCCTTTTTCTGAAGCTGTTTCAGGAAGGACCGGGCAAACTGATTACCGGAGGATGACAGCATGGCTATCCACACCAGGTTGCACCCTGCAATCAGTCCTAGAATCAAAAGCTTTTTTTTCACACCAGCGTCCTTATGTAGTATGCCGTCCAAGCGAAACCAATAATGACCATAAGCGGATATCCTATATTAAACAGCCTTGACAGAACCATGGCCTGCGCCCTGTGATCCTTTTGCAAAAGCCGGATCTTTTGGATTTGCACCACGCCTGCAACAAACACCAGCCCATGGAAACCAAAAAACAGGTAATCAACCAGTGTCACATAATTAACCCATACCCGATTCCCCAGCCAGACCTGGTTCATCAAGGCGGTGGTCAGCGCCAAGGTCAACAGTATGAACCCCCTGCCCGGACTGCGGGCCCAGGCGTAATCCACAACGCCCACCAGTCCCATGGCCAAAAAGAGCGGCAACACATGGACCAGTGGGAAAAAAGGATTTTTCCGGGCAATCCCAATATGGGTATTGAAACGGGAATAGCTGATAATAGCTGGATTTATGGCATTATCAGGAATTCCCAGGGTGGAAACATGGGTGATGATATCGTGGGAGGAGCCAATGGCTTCGACCCGCCAGTTGGAACCGACATCAAGCCCCGGTTCCATTGCTGCGTCCCCACTGGCCTCGGGTTCGCCCCAGGAGTCTTTCATATAGACAAGATCATTAAACCCCATTGACCGGTGGTGAAAATGTATATTCAGGTCGTGGCGCTCAAAGGGGAACGAAAAAACATCGAAGCGATTTTTGAATGTTGCCCGGATTTGAAATACCCGGGTGGTCACCCCATCACTGGTGAGTTCCCATATGGGTTCACCCAATGCAATGGGATCCCCGGCATCCGGAAAAACAATATCCTTGTCGTCAAATCCCCTTGTGAAGCGGAACCACAAATAGAAATCCGCTGTAAAAACGCCATTGGTAAAATCGATCTTTTTGATGGCGTTCACTTTGATGCCGCAATAGACGATTCGTTTCATGCGCATCAGGGCGTTGTTGACCCAGATCGCTTTTCCCTTAAGCACTTTTTCCAGAACATGTTTATCCGGGGTATCATCCTTCCGGTATTGCAGATAGGCCGGGCTAAACCGTCCATTGACATACTGTCCGATGGTGTAGGGCCTTTCAATGCAGCCGTCCTGGTTAAAATAAAGCCGGGCGGTAATGCCGTTAACCGAATGATAGCTTGAATTATATTCTTCCAGTGTTTTGCGAAGTTGTTTTCTCTTTTTCAACATGCTGTCCGATGCCTTAAGGGCCGTACGCTCGATGGCGTGGGCCGTAAGTTTCATGGCGTCATAATAACAGGCCGCCTCCCATGAGGGTTCTTGGTTGAAGTGCTGGAGGTAACGCTGGCGGAATATATAGGCCCGTTTATCCGCAAGATCCAAGAGAAAAGGGGTAACCGTGTGAACCCCGTTCAAATAATGGCCGACAGGTAGATTTTTCTTTTCAGCCAGGGTATTCAAGATCCCGATAACCTTACTGTCTGTCAGTGCACTGGTGCCGATGAGATTCAAATCAGTTCGATGTTCCAGAGCCGTAAGAATCCGAAGGAGATCTTCCTTACGGGTGTTGAGCAGGATAAAGTCAGGAATGGATTCCCGGCCGTCAATGTCACGGAGGATTCTATCCAATCCGGCATCGGACCGAAATGACCATTCCCGGGTAATCGTAATACCCATTTCCCTGGCCACCTCTTTGAATTTTTCGCTGAAATAAACGTTCTCGTCCGATTTGCTTTGAAGAAGAGTGACATTCCGGCCCCGGGAACGAATATAGGCCGCCATCACCGCCGCCTGATCGGCGTCGTTGGGGACAACACTGAAATACCATTCATTTTCCCGGGTCACCTCAATGCCGGTGGCGGAGCCGGTAATGGCGATGATACCGAATCGTTTATAGATCTTTCCGGCATTATAAGCCGCCCCATTGGTGTTATGCCCCAGTACCACCATGGTGGTGTTGTCGGTTCCTATTTGATTGGCCAACGCCATGGCAGTTTTTACGTCATCTTTGTCGTCATACACCCGCAACCTGATTTTTTTGCGCAACGCCGGGTGTTCGTCTGCAAGCTCCGACAGATAAAGCTTAATGCCCCTGAGCATCATCTGCCCTTTAATGGTCTCCCGGGGCAGGCAGACAGCCACGTTAACCACCCCATCAAACTTGATCTTATGGTATATCAGATAGGCGATGCCCATCAGGTTGCAGGCAAAAGCCACGAGAATTATGAGAACGAGTTTCTTCATTTTTCCAGCCGCCAATCCTTGATATGCTGTTCCGTAAATGGGGAGAGAAACCAGCCTTTTACCCGGGGTTTGACCAGAACATGACCCGCGCCGTAGAAAACCGGTATAAGGGCTGCGGTTTCCCGGCAAAGGAGTTCCTCGGCCCGGGTATAAAGCACGTTCCGTTCATCAGATGCCTTGGTTTGTTCCGCCTGATCCATCAGGTCCGCAAATTGCCTGTTGTTCCACTTGGGCAAGTTCACCAGATCCGGATGAAACAGGTCCTTTAAAAAAGCAGTCGGGTCCGGATACTTACCGATATAATCAAGCATGAACAGATGGGGTGCATTGTCTGATCGGATCAGCGTTCGATACGCATCCCCTTCAGCTTCAACCACCCGTATTTCTATATTCAGATGGTGCTTGGCAAGCTGCTTGACAGCGTCGGCCAGGCGCAGGTTGCGCTCGGATTTCCGGCAAAGAAGTTCAAGCACCGGCAAATTCTGTCCCCCGGGATATCCGGCTTCCATCAACCACCTACGACCGGTTTCAGGATCAAAGGGAATACCGGCTCCGGAATCGGTACCGGTACCACCCAGTACCAGGGGATGGGTGAAGGTATACGCAGGCCGGTTATGGGTCTGCAAAACCAGACTGATGATCAGATTCCTGTCAATAACCGACGCAATGGCTTTACGAAGCCGCACATCATCCGTGGGCCTGCGCCGGGTATTGAAACAATAGGCATAGGTACTGACCTGGGGCCAGGACGAATATTCCCTGGCAAGGGCGGGATCACGATTGATCTCACCCAGAGCACCCTCCGGTATATTCAGATAGGTGCCCCCCATGATATCCAGTTCATTGTTTTTATACATGGCCAGGCCCACGGATTCCTCGGGAATCACAAAATAGTGCACTTCGGCAATCCCCACCCGGGCCGAATCATAGTAGTGGGGGTTCTTCTTTAGAACAATACGTCTTCCTTTTGTCCAGAAGCTGAGCGTATACGGCCCGCTGCTTACGATGTTTTCCGAATCGGTCCATTTTTCCTTATACTGTTCAATCACGGTGCGGGGTAAGGGTTTGAATGGGGCCAAACCAGTCAATGAAATAAAATAGGGCACAGGATCGGCAAGCTCAAATTCCACGATATCATCCGCAATGGCCCGGACCCCCACCAGGGCGGGGTCGGTTATTTCCCCCCGGATATACGCCCGTGCATTTTTAAGCACCCCCAGGGGATCTGCCACCGGGGATCGCATTTCCGGGGACAGATTACGGCGAATGGACCAGACAATATCATGGGCGGTCAAGGCATCCCCATTGCTCCATTTCAGGTCCTTGCGCAGGGTGAAGGTATACACTGTTTCGTCTTCATTTTTTATGTACTTTTCAGCCAGATCCGGAACCGATTTAAAGGTCCGGGGATCAACATGGGTCAATCCCGCAAACAGCTGGCTGATAATTTCGGAGGCTTCCAAACTCAAGCCTTTGGCCTGATCAACGTTGAGCACCTCTTTTTTAATTGGAATCCTGAGGGAAATATCGTCAATGACATAGGAGGGATCCATCACATCCTTGGATTCTTGCGGCACCAGATATTCAAACCGTCCGTTCCGAAATTCCTTAAAATAGATGGTGCTGCCCCGGACATCTCCGTTCAGGGTAAACCCATAGGTTCCGGTAACCCCCTGCCAGTTCTCCAAAAACCGCAGCACCGATGCAAGTACAATGGGAACCGCGTTCCCCTTTTTCTGGATGGCATGGGCCAGCACCTTTAAGGCGTCAAATCCCTGGGCAGCCATGGCGTCCGGCGGCAGATCGTAGGCGGTTTCAAAACGGTTCACAAATTCCCGGGTTGTCCTGGAAAGCCGCTTGGGATAAAACACGGTGGGTACGGTGGTGCCTTCCGCTTCCCGGCCGATAATCCCGCCCAGCTTGGGGGAATCCAGGCTCGGCATGCTGAAGAACGGCTTCTCGCATCCCAGCTCCCGCATCTGCTGGATGACATGCCCGGCCGAGGGCAGCTGCCCGGCAAGGAACACCCCATCAAACTGATAATTGCTGATCAGCTTGGAGGCCATGAGTTGGTAGTCGTCCTGCCACCTGAAATAGGATCTCGTGGCAACGATCTCCATGCCCTTGGACTTGGCAAGCTCCCCGAAAATCTTGGCCTGGCGCATGGTGTTCTCCCTGCGGTCATAGATGACCACACAGCGCTTAATGCCTTTATCCTGGCAATAATCCACCAGATGACGAAGAATCACATCATCCGACGGAATGTTACGGAAAATAAATTTACCGTTCTTCAGCCGGGTCAGGCGTGGATCCGTTGCCCCCGGGGAGATGAACAGCATGCCGGCGGATTCATATATCATGCCTACGGCCAGGGCGATTTCCGACTGGAGATGGCCGATAACCGCCGTAACATCCGTATTCCGGGCCAACTCCCTGGCAACCTGCTGGGCTTTGCCCACCCGGCCCTCATCATCACGGATGATCAGTCTGATCTTACGCTCAAGCAGTCCTTTGTCGGCATTGATCTCACCCAGTGCCAGGTCAATCCCCTCCAGAAACATTCCGGCATTCCCCTTGGAGGTGACCACCCCGATCACAATATCCTCCCTGGCGTTCTCGCTCTTCAGCCGGCGCTTTTCGGCAAGATTCCGATAGGACCCGTCACAGGCGTTGACGGCCATTATCCCAAGAAGCGCAAAGAGAAAACATCTCAATTTATGGTAAATTGGCTGCTTCATTCACCAGTCCTTCAACCGCCGCATCCGGTTGATTTGCAGCTTCCTTTGTCACTGCGATGGCAACGTCCTCATTCACTTTGCTTGTCCCTTCCTCTTCCGTCAGGAAGGGAACATTACCAATGATGGGCAGGCCGTCCTTCCCACCAATGATGACCACCTTGGCATTCTCCGACCGGGCCAGTTCAAGGGTCGTCTTGATACCGAACCATTTCAGGATCTGGCCTTTGGGCAGGCTTTGGGTGATGATTTTCAACTGATCCCGGATACCTCTTCCTTCGATCCGTTTTCGTTCCGCCTCCCGCTTTTCCCTCAGAATCTTGAAAATATGAGCGTCGGCCACATGTTTCTGTTCCACTTTATATTGAATCGCCTTTTCAATATCCTCGGGCAGGGTAATCCGCTTGATCAGCACATCATCGATATTGACAAACCGTTGGGCCACTTCTTCCACTGCGTCGTTGACCGCTTTCTCAATCAGGCTTGTCTCGGTGCGGTACACGGCCTCGGCTTCGAGCCGGCCGATGATGATCCTCAACACGGCCTCGATTTCAGGAAGAATAACCTTTTCAAGATAGCTGGGCCCCAACCGCTGGTGGAGGACCCCCAGCTGATTGTACTCCGGGTAATACCGTATGGAGATCAGGGCGCCGACCTTTAAGCCGCTTTTGGTGAGCACCTTGAATTCTTCGGTGACCTCCTGGATGCGAACGTTATAGATATACATGATGTCAAAGGGCCAGATGACCTTCAAGCCTTCGCCGTAGACCTTATCCACCACGGTACCGCCGTGGAAACGCCTGTAGAGAACACCGGCTTCCCCGGAATGAATGACAATGAAAATATTGGGAAACAGGTAGATTAACAGCAGCGTCACCATAAGGCCGACCAGAATAAAATACTGCTGGTTGTCGCGAATCTTCTGCTTGATTTTAGAAAGGATCTTTTTCATGTTATTTCACTTTTTCCCAATGGTGCAATGGACTTTAAATAACAAATTTGCCGTAATCCATCTTCAGAACTCGGTCCGCCACATGGAAGTAGCGATCGTCATGGCTGATGATAATGATGGTTTTACCCATTTCCTTAAGTTCTTTGAGAACCACCGAGTAGAAATATTCCCTGAATGTGGGATCCTGATCAGCGGCCACTTCATCAAAGGCCAGAATGGGCTTATCCTCAAGATAGCTGACTATCAAGCCAAGCCGTTTTTTCTGGCCCGTGGAAAGCCGGATTTGGGTGAAGCGCCCGTCCTTAAATCCGGTCTTGTCGCTCAGGCTCATTTTGGTAAGAAGCGTTAATACCGATTCCTCCTCAACGTCCTTTAATCCGTACAGCCGGTCAAACAGATAAAAATCCGTAAAGATGATGGAAAACAGGTCTCGGAAGTGGGCATAGTTGCTCTCATCCACCATAACATCGTCCACCCGGATGGACCCGGCATCCTGATAATAGAGGCCGATCATCAGTTTCATCAAGGTGGATTTGCCGCTGCCGTTGCCGCCCACGATAAAAAGCAGTTCACCGCTTTTGATGGTTAAATCCATGGGCCCCACGCCGAACTGACTGCCATTTGAATTGCTGTAGGTAAACTGCACCCCCTTGTAAACAATTTCATCAAAGGACGTTTTTCCCCGGAGCAGGCTTTTTTCCGCGGTGTTTCTTGAATCATCCGCTTCCGTGAGCTGTCGATCCAATTCATTCAGGGTCCGCACCGCCACATCTGCCTTGGCCACCAGGGGCACGGAATCGATCACAATCCCCAGGGGGCCGACAATAAAGAGATTTACAGCAATCAGATCGATAATGACGGCATGGGTGAACATACTAAACTGGGGCAGGACAAATACGATGCTGCCCAAAAGCATGTAAAAGGAAATCTGGGAAGAAACATAGTTACTGATGAACCTGTTTTCACTTCGCTGGCGCAGTTGCCGGGCGGCGTCCGAGGAGTGTTTGAGGTAGTTTTCAAACAGATCATCACTCCGGGCGGAATTCATTTTGACTTCCTTGAACCCCTTGATGAGATGACTTAAGTATACCGAGAATTCCTTTTCCTTTTCCATGGTGGCCCATAGATCCGCGTTGCTCTTCCCCTGGTTCACCATGTATACCGACATACCGCCGGCAATGATGATCGCCGACAGCAGAAATGCCATGGGAGAAAGATAATAAATGTATCCAAAGGAGAAAAGGATCATGACCAGGGAAGCCCCGGCATTGGACAGGCTCTTGGTGGCTTCGAAAATGATCTCGGTGTTTTCCACAATGGTCGTGTAAAGGCGGGTTTCCCCCATCTGTTCAATGGGCAAAAGACCTGCCCGCCTGACCTTGTCCGCAAGGTTGATGCGCATACCAATAATGATATCCTGCACCATTTTGATGCTCCGGGTCATGGTAAACCGACGGGTGTAGATAAACCCTGTAATACAGATCACAAACAGGGACAGAAACCAGAAATTCATCGTCAAGGCAGGCAGTTCATCCGCCGCCCCATTGATGATGACAACCACCAGGCCCTGGAAGACACCGGACGTAACCGACACCAGGCCAAGCCTGGTAACGGTTTTTCCGGATCCCCGCCAGAGCAGTTGCAAGAAATCGCTATTCATTTTTATGCCCCATCGCCATTACCCTCATGTCCATTGCCATTATCCTCATTTCCATAATGCTTCATCTCCCGAAATCGAACCCGCCCGCCTGAATTTCCGCTACACTTTCCTTGATCACGCCTAGGATCTGTTCCAGGTCCGCCAGGGTGTGAACGGTTGAAAAAAAACAGATCCGCCTCTCCCAGGTATAAACTCCCTTGGACATCATCAGATAAAACAACAGATCCAGGATCAGGGGTTGGAATACAGGATCAAAATCACCTTCAGATACAAAGCAAAAAAACGATGCGCAAAAATGGATGCGAAGGGGGACGGCGTGTTCTTCAAACCAGTGATTGAGCTGGTCTGCGAATAATTTCGTCAGTTGATTGACATTTTTCTGCAGCGTATCACCCTGCTCCCTTAAGTGGGTCAGCACGGCCCGGGCCGCAGCCATGGCCAGGGGGTGCTTGCAGAAGGTGCCTCCGAAAAAGGTCACGGCCTTGTCCGGCATGGAGTCGTCCCCATACTGCCAGTTGCCGCCGTCAATGGCATCCATGAACCGGGCCTTGCCAGCAATAACGCTGATGGGCAATCCACCGCCAATGAGCTTACCGTAGATGACGATATCGGCCTGCACATGGAAAAATGCCTGGGCCCCGCCGGGACATAACCGGAAACCGGTGATGATCTCATCAAAAATCAGGGCGGTACGATGGGTCTGGGTGATTTCCCGCAGTTCTTTCAAAAACGGACCAGGGGTCAGGCTAGGATTGCGGCTCTGGACAGGTTCCACCAGTACCGCTGCCAGGTTGCGGCCATGGGTTTTAATGAATTCCAGGCTCTCGGGTTGACCATAGGGCAGCACAATCACATCCGCGATCATCTTGGATGACGTGCCCGGAGCCATGGGCACGGAACCATTGACGCCGGGCAAAGCCAACACCCCGTCAAAGATACCGTGGTAGGAATCCTTGAAAATAACAATTTTATCCCGTCCGGTCATGGTGCGGGCCATGCGCAGGGCCACCATGACCGCCTCGGTACCGGTATTGGAAAAGGTGACCCGTTCCACCCCCGTGATCTCCGTGATCAAGCGGGCCACATCCCCGGTTTCGTCAAACTGGGTCGCCAGTTGAAACCCTTTCTTGAGCTGTTCTTCCACCGCCGCCACCACAAAAGGCGCATTGTTGCCGAAATAATTCACCCCGTATCCCATGGCCATATCGATATAGTCGTTGCCATCCACATCATACAGGCGCGTGCCCCGGGCCCGGGAGCAGACAATAGGGTACATGATCTCCTTAAGGGTCATGCGAAACCCCAGGGAATTGATCCAGTCGGAAAACCAGGGACGATTTTTTTCCATAATCGCCTTGGATCCTTGGGTTCGAGCGGTGTAACGGTCAATAAATGCCTCAACAAAGGCCTGTTGTCGTTTGTTGAGTGTGTCCTTGAGGAGGGTCATGGAACGGATGTCCACATTGGCGTTGGGCTGATTATCCCTCCCCTGCTTGCAAAGATTCAGAATCCCCATTGACGGCGTACCGGGCGTATCTATCGTCTCCAGGATATCCGGCATATCTTTCATTTCCGGCATTTCCCGCGTATCTTGCGTATCCGAAGAATCTTGGGTTTCAAGGGTCTCTGGCAATTTCGACATCCCATGGGGCATCTCCCCACCCAACGCCGGGGATGATGCCGATCCTGCGATAAGGGACAGTTGTTTGGACATCACTTCCAGCTGGCGGTGAATCAGCCCATCCAACTCCCCCTTTGGAAATGAATTCCCAATGCTTTCCAATGCATTCCTCTGTTTCATAAAACGATCCTTTTGCTCAGGTTGCACATCATGCCCAATCATGGAATTGGACGTGGGGTCTGCAATGCCGGGCCCGTTTTCCTTTGACGAATCCGGCAACGGTCTCACCGGATTCATCCAGAAGGACCTGGGCTGGAACGGATAGAACGGCAGGGTCACTTTATGCCGGGTATAGGGTGCATCAAAGCCCTGCCAGTCCACCGACATGCCGGCTGCATGGATCGCAGCCAAGGAACCCAAAAGGGTTTCCCAATCGTCGGCCCCACGGATCAAGGACGGCAGGCACAGGCAGGTGGATTTTTCCTGACTCCCAGGAGCAACGTCCAAGCAGGCTGGAGCATTTCCCGAGCGCCCAGTAGAATCGTCCAAGCAAGCTGAAACATCTTCCAGGCAGACTTTGGCAAGATCCCCCAGCACGACATGGGGTCCAATCTCCAGAAAGAGTGTGCCTCCCATATTTCGGGCGGTTCGGACCATGTCCAGGAATCTGACCGTACTGGTGAGGTGCGCTCCCCAGTAACCAGGGCGGGTAATCTCCTCTGCCTTGACCACTTTCCCGGTCAGGTTGGAAATAAGCGGTATCCGAGGTCCTTTCATGGAAACACCGGCAACAACGGCTTCCAGTGCGTTCCTGGCCGGCTCCATCAAAGAAGAGTGAAAACCATGGGAGACTGTCAGGCGATGGGCGTTGATCCCTTTTTCATCCAAGTGATTGAGGAACGCCCCAAGGGCCCGGGCATCCCCGGAAACAACGGTGTTTTCGGGACTGTTCAGGGACGCCACGCTCAATGGGCCGTCCACGGCCTCCAATTCCCGGCCCACCTGGGTTTCATGGGCAAACACGGCAGCCATGGCCCCCCCGGAACCAGCCAGCTCCCGGATCAAGCGCCCCCGTTCAACAGCCAGGCCCAGCCCCTCTTCCAATGAAAATACGCCGGCAATGCAGGCCGCCACATACTCGCCAATGCTATGGCCCATGACCATGGATGGCCGGATTCCCCAGGAGCGCCACAACTCGGCCAGGGCATATTCAACGGCAAACATCAGGGGCTGGGTGTGGACCGTGTCCCGGAGCTGATCCTCATCAGCCAAAGGCCCGTAAAGCAGATCCAGCAGATCCATATCCCACTCCCCGGACAGAATCCGGGCACAGCGCCCGATCACATCCCGGAAAACCGGCTGGGTGTCATAAAGTTGTTTGCCCATGCCTGCATACTGGGCCCCCTGGCCGGTGAACATAAAAACAATTTTGGGTTTACCTGTTACGGTTTCGCCCCTGGCCTGGGTCATGGTAACACCGGGGACACTGCCCTGGACCCTGCTCTGGATACTGCTTTGGATACTACTCTGGGCCCTGCAATGGTCAATACCTTGGTCAATGGCCAGGCCAAGTTGCTTTGCCGCCCCGGCCTTGGTTGCCGCCGCCACCACCATACGGTGTTTGAAATGCTTACGCCCCAAAGCAGCCGTGTGGCAAATGTCGGTCCAGGCAAGGGAGGTGTGTTTCAGGAAATGCCGATAGCGCCCTGCAAGAAGGGTCAAACCCTTGCCATCCCGGGCAGACAGCGGCAACAAATGGAGGGGACGCTCCGGGCTTTTGTCTTCCGGCTCTTCCTGCCCTTCGTCCCTGTCCGGGTCCCCGGTGAGAACCACATGGGCATTGGTGCCGCTGAACCCAAACCCGCTCAACCCGGCCACGGATTTTCGCTTAGCCCCAGTTTTATCCTTGGCCACGGCTTTATCCTTGGTCTTTGGCCAGGGCCTCAAACCATCCACCACTTCAATGGGTAATTCCGTCCAGGGAATGTGTTCACTGGGGGTTTTGAAATGCAGGCTTGGGGGAATTTGACGGTGCTCCAGGGCCAGGATGGTCTTGATCAGGCCGGGCATACCGGCAGCGGCCTCCAGGTGGCCGATATTGGTTTTGACCGACCCCACCAGGAGCTTGCTTTGCCGTCCGTTAAACACCATCCCCAAGGCCCGGGCCTCCTGGGGATCCCCCAGGCGGGTGCCGGTGCCGTGGCATTCGATATAATCAATGTCAGCCGGGGAACACCCGGCATCGTTAAGGGCGGCCCGGATCACGTTTTTCTGGGCAATGGCGTTGGGCGCGGTCAATCCGTTGCTTTCACCATCCTGGTTCACGGCCGATCCTTGAACCACCGCCAGAATCCGATCCCGGTCCCGGCGGGCATCATCCAGGCGTTTCAGCACCACCATCCCGCATCCTTCCCCCCGCACATATCCATTGGCGGCATTGTCAAAGGTATGGCACCGGCCATCCCTGGACAGGGCCTGCAATTTGGAAAACCCCACAAAGGGTTCCGGGGTCACCATGGCGTTGCACCCCCCCACCATGGCCAGATCGCATTCCCGGCTACGCAGCTGGCGGACCGCCATGTGCAGGGCCACCAGGGCGGATGAACAGGCCGTGTCAATGGCCATGCTGGGTCCCTTTAGGTCGTAGCGGTAGGAAATCCTTCCCACGGCCGTGCTGAATGCCGTGCCGGTCAGGCTGAATTCATCGATTTTCCCGGGATCCCCGGATTCCAGATGGGCCTGGAGGTAATCCCGGGTGGAAAACCCGACAAAAACACCCGTAGCGCTGCCCTTTAAATCATCCGGGTTGATCCCCCCGTATTCCAGGGCTTCATGGGTCACCTCCAAAAGCAAGCGATGCTGGGGATCCATGGCCCTGGCCTCAGCTGGGGGGATACCAAAAAATACATTGTCAAACTGATCGATGTTATCCAGGAAACCGCCATGGCGGGCATAGCTCTTGCCGGGGGCATGGGGATGGGCATCATAATACAGATCCGAATCCCATCGCCCTGGGGGCACCTTTGTAATGGCGTCTTTCCCGGTGGCAAGCAGTTCCCAGAATTTCTCCGGGGTATCCGCACCCCCTGGAAAGCGGCACCCCATTCCGATCACCGCCACAGGTCCGGTGTCCTTGAACACAGCCACTTCCGCCATCAAAGCCCTGATCTTTTCAGAGGCTTTTTTGAGCTTTTCAAGATAGAGTTGTTCCTTTTGTTTATCCATATTTTTTACACTGCCGCCTAATCCAGTAAGTTTTCCAGCTCTTTCAATACAGAAGCCGCTGAAAGTCCCTGGATATCCCCCTCTTTTTTAGTTTCCGTGACGTTTTCGCCACCCTTAAACACAATCTTTTCCTCCAGGAGATACCCTGTAATCTTCTCCAGTGTCGGATAATCAAACAACATGGATGCCGGTAACGCCTTGCCCAGTTCCCGGCCCAGGCGGTTGCGCAACTCCACGGCCATGAGGGAGTCAAACCCCTGTTCCATCAGGGGTTGATCCGCGATCAACGCCCCCTGGCCTGCACCCAATACCTGGGTGGCCAAATGCCCTGTAAAATCCAGCAAAAGGGGGTAACGCCCGTCCGGTTCAGCATGGTTTAGCCGGTTGATAATTTCAGAGGCTTCCCTGGGGATTTCCGTTTCATGGTCAGCCCCGCCGATTTCCGAATACATGGCCGGAAGCGGCCCCAACAGATTTTGCCGGAACAAACTCCAGTCAATGGCCATCGCCCCGATCTCAACCGGGTTCTGATCCAGTATCATCTGAAAAAGGACCTTGCCGGTTTCCACGGAAAGGGGCCTGGCTCCCCAGGCGGCCAGGCGATCCTGGGATGCGGCCATGCCAGCGTCCCAGGCCCCCCAGTTGATGGATGTGCCTGGAAAACCGTGGGCCCTGCGATGGTGGGCCAGGGCATCCATAAAAGCGTTTGCTGCGGCATAGCTTCCCTGTCCGGCATTCCCAAACAAGGATGCCACGGATGAAAACATGACAAAAAAGTCCAAATCATGGGCCAGGCTCAACCGGTGCAGGTTCCAGGTGCCGTCGACCTTGGGCCGGAGCACCTGGCTAAAGCGGGCAACATCCTGATCCTTGAGCATGCCGTCGTCCAGCACCCCGGCTGCATGCAAAATCCCCTTTAAAGGCGGCAGGCCGGACCCAAGGTCTGCCCAGACCCGCTTCATCTGATCATAATCCGCCACATCCGCGAGCATCACCCGGACATCCGCCCCTTTTTCCATGAGCATGTCAATGGATTCTGCCGATTCCGGCCCGGGCAGGGATCGGGCCAGGAGCACCAAATGGGTGGCCCCTTCCCCCACGAGGAATTCGGCCATGGTAAGCCCAAGGGCACCGGTCCCCCCTGTAATCAGGTATGTGCCCCCGGACCTGTCCGGGTCACCATGGGACGGGTTCACGGTAACCACGACCTTGCCCACATGCTCGGCCCTGGCCATGTGGCTGAAGGCTTCCTTGATCTTGTTTATGGCAAAGCTCTGAAACGGCAAGGGTTTGAACACACCCCCATCAATACGGTTCGCCATCTCCCTGAGCATATGGGTGATGGAATCAGGATGCCGACCGGCAATATCGTTCATATCAAACAGATGATAGGCGGCATCCGGCCGTTTGACTGCTGCCTCCTCCGGTGTCCATACACCGATTTTGCCGATCTCAACAAATCGGCCGCCCTTGGCAAGACAGCTGAAAGAGCGTTCCAGGAATTCCCCAGTGAGGCTGTTCAGGATCACGTCCACCCCCTTACCTTGGGTGAGTTCCCCTATTTCATCGGCAAAATCCAGGGACCGGGAATCCATGACATGGGTCACACCCATGGCTTTCAGCACATCCCACTTTGCCTTGCTTGCAGTGGCAAAAATGACACAGCCCTTTTCCCGGGCCAGTTGAAGAGCGGCCATGCCCACACCGCCCGTGGCGGCATGGATCAGCACCCGCTCCCCCTGGTGAATGCCGGCCAGGTTCACAAGTCCGTGATAGGCCGTTAAAAATGTCGTGGAGATGGTGGCGGCGGCCTTGAAACTAATGCCCTTGGGTTTGGGAATCACATGGGCTGCGGACACGGTGACAAAAGAGGCAAGACTTCCCGGGGCCATGGCGGCAATCACCCGGTCCCCAAGGGCCAGACGGCTCACCTGCCCCCCCTTGGCCACTACGGTACCGGCGCATTCAAAGCCCAGGGGCAATTTATCGGCGGTTTCAATCCCCATTTCTGCGCTCACCTCCTGCATCATGCCAAGGGCATGGAGCACATCCCGGAAGTTCAACCCGGCGGTATGGACCCGGATTTTCACCTGGTCCGGCCCGGGAAGCCCGGATTCCAGGGGGACAAGTTCAAGGCTCTCCAATCCGTCGTAGGATTTCAGGCAGACCTTGACCGGGTCATTCTCGGGATCCGGCCAGGCAACCTGGGGGATCAGGCGCGCGCCATACCGTTTTCCCCAACGCCAGGCGACCTGGGTTTCCAAATCTGCAAATCCAAGCTCCTTTAACAAAGTTTGACCCGGTTGGAGATCCAAGGGATCCAGGTCAAGGCAACGGGTCCCAAGCTCGGGATATTCCAGCATGATAACCCGGCCAAGGCCCCACAGGGACGCATTAAACGGCGGGGTTTCCATGGCTTCGCCGTTCACATTGACCATGCCCTGGGTCACCACCCACACTCCCGGCGGTTCCTTGGCGTTCTGCACCCCAGCGGATTGCACCAGGGTGAGGAGGCTCTGCCACCCCAGCCCTTGGGAAAGGGCATCAACGCCTTCGGCATTTGCCAAAGACCACATGTGAATGATCCCCCGGAGGGGAACCGAAGCCTTGGCAATGGTGTTAAACAGCCTTTCGTAATGGGCCGGATCCGACGGATTCATGGCGCATGCTCCGTCTTCTGAAAAAGTAAAGGCTTTGCCCGGTGTCACCACAACAACTTTTTGCCCGTGCTCCCCTAACGCCAGGGCAAGTTCAGTCCCAACCGGTTTGTCCTGGGGACTGAACAGAACGTACAAGGAAGACCCACGGTCAAAACCAGGCGCAACCTCCCCATCCTGGGGAATAGGTCGCCAGGTGAAATCATAGAGGTTTTTCAAAAGGGGTTTCTGGAATTGGCTGAGCAACCTGCGCCGGGACACGGCCCGCCCCATGACGCCCTTGATCTCACCCAGAATCTTGCCGGATTCCAGAATAAGGGTCAGGTCTGCGGAGAAATGGTCTCGGGCAGAATGGTCTCGGCCGGATGTCACCGTCCGCCCATGGACCCAGAATGTAGATCCAGGCTTCCTGTAAAGAATCAACCGCTCAAAGCCCACCGGCAAAAACACGGCATCCCCTTCTGTTTCCGGGGTCAGGCAATTTACCAGCTGGAAGCATCCGTCCAGGAGAATGGGATGAAAAACATGGGCATCGGCATCCCCGGCTGCATCAAGGGTTACATGGACCCGTCCCAGGACTTCCCCCGGGTTCCGGCAGATCCGGGAAAGACAGACAAACCCACCGTCATAGTCAAAGCCGGACCTGGAGAGGCATTCATAGTAATCACCGACATCTGTTTCCCTTGCAAAGGAGCGGGCCATTTTTTCCGGTGACTCCTGGCTGTTTTTCCGGCTGTTTCCCTTTTCTTCATCGGCCGGAGCAATTTGACCCGTGGCATGGCGCATCCAGGTGTCCTCGGCCTCCCTGGTGCTGGTGCTGGTGCTGAAAATTTCGAATTCAAACCTGGAACCGTCCAGGGGTTTTAAAATCAGCTGAATCCGCCGGGGGCCATCCAACAAAAGGGGTGCCTGGAAGTGAATGGTTTCCAGCATGGGTATTGCACTATTCATTTGCAAAGCCCCTGCCTTGAGGGCCATTTCCACATAGGCCGCACCCGGCAGCACACACCGGCCGTGTACGCGATGGCCTTTTAAGTATGCGGGATCATCCAGGGTAAGCAGATTATCATAAAAAATCTCCCTAAGGGCATTCACAACCGGCTGTCCCAGGAGGGGGTGGAGCCCCGGTTTTTGGGTGGCCATGCCCCCGGTCACCGCTCCAAAGGGGTTGACCGGAAAACGCTGGTGCTGAAAGGGATAGGTGGGCAGCAGCACTTTTTTAACATCCTGGTCTTTAAAAAGCATCTTCCACTGAACCGTGGCACCTTCCACAAAGTTTACGGCAAGGTTTCGATACAATTTCAACCGTGCAGCCGGATCCTTCGACACCTGAGTGAGGTCGGGAACAGGCGTAAGGGACACGTTTTCGTGGTCCTCGTTGCTGAAAATATCCCCGTGCACTTCGCCCGCCATGAACCCTTGCAGGCCGTTTACAAGCTCGGAAACTGTACTTCCAACCACGGCCAGGCGGTGGGAAAACGTGGCCCGGCAGGTCATGGCGGTATAACAAACATCTGCCGGATGGATTCCGGGGTGACCCGACAAGGCCGACGCATACCGTCCGGCCATGGCGGTCAATGCCGTGGGTTTCCGGGCGGACAGGATCAGCAGGTAGGGACCGTCAAGCTGCCGTTCAAATTCTTCAGGTTGATCAGGGTCCCCATATTCCGATAGCACCGTATGAACATTTGTGCCGCTGAACCCAAAGGAGCTGACTCCAGCCACCCTTGGCAGGTCTTCCACCCTGGGCCAGGGTTTCAACCCAAGGGGAATCTCCACATCCAGAAGATCCCAATCAATATGGGGACTGGGGGTTTTAAAGTGGAGATGGGGGGGGATCTGCCCATGGTAGAGCATGAGGGCGGTTTTCATGAGGGCGGAAATCCCGGCCGAGGATTCCAGGTGCCCGATATTGGTCTTCACCGACCCGACCACCAGGGGCGCGGGCCTTGCTTTTTGACAGAACACGCTGCCCATGGCCCTCATTTCAATGGGATCCCCTAGAGGGGTTCCAGTGCCGTGGGCTTCGATAACGCCCACCTCATCCGGGGTGATACCGGCATTGGTCAAGGCCATGCGGATGACCGCCTCCTGGGAGGGACCGCTGGGAACTGTAAGCCCGCCGCTGCTGCCGTCCTGATTGACGGCGCTGCCCCGAATCAAAGCAATGATCCGGTCACCGTCTTTTTTAGCATCCGACACCCGTTTCAGGGCCACCATACCCACCCCCTCTCCCCGGACATATCCGTTGGCAGCGGCGTCAAAGGCTTTGCTGCGGCCGTCCGGGGACAGCATCCGGGCCCGGCTGAAACAGATACTCATACCGGGAAGCAGCAACAGATGGGAGCCGCCGGACAGGGCCATGTCGCACTCCCGGCGCCGCAGGCTTTCACAGGCCAGGTGGGCCGACAGCAGGGACGATGAACAGGCGGTATCCACGGCCATGTTGGGACCGGTGAGCCCAAGGAAATAGGCGATACGGCCCGCGGCAACGCAATTGCTGCTCCCCGTACCTTCATAGGGTCCGATCTTTTCGGGATCACCAATGCCGAACCGGATCACGGCATTTTCCCAGTTGCCGATGCCCAGAAACACGCCGCAGTTGGAACCATAAATCGACTGGGGATTGATGTTGGCATTCTCCAGGGTTTCCCAGGCCACCTCCAGGGCCAACCGCTGCTGGGGGTCCATGGACGACGCTTCCCGGGCGGAGATATCAAAAAACGAGGCATCAAAACCATCCAGGGCGCCGATATAGCCGCCATACCTGGAAATGACCTTGCCCGGTGCATCCGGATCCTGATCGAAAAAGGCCTCCACGTCCCAGCGGTCTTTGGGAACTTGACAGATACTTGACCGTCCTTCTTTTAACAGCGCCCAGAAATCCTCAGGCGAATCAGCCCCTGGAAACCGACAGCCCATGCCGATGATGGCAATGGCCTCGGATCGTTCATTCTTATATTCCCTAAGCTTTGCCCGCATCCGGCCAACCTCGATTTCTGACACGACCTCCCCATCATCCCCAGGGTCGACACTTTCGGTTTCCAGGTCATTTTCAACCGCTTCAACGGTATCATTCCCCCGGTCGGACATAAGACCGAGGGGCAAAACCGTCTCCACCAGATACGCCATGATGGCTTCCACAGTGGGATAATCAAACACCAGGGTGGGCGTGAGGCTGACATCCAGGTCCTGTTCCAATTGATTCTTGAATTCAATGGCCATGAGGGAATCCATACCTGAATCAAACAAACGCATGCGGGGTTCCATGGAATCGCCGGGGGCCAACTCCATGATGGCGGCAATCCGTTGTTTGACACTTTTCAGCAACAGGTCATGGCGGTCATTGACTGCAGCGGCTTCAAGGCGTTTCAATAACCGCCCCCGGTCCGGCTTTTTCCCGGTGACCCGGGAGGGGCCGGCAAGTTTTGCAAATAAAGGCGGCACGCCATTGCCATAGGTCTTGCCAAGGTAGAGGGGCCATTGGATCAACATCACGCCAACCGCATCGTCTGCCGGGTCACCGGCCAAAAGCGCTTCCATGGCTGCCATGGCTTTTTCCGGTGCCAGCAGATCAATCCCCCGTTGCTGCCATGTTGATCGTTGGTCAGGATCCACCCTGCCCGCCATGCCCGATCCTTCCCAGGGCCCCCAGTTGATACTCAAATTCCTGGCAGCAACCCCGTCCCCGGCCCGGGTGATGGCGTCCAAAAAGCGATTGGCACCGGCATAGGCGGCCTGGCCCCGGGAACCCAGAACAGCAGCCATGGAGGAAAATGAAATCCAGAAATCAAGATCCAATCCCTTGGCTGCTTCCCGAAGGTAAAGGGCGCCGTTCACCTTGGGTTCCATGACCGCCGCCATGCTCTCCGGGGTCATGGCCAACATCATGCCGTCGTCCACGACACCGGCGGCATGGACAATCCCCTTAAGGGGGGGCAGGTCCTGGCCAATGGTAGCAAACATTTCTGTCACATCATCCCTATCACCCACATCCGCCCGGATCACCCTTACCCGAACGCCCTGTTCAGACAAGGCATCAAGGACCGTACGGGCGTTTTCGTCAGGTTCTCGCCTTCCGCAAAGCACCAAACGCCGGGCTCCCCAGGACCCCATCCATTGCGCCACCTGCAATCCCAGGGCACCCAGTCCCCCCGTAATAAGGTAGGCGGCATCGGGATCAAACAAAGCATCCATCTCCTTTTGCCCTTTACCGTCATTTGCGCCAGGGGACAGGGGTTGGATTCGAGGCACATGGAGCTGACCGTCCCGAACACCCATCCGTTTTTCAGCATCCCCTCCCTTAATGCCTTGAACGGCCAGTAAGAGATGCTCCCCTTCTTCCATGGCGCTCACATCCACGATACCCGGATTTAATTCAGGATGCTCAAGGGAAAGTGTTTCCACCATGCCCCAGAGGGGTGCTTGGCAAAGGTTCAGGGGGCCGGAGGAATCGGTTACGGGCTGGGCATTGACGGTCATGATCCATAATTCAGGCAGAACAGGCAGGCGCAGCACCGCCTGGACAAGGCGCAACAGGTCCAGGCTGTAGTCCCGGCTACCCAAGGCAATCTCCTCTGCAGTCTCCCCTGGCCCGCCCTTTTCAAACACGGCAAGCATACGCCAGGCCCGGCCTTCCCCGACTCCGGCATGTTCAACCCGAACCTTCAACGGCTCAGGGCCGGTGAGGTCCAGGTCTTCCCATTCAATAACGGTTACTTCCTTTGGCAGATACCGGGCAACGGCTTCCCCGCCTTCTGGGGTTTCTGCCAGGACCAGCCATTTATCCCCGGGTGTCACCAGGTCAACCGCTTCTTCTTCGCCCTGGGGTGGCCTTGGCTGCCATGCCATCCGATAGAACAAGTCCTGGGAAGATCGCCCCAGGCTCTTTAATATGGCATCCCGCCCGGTGCGCCTGAAGGTGAGCCCTTGGATGCTGACCAATGGCCGCCCGGATTCATCATATATGCTGAAATTCGCCGTCAGGGTTTCCGGCATTCTGCCCTGTTGCGACAAATCCGCCGTCAGAGTTTCCGGCGTTCTGCCCTGTTTCGACAAATCCGACAGGTCGGGCATGCGGGCGTGGCAATAGGTAATATCACCCATGGGCGCAACATACTTCACCGAATCAATGCTTACCGGCAGGTAGTTATTATCATCCAAGCCATCAAGGAACAGGGGACCTGCCACCTGGAAACAGGCGTCCAAAAGGGCCGGGTGAAGCAGGTAGGTTCCGGGATCCCCTGCCAGGGATTCCGGCCGGACGACTTTACCCAGGCTCTGGTCAGCGCCCACCCATAGCGCGTCCACGGCCCGGAAACCAGGCCCCAATTCCAAGCCGCAGTCCCGGTAGGCTCCATACAGCTTTTCAACGGGAAATCCCTTACCAAGGGTTGATTTTATTCCGTCAAGGTCCTGAAAATCCATTGTGTCCGATCCATCCCCGGCTGCCATCTCCCCTTGGATATGCAGAACCCACGGGGTTTGGGCATCCTCCTCCATGGCCTTGGAAAACACCCTGAAGGTGTGGTTGCCGGTATCACTTTTTTGAATCATGGTTTGAACCCGCCGGGTGATTCCCTCGGGGAGTATCAAGGGCTGCTGGATACTGATGTTCACCAAAGCTGGGGTTTCGGCAAATAAACCGTCACTTCCGGCGAGCACGGCCATATCCGCAAAAGCGGTAACCCCCATTTCTACAAAGGCGGTCACCGCCATCTCGACAAAACCGGCGGCAGGCATGATCACCATCCCATGGATCACATGGTCCCCCAGAAAACCCGGATGGTTGGAATGGACCAGGGATTCAAAACAAAGGTCCGGGCTGTCCGCCACATCCAGGGAGTGGCCAAGCAAGGGGCTTTGGGTGGAACCCTTTGGGAGCCCGGCCAGGGCAGTTGATAGTTCAGGCTTGAACTGATAATTGCGTCGCTGGAAGGGATAGGTGGGCAAAACGATTTTTGCAGCCCCCTGGGAGGCGTAAAAATTACGCCAATCCACACCATGGCCCATGGTGTAGAGGCGCCCCAGAGTCTGCAACAAGGGTTGCCAATGGCCATGGGTCCGGGCCGGGACCTGAACCGTGGGAAGGAACACCGCCTTTGAATCCGTAATACAGCGTTTACCCATGGCGCTCAAAATGGGTTTAGGGCCGATTTCCACAAACACAGTATGCCCGGAATCCCAAAGGGTCTGCATACTTTGGGCAAACCGCACCGGCTTTTCCACATGGGCCACCCAGTAGTCGGCGTCAATTTCACGGTCACCCACTGCCCTGCCGGTGACGTTGGAGATCAGGGGAATCCGGGGGGCAGCATAGGATATGCCCCGGGCAATTTTCTTGAATTCCGCCATCATGGGGATCATGAGGGGGGAATGAAATCCATGGGACACCACCAGGGGAACGGCGGAAATGCCATCATTACCCAATGCCCCAAGGACCGCCTCCAGGGCCGGGGCCGCTCCGGAAATCACGGTGTTATCAGGGCCGTTGCAGGCCGCCACGGACAGGGTGTCCGTATAGGGTTCAATGGCCCGGCGCACCACCGCTTCAGGTGCCATCACAGCCGCCATTTTCCCGCCCTGGGGAAGGGCCGCCATCAGTCTTCCCCGGTGGGCAATCAACCCAAGCCCGTCCTTAAGGGAGATCACCCCGGCCACACACGCGGCCACATATTCCCCCACACTGTGGCCCATGACGGCATGGGGAACCAGCCCCCAATGCCTCAAAAGTTCAGCCAAAGCAAATTCAAAGGCAAAGAGGATGGGCTGGGTGTATTGGGTCTGATGGATCCTTTCCGCTTCTGCCTCGGAATCAGGGAACATGACCTTGCATAAAGGGATTTTAAGATCATCGGACAATATCTCCTGGCACGTGTCAATGGCCGTTCTAAACACCGGCTCACCTGTGTACAGCCATTTTCCCATGCCGGGATATTGAGACCCCTGGCCCGTGAAGATCCAGGCCATGGCGGGCTTTTCAGATGCCCGGCCTGGGATGTCACTTGAAACCTCCTGCCGCCATATATCGAGCTTTTCCCTTAAATCAAAGATATCCGCCCCAACAAGGGCCAGGCGGTGATCAAAATGGGAACGCCCCAGGGCAGTGGTATGGCAAAGGTCCTGCACATTAATGTCAGGCTTTTTGGTAAGAAAGTCGCCATAGCCATCTGCCAGGGCCTTGAGGGCCGGAGCCGTACGGGCGGACAGGGTCAGCAACTGAAGGGGACGGGGTGGTTTTTGTTGGGTAACACCTTTTGTTTCCATCTCCCTGTAATCACCCAGCACGGCATGGACATTGGTGCCGCTGGCGCCGAATGCACTGATGCCGGCAAGGCAGGGGGAGCCGTTCACGGGCCAGGGACCCGTTGCCACCGGGATCTCGATGGCCATCTTTTCCCAGTCAATTTTTTCGTTGGGCGTCCGGAAATTCAGGTGGGGTATGATCATGCCGTGTTGAAGCATCAATGCGGTTTTAAGCACCCCGGCAATGCCCGATGCCGCTTCCGTGTGCCCCAGGTTGGTCTTGAGCGCCCCAACCAAAAGCGGGTTGGAACGCTTGGACCCAAACACATTTCCCAGGGCTTCCATTTCAATGGGATCTCCCAGGGAGGTCCCGGTACCGTGGGCCTCAACATAGGTAATGTCATCCGGGCGAACCCGGCTGGCCGTAAGGGCGTTACGAATCACCGCCTCCTGGGCCGGACCGTTGGGAACCGTGATCCCGGCACTGGCACCGTCATGGTTTGTTGCAGTGCCCTTTACCACAGCGATAATCCGGTCTCCCTCCCCAAGGGCCTGGGACAGGCGTTTTAACATCACCACCCCGCACCCTTCCCCCCGCACATATCCATTGGCCCGTGCGTCAAAGGTAAAACACCGACCATCCGGAGACAGCATGCGGTTCTTGCAAAAATTCACGGTCATTTCCGGGGTCAGGATAAGGTTGACGCCCCCCACCAGGGCCGCGTCACACTCCTGTCGCCGAAGGCTCTGGGCCGCCAGGTGAAGCGCCAGCAATGAAGACGAACAGGCCGTATCCACGGCCATGACCGGTCCGTTCAAGCCAAGGCTGTATGCCAGCCGGCCAGCGGCCATGGAAGGATAGCTGCCGGTAATAAAATAGGCATCGATATGTTCCATGGACGGCTGTTTGAACTGTAGGCCCGCATGGTCAAAGGTGCTGATTCCAAGGAAGACCCCGGTTTTTGTGCCTTTCAGGGCACCAGGGGAAATACCGCCATTTTCCAGGGCTTCCCAGGCCACCTCCAGGAGCAACCGGTGCTGAGGGTCCAGTCGGATCGCTTCCCTGGGGGTAATGCCGAAGAACTCCGGGTCAAATCCGTTCGGGTTTTCAAGAAAGCCGCCGCTCAGGGTATACATTTTACCCGGCGCTTCAGGATCCGGATCATAGCAATCCGGCCAGCGCCCGGGGGACAGATCCTGGATAACATGCCGACCGTTTACCAGCATCTCCCAGAGTGCTTCCGGGGAATCAATCCCCGCCGGGAACCGGCATCCCATTCCCACAATGGCCAGGGGTTCATGGACCGCCGCTTCCGACTTTTCCAGCCGGGATTCCATCTTGCCAAGGGCCAGGTAGGCCTTTTTCAATTTGGTTGAACTATCGGTCTGCTCGTTTGATTTAGCCATGTTACCCCTCTGGAATTGATACCACCATTGCCTATTCATGTGCGATCAGCTATGGACGTTCGTACTCGAATCGATACCTCCAGTGCCTGTTTCAATAATAAATGGGCGCGATTCATGTGGGATCAGTTATGGACGTTCACACTCGAATCAATGCCTCCATTGCCAGTTCAAATAATAAATGGGCGATAGTCATATGCGAAAAGTTAGAGCCATTTATTTAGCTTGGCCAGTTTCTCATCAAGCATATCCCCCAACATATCCTCGGACAGCCCATCCAGATCATCATCTCCAATATCCGGGGCCAACCTTTCTTCCGTTATTGGGTCGGCCCTGTACCCACTTGCCTGGTCCAACGTTTTCGTTTCCCCAGGCCCACCCAAAAGCACTTGCAGGACCGTATCCTTTAAATAACCGGCAATATCCCCAACGCTCGGGTAGTTGAACACCAGGGTGGAACGGATGGGGTGCTTGAAATCATCAGCCAGCTGTTCCTTGAGTTGCAACGCCATGATGGAGTCCATGCCCAGATCAAAGAGCCCTACGTCCCCATCCAGGGGCGTGTTGTCAGGAAAACCGAGGATTTGTGTCACTTTCCCCCATAGATAATCAACCAGTGCCTGTTCCCGGGCATTCTCCGGCAAAACCGTCAATCGCTCAACAATGTTGTCCGTCTCTTTGTTCTTCTTTAACCACGCCCCGGATATCAACTCCGCGATCATGGCCGGTGGTTCGCCGCCACCGCCGTACCCCCTGGCATACCGGTCCCATTCCATATTCAGCACGGCTGCCTGGGGCCTGTCCCCGGCCAGCAATTGCTCCAGAATATCAAGCCCCTTGCCCGGCTCAATCAGTCCAATACCGGAGGCTTTCAAGCGATCGCGCCCTTTGGGAGTCAGCCCGGCGGCCATGCCGGGGCCTTCCCAGCCGCCCCAATTGATACTCAGGCAGGGCAGCCCCTCCTGTTTTCTGAAATGGGCCAGGCCGTCCATGAAGCCATTGGCAGCCCCATAGCCGGCTTGGCCTGCATTACCCAGAAGGGATGCCATGGAGGAAAAGAAAACCATGAAATCAAGATCCAATCCACGGGTGAGGCGATGCAGATTCCAGGCACCAGCCACCTTGGGTACCAGTACCCGTGTCATACGTTCCGGGTCCTGGCGAATCAGGAGGGCGTCATCCACCAGGCCGGCAGCATGCACCACACCGCCCAAAGGCGGCATTTCTTTATCAATAATCTCCAAAATCCGGCCCAGGTCGTCCGGTTTCCCCAGGTCCCCCGGCACAAACCGGATTTTCGCCTCAATTGCCTCCCGGCCATTGATCTTCAGTTGATCCCCTTCCGTTGATTTTCCACGTCCGGTAAGTACAAGATGTTTTGCACTGGTCTTCTTTAGATCATCGATCTTCCCCTGGATCGTTTCCCCGGGTATCCCACGTCCGGTAAGTACAAGATGACCTGCACCCCGGCTGATCAAACGCTGGGCAACAGCCATGCCCAGTGCGCCGCCCCCACCGGTAATCAAATAGGTCTTATCCGGTGACACACGCACCGACCTGTCAGGAGATGCAAACGGGCGCAACCGGGGAATAAGGCATTTGCCTTCAGCAAAGGTCAACTCACCGCCATTGCGACTGTTTATGAGCCGGTTGATATGGGACGGCGTAACCCCTCTATCCAGCCAGTCCACCAGGGTACATCCAAAGGAGGGATGTTCAATGCTGATACCACGCCCCATGCCCCACAGCATGGCCTGGAAGGCAGCGGAATCAACGTCCTTTCCGGCATCACCGGCCCAGCCCGTCCGGGTGACCAGGGTCAGTTGCGGAAGCGGATCATTCTCCATGGACGCCATCTGTTGCACCAGGTGCATAAGGCTGAGACACCCCTTTTCATAGACCTGGGCAAATCCATCTCCATCCCCTGGTGCCTGGATATCCAGTCCCCAGAGATAAAGAATCCTGTCAATGGAGTGTTCCGGGTCTGCCACAAGTTTTGCAAGGCTTGTCGTTGTTCCGTCCGAAAGCCGTACCCCATCCGCCCCCTGCCCGGCAAAAGCCAGGGAAACAGTACAACCACGGGCTGCCATAGAAGCGGCAATCTTCACCCCAAGCCCCTTTTGATCCGCCAGTATCAGCCATTTCAAGGGATGGGATTCAGGCATCCCCTCTTGGGTCAATGGTTCCACCCCTGTGGAATCCCTTTGAAAACCCAAGGGTGTTTCAGGCCCGTCCATCTGATCCCGGGTCTGTGGTTCCGGCACCCATTCCACCTGGTAGGTTTCCGGGACATCCTTTGTTTCCAGGGCCGTTTTAAGGGCAAATGGGGATAAACGGCGAACCATGAAGCCAGTAAATTCAGCCAGCACCTTTCCTGCGGCATCTGCAAGCACCACATCAGCACGCAGGCCGCTCCCTTGGGTCACCTGTTGGGATTGAATACGAACACGGGAATAAAACGGACCAGGTACCTTTTCACCCGGGGCATGGATACGAACCGTTTCAAAGGCAAACGGTACAAAAATTGACTCCCCTCCGTCATCGTCTCCGGGGCCCGGCGCCACCATTTGCGGTCCCCGGATACAAAAGCATTGAAAGCTGGAATCCAACAAACCCGGATGGAAACGGTAGGCGGTTTCCAAGCCTTGGGGAGCCTTCATCCGGGTTAGGATTTCCCCATCCCGCCATTGGGCAATATCCACCCAGCGGAAGGAAGGACCAAGGTGGTGGCCAAGGGCTGTAATCTCATCATACAACCGGGTACCCCCCAGTTGATCTGCGCCGACAAATCCCGAAAGATCCATAAAAGGGGCATCCGCCTGGGGGGTCTCTTTTTCAAATTCCAGCTCTCCTTCCCCATGGAGGATCCAATCATCAGAAACGGCTAGGGCCGGGCAGGTACCTGCCGAAGCACTCACCAGTTTGAACCGATAATCGCCGCCATCCATGGGAGAGCCTTCAGCCATGGGAGTGAGGATCAGCTGGGCAAGGCGCTCCTGGTTTTCAGGAATGACCAGGGGCGCTTCCAGGGAGATCTCCTTCAGTGTAAAAGTCTTGGGACCAAAAGCTGCGGAAACAGCTTCCACGATCATGGAGAGATGGGATGCCCCGGCCACCACCAGATGGCCGAAAAGCCGGTGATCCGGCAGATGGGCAAGGGTGTTTTCTCCCATGGGGCACTCAAACCGAATCTCATTGGAAAACGGCAGATTCACAGGTGTGCCGGGCAGCAGGACCATTTTTGATGAAAGGGGTTCAGGGGACGAGGTATCCACCCAATACCGCTGCCTTGAAAATGTTACAGGTTTCACCAACTTTTCTTCACCAGCCCTGCCCTGGTCAAACCCTTCCATCACAACATGGGCGTTGGTGCCGCAAAATCCAAAGGAACTGACACCTGCGATCATGTTGCCTGCAACCGTTGGCCAGTCCATCAACTGCCCGGGGATTTGTATGGGGTGCCGGTCCCAGTCGATCTGTTTGCTGGGCGTATTAAAATGAAGATGCCCGGGGATCTTTTTATGCTGAAAGGAGAGGACCAGTTTAATCATACCGGCAACCCCGGCCCCGGCTTCCAGGTGGCCAAAATTTGTTTTCACCGATCCCACCCACAGGGGCGTCGACCGTTCCGAAGTCCCGAACACATTCCCCAGGGCCCCCATCTCAATGGGATCACCCAGGGATGTGCCAGTGCCGTGGGCCTCGATATACCCCACCTGGTCCGGGCGAAGGCCGCAATTGCCAAGGGCTGTGCGGATCACCGATTCCTGTGAAGGACCGTTGGGCACGGTCAGTCCGCCACTTGCCCCGTCCTGGTTGATGCTGGAGCCCCTGATCAGGGCCAGGACAAGATCACCGTCGGCCAGGGCGTCCCCAAGCCGTTTCAATACCAGTACCCCGCACCCTTCCCCCCGGCCATAGCCGTCTGCGGCATCATCAAAGGTTTTGCAGCGTCCGTCCGGTGACAGGAGACCGGCCTTGCAAAAGCTGATGCCCGGCTCAGGCGCCATGATCAGTCCCACCCCGCCGGTGAGGGCCAGGCTGCATTCCCGACGACGCAGGGCCTGGCAGGCCTGGTGAACCGCCACCAGGGAGGACGAGCAGGCCGTATCCAGGGCCATGCTGGGGCCTTTCAGCCCCAGAGCGTAGGACAAGCGTCCGGCAGCCACGCTTAAAACAGTTCCGCTCACATAGTAGGGATCAACCCGGGCCGGAATCCCCAGGGCCACCTGCAAAGCCGCATAGTCACTGGTGCTGATGCCCAGGTAAACCCCGGTGGGGGAGCCATAGAGTTTTTCCCTGTCCAGGTCGGCGTCGTGGATGGCGGCCCAGGCGGTTTCCAGCAGAACCCGCTGCTGGGGATCCATTGATGCCGCCTCCCGGGGGGAGATGCCGAACAGCCGGGCGTCAAAGGCATCAATGTCATCAATGAAACTGCCGTGGCGGCAGTACATCTTGCCGGGCGCCCCCGGGTCCGGGTCATAGAAATGATCCACATCCCAGCGTCCCGGCGGTATCGGGCCGACGGCATCCACCCCGTTTGAAAGCATCTGCCAATAGGCTTCCGGCGAATTGCTGCCCCCGGGCAACCGGCACCCCATGCCGATCACGGCAATGGGCTCTGCCCCCATGAGCACCAGATTCCCCTCCATCTGCCGCCCTGCCAGGGCAAGCTTAAGGGGTGACATGTCATATAGTGATGATTTGGATATGGTCATTTTAACACCATCCTATTGTCCTCCCCGCAGGGCGTTGAGCACATCTTCATCCGACATATTGCTGACCTTTTGCAGCACTGCGCCGGAACCCTCCCGGCGCTTCTCCCCCTTGGGTGTTTCAGGCCCGGGTGAATCATTTTCCTTGGGTTTTTCAGATTCGGGGGAATCGTTCACCCATAGCAAATGTTCTTGAATAAAACCCACCAGGGCTTCCACCGTGGGATAATCAAAGATCAGGGTGGTGGATAGTTTCTGTCCCAGATCCTGCTCCAGCTCCTTCTTCAGGGCCACGGCCATCAGAGAATCAAGGCCTGCATCAAACAGGGGGTCCCGGAGGGCAATGCGGTCCGAGGATTTGATTTTCAATATGTTAGCGACACGGTTTTTGATATGCCGGGTGAGTATATCCCCTCGATCTTCGCCAGAAGCGGATTGCAATCTAACCATCAGGTCCCCGGAAGCCGGTGCTTCTGCTGAGCCCGATGCTTCTGCTGAATCCGATGGGCCATCGGCGCTTTGGACTACCGGTCCCAGCCCTTCTTGGCCATGGAACATCCGGGTAATAGCGGCACTCTTTCCCGGTAACACACCGGCCTGAACAACATCGCTCTCCATGAGTTGAAAAAGAATGTCCATACCCGTTTCCGACACCAGCGGTTCCACTGCCATTTCTTTCCAGCCGGCCGATAGGTCTGACGCCATACGCGCGGCCATGCCAACGTCACTGAACGGGCCCCAGTTTACCGAAAGGGCTACCAGTCCCAGGGATCTGCGAAAATGCGCAAGACCGTCAAGGAAGCTGTTGGCAGCGGCATAATTGGCCTGGCCGGCAGCGCCGAACAGGGAAGCCATGGACGAAAACAGCACAAAATAATCCAGATTCAAGTGCCGGGTCAATTTGTGCAGATGCCATGCCCCCATCATTTTGGGAGCCATGACAGCGGCCATGGCATCCCCGGTCTGGTTTAACAACCCTCCGTCCCGGACAATGCCGGCGGCATGGAAAATCCCGCCCAGGGGCAACAGGCTTGCTTGGATTTCATCAAGGAGTTCCTTGACCTGGTGTTCGTCGGCAATGTTAACCGCCCTGGCAACAATGCGGGCGCCCTCTTCTGTTAGTTTTTCAACCGCTGTTTGGGCATCATCAGATGGTGCGGACCGGCCGCAAAGCACAATGTTCCGAGCCCCTTTTGTCACCAGCAGGCGTGCCAGGGCCAGCCCCAGCCCGCCGAAACCGCCGGTGATGAGATAGGAGGCATTGGCGTTGAGGGTCAATGGCCCGGAATCGGGGGCCTCCCATTTCAGCTTTGCCAGTCCGGCATCCATGCGCCGGGTCTGAACAAAGGCAATTTGCGTCACAGGATCATCCGCCCTGAGAATACGGTCAAGGCATCCCCCCCCATGTTCTTCCAGGGTGGGATCAAGATCCACCAGTCGCAGGAGGAAATCCGGGTACTCCCGCAGCACACTCCGGCCCAGCCCCCAGATCGGGGCAAACACCGGCACCGGAATATTCTTGTCCGGTTCCAGAGCCCATCCGACATTGGTCACCAGATTTAAAACCGGGATGCGTGGCCAGTCCGCCTTCACCACGGCCTGTATGAGATCCAGGACAGCCACAACCCCTTCCAACGGCTCCAATTCTCCCCCGTATCGACCCCCTTGGACCATCCCCCAGAGGCAGACCATCTGATCCACGGCCTGATAAAAACTTCCGTGGCTTTCGGAAATAGCAGTGAACAACTTTAAAAATCCTCCGGACGCCTGGGGGTTAATTTGATACGTGTGGTCATCCAGCCGTTCAAAGGTATCCCCCTTAAACACCTGGATACAAGTATGGCCAAGGCCCTCCAACCCGGTCACCAGGCCATGGGACTGCTGGTTGCTGAAAATCAGCAGGGTCTGTGGTGGGGCTTCCCCAGGGGAATCATGGGGGGAAGGCAACCATTGGATACCATAGAGTTCTTCCCGCCAATTTTTCCCGTTTTGTCCGTTGAAAGCCTCTTTCTCTGCCCTGCGGAACCGGAACCCTTCAACCCCAAGGACCACCCTGCCGTTCCCATCCTCCAGGAGCAGATCCCCCGCATTTTTTTCATGGGCCAGGGCCATTGCCCGGCACCGGTGTCGACACCCCTTGTCCAGGGGTTGATGGAAATTCAGGCGGTCAATGCTAAAGGGTACGAACAGGTATGGCGAAGTATCAAGATCCTTTGGCCGGGTTTCCCAGAAATAACTCAGCAATTGAAAGCAGGTATCCAAAAAACCGGGATGGATGGGATAGTCCTTGCTTTCCCCAAGTGAGTCCATGGGAAGCAACTGGCAGGTAGCGGTATCATCACTGGCCTGGAACCCTTCACCCCATTGAAAGGAAGGGCCAAGATCAAAGCCGGCATTTTTCAGGTGCCGGTAAAACTTGACGGTGGAGACCGATTCACTGGCATCACCGTCCAGGATTTCATCTGTTTTTTGCCTGTCATGCACATCTTCATCCGGTCGAATTACACGCTTTTGCCCACCGCCCATCTCTACATTCATCTCCAGGTCCATCTCACCATGCACATCTTCATCCGTTCTTTCGCCCAAACGGATTCCACCGGTGACATGCTCCATCCACTCCCCACCGTCCCCACTGCTGACCATGGTAAAAGCCATGGCCCCATCCGGGGAAGACGTAAGGATGACCTGGACAATACGGCCCGCTGTTTCATCCAGCACCAGGGGATTGATAAACAGGACATCCTCCAGGATGACAGATCGTGAACCATGGGCGTGGACAACCGCGGTTAACACGGCTGTCAAATGGGAAGCCCCGGGCACGACGGTTTTGCCGAACACCAGGTGATCCTTAATATAATGGGGCTGATCCGGTGTCAGGATAGCTTCAAATCGCAGGTCATAGGACAGGGGCAGACGCAGGCGTTGGCCAATGAGGGGGTGGCCAATGGGGGAGTGGCCAATAAGGGAGTGATCAAAGGAAGGAACCTTCAGGGGTGACGGCCCTTGCCCGGCCAAGTTTGCCGCCACCCAGTAGCGTTCCCGCTGATAGCCCGGATTGATATCACCCGTCCGTGTCAATGAATCTGCCTGGGGGGACGCCTCCAGAATCACATGGGCATTGGTGCCGCTCATGCCGAAGGAACTCACCCCGGCAATGGACCGGGGGCTGTCATCCGGCCAGGCACGGCAGGTAACGGGCACCTTCATGGGAAGGGCCTGCCAGTTGATGTTGGGATTTGGGGTTTTAAAGTTCAGGTGGGGCGGAATGACCTTGTGCTGTAAAGCTAAAATGGTCTTGATCATCCCGGCCACCCCTGCTGCGGCTTCCAAGTGGCCAATATTGGTCTTCACAGACCCCACCACCAGGTCGTGGGACCGTTCACCGCCAAAGACCGTGGCAAGCCCTGCCACCTCAATGGGATCACCAAGGGATGTGCCCGTGCCATGGGCCTCGATATAGCTGACGTCATCCGGGCTCACCCCGGCATTGTTGCAGGCCGTTTGTATGAGGTCGGCCTGGGCGGTTTCATTGGGCACGGTCAGGCCGCCGCTGCGTCCGTCATGGTTCACCGCCGATCCCAGAATCACGGCCAGGATGTTATCTTCCATGGCCCGGGCGTCGGAAAGCCGTTTCAGGACCAGCATACCGCACCCCTCGCCCCGGGCAAAACCATCAGCAGCCCCATCAAAGGTTTTGCATACCCCGTCCGGGGCAAGCACCCCGGTCTGGCAGAGAAAAACCGTGATCTCCGGTGACAGGATCAGGTGGACACCACCGGCCAGGGCCATGTTGCATTCCTGCTGCCTGAGGCTTTGGCATGCTAGATGAACCGCCACCAGGGAAGAGGAACAGGCCGTATCCACTACAAGGTTGGGTCCCCGGGCGCCCAGCACATAGCCAAGTCGGCCCGGGGCAAAACAGGAGAGATTGCCCGAACCGTCATAGGCATCAATGGCGGTCAAATCCCCGCTGTTAAGCTTGAGCCGGGCGTAATCGTTCTGTCCCATGCCCATGAACACGCCGGTGGGACTGCCGGCCAGGGAGGAAGGATCCAGGCGGGCATGGGCCAGCGCCTCCCAAGCCACCTCCAGGGCCAACCGCTGCTGGGGGTCCAGGCCTTCGGCTTCCCGGGGGGAAATCCGAAAGAAATAGGGATCAAATTGATCCACGTGATCCAGGAACCCACCCCGCCGGATATAGATTTTCCCGGGTGTTCCGGGTGTCCCATCGTAAAGATCGCCATGGGGGAAACGGTTGGGGGGAATGTTACGGATGGCCTGCCTGCCCTCGGATAACAGGGACCAGAATGCGGCGGGCGTATCTCCACCCGGAAAACGGCAACCCATGCCGATGACGGCGATGGGCTCCGAACGGTAGCGTTCCAGGGTTTCGATCTTATTTTTGGCTTCCCGCAGGGCCATGAGGACACGCTGGGAAGCGCTCACGTTGGTTTCTGCCATTCACATTACTCTCATAAGTCCAGCATTCGTTCCAGTTCACTCAGCTCCGCTTCAATGGAACCGTTGAGATCGGCCTTGGAAAGCGTGCTCTCCTTCCGGGGCATCTCAATCATCTCCGGTTCTCCAAGTGGTACCTCGCTTTTCGTTGTCGGTGTAATCAGGTGATACAAAAACCGCTGGGCCATATAGTCTCCCAGCTGAACAACAGTGGGGTGCTTGAAAATTGCCGTGGTGGGCAGGGGCTCCTTCAGTTCCCTCTGGAGTCGTCCACGGAGCTCCATGGCTGTCAGGGAATCCATGCCCTGTTGAAAAAAACCTTCTTCCATATCCAGCTGATCTGCCCGGTCAAACCCCATGGTTATTGCCACAAGTTCCCGGAGCCATCGTTCCAGGGCATTGAGCCGTTCCCCGGCCCCAAGGTCGGCCAGCATATCCAAAAGGGATACAGCCTCGATATTTTCCAGGGGTGCCGCGGCTTTTTCTTCCCTGGCCGGCATCAGTCCGGCATAGAATTTTGAAACCGGACCGGACATGTGCCGGGCAAAGGTTTTCCAGTCAAGGGTCATCACCCCGGCATGGGCCATGGCACCGGCGGCTGGCGATCCCATCAGTCGATCCAGGGCGTCAAGGACATCGCCCCCAAGAAGGGGTTTGAGCCCCAGGGCCGCCCACTGCTCTTTTCGCCTGGCACTTACAGCAGCAGCCATGCCCACATCATCCCAGGGCCCCCAGGCAATGCTGACAGCCGGAAGATCCTGTTGAAGGCGATAATGGGCCAAAACGTCCATGAAAACATTTCCAGCCACATAATTGCTCATCCCCAGGTTGGGAAGGAGGGTCATGGCCGAAGAAAAGAGCACAAAGAAATCCAGTTCATGGTCCCGGGTCAAGGCGTGGAGATTCCAGCTGCCCTGCACCTTGGCTGCAAAGACACGTTCAAACCGCTCCCACCCATGGCCTTCAAGCAGGCTGTCTTCAAACACGCCGGCGGTGTGAATGACCCCCTGAAGCTGGGGCAGGGCCGTTTTAATCTGCTCAAATGCAGACGTCAACATCCCCAAGTCCGCGACATCACAGGTTTTAACCGTAATGGCAGCCCCCTGGCGGGTAAGATCGTCAATGACGGCCTGGGCTTCGGGACCGGGGAGCCGTCGGCCCAGGAGCACCAGATGCCGAAACCCTTTTTCCACCAGGTATTGGGCCACAAACAGGCCGGTTCCCCCCATGCCGCCGGTGATCAAAACGGTCCCGCCGGGATTGGGTTGTTGCAATGCTTGCAGCGGCCCAGGCCTTTTCCCAAGCCGGGACATTTTCTCAAGCCGGGGCATTTTCTCAAGCCGGGGGCTAAGTATGCGGTCCCTGCGGATGGCCGCCCGTGGCGGCGCCGCAGGATCGGTCAAAAGAGAGGATAAACAGGACCAATCCCTGTCCCGGGACAAGGGATCCATATCAATGATCCGGCAATTGAGTTCCGGGTGTTCTTTTTGGATCACATCCGCCATGCCCCAGAGGGGGGCCATGGCCGGATACACGGGATCATGGGGTCCCACCGGCTGACCACCTGCGGTGATGATCCCCAGGGCTTCAAAAACCAGAGGAGTGCCTGCAGCCAGGGCCTGAACCAGGTGCAAAAGGCTGCCGCAGGTCAGCCCCAGATGCCCGGCAAGGTCGTCCCCGTCCATCGATTCATGGACCGGGGCATCCAGCCCCCATGCATGGAGGATATGGGTGACTTCCGGTATACGGGCAAGCAGGGCTTTAAAGTGTTCCGGATTATGGGCGTCCAGGGTAATGTGCCCCTCTGTTTCATCCCATTTTTCGCCATGATCCACCTGGGTCAACCCATCACCATTTTCCATGATGCACTGGGATAACGCCTCCTCCATGGATTCGCCATTTCCCAGGATCAGCCAATGGCGATGGTCTTCCCCTCTTACTGCCATGATAATGGACTGGGGAAACAGCGCTTCTTCCACCGGCACAGGGGTGATGCTCACCGGATCATGGAACCCATTTTCCGTAAGCACTTCTTCCCATTGGGACGCCGGCATCAGGGGATAATGGGGACGGCGCTTGTGATCACTGAATTTCCACCACCCTTCGATCACACCAAAGATCAGGTCGATCCATCCCCTGGGTTCGGATCCTTCCACTATAAGCAAAATACCGCCGGGGGCCAGCAGCCTACGGACATTTTCCAGGGTCACGGAAAGGTCGGCCGTGGCATGGAGGACATTGGCCGCCACCACAATATCGACTTCCCCGGCCCCATACCCCTGGGCCAATGGGTCCGTCTCAATGTCCAGCAACCGGTATTCGACAAACGGGTACGGGGCAAAGCGTTCCTTGGCCTTTCGGGTAAAAACCTGGGTGACGTCGGTGAAAACATACCCCACCGACCGTTCCCCAAGGACCGGCAGCAAATGGGCGGTGGTGCCCCCTGTACCGGCTCCGATCTCCAGAATACGCAGTGCCTGTTCCGGGGATGTCTGTTTTACAACCTGGCTAAAGACCTGGGCGACAACCTGGTTGATGGATCCGAATGCCAGGGATTGTTCGTACAGGTTAACAGCGCTTGAAAGGTCCGCCTCAGGGAAAAGAAGGGTCAGGGGATCGCATTCCCCTTTCAGCACCGGCGCCAGGTTCGAGGCAAAGCGCTCCAGGATGACAAGTTCGGTTTCGATCTCCGAATGATCCACAGATGGTCCATCCCAATCGGACAACGTTTCCGGGACCGCGCCAACCCAGGCACCGTTCCGGCGGCAAAGGCTTCCATGGGTGACCAATATCTCCAACAAACGCGGCATCAGGCGATGATGCCGGGGGGCGATGTTCAGCTGGTCGATGAGCTCCCGGGTCGTGAACCCCATGTCCTGGGAAGGCTTCCACCCCAGTTGCATAAAGGCATCCCGGATGTAATCATGGCTCAGGTTTTCCAGGTGTCGGACATGGCGGCCCATGTTTGATCCCCGGAGCAATACCGGATTTTTGTTTGGCCCGGGTATTTGCTTGCCTGGCCCAGGTATTTGCTTGCTTTGGCTGAACATTTTCTTGCTTTGACCGGCCAATTTTATGCCTTGCCCGGGCCAAGCCGAACGATGCCGGATGGGGGAAAGGGTTTCCGGATGCCAGACCACCCCATAGTGTTGGGCCGCCAGCGTCGGTGCCCCAACGGCATTGGTTAAACAAACCTTCCTGAAATTCATTCCATGAACCGCGGCCACGGGATGGCCGTCCGGATTATAAACCATGAGATCCGCCGTAAGGATTTCCATTACCGGACCGTTGTCCCGGGGCAGATCCACCCGGCACCAGAGGTTTGTGGCCGGGGCGGCAAACATCTCGAAACCATCGATGCCCATGAGGATCAGGCCCGGTTCATTGTCCCGGACCAATGCCCTAACAGCTGTTTGAAAGCAGGCATCCAACAGGACCGGGTGAAAAAGATAGGCATCACCGGGATCATGTTTCTGTAACTGTGGCGGCAGGCTGATCTGACCCGTGGCCCAGGTACCGTTACATCCGAACTTGGCCAGCCCATTAAAGCGGGGACCCAAACCCCCAGCCGCCGGGTTGGCCCGGGTGATTGTCCCAGTCCCCTGGTTCAGGAATTGCTTAAATTCGCCCACATCCACCCTGGAGGGCATTGAACCGTTTAAGGTGGGGATAAGCGTCAACGATCCATGCTGTTCCCATTTGGAATCGGTTTGGATCTCTTGCTCCAAATGGACGGTCAGTTCACTCTTTCCGCCCCCAAGGGGGGTGACGATGGTCTGAATCCGGCAAGTACCGTCCTCGGGCAGGATCAAGGGTGTCTGAATAATAAGATCCCTTATCGTTACGGACATCTCACCCCACAGCTTTTGGGCGGCCGCCAGGGCAATTTCCAGGAAACCCGCCGCTGGCAGGGAGATTCGCCCCCCCACCCGGTGGTCTTTCAGGTAACCGGTATTCCGGGTACCGATCACGGCTGAAAAAATCTTCTCTTTAAGGGGCGTTGCCAGCTCAGCACCCAGCAATGGATGGCCCCCGTTCATGGCGCCCAATGGATGTGATGCCCCGGTGTCGGTCTTGATCCAGTACCGTTTGCGCTGAAAGGGGTATGTGGGCAGGGGAATCCGTTGTTTGTTATCCCCGTTATGATACCCATGCCAGTCGATCTTGGCCCCGTTGGCATACATGGCTGCCAGGGCCTGGTCCATGGCCTCTCCATCAGGCTGGCTGGGCATCAAGCTGGCTGCAAACACGGGTAATTTATCCGGTGTACCCCCAAGGCATTGTCCGGCCATGGTGATCAGAACCGGTTTGGGACCCACTTCCAAAAAGAGGTCCACCCCTTCCTTAACCAGGCATTCCACGCCACTGGCAAAGGAAACCGGCCGTCGTACATGGTCCACCCAGTAATCCGGGGAGGCCATTTTCCTTTCAACAACGGTTCCGTAAACATTGGAAACGATCTTCTTTACGGGCGTTTTAAAAACAATGGTGTCGGCAACGGCTTTAAATTCCGCCAGCATGGGTTCCATGAGAAAGGAATGAAAGCCATGGGACACATTCAGCGGAACGGTTTTGATATTTTTTTCTTCCATCACATCCACAAAACCCGCCAGGTCATCCCGATACCCGGATACCACTATATTTTCAGGACCGTTATACGCTGCAATCTCGAGCCTGCCGTCAAAGTGTGCAAGCGCGGTTTCCACATCCCGGGCGGTCCCCAGCACAGCGACCATGCCTCCCCCGGGGGCCATGTTCTGCATCAGCCGCGCCCGGGCCGCAAGCATCCGGAGTCCATCTTCCAGGCTGAAAACACCGGCCAGGCAAGCGGCCACATATTCTCCCACACTGTGGCCCATCATGATATCCGGTGTGATCCCCCGGGCCTCCCACAGCCGGGCCAGGGCATATTCCAAGGCAAAGAGCATGGGCTGGGTGTTGACGGTCCGATTCTGTTCCCCGGAAGACCCATCCCCAGGGAACAATAAATTCAATAGCGGCTGCTCCATATGATCCCGGAGGATATCTGCGCAGCGGTCGATATTTGCCCGAAACACCGGCTCATCATCATACAGGTCCCGGCCCATGTTCACAGACTGTGATCCCTGGCCGGTGAAGAGAAAAGCGACCCGGGTCCCGGGGTTACATCCCGAGTATATCCCAGGGGCGGTTCCCCCCTGTCGGACGGTCCGAAGTTTTGCCACAAGATCCTGCAGACCCTGGGCGCATACGGCCAGGCGATGGTCAAAATGGGTGCGGCCCACATGGCTGGTATAAAAGACATCCCCCGGATCAAGCCCCGGCCGAAGCGCCAGATAATCGGCATAGTTTCCGACCATGTCGGCCAAGGCGGCTTCATTTCTGGCAGACAGGGTCAAGACCCCGCCCTTTTTCTGTTTTTCAGCCGGTTTCTGCCGGGGATCTAAAAATTGCTGAACAATCACATGGGCGTTGGTGCCGCTAAATCCAAAGGAACTCACCCCGGCACAAAGGGGTTTTTCCGAAACAGGCCATTCCATTCCATCCGTGGGAATAAGGGCCGGCAGGGCTTTGAGATCGATGAGACGATTGGGCGCCGTGAAATTCAGGTGGGCCGGAATATAATGATGCCCCATGGCCAAGATCACCTTGATCAAGCCAGCGACCCCGGCAGCCCCTTCGGTATGACCGATGTTGGTTTTCACCGACCCGATGACAAGGGGCCTGTCCTTTGAACGATTTTGACCAAACACTTCCAAAAGGGCCTCGTATTCAATGGGATCTCCCAGGGCCGTACCCGTACCATGGGCTTCCACATAGGAGATCTCCTCCGGAGAGAGGCCGGTCCGGGACAGGACATCCCGGATCAGGCTGACCTGGGCCAGGCCATTGGGGGCGGTCAGGCCGTTGCTGGCCCCGTCCTGGTTGATGGCACTGCCTTTGATGATGCCGTAGATGGTATGGTTATCGCCCAGGGCGTCCTTAAGCCGTTTCAAGACCACCACCCCAGCCCCCTCCCCGCGAACATAGCCGTTGGCTGATGCATCAAAGGCTTTGCATCGACCGTCCGGCGACAGCATACCGGCCTGGGAATAACAGATGCTGACCTCCGGGGACAACATGAGGTTAACGCCGGAACCCAGGGCCAGATCGCACTCCCCCTGTCTTAAACTCCGGCACGCCATATGGACGGCCACCATGGCCGAGGAGCAAGCAGTATTCACCGACAAGGCTGGTCCCTGGCATCCCAGGGTGTAAGCCAGGCGTCCGGCGGCCGTGGAATGGGACGTGCCAGTGTTAAAATAACCATCATAGTCGGCCCACTTGTTTTGCCTCAGTTGGAGTTGCTGGTAATCGTTTGTAAAAATACCGACAAAAAGACCCGTTCGCGTTTCTTTTAATCCCTCCGGGGCGATACCGGCGAATTCAAGGGCATCGCGGTTCAACTCCAGAAGAAGGCGCTGCTGGGGGTCCACCTGGCATGCTTCCCGGGGTGATATCCTGAAAAACCGGGCGTCAAACCCTGCCACATCTTTGATATAGCCACCTGAGGAGGAAACGATTTTACCCGGTTCCTTCCTGCCGAAACCGCAAAACTGATCCTTATCCCATCGATCCGGGGGGGTTTCAGTGATGGCATCCCGGCCATGGTAAAGCAGGTCCCAGTAGCCATCGATATCATTGGCGCCGGGAAAACGACAGGCCATTCCAACCACGGCAATGGCGTCATCGGGGTAATCATCCGTTCCCAGCGGCGTTGGCACGGACTTAAGGGGATCAGGCCCGGGTACGCCATGGGTATCCGGAAACAACCTGTGGGTGAAATAGTCGATAATGGTGGCAGGTGAACTGTACTTGTAGAAAAGTGTGGGGGAAATCTCCGTGTTTAACCTCCGGGCCAGGATCATCCGCAACCCCAAAAGATCCAGGCCGTTCATACCCATATCGTAAAAGGCAACCCTGGGATTAAACGTTCCGGACCGGTTTTTGGCATCCAGAATAAAACAAACCGCATCAGTGACAGCCCAAGATAGATCCGAACCGTTTGTAATCGGTTTTTCCACCACAGGCAAGAAGGTGTTGATCCCGGCCGGTTCCCGGTGATGAAGATCGTACACCACCAGCACCCCATGTCCTTTATTTTCCCGGTCCCCTGGACAGTAGTCGGATATGATCCCCGAAACCTGCGCCCCATGCCTGGCATGGAAATCAAGCACCGGCTCCAGCAGTTCCCCTGTGGGGGTACGCTTTCGAATATAATCGGAGAGCCCAATTCCCGGGTGATTGACATAATCCTTACACCGGACCACCACCACGACCTTGTCCACCCCGGTCTTTAAAGCGTTGGTCAACAGCATGAATTCCAGCAACTGATCTCCATACCCCAGGTAAAGCATGGAAGGAATCACATTAATGGACAGCAACTGCACAATGGATCCGCCCGGGGATTGCAGGCCGGAAACAGAGCGGTGGGTGTGCCGTTTGAGGTCGGCCATATCACGGATACGCTGGGTATAGACAGCGCCGACAATATGGTTGTCAATGATCAGAACACTGTGGTTTTCGGCACGCCCCTCAATCCGTGAACGCAATTCCGCTTCCGTACTTCCCAAGCCAGGTGCCCAGCACGCCTTCTCCAGACGCAACAACGCCGGCAGATCATCCGGAACCGGATGTCGCAGGGTATAACGCTCCTCAAAGCAGTTTAGGGGTATCGGTACTTGATTCATATGGATCTGATTTTCTCGGGTCCAATTAAAGATCCCCACCAGACATTCGCGACGATCTGTTGATTAATTAACCTTAGGACCGCAAATATTATATATTGAACGAAATACGCTGTTACTGTCCAACTTATTTCATCTGCAGTCCTTACTTACCGGCGTTTAAATTCGATGCCGTCTTCCGGCCTTCTTTAACCATGCTTTCATAGTAATCCCTGACTTTGTCAGGATCAAAAGTAAGGAAGGTTCCGCCGGATGCAAAATGCTGCAAAAAGACTTTGCCCACCGCATAGGTCACGGCACCCGAGGTCATGGAGACGGCCAGGGCTCCGGTGGTTTGTCCGATAATCGGAATGGCTTTGAATAAGCTGATCATGGTGGTGGCTGACACCACCGGAAAGGCGCCTCCTACAAGGGGAGTCAGAACATTTTTTATCCTGTCATTGGTATAGGGCACTTCATAAATACCCGCAAGCTTGCGAATCAGATTAATCTGAACACCGGTAATCCCCAGAAGATCAACCAGCGGGATGGGCACCAGGCCGATTCCCATGGCGGACAGGGTATGGGTTTGAATTGTTTTATTCGCCGCTTCCATCGGGCCCGACGTCTGTTCTTCAACCACAGCCTCTGTTTTTTCGTCCACGGTTTCAGCCTTTTTTTCCTTGGTCATGGCAACCCCCTTTTTTAGTTAATAGGATTTATCGTGCCTGAAACAAGTGTTCTATGCCGAACAGTAGTATCGTGACAGTAGATTAAACAGATTCCAGTTATGGCGATTTTGCATGCAGTAGACACTTGAAACAGATGGTTCATACTGAAATTACGAATATGATCCCAACGTATTTCCCGGTCAGCAGCAATGGAGCGACACACCCGTGATGGAAGACCTGTGCTCGAAGAAAAGATCGGTTCGCGTTAACAAGTGTTATTAAAAGTAAGAGAGACGTTCTTGGAAGTGCTCCAGGTTGTGTCTGTTTTCCTTTTACCTTGCCAGCTACCCCATGTCAACACAAATTTCGCCACGGCACCTGCACCACGAATACCCCATTTATTTCCAGGTCAGTCAAACCATCCTTGACTAGTAATTTCCCAAGCAAGGCTGCCTGCCGGTCCTGCCAGCGGCGATAACGGCAAATCCGGGATTGCAGCTTTTCTGAAACCCGGCCTAAACAAGATTGCCACCTGGACGATGCCCAATCCCGTTCAAAAAAAGTGTAAGCGATATTAATGGTACACAATGGCCCGGGCATTTTCATTTTTTAGGATCGGAAGCCATCACCAGGATTAAACCGACAAAAGGCGTAAACAGCAGCGACCCGAAAAAATAGCCCCAGAAACCGAATCGACGATTCGCCCCTAACAGCCCGATAAAAAAACTAATGATAACCCATATAAACGATGTTGTTGTCATAAAGCGATTTTTCCTCTCTTTTTTTCAACCCTGTGTCAACGTCGATTTCGTAACCACAACAAATTCTAAATTTCATCAATCCATATCTATTTACCAAACTGAAATTTACGAAAAAGGCTGAACGTTCCCAAAGAATTAATTGCCCACGGGAAATCGTCAAAGGACTTATACCTTTCTAAATCAATTTGCAGAAAATATCAAATTCTATTGCCCATGCCGGATTGCCGGGGATGATCTTTTTTGTTGAATTCCACGTATAGGGCCTGTTACTATTACCTGATTCCATCAGATCAAGGAGGGATCTTTCACATGCTCTGAAGATAGCTGGCAAACCGGACCCTTTACTGACCGGAGAGATAATAGATGCGTATAAAAAAGTTTACCAGGACACTTAAAGGCCGGCTCCTCCTATCTTTCGGTCTTACCTCCATTGCTCTGCTCCTGATCGTGGGCCTGATTTTCTATCAAGTAGTGAAGAAAAGCCTGGTTGAAAATGCCGAAAAACTGATCATATCAAATATCAGAGAGGTGGCCAGCCAGATTGAAAATGCCAATCGGATTGCCGTTACCGTACCCATGCTAATGGCCATGGCCCAGGAAAACGGCCTTTTCGGTAATCGAGGGGTATCAACCCGTTATGCCCGGGAAGTTCTCTTAAGAAACCCGGGATTTACCGGGGCCTATTTCGCCTATGAACCGGATGCAGATCAGGATGATGCAGCTTATCTTGCCGAAAACCGATCCGAAAAAAAAACCATGGACAAAAACGGCCGTTTTCTGCCCTACTGGTTTGTCAAGGACAGCGAGATAAAGCTCACTCCGCTTACAGATATGGAAACCAGCCTGTATTATCAGGGAACCAAAGAGAGGCACAATTCCAGGGCGGAAGACAGGGCCACGGTTACGGAGCCATACTTTTATGAAGGCAAGATTATCGTTGAACAGGCCTTCCCCATAGAAATAAACCGAAAATTTGTCGGGGTTGCCGGCGTGGACCGCGCCCTTACCGATCTGCACCAATTTCTGGCCCGTTTCAAACCCTATACGAGTTCAAAGTTCGTACTGATAAGCCGCAATGGAAACATCATTTCATCCAATTTGGACCTTGCCTCTGAAAAAAGATTCAGGCTCTCCCTGGAAAATAGGAAAGACAGTGAAGCACCTATTGATGAATCCCTGTTAAATAAAAGGATGCTGACCTTTAGTATTGGGGATACGGATTATTCCGATATCCTTCAAGCCTTTTACAAGATGGAAAAGAAAAGATCTTTTTTCCTGATGAAGAGAAAAGGTCCCCTTGACGCCAGGGATTATTATTTCGCCGGGCACAGGATTCCTGTGGGAGAGTGGACAGTGGTAATGCAGGTGGCGGAAAAAGAGATCCTAGAGCCGATCCATGCCGTTCTTATGGAAACAGCACTGGTATCGATTTTTTTTATGGTACTGCTGATTCTCCTGATCCTGCGGTTCAGCCAGGGCCTGACCGCTCCAATAATGGATGTTGTCGGCGCCTCCGCTGAAATCGCAAAGGGGAATTTCGATATTTCACTTCCCCGCGCCCCTTTCTTGGAGATCGACATCCTCACAAAAGCCCTCACAGACACGGGAAAGAAACTTAAATCCCTTACCCAAAAGATTGAGGATGAAAAGGAGCATCTTCAAAAAAGTGAAGCGCATTTCAAGGCCTTTTTAGAGACACTGCATAACGCCATCACCCGTAAGGATTACACGGTAAGGGTCACCCCCCTGTCGGATGAAGACATTCATGCTTTCTCGATCAATCAGACCCTTGCTGCCCTCAACGCCTCGGCAAGGGAGTCCAAGGGCCAGGACTGGCTAAAAGCTGGCAGAAATGAACTGAGCGATATGATCAGCGGCGAGCGAAAGATCGATCAACTGTGCAAAAACGCCATCACCTGTATTGCCGGATATCTTAGCGTCCAGGTGGGAACCCTCTTTGTGAAGGATGATGGGAAAAATGATTTCAGACTTTTGGCAAGCTATGCCTTCACAAAGAGGAAGGGGATAGCAAGCAGGTTCAAAGCGGGGGAAGGGCTTGTGGGACAGGCAGCCCTTGAAAAACAGAAAATCCTTTTTACCGAAGTACCTGATGATTACATTACCATAGACTCCTCCATTGGCCATGAGATTCCCACGAACATTCTTGTTGTTCCGTTTATCTATGAGGATGAGGTCAAGGCTGTTGTGGAATTGGGATCCATGGGTTCATTTACACCGCTGATGATGGAATTTGTCGATATGGCAGGCAGTATTACGGCCGTTGCCATAAATGCCGCCCTTTCCAGGGAAAAGCTTGAGAGATTTCTGGACAGTACCAATAAACAGGCAAAAGAGCTCGAGGGTCGACAGGAGGAGCTTAAAAAAGCCAATGTGGAGCTTGAAGAGCAGACCGACACCTTGAAAAAATCAAAAACCCAACTCGAGTTACAGCAGGAGGAACTTCAGGCAAGCAATGAGGAGATGGAGGAAAAAAACGAACTGCTGGAGACCCATAAAGAGGAAATCCAGGAAAAGGCAAGACAGCTTGAGATGGCCACAAAATACAAAACCGAATTTCTCGCCAGCATCTCCCACGAGATCCGGACGCCCCTGAACACCATCCTGCTCCTGGCCAAGATGCTCCAAGACAATAAGGAAAACAACCTCTCCGACGACCAGATCGAATCCGCTGCCTCCATTCACAGGAGCGGACGGAATCTTCTCCATCTGATCCGGGACATCCTCGCCCTCTCAAAAATCGAGACAAGGGAAATCGAGCTCAGCGTCTCCAGGATCAGAATACAGACCCTAACCGTAAATCTGGAAACAGAGTTTAACCATACGGCAACGGAAAAGGGCCTCAATTTTGAAACCGCTGTGGCAAAAGGGCTGCCGGATACGATAACCACCGATGTTCACAGGCTCGAGCAGATACTGAGGACCCTTCTGGGCAATGCCTTCAAGTTCACGGAAAAAGGATCTGTATCACTCCGGATTTCCAGGCCTCCAAAAGGTATCCGGTTTGACAGAAAGGATCTGGACCCGGCGGAGAGCGTCGCTGTTTCCGTTACAGATACCGGCCCTGGATTTCCTGTGGAAAAACACCGGCTGATCTTTGAGGCCAAAAGCCGGGAGTACGGTTCCACGGCATTCCGCCACCTGGGCGCAGGACTCGGGCTCTCCATATCCCGTGAACTTGCGTTGCTGATAGGGGGAGAACTCAAAGCGGAAAGCATACCCGGCAAAGGGGCTGTATTTACACTTTATATCCCGGAAATGTTTACCGCCGCCCCAACTGAAATAACAACCGCCCCGCCGATTAAAAAGAAAGCCCCGACGGCTAAAAAGAGAATCCCGGTGGCCCGTGATGCCGCCTATGAAAAACCAGAGATTATCCCGGAGCGCCCCATGGCCCCGGGTGGCAAAACAATGTTGATCATCGAGGATGACAATGAATTTGCAGCCATCCTTGCTGATTTTTTCAAAAAGCACGACTATGAGAGCATCCTGGCCCCGGACGGTGAAACAGGAATCAAATACGTTATCGAACATAAGCCCACTGCCATCATCCTTGATATCGGGCTGCCTGGGATTGACGGGTGGGCGGTTTTAGATGAACTGAAAAGCAATCCCGACTCAAGGCATATCCCGGTGCACATCATGTCAGCCTTTGACAACACCAGGGAGGGGCTGCAAAAGGGTGCCGTGGGTTACCTGACAAAGCCTGTGAACACAAAAGACCTGAGAAATGCCCTGGCAAAGATAGAGGAGGTGCTTACAAGCCAGGTAAAGGATCTTCTTCTAGTGGCGGATGACAAGGAGCTCCAGGAGAGCATGCTTAAGCTGCTGGGCGCAAACGATATCCATGCCGCAACCGCAGGAACGGGAGAAAAAGCCCTGGAATTGCTCAAAAAACAAAAATTTGACTGCATGATTCTTGATCTGGGTCTGCCGGATATCCCGGGGTTTGAACTGCTTGACAAGATAAACTGGGAAACAGGGATAGAAAAGCCCCCCGTAATAATCTATACGGCAAGGGAACTGACCCCGGACGAGACCGAAAAATTAGAAAGCTACGCATCCAGTATCGTGCTGAAAAGCGCAGGGTCCTTTGACAGACTCCTGGATGAAACAGCTCTTTTCATGCACAGGGTGGAAAGCGATATGCCTGAAGCCCATCAGGATATGATACGCAAACTTCGTGACAAGGAATCCAACCTGCCCGGAAAAAGGGTCCTGGTCGTGGATGATGACATGCGCAACGCATTTGCCCTTAACAAATTCCTAAAAAGCAGGGGCTTGGATGTCACCATTGCAAACAACGGCAGCAAGGCCCTTCAACTCCTGAAAAACAAGAAAAAACCGGATATTATTCTCATGGATATCATGATGCCGATGATGGACGGGTATGAAACAATGAAGAAAATCAGGGAAAAGTATGAATTCAAGAACCTTCCCATCCTGGCCCTCACGGCAAAGTCAATGGAGACGGACCGTGATGAGTGCATCCGATGCGGGGCAAACGACTACCTGTCCAAACCGGTTGACACCACCAAGCTCCTTTCAATGCTAAGGGTGTGGCTCCGGTAAAGGCCCCGCCTTTTTCCATATTATTTCATGAAAATCACATTCCATATTCTGTTCATAGGCCTGACGAGGACCGAGGGCGAACCGTTTCAATTCAATCCTGGCGGCATCGGTGTGTCAATGGAGTGTCCTGGAAATTTTGATTGGGCGGGATTCAAAGTTTAAAGTTAAACTTTAAAGTTTATCTTTTAGATAATTAAGATTACCATAAAAAGTCAAGTTTTTTTGTTGACAATTTGTGTGTTTTTTTGGGGACAGACAAAGCCCTTTTCAAACGTAACATTTTTTTAAAAGGCAATTACAATGGATTTTAAAATTAGCGATGCAGCAAAAAGGACCAAGGTTGCGACATCGACAATATGTTAAGAGGTCTCTCTGGGACTCTTTCCCGAACCTGAAAAAGTGTATAAAAACATCCTGGAGCCCATGGAACCGGGACTGAGCCTTGGAAATGGCGTAGCAATAGAAGATTCCGTACTCGGCACAGTACCAGAAGAACCAAAAAACCTGGTGGACGAAAAGGAATTCCGGGAATGTCTCGGTTTGCAAACGACAGCGCTCAGTAACACAGAAAGAATAGAAGGGATCAGCATAAAAAAGAAAAAACCAATATCAATAATCGCAACAGGCGATGCAAATTCATAACTAAAGATAGGATTTCATGGAAAAATACCTCAATCGAACAAACTTGAATTTCATCAACCAGCTATTCATGCTGGCCCTGCCGATCATCTTTCAGAATTTTCTCAGTGCATCCATGGCTCTCATGGATACATTGATGGTGGGTCAATTGAACGAGACCGCCATTGCTGCCGTGGGCATTGCCAATCAATTTGTTTTTATTTTTATCGTTGTGCAGTTCGGGACCCACAGCGGAATATCCATCTTTACCGCACAATACTGGGGCCAAAAGGATATCGCCAGCATCAAGAAGCTTGTGGGAATAGGACTCATGGCCGGGTTTACCGTCTGCTCCTTATTCACCTTTGTGGCCCTGGTCATACCGGACACCATGATGGCCCTGTATTCCAAAGACACCGATGTGATTCGCCTGGGTTCAGGATATTTACGAATCGTGGGTATCAGTTTTGTGATATCGGTGGTGAGTTATACCTATCGGTATAGCCTGAGATGCATGGGGGTTGTCAAGCTTCCCATGTACGCCAGCATGATCGCCGTGCCCCTCAATATTGTCCTGAACTACATCCTGATATTCGGGAAACTGGGATGTCCTGAACTGGGCGTCAATGGTGCTGCCATTGCCACCTGTATTTCTAGGTTTGCGGAAGGATTTGCCCTGGTAGGCATCGTCTATTATAAAAAATACCCGATTGCTGCCAAGATTTCAGAAATGCTGGATTTTGACTTCCCATTTTTCAAAAAGATTTTCAGGACATGCTGGCCCGTGTTCCTGAATGAGCTTTTCTGGGCGATCGGTATCAGCCTGTACAGTCTTGTATATGCAAGGTTAGGCACCGAATCCATTGCAGCGGTCAATATCGTGGCATCCATTGAAAATTTCATGCTGATTCCCTTTTACGGCATGTTCCATGCCGGTGCCATCATCATCGGCAACACCATTGGGTCCGGCAGGGATGATGACGCATATCTTTACGGCAAGTACCTCTTGATATTACAGTTTGTCATGGCAATCTTTGCCGGCGCTATTATGATCCTGTCCGTGGATATGATTCTTTCATTTTTTAAGATCTCTGAAGGGACGTACATGAACGCCCATCACCTGATGTTTGTGGCCGGCGCTGTACTGTGTTTCAAGATCACCAATTTTACAAATGTGATCAGTGTGTTAAGGGGAGGAGGCGATACCCGTTTCGGATTTCTCTTAGATTTCACCGGCATATGGTGCATCGGAGTTCCCATGGCGTTTTTCGGCGCTTTTTTCCTGCACCTGCCGGTGTACTGGGGCATGGCACTGGTTGCAACGGAAGAGATCTACAAACTCTGTATAGGCATTGTAAGATTTTCATCACGCAAATGGATAAGGAATCTCGTAAAGGAGTAATCCCCCACCCGGATCTTTCGTTTGACAGGCTAAATCCATTGGGATCGAGGGGTGGGGGGAAGCAAAAAATATTCAGCCCCATTGCCTTGATTCTGCAAGGTACCCGTTAGGATACCTTGCCAAATTCAATTGCCCAGGTCTGGCTACAGGGTCTTTTTCGAAACACCCTGCTTTATCTTCTACCCTTAGGTTTGCCCTGTTTAGACGATTGCGAAAAACGAGATCCTGATTTAGACGGTTTTTTTCCGGCACTATCCTTTTTCCGGGTCGATCGGGATTTTGAATCCGGTTGGGAGGACTTTTGCCCCGCCTCTTCGGTTCGCCTGTCGGATCGAAATTTTGATTCCGGTCGGGACGATTTTTTCCCCGCCTCTTCAGTTCGCCTGTCAGATCGGAATTTTGATTCCGGTCGGGACGACTTTTTCCCGGCTTTTTCAGTTCGCCTGTTGGATCGGGATTTTGATTCCGAGTCTGATCCATAGCTTTTGCCGAAACCTGTCGTTTTCTCAGTGTTTTTTTTAGAATTCTCCCTTGAGGTCTTTCTTTTACCCACGATCTCTTTTATCGACTTGGCTGCCTTTCTTTCGCTGGCCGAGTTTTCAGGCCGCAGGAGAACAAAATCCGGAACCGCGCTATCCACGGTATAGCCGTTAATCGTTTCCACGGGGATCTTCTGACCCAGGAGTTTCTCAATGGCCTTAAGATGCACCTTTTCATCGTGGCAGACCAGGGAGATGGCAACGCCGCTTACGCCGGCACGACCGGTTCGACCGATACGGTGAACATAATCCTCGGCAACACTCGGCATATCGTAATTGACCACATAGGGCAGATCGCTGATGTCAAGCCCCCTTGCAGCCACATCCGTTGCTACCAGAATACGACTCTCACCGTTCTTGAACTCATTAAGGGTACGTGTTCTTAAAGACTGGCTCTTGTTGCCATGGAGGGCAACGGCACTGATCTTCTTTTCGACAAGTTTCTCCGTGAGCTTGTTTGCCCCGTGTTTTGTACGGGTAAAAACCAGTACACGGTTCCATTTTCCCTTGGAGATCAAATGGACAAGAAGGGCTCGCTTGGTTGACCGATCCACCAGGTGAACCTTCTGGGTAACCGATTCTGCCGCCGTGGTGTTGGGCGTCACCTCGATCTGCTCCGGCGCCTCCAACATTATTTCGGCAAGATTACGGATCTGTTGGGTGTAGGTGGCGGAAAACAGCATGGTCCGGCGTTGGGCGGGAACAAGGTCGAGAACCGCAGAGATCTCATCACTGAATCCCATATCCAGCATTCTGTCCGCCTCGTCAAAAACCAGGAATTCGATTTTGGAAAGCTTCAGATACCGGTGGAGGGCAAGGTCCAACATGCGGCCCGGTGTGGCCACAAGAATATCGATGCCCCGCCTCAGACGATCCACCTGGGGATTGATGTTAACCCCGCCGTAAACCACAGAGCATCGAAGGGAGACCAGCCTGGCATAGGCCTTGATGCTCTCTCCCACCTGGAGCGCAAGCTCACGGGTGGGGACAAGAACGAGTGCCCGGGGGTGACGGCTCCGTCCCCCCTTGGCGTCCTGACGGCTCAAAAGTTCAACCAAAGGGAGTGCGAAGGCATCTGTTTTTCCCGTTCCGGTCTGGGCCCGGGCTAGGATGTCCCGCCCGTCGAGAATAGCGGGAATAACCCGGGTCTGAATGGGAGTGGGGGCGGTGTAGCCCTTGGTTTTAACGGCTTTAAGCAGTTCGACCCGAAGGCCAAGTCCATCAAATGACATATATTATATCCTGAATGTTCTCTCAATTTTCACGTTTCAACATACCGGCACAACCTGTCTGTGTCGATATTCAACGGCATCAGGGGCTTATATCATAATTAGATGAGAATGTCCCTGTATTTCCGTAACCGGCATCCCAACCCCTCCATTTGCCATGGCACCCGGTAAAATCCCAGGGTTCGATTAAACAGCTTATCCCAAATTTCTATTTATGATCATGGCGATGGTGCAGATCCGGCCAGTGTTTATGGGCATGCTCCTGGGGGACGTGCTCGTGCCAGTGCACATGGCTCTCTCCTCCATGCCCATGGCTGTGGTGAAGACCATCGTGACGGTGGCGATGCTGATGGGACATGGCAACGTGGCTATGGCCATGGGCATGTTGCTCGCTGAAGAGGACCATGAGGGAGACCACAATCAGGAGTGCAGCCATGGCCTGGGCAGGGGTGAACACCTCCCCGAGAACGGTCACAGACAGCAACAAACCGAAAAAGGGCGCCACTGAGAAAACCATCTGGCTGCGAACGGCCCCCAAGCCCTGGGCTGCCATGACATAGAGTGTGATACTGCACCCATAGGAGACCGCACCAACCAGCAAAGCCACAAGAACAACGCCCGGGCTGCCGGCGCCACCTGCGACAACACCGCCCAGAACCAGGTTGAACGTGCCGGCCACACTTCCCTTCCACAGGGTGGTCTGGGCGGGGGAGATACCGTCGATAAGCGCGGTAAAATGATTGTCAAAGCCCCAGCAGACACATGCCAAAAAGATCAAAAAAGCAGGTAAAATCCCGCCGCCCTCCCCGCCTGCCAGCAGCATTGCGGCAATGAACGTTCCCCCTGCCGCGCCCCATGCCCGCCGGGAAAGGTGCTCCCGGAACACAAAATGCCCCAGAATCACTGTGGCCACAAGTTCCAGGTTGAGCCAAAGGGAGGCAGAGCCAGAACTTGCGCTTCTCAATCCAAGCAACAACAGCAACGGCCCAAGGATCCCTCCCAGTAAAATGGCGCCAGTGAGTTGAAGAATCGTATTCCTTCCGGCGCGCCAAGGCCACCGAAATGCCCGTTCGCGGATCACCACGGGCAGCACCCCCAGGGCGGCGCCAAGGTAAAGCAGTCCGGCCAGGGCTTGGGCCTCAACACCCCCCAGCAACGCCTTGCTGGCAGGTGTCGCCCCGCCAAAGAGAAGGGCTGAGACCAGCCCAATCATTATAAATCGCCCCGTATTACTTTTCACTTGCATGCGTTTCACCCAGTTTGCGACCTTCTTTTTCATACCTTGCCATCGCCATTCTAAAAGGTTCAAGAACAAACAGCAACGGTTAATTCACGCCGAAGATGAGGATCAAGGGTGGGTATGAAATTCGCATTTTAAACATACAGTGCTTGACAAAAAGAACAAAATCCAGTTCAAACAAAGAAAAGAAACAAAAATTAAAACAATTTGAATAGTAAAAGGGAAAAGGTGCATGATCAACCAATTCAAACTGCATAACCTGGGACACCTGGATCAAAAGCCCCCAACCGCCTCGGTCTTAAGGTTATTTTCAGGTACCAGCCTTGGAATCATGCTGATCTCGGCCCTGGTGATCGCCCTGCTCCATTACCTCGATTTTACCATTAAGATGAATATCGTCAAGACAAAAGAGATGAGCCGAATCCACATCGGCACCGAGTCCATCGGAAGGCAGTTCAGGGCCATCACCTCCGACCTTAAGTACCTTGCAAACTCCGGTTACCTGCTGAATTTCATGGACCGTCATACCCAGGAGGATAAAGAGATCCTGGCAAGTGAGTTCCTGGCCATCACCCGCACCAAAGGCATCTATGACCAGACCCGATATCTGGATAATACAGGCATGGAAATTGTGAGGGTGAACCTTAACGTGGACCGTCCCGGTATCGTTCCTCAAGGGAAACTCCAGAACAAGAGCAACCGGTATTATTTCAAGGATACAATGGGGATTTCCTGTGGGGAGGTTTTTGTATCGCCCCTGGATCTCAACATTGAAAAGGGTCAAATCGAACAGCCCTTTAAACCCATGATCCGTTTCGGAATGCCTGCTTGCGACCGCCAGGGACGCAAGCAGGGCGTGGTTCTGTTTAATTATCTGGGCGCCCGGCTGTTAGAACACCTCAGGGAGACCCTGGGAGCGGAGGAGAGCCAGCCCATGCTGCTCAACAATGGCGGATTCTGGCTGCTCTCCCCCGCTTCCGCGGACGAATGGGGCTTCATGCGCAACAAGGACCACCGCTTTCAGAACCGCTTCCCCGGCATTTGGGAGGAGATAGAGAAAAATAAAAACGGACAGGTCACGACCAAGGCAGGCATTTTCACCTTTCAGACCATATATCCCCTGGAAGAAGGACAAATCTCCAGTACGGCTGTCGATGACCCGTCCTCAATGAACCGGGAATTCATCCAAGCCAGGAATTACCACTGGGTACTGATACTCCATGTACCCAGCCGGCAGATTCTCCAGCAAATTGAGCAGCGATTTTCCCGGGGATTTTTTCAGTTTTGTTTATCCCTGGTGTTCCTGTTGCCCCTCACATGGCTGTTCAGCAAGGAGCGCATCCGGGCGGTCACCATTGCCAATGAAGCCGGCAATCGCACCGAAAAGTTCGCAAGGACAGTGACGGCCCAGCTTGCCGAAGGATTGATGGTCCTAGACCGTGACGGGCAGTTCCAGATGATCAATCCCAAGGCAGAAGCCCTTCTGGGATGGCAGGAGAACAAATTACTTAACGAAAAAGTTGAGAGAATCCTCCCGGAATTTCAGCAGGATAAAAACAAGTTCGACAATATTGATTGGGCGAATAACGGCATTGTCAAGCAGGCGGAACCCTTTTATCTTAGGCAGAAAAACGGCGATGAAATTCCCGTTTCTCTCCTGGTTGCCCCCATGTACAATAATGGCACCATGGTGGGGACGATCATGACATTTCAAGACATCACAAAGCGGCTGGCCATCGAAGAGAAACTCAAATCCATGGCGGCCCATGATCCCTTGACCGGTGTCAAAAACAGGGGGGAACTCGAACGCCTGCTGGTCTCAGAGCTTGCCCGGTGCAAACGGTATGGCCGCTCCTATTCCATTTTGATGATCGATATCGACCACTTCAAGAAGATCAACGACACCCATGGTCATCAACGGGGGGACGAGGTGCTGAAAACCATGTGTCACTATATCCAAACCATTCTCCGTGGGAGTGATGTCATCGGCAGGTACGGCGGTGAGGAGTTCATCGTGATCCTTAAAGTGGACCCCTGAGTCAAGACAAAAAAACAATTAGTTTAAGCTGCACATGGATATTTATCCACAATCATCGC
>JAEINR010000133.1 GCA_016342325.1 Desulfobacterium sp.
GCGATGATTGTGGATAAATATCCATGTGCAGCTTAAACTAATTGTTTTTTTGTCTTGACTCAGGGGTCCACTTTAACAGGACAGGCCGCTGAATGCCATGGGCGCCCCCCTTAGAAAGCCGTCAAAGGTTTTGCCCAAAGGAATTCCGTCCAGGACCACCCGCCATTTTTGATCCTCGTCCATGGCGGTGTGGACAAGATGGCTGCCGTCCGGGCTGAACCAGGGAAAGCCCACGGTTTCATAAGGCGCGCCCTCTTTTCCATTGACCACCAGAAAGCGCTTGCCCGCTTTTTCACCGGCATAGGCAAGACGACTTGCGTCCGGGCTGAACACCGGCCGCCGAATCATATCATAGGGGGTGCCCAACCTGCCGTCCTGGACCATGCGCCAGTGCCGGCCGGTTTTGGCCCTGAAGGCCATGCGCCTGGAATCCGGGCTGAACACGGGCTGGCCAACGGCATCATAGGTTTGGCCAAGGGTCTGGTCCAGGACCACCACCCCTTTATCAACGTTTGTAACCCCGGAATAGGCAAAGCGTTGGGAATCCGGGCTGAACGTCAGGGTGGCAAGGGCGGTAAACCCCGGGCCTTCCCTTTGATCCAGGACCACCCGCCAGGTTTTCCCAACCCGGGCAGGATAGGCCGTCCGCTGGGAATTCGGGCTGAAGACAAGGGCGCCCACGGTGTCATAGGGAGTCATCTCACTTTGGTTTTCAACATAAAACAACCGGTTTTTCTCCTGGGCAGCAAAGAAAAACCGGCTGGAGTCCGGGCTGAATTGCAGGCTTTGAATGTTCTGATACCCCTTTTTCGATATTTTTTTGTCCCTGGCAAGAAACCATCGCCCCTTTCTCTTGAGGGCAAAGGCCAGGTGGTTTGAATCCGGGCTAAAGGTGAGTTCCTTGGCATTTTCACATTTTTTGATGATGGATCTTCCGTTGAGCACCACCGAGACCTTATTGTCTTTCACCCCCAGAAAGGCCAACTGATTTGAATCCGGGCTGAACCGGGGCTGTGCCAGGATGCCGTCAAAGCAGCCCAGGATCTTATCCTCCTCCACAACCATCTGCCCCCTGGCCGTCTGGGCCAGGTAGACCAGCCTTTTTCCGTCCGGGCTGAACCGGGGGTCCGACACCTGGTCAAAACCGGGCAGCTCTTTACCGTCCGCGACCACAAAGGCCTTGTCTCCTTGGTAAGCAATATACACGGATCTGGATCCGTCCCGATTAAACAACGGCGTGCCCTTGGCCAGGTTCTCATGGGGAGCACCGGCCTTACCGTCAATGTTCACCCACACATGGGGCCCTTTTTTCAGCACATAGGCGAAATGCCCGGCATCCCCTGAATTAAACGTAACGGACTGGGCCAGAAGGGTTTCGCCCTTGCCAGGACGGGCCAGGATTTCCACGGATTCCGTGACGGGCATCCCATGGCCCAGGGTTGAAAACAGGAACATCGCCAGGAACTGAACCCGTAAAATCGTCTGCATGCTTTTCTCCTTTTCATGTTCAGTAATCACGGGGTTATTGGGTCCACCAGTCCGTGCCCGTAAAGGTCATGTTCACGGCAGCGGATTCCGGGTATCCCATGAGGGCCCGCACCCCCCTTTCCGGGCTCTGGCCATCCAGGTTGACCTCAAGGAAAAATCCGCCGTCCATGGTGAGCCGGGAATGGTCCTGGAGGGTGTCGTCCCGGATCATGACCAGGGGGTCGGTGCCGCCAAGGCCCAGGACCTCTGGGTTTACAGCGCCGGTGGTGGATGCGAAATCCCCGGAGATCTCTCCTTTCATGTGGTTGGTGCCGATGATGATACGGGCCAGGCTTTTATCCTGTGCGGAGATATCATGGGTGAACTCAACCGCCAGGACAAGCCCGTCAATCACCAGGGGCGTGTCGTAGCTTTCCCCAATGACGACATTCTTCCAGTTCATGTCCCAGCCAAAGGCGGGATCGTCCGGGATGCCCCGATTCCAATACCCGGCCTTGCCGGACGTCAGGGTGCCGTAGGTCTCCATGTGCATATCCAGGAAGAGTCTCACCGTGTTCCCTTCCACAACGAGATTGGTGGTGCCCTGGCCGGTGACCCGGGCAAGCTCGGTGTCTGTCATTATCTGTGTTTTGCAGACCCCGGAAGAGAGGGTCCCAAGAAAAAAAACCGTCAGGAAAACAAGGCAGGCCCGGATCAGCAGGGCAGCCTGGGTCGGTTTCACAATCGAGTCCTCCTTTTGATAATCGCTCAATGGCCGATGCCCCTGCCCGGAAACTCGATCACATTCTTGTACAGCCTGAGGCCGTCAATGGCCATGGGCCCCAGATCAAACCCGTTGGCGGAGACACTTTTTATGCGCAGGGAACCCTCCATGGGGGCGTTGATCACAAGGCAGGTCGCCGGGCCGACTTCACGATCCCCGGCCACATCAACGGACAGGGGAAGGGCGGTGGGTTCAAGGTCCGGCACCCCGAGGATATCATTGTAATAACAGGGATTCCCCAGGTTGAACGAACCGTTCTCCAGGGCCCAGGAACGGGTATCAATGGGGGAGTTGCCCAGGTTGTCCTCGGGCAAGGGGGTACCGGAAAAGCTGCTGCCCAGCATCAACCCTGAAACCAGGAGATCGTTTTCCGGGGACAAGGTGGAAAACCGGATGGTTTCAGCCACCACAACCCCGCCGGCCAGGATCCGGATTCCTGTGCCCCCGGGCGGGGCAAAGAGCGCAAGCCTTGTGCTGGAAAGGGCAAGACCGGAGACGGAAAGGTCTCCCAGAACTTCTTCAGCCCCGGCCCCGTGGTCCCAAATCGTCAGATCCGCGATCCGGAAGTCGCCCTGGATGCCGCCCTCTGTCTGGCTCAAAAAGAGCATGGGCCTATGGTTCAGGGGATGATCAAGGGAGCGTAAAACAGGTATACTTCCCCCTGCATCGTCTTGAACAAGGATTGGGTCCGGTTCAAGGAAATTCCCAATATCCAGGGCAAATTCCGTGTCCAGGGTAAAGATACCCCCAAGATCCCCGTGGAGATACCCGTCCACCCCAAGGGGGGTGCCCCATGGGTCAACGGTACCGACATCCGAGAACCCCACCCCCACGGCACTTAAATAGAACAGGCCCTGGGCCGCCTCCAGGTTCAGACCGCTCTGGGCCGTGATCCGGCTGAGCTGTCTGTTGGAGAGCGCTTCAAGGCCAGGGGCTGAAAAAGGGATGGAAACCAAAATAGCGGCACAAGCCGCCAGGACCAGGAATTTTGCTCTCATACACATGGCCTTTTCTCTCCTCCACCAGATAAGCTTAGATCCATGAAATAACGCCATCCCCTCCACCAGGGGGAGGGGATGGCCGGTTCTTTTATGAGAATTGAGTTTAATGGGCTGAGATGGTCAGGAAACCGTCCAGGATGGCCACCACGGTCTGGGGCCTTTCGATCTTGATCAACTCGCCGTCTTCCCGCGTGGGAATGTTGGCGTCACTCCTGTTTTCAAGCCCGATCACCTGGGTACCGCCGTTGGACTGGATCACGATGGTGGGCAGACCGATCACAACGGCGGTCTTTGTTCTTTGGATACCGTTAACATCGGCTTCAAGCACGATATTGGCGATGTCGATATCAAGGGTCTTTTTCTTATGATTCACCAGCTGGTCAAGGGTTGCACCCAGAGTAAACGTCTCGTTACTCCGATTCCCGTCAGCATCGTAGGCGTAAACATTGGCATCAATCTCCGTGGTCCAATCGATGTTCAGGTTGTCATCGGGCGTGCCACCGGCGAAATGCACCCCGTCGATCAGGGTGATGATCTCGGAGTTCTGGACGGTCAGGGCGGCCTCGGCGCCGTCACCGTTATAGACCATATGGCCATGGACAGCGCCTGCGATACCGTCTGAATCCACATACTTTGTGGCGGAGAGTTCACTCTTGTAGATCACGATGTTATCAGCACCAATGCTGACACCGGCCTGGGCTGTAACCTGGTTCATGGCGGAATCGGTCAGGGCTTCAAGGGCTGAAGCTGACATGGGGGAGATAACGAGAAGGGCGACGATCAATAATCCGGTTAATTTTTTCATCCTAAAAAAACCTCCTAAAAAAGTGTTGGTTGACTTTTCCAGAGGCAGCCCGTCCATCCGCGAACCGACGCGGACCCCGTGGCTTTCCGTCCCGCAGTTGCCTGCAGTTTGGCTTTTCTTTGGCTTGGTGAGCAACCCTCATGGTTGCGAACACCGTTCTACGAATTTTAAAAAAAACACCCCATGGGGGCCGTTTGCCTGGCGATCTCACCTCCTTTTTCCGGCATGATTTCCACAGGATTATTATGTACGCCCGGCCGGTCCATTTTCACTGCTGGCTCAACTGTGGGCCGACGCAGGATCCGTCCGGTGCAGATAATCCCTAGGACAAGTAAAACGTGTTTCATTGGATCAAATTCACAGGATAAGTCGTTCAAAATCAATTCATACTATTTAGGTTCTGAACTACATTCATTTATGTAACATCAAAATTCGATTGTCAAGTGAAAATATATATTTTTGCAGCATGTCTTTCAACACACTGTAAATAAATGATTTTCAGCCAACACAGAAGGACACAGGGAGAACGATCCCGGGGACGCGTTATAATTGCCACCTTAATTGGGAAAAACAATACCTGGATTTTATGTGAACTTGGTTCAAAACGAAAACCCCCAGTATGCTTTACAGGATAGCCTGCTTGTGGTACATGGATGGGACGCTTCTGAATCTGATTCAAGAATAAAAAACTATGAACAAAACCCAAGCAAAAATTCTGCGGGCGGCCGAGGAACTCCTGGCTCAAAAGGGCATCGCAGGCACCACCATCGCAGACATTGCCGACCGGGCCAATGTGGCCCATTCCCACGCCTATCGATACTTCAAGGGAAAGAAAGGGCTGGTGTTTGCCGTGGCCCACGAGCGGATCAAAGACACCCTGCGTGAACTCCATGACCAACTCCAGGGGATCTCCGAACCCAAGTCCCGTCTGAGCAAATTCATCTGGTACGCCTTGGTCTACATCGACCGTAACCGGGATTTTGTCCGGAACCTGATGTTTGAATACCGCTCCAGCCGGGAATTTTACGACACCCCGGCCTATGCCCTCATGCGGGAGCACGCCGGGATCTGCTCCGGGATCCTGAATCAGGGCGTTCAGGCAGGGCTCTATCGCCGGGATGTGGACATGCGCCTGATCACGGAACTGATCTACGGCACCGTGGACATGGAAGCGGTCCATTGCGTGATGCTGAACGAAACCCGGGACATCGCAAGCGACTGGGAAGATATCCTCCACATCCTCTTTGCCATGATCGAAGAAAGGCCCCAACCCCATGACCGGGTGAAGCGGTGTCGCATCCTCCGGGCTGCCGAAGCCGTCTTTGCCGAAAAGGGGTATGAAAAAGCCAAGGTGGCCCAGATCGCCAAGACCGCCGGGGTGGCAGAGGGATCCATCTACGATTATTTCAAGAACAAGGAAAACCTCCTTATCTCCATCTCCTCCCATCGCCTCACCGCAATCACAAGCCAGTTGGCCGCCACGGTTCAGCTCACCTGTCCCCTGGCCCGGCTGCGCCGGTTTTTAAGGCTTCATTTCTGCAGTTTCCTCAAGAACAGGGACTTTTTAAAGGTCTTTATCATGGATTCCCTCATGAACCGAAAGTTTTACCAATCCGAGGCCCTGGACGTTCACAGGACCTATATCGCCTCCCTGGCTGAGCTCATCCGGGACGGACAGGCCCAGGGAGTGTTCAAAAAAGAAATCAACCCCAGGGTCTTCTGCAACATGTTCATGGGCGCCTTTATCCACATGGCACTCCGGTGGATCCTCTTCCCGGACCGCCCCGTTGACAAGATGAAGGAGATCGACCATCTCACCGATATCTTCTCCCGGGGGGTCACAGACCCTTGTCATCTGTTTTTGCTCTAGCCCGGCTGAGTTCTTCGATGGGTGGGAGCCCTTCCATTCCCACCCTTGCCCTTGCCAAAATTATATTTGCCCCTCAGTCTCCAGACCGATGAAAGCGTGTTGTCGCATGACCTCATAACTGAGGATTGCAACGGTATTGGCCAAGTTCAAAGACCTGGAAGAAGCGCACATGGGTACCCTTACACACGTTTCCTTGTTTTCCAGCAGCATTTTTTCAGGCAGACCCACGGATTCCTTTCCAAAAACCAGGTAGACCTCATCTGAATAACAGAACCGGTCACATTGAGTTGTTGCTTTTTTTGAGATAAATACTTTCTGACCCTGGGGATTTTTAGATAGAAAATCAGCATAGTCCCGGTATGATTTAACATTGAGTTCTTTCCAGTAATCAAGCCCGGCACGCTTTAAATATTTATCCTCGATGGAGAATCCCAAGGGTTCTACCAGATGCAGCGAAGCACCCATGGCATTGCAAGTCCTGCCAATATTTCCGGTATTCTGGGGTATTTCCGGTTCCAATAATACAATATTCAATTTTATCATTCATTTATCCTTTTAAAAAAGAACTGAATTATAGCAAATATACGGGAAAGTCAAGAATCCACCGTCTTATAAGAGGGGTAAAAATAGCTTTGGGGGTTGAAAAACCGGAGGGGGTAGAAAGCAAAAAAGGGCCTAGCATTTCTGCTAAACCCTTTATTCTCTAAGTGGTGATCCCACGGGGAATCGAACCCCGGCTTCCGGCGTGAGAGGCCAGCGTCCTAACCGCTAGACGATGGGACCACTTGATGAAAACCAGATCTATTTATCCTAAAAATAAATTCCTGTCAACAATTTATACAGGGTGCACGGTTTCTTTATTTAGCGCTAACCCGGCTGGGGCTGCGTTCCAGGATGATGCCCAGCTTTTTGATGCGAAAGCGCAGGGTGCTGGGATGGAGTTTCAGTATTTCCGCAGCCCCCCCGGGGCCGTTGATTTTTCCCCCGGTATTTTTAAGGACCAGGAGTATGTACCGACGCTCTATCTCCTCCAGGGACAATTCCGCAGAATCCGCCATGGGAATATTGGATTGGAACTCGGCCTTGGGAATCCGCAGGTGGGGGCCACGGCTGAGGATCACCCCCCGTTCAACGATGTTTTCCAGTTCCCGGATATTGCCCGGCCATCCATAGGCCATCAGCTTATCGGTTTCCTCCTTGGAGATCTTGTGGATGGGCTTGTTCAATCGGTCGGCGCTCTTGCCCAGGAAATGCCGGGCCAGCATCGGGATATCCTCCCCCCGCTCCCGCAGGGCAGGGATGTGGATGGGAAAGATATTCAACCGGTAGAAAAGATCCTCCCTGAAACACCCGTTTTTCACCTCCTGTTTGAGATCCTTGTTGGTGGCGGTTAAGAGCCTGAAGTTGGACCGGATGGTCTTCTGGCTGCCCACCCGTTCGAACTCATGGGTCTGCAGCACCCTGAGCAGCCGCACCTGGATGTAAGGCGAAATATCTCCGATCTCATCCAAAAACAGGGTGCCGCCGTCGGCCAGTTCAAACCGGCCCATTCTCAGCTTGGTGGCGCCGGTAAAGGCCCCTTTTTCATGGCCAAATAATTCGCTTGCGATCAGGCTTTCAGGCAGGGCGGCGCAGTTAACCCGGATGAACGGCCCCTCCCGGCGGAGACTGTTTTTATGCACTGCCCGGGCCACAAGCTCCTTGCCCACCCCGGTTTCTCCGGTGATAAGAACCGTGGTGTCGGTTTCCGCAACCGATTCAATATGGGAAAACACCCGTTTGATGGCCGCGCTTTTGCCAACAATCTCATCAATGGCCAGGCTCTCAAGATATTGTTCTTCGTAGTACTTTTTTTCCTCTTTCTCCTTCTGGTAAAGGGTTTCCAGGGTCTGGTACACCCGGGCATTGTCGATGGCAATGGCGGCCTGGGCAGCAAAATAGTTCAAAATTTCCAGGTCTGATTCCTTGAACACGCTTTGAAACAGCCGGTTGTCGTGATAGAGAACGCCAATCAGGCGGTTTTTCAGCCGCATGGGGACACAGATCAGGGAGCGGATTCGTTCCCATTTTCCAAGTTCGCTTTCAGGGTCCACCATGGGCTCGAAGATTCCCCCTTTTTCGGATCGGGCAATGCGTTCCACAATCGCCATGGACCCGGTAAACCCCTTTGAAAGGATATGGTCCTGGGTGAGGTTTTTTGCCGCTTCCAGATGCAGGTCCCCGGGGGTCTCCCCGGCCAGGAAGATGGCACCCCGTTCAGCCCCGGTAATGCGGTTGACCGTTAAGATAATTTTACCCAGCAACTCATGGGTGTTGCGCATGTTGACGATCTCCTGGCCAAGATTCAAAATCTCCTTGAGCAGAAACGCCTTGCTTGGGGACGCCTTGGCCAGGAACAGGAAATCGTCCGGGATCAGGTGTTCATCAATGGAAGAGAGGGTCTTGACCAGGGGAGTGGCACACGCCAACGCCTCTTTTTCCCGGCCGGTGCACTGCATGAGCCGGGCCATGGAGAGCCCCACCAGGGCCAGGTAAACTTTATGGCCGGAACAGCGGATCCGGTCCATGGATCGCTTGTAGAGATCGATCACCTCCCCGGGCGGTGCATTGGCCGCCTCCAGGATCATGGCCTTGTAATAGTCGGTCATGCCCTGCATGAAGATATTGTGGCTTTTTTCCGCCTGGCTGAGTTCTTCGGCAAGTGAGAGCCCTTCCACCCCGGGGTATTCCCCCTGCTCCATGGCCCAGCCGATTTCAAACAAAAAGGGATCCTGGACCACCTGGTACCGGGTCTTCTTACGCATGGCCAGGTAGTCCCGGAGATATTTTACCGATTTTTTATTGTTTTTCAGCCTGAAGTAGGCATGGGCAAGGGATAGAAGCACATAGGTTTTGGGTCGGTTGCTCTGGCTTGCCAGGGCTTCGTCCAGGGCTTTATCGTAATACGCGATCGCCTCGTTAAACCGGTTGACAAGCCCCAGCAGGGATCCCATGGCCAGGGACGCATGGGCGGCAAGGGCAAGGTTCCCGCTTTTTGTGCAATGCTGATGCACGGAATCCAGCATGCCCATGCCCTGGGTGATCTGCCCGATCAGCCCGGAAGCGTGGCCTGAAATCAGCTTGGCGATACAGTCGAAACGGCTTTCCGGGGGAATTTCAATGGCCGGGATATAGGCCTCATAACTGGAAAAGGCCTCGCTGAACTCGCCCTTCCAATAGAGGAGAAACGTGTTGAATAATCTGGCAGACCGAATCAAGGTGGGGTTATCGGTCTCCTCGATCATGGCCCGGCCCAGTTCAAACTGCTTTCTGGCTGCCGTATACTGTCCGAAAAACAGCTCCTGGTGGGCCAGGTGCAGGCGCAACAGGGGAAGGGCGGCCGTGTCCTCAAGTGCCTTTGCCTTGACAATGGCCTTTCTCAATATAGATTGGGCATGTTGATAGCTCTGGCTGGTGACCCAGATCTTGGCATACTGAAGGGTGGTGGCCAGGAAAAGGGTGTCGGCCTGCCCCCCGGTGTGGCGTTCCAGATCCGCCAGGGCCTTGTCATAATAAAGCCTGGCGTCATCATGGCGGCAGGCTTTCCTATGATCCGTGCCCTCTTCCAGCAGCAACCGGCACCCGGGGACATCGTTTTGAATGTTGAGCAGGTGCTTTGCAATACGGCTGCTTTTTTCAGGAGCATCGGCCAGGTCCAAGGACAGAATATCCAGGGCACGGGTGTGGAGCCGACGGGTTTGATCAGGTCCAAGGGACGCCCGGATTTGAGAGAGCTTGTCAAGGTCCTTGAAGCGGAAGATGCCGGTGCCCTTGGGTTCCAGCCACTGTTTTTCACACCCGTACTCCAGGGCAGACAAAACAACCAGGGCTTTTTTCCCGGTGATCTCCAGGACCCAGTCAATTGAAAACTCTTCTTCAAAGATGGCGGCGTAACTTAAAATATCAACTCTACTGTCTTGTTCCAACGTTGATTCCTTTTTAAAAAATCTGTGGATCCAGGCAGGTTTATGGTTGTCTCAACCTTCGGAATTGACTGCTTTACCCCAGTTTGTCACGGCTGAAGCCCGAAAGTTGAGTTATTGTATATTAACCGCGAATTGTCAAATCCAATGGGGCAACCGTCTTTCATGGTTTCAGACGATGACCGGCAGCCCCATGGCTAATATCCTTCCAGTTTGGCAATGATCTCCTTCATCACCTCGTCTGCCCCCCCGCCGACGGAGATCAGTTTGGAGTCCCGGAAGTACCGTGAAATTCGCATTTCGTTGATGAAGCCCGATCCGCCGTAATACTGGAGACAGCCGTCGGCCACCTTCTGGACCAGCTGGGCCGCCAGAAGCTTGCCCATGGACACCTCCTTTGAGACATCCTGACCCGCCATTTTCAGCCGGACAATATGATAGGTCAGCTGTTTCACGGCCAGGATCTCAGCCCCCCACTGGGCCAGGTTGTGGCGGATCACCTGCTGCTTGATCAGGGGTTTTCCAAAGACCACCCGCTGTTTCAAATACCCCACGGTCTCCTTGATGATCATCTCGGCGGTGCCATAGGCCAGGGGCAGCGCGCTGAACCGCTCATGCTGGAACTGCATCATCTGCTGGATAAACCCTTCCCCCTTTTGGCCGATCAGGTTTTCCGCCGGGATCTTCATGTTGTCAAAAAAGAGTTCGGCCGTGTCACTGCTGCGCATGCCCAGCTTGTCCAGTTTCTTGCTCACCTGGAATCCCGGAAGATCCGTGGGGACCACAAACAGGGAAAAGCTATGATAGCCGGGATCATCACTGGTTCTGGCCAGCAAGGTCAAAAAATCGGCCTGGGTACCATTGGTGATGTATGTTTTTGAACCGTTGAGAATGTAATGGTCTCCCGACCGGGTGGCCGTGGTCTTTAGGTTGGCCACATCAGACCCGGCATCCGACTCTGTAACGGCGATGGCGGCCACCATTCTGCCGGTAAGTGCCGGTGCGAGATAGGTCTCTTTCAGGTATTCACTGCCAAAATCATAGATGGCCGGGGTGGCCATGTTGGTCTGGACCATCATGGCCAGGGCAACGCCGCCGGACTGAATCTTTGCGATCTCTTCCAGGAAAACCAGTTCATACCAATAGTCAAGGCCCTCCCCCCCGTATTTTGAGTCATAGCGGATCCCCAGGAAACCCAGTTCACCCATTTTTTTAAAGATGTCATGGAGGGGGGTGACACCGGCCTCTTCCCACTGGTCAACATGGGGGTTGATCTCCTTTTTGATAAAATCCGCCACAGCCGTTCTCACCAGTTGATGGTCCTTTGTAAAATAGACGTCTTTTGCCATTTTAAATTTCCTTTTCAGTTACGTCAATTGTCTGAATGCCTGTTTTCCATGGGAGCGTCGGGGCAATGAACCTTGCCCTTGCCCCTGTCAAAAGAGCAATATCCGTTCCAGCCCAAACAAAGCCCGGCAATCAACTTTCGAAACCGCCAGGGGCCATAATAACGAAGTACTGGCCAGGGATATCGCCCTGGCATGGGAGTCCATGGAAAGTATCAACATATTGAGGATAGACAATATATGGCCATCCCCACCCCCCAGGGAAAAGGCGGGTGCCAGGCGAAATTCCTTCAGGGCACAGCCCTGTTCCCGGCCGGACCTTTAGCAGGGTTTAAAAAGCAGCTGTTTTTACTTTAAAATCCCATACAGCAACACGTCGGTAACATGCTCTATAATTTTAGGAACATTTATTTTTGATTTGTTTTTTTCTTTTATAATGATGGCAGGCAATTCAAGGAAAGAATTTGATTTATTAATCTGCCCGTCCATGAGTAATGTTGCGATCCCATGGGTCTGTGACCATAACGTGTTTGCAATAATCAGGGGATCTATGGGTTTAATCGATTCTCCGGTCAGCAAAACATCCACGCCCAGGACAAGTTCACTGAATGCATCTTCAGCTGATTTAATAAGCGCCGGTGTTTGATCCTGTTCAATGATCTCATGTCCGAACATCAACCGGTATTGGACAGGATTTTCAAGTGCAAACTCAATATAGGCGACCCCGATATTTTTTAGTTGTGCCACAGGATCACCGGATTGTTTATTCCGGGCACACTTTAAAGATTTCGTCAGCTTCCGATAACCCTCTTCCGCCATGGCACTTAATAATTCGCCTTTACCCTTGAAATGCCGATAGGGAGCGCTCCTTGAGACACCAATCTCTTCCCCGAGTTTTCGCATGGACACTTTTGCCAGCCCTTGTTCAGAAACGATTTCAAGGGCGGTTTGCAGAAGTTTTTCCCTCAGATTACCATGGTGATACGTTGATTTAGTCATTTAATAACCCCATGGATAAATGGGTATCATTTCATATTGACACCGTCAACATAAAATGGTTACATGGGTAATGTTGACCATGTCAACACTCGGCACTTTTAAGATTTTCTGCGTTTAACGAAATAAAGATACGGCTTCTTTACAGGCCCAATGATCCAATTTTTAGTGTTTTACTTTCACAACACCCAAAACAACGGGCGCCTCAACCGATTCCATGAACTTGCCAGGCAAGGTTGAAAAAGCAAACAAAGAATGGAGGTTAAAAAAATGAAAATTGTAATATTGCACGGAAGTCCCAAGGGAGAAAAAAGTGTCACGATGCAGTATGTTAAATTCATTCAGAAAAAGAATCCTGACCATGAATACATGGTGCATAATGTCTCAAAAAGAATAAAACAACTTGAAAAAAACCACCGTTTGTTTGCCGACATAATAGAAGATATCGACGCTTCAGATGGCATCATCTGGTCTTTTCCGGTTTATACCTATTTTGTACCGGCTCAATATATTAAATTCATTGAACTCATCCAGGAAAGAGGTGCAGCAAAGGCCTTTAAACATAAATATACAGTTGCCATCTCCACGTCCATCCATTTTTATGACTATACGGCACACAGATATATTAACGCCGTTTGTGATGACTTAGATATGAACTATGCCGGTTTTCATTCAGCAGAAATGGATGATTTACTGAATGCAGGAGATAGAAAAACCCTGTTACAATTTGCTGACATGTTTTTTTACGCCATAAAAAACAAAGTACATTGTTTAAAAAAGTTTCAGCCCTTGCAACAGAACAACTTCGATTTCAGACTAGAAGAACCAACCCGGCAGGTTGACTCAAACGATAAAAAAGTAATTGTTCTTACCGATAACGATGATCCAGGTTCAAACATCGGTAAAATGATTCAACGATTTACGTCTTCTTTCAAGAAAAAACCAACTGTAATTAATCTTAATACCATTGATATTAAGTAAATATTCGGCTTAGTCATTCAGAATTTATTTTTTCAACAACACCCTAAATTTTTTGTTGAGAGGATACATC
>JAEINR010000134.1 GCA_016342325.1 Desulfobacterium sp.
TTAAAACACCGGGCTTGTCCAACAACCGGATAAGATCGTGGTTCGTTCCTCACACGATCTATCCTTATTCGTTAGCGTTATCACAGACCTGACCGGGCCAAGTTGTTGCAAAGCATACGCGAGAAAATCCATCGAAGTTGCGCAAACCTTTTTAGAAAATAATCTCCAAATTAGTTTATCAAAATCAACGACAAAAATAACCTGCAGGCATTCAAAGAAGCATCCCCACGGATGTAGAGAAGCAAAATGCCCTTATTTTTAAGGAACACCCGACAATGGGCTGACACCTCCCTTCCTCCAAAAAACTTGACAATTAAAATAAACAACCTTATAACAATTGATAGGCAATCTATACATTGAACAGCATTCACTGCTGTTCTTTCCACCCTGCCTTTGACACAGTTTAAAAATCGCACCTCTGCACTGGGGCGAGTCTTTTTCGCTCCGGCCCTAGCATCCCATCTCCGTTGTGGGGTTTTAGGCGCTTCTTTCAGATTTTCGTATTATTTTGACAAGAGAATCAAATTTTTTTCTATGGTTCCGGCTTGTCCAGGTTAGGCTATAGCTGTGGTTAAACGGGTACATGTGTTGATCCGGGGTTAATCGATTCACCGATTCAAAACGGAGGAAGTGTGTATGATTTCAAGGAACAGGTCAATGTGTATTCGAATACAAATGGTTTGCATGGCGCTGCTTTTTCTCTGTCCCCTTTCAGCACTGGGAATGGGGGACTCCGAATCCTGCGCCACCAAGTATCCGGTGGTTCTCGCCCACGGCATGGGAGCCTCTGCTGAAATCTTGGGTATCATGGATTATTGGGGGGGCCTTGATGGGGTATTAGAGGACGAGGGTGCTGAGGTCTACGTGACATCGGTCAACGGGATGGACAGCACTGCGGATAAGGCCGAAGCTTTCAAGATCCAGTTTATGGAGATCCTGGCCGTTTCAGGAAAAGATAAGGCCAATATCATCGGCCATTCCCACGGCACTATCTACACCCGTTATGCGGTCTCCAATCTGGGGCTGGGGAACCAAGTCGCTTCACACACCAGTATCGCCGGTCCCCACCAGGGAACCGCCATTGCCGACGTAGTCGTGGGGCTGGTGCCGGATTCCCTGGAGTGGCTGGTTGGGGATACCATGGATTTTATTTACGCTTTTCTCTTTGGCGACACCGATCCGGACAGCGTCCAGAATGCCTATGATCTCACCCGGGACTACATGGCCAACACCTTCAACCCGAACACCCCCAACATTGGTGGGATCTACTACCAGAGCTGGGCGGGCAAGATCAAGACCATGGCCGTCAATGCCAGGAACTGGTATTTCCTGGGCACCTGGCCGATTCTCCTGGCTTATGAGGGGGCCAACGACGGTCTGGTCAGTGTCGACAGTGCCAAGTGGGGCGTTTTCAGGGGGGTCGAAGATGCAGCCTGGTACAGCGCCGGGTGCGACCACCTCAACATCGTCGGCATGCCCCTTGGGGTGACCCCCGGGTTTGACCGGGACGGGTTCTACATTGACCTTGTGAGTGAACTCAAGGACATGGAATTTTAGGCAGACCGGAAGGCATACTAAGATGCGCATTCCCTTTAAAAAATTGCTGGTTCTCCTCTTTTTGGGGCTACTTCTGACGGGTCTGGTCCGACAACGAATCAACGGGGACGGCTATATCATTCCCGATTCCAAGGCCATTACCCTGGACCTGGTCCAAAAGGCCAGGTCCAGGCATGCTTCTGCCCCACCGCCCCAGGCAGCGGAAAACAAGATAACAAAGCCATCCTCCCAAGGGAAATCACCAGACCCCGGGGCCTCGTCTTCGGCCTCCGGGGTTCCCTTGGTCGACTACACCACCATCGGGTTTTTCAGGCACCTCATGAGCCGTTTTGAAAAGGGGAAGGATCCCTTGGCCCACCTGGAACAGGTCCTGGATTACCTCCTTACCATGATGCCCCCGGAGGAGGCCCGGGCACTCCATGGGGTGTACGAAAAATTCATGAACTGCGAAGTGGATCTGGCCGCCGAAATCGCTTCCTGGGTACGGCCCCATGGACACGAGGCCGTGCTTGGCCATTTGCGACGCATGCACGACTTCAGGCGCTACACCCTGGGGGAGGAGTTGGCTGATCTTCTCTACGGGGCCGAAGTCAAATCCCGCGAGTATGCCGTAAGACGTTCGGCCATTGTGGCCGATCCTGGGATGTACGGGATTGAGAAGGAGGCCCAGGTCCTGGAACTCAACCAGGCCATGTGGGGCGATGAGGCCGGGGCAGTGGAAGCTGTTCCAAAACCCTACCAGCGTTACCGGGAAAAACTAGCCATGTATGAGCGGGACCTGGAATCGCTGTTCCCGGAGGAACAAGAGGCCATGGTACGGGAATTCCGGGGCTCTTTTTTCTCCGCCGACACGGTTTCACGCCTGGAGGCGGTGGACCGTGCCCTGGCAGAAGATAAAAAGACGGAAGCCGCTTACACTGAAGCCGCTGCCACCATCCAAAACGATCCGGATCTCTCTCCGGCAAAGCGGGAGGCTGCTGTTTCCGATCTCCGGGAGAGCCTTTTCGGGAAGGCAGCCGAAGCCCGCCGGCGCCGGGAGGTTATGGCAAAAGCGTTGGAGCGACTCAGTACCGGCAGCTGACCGGTAAAAAGGTGGCCCCGGCCAACTGCACCATGAGGAGCAGAACCGAGCCCAGGGGCACCCAGTTCCCCCACCGGGTGTAAGGACTTGCGTGTTTCAGGATAGCTACATTGTGGGTGACGGCCCCAGGTTCACCAAGGGCTGATGCCGCAAGCAGGTCTCCGGTGGGTGAAATGACAGCGGAGATGCCGCCGGAGGCGGCCCTGACCAGAAAACGCCGGTTCTCAATGGCCCGCATGGCCGAAACGGCCAGGTGAAGGCGGGGCATGGCGCCTGTCCCGAACCAGGCATCATTGGAAAGATTGATCAGCAGGCCCGCCCCCCCTGCGACACTCTGCCTGACGGCTTCGGGATAGAGGGATTCAAAGCAGATGGAAAACCCCATGGGACCCAGGTGGGTGGGAATCACCGCCGGGCGGGTTCCGGGTTCAAACCGGGCCGGTTCCCAGGCGAACCGGCCCAGAATCGGTTTCAGGGCCGGCGACTCTCCATAGGGAAGAAGCCGCCTTTTGTCGTACCATTTCACCTTGCCCATCCCGGGGATGAGGTAGGCGGTGTTGTGGACCCCATGGCCCGAGTCAGCCTGTCTGAGCCCCCCCGTCACCAGCAGATCCCGGGCGTTAAGACGGGCGCGGATCCCCTCCAGCAACCGATGATCCACTTTCCGTGGAGCGTTCAGCACCGTCTCCGGCCACACGATGAGCCGGGCCGCATTTAACTCCCCTTTTCCACTCAAATCCAAGTAACGTTTAAGGCGCTGGTGAAAACCGTTGCCGCTCCATCGGTCTTTCGGGGTAAAATTGCCCTGGACAGCCACCGCCGAAAAAGAGCTTTCCCCGGAACCCGCCAGGGATTCAAAGGCGGCGATCCGCGCCAGACCGTAAATGCAGGGAACGAGGATCAAAAAAAGAATGGAGAGAACAGCCGTCGCCGGGTGCCCTTGTTTCCGGCTTGGCTCTCTCCCCTCCCCGGCCAGGCCTGACCCTGTGAACAAAAAGGCGATCAGGGCGTTGACCGCAACCATGAGGAAGGTGAGTCCGTAAACGCCGCCAAGGTCCGCGGCCTGGGCAAAGGTTTGAAAAGGAAGGGCCGCATACCCCACAAGCCCCCAGGGAATAAAAAAGGGAAGCCATTCCTTGGCCAGGTCAGCCAGGGTCCAGAGGGCGGGAAGGGTCAGAAGATAAAACCGGAAGCCCTGGTATCGAAAGAAGGAGATGGCCAAGGCAAAAATGCCGTAAAGGAGGGCCGTGGGCACACAGACCGCCAAAAAAAAGAAGAGAATCGCAAAACCGATGCTTTTATCAAAGTGACCGGTCAGCGTGGGGATCAGCCAATGGCCCATGAAGCACCCATGGGAAACCCCAAATACGATTCCAAGCCAAAGGCGCTGCCATGGCCCCCTGGCGGAAATCAGGGCCTTGAAAAAGGGGGCCAGGGCCACAAAGCCCAAGGGCCAGAAACCAAAGGCCAGGACCAGGCCGACGGCAGACAGGATGGACAATACAGTAAACATACCGGTTGAATGCTCCCTCCTAAAACGAAATCGTTATTTTTGGCCCCTGGCACAGACAAATCAATTATTTAGCTTCTTAGCGCTGCTTTTTGGTTCTGGCTTGTCCAGGTTACGAATATAATGAGTTGACAGTCTTTGGGCGATTTGCTTTGGTGATTCAAGATAACAAACTGATAGCGAATTATAAGCGATTTAACCGATATGTCGAGAGATAAAGAAAAAATCAATGAAAATTAAAACGTCGGATTTCATAAGCCAAAGGGTTCGATGCGGTGCAGACCTGTACTTGCCGGAAAATGTCAACACCCCTCCGGTTGTGATTATGGCCCATGGAATGGCCGGGCAAAAAAACTTCAGGCTTCCTGCATATGCCAGGCGATTTGTTGAGAAAAACATGGGGGTTTTTATTTTTGACTACAGGACCTTTGGGGAAAGTGACGGCACGCCGCGGCAGATCGTAGATCCCCGTCACCAACTGGCAGATTGGCAAGCGGCCATTGCCCACGTTCGCACCTTGACCGATGTTGACGGATCCAGGATAGCCCTCTGGGGGTCATCGCTTTCCGGGGGACATGTCATTGTCTGCGCTTCAGAAGACGATGACATATCCGCGGTGGTCACCCAGGTTCCCTATGTCAGCAGTTTTTCATCCCTGCGTATGAAAAGCGTTAAAGACATTGTTCTCTCATCCGTTTATGGCGTCTACGACCTCGTGCGGGCCGTCCTTTGTTTATCCCCCCATTATTCCCCGGCCGTTGGCCGTCCGGGCGTGTTTGCCGCCTTGAACACCGAGGAGTCTTATCCGGGATATATGTCCATCGCCGGAGATGATCTCACCTGGGAAAATAAAATAGCGTCCCGGGGGTTTCTGAAGATGGCACGATACAACCCGATTCAAAAAGCCGGAAAAGTAAACGCTCCGGTCCTTGTCATGGCAGCGCGGTATGATTCGCTGATCCCTGTGGATGCCGTTGTAACGCTGTCTGAGAACTTGCCGAAAGGAGAGTTGGTGGTTGTGGACTGCAATCACTTTGCGCCTTACTCCGGAGCATTTTTTGAACAGTTCTCAGAGGTGCAGGGCTCATTTCTGGCAAAACAATTAAAGGTCGGTTCCTGCTAGATAGAATCCTTGACCTTTTCAGGAGTGCCTGGGATTGTGTATCAGGAGATCAAAGAACAATTACAGACAAGAAAACCGGGAGGCAACCAACGTATCATGGGACGTCTGACACTCATCCTTGCCTGCCTCCTTTTGGGGTGTGCGGCCCAACCCCCCAACGTCCGGCAAGGAGAAGTCACCTATCCTTACAAGGTCAAGTATTGCGATGCCAAAGCAGGTGACGGGACCGTATGGAACATCGGGTATATGGATGTGGTGCCCATGTTCAAACCCAATCCCAAGGTCCTTGTGCTAATTCACGGCCGCTCCTTTAGCGGGGCTTACTTTGGCAATGCCATCAAGGTCGCCCTTAAACACGGCATTCGGGTGGTGGTCCCAGACCTGCCCAACTATGGCAAGTCCATCCCCGGGAACCTGGATAAGCCGATTACACGCACCATACAAGACACCCGTGAGGTGATTAACGACCTGATCGTAAATCAGCTTGGCATACCCAAGGCGATATACGGAGGCCATTCCCTGGGCGGTCAGTTTGTCCTGGGGTATGCCCTGACCTATCCTGAAGCAGTGGCGGGTTTGATCCTTGTCGCCCCTGCCGGGCTTGAGGAATTACCAGCCAAATATTTTCCACCCCACCTTGCGAAAAGCACCCGCCGTGAGGATTTCTCCCCCATTCCCTATTACGCGAAAAAAGCGCGGTTGGCGTATAGTAAAAATCCGAAAATCATTGAGGATTTTTATTATTACAAACTCAAGATCAATGGCAAACCCGTTCCATCCGGTTTCTTTAAAATGGATTCCCCGGATGCACGCCTGGCAACAGAGCTTCGGAAGAAAATGATAACGGGTAATGCCGTTGAGTTCCAAAGATACAGCCTGACCGGCCTGCGGGATGTATTCAATTTGGGCGTTGAGATAAAAAAAGAAGACCCTTCCAGTCTGTTTAAACAGTATGACCGAATTCGTACACCGATTCTGCTGATTTTTGGTGATGAAGAGCCTTTTTATCCCAAAAAGATCAGCGGGCTGAAAGATTTGAAACAGGATATTATCACCCCCTTTTACCAGCGCATGACCTCAGCTGGAAGCCCTGTGGCTGTAAAGCTCTATCCCGGCTGCGGCCACTTTCCCCATACGGACTTGCCTGATGAATTTGCCAAAGATATCGTTCAGTTTGTTTCCACCGGCAAGGTGGAGAACTGCCTGAACCCAGAGGAGATGTAATCAAACCATTGAATCCCATTGATAAGATCGGCCAGGGCAGACCCTGGATAATCGGGGCCGCATTGCTGGCATTGTTTTTAGGGGCCCTGGATGCCCTTGTCATGTCTGCGGCCATGCCCACCATTATAAGTGAACTGGGCGGGCTTCACCTCTATGCCTGGGTGTACTCGGCGTATTTCCTTGCCAGGGCGGTGTCCCTGCCGGTATTTGGGAAGTTGTCCGATCTGTTTGCCACCAAAAAGCTGTTTTTATTATCCGTCGGCCTTTTTGTGCTGGCCTCCCTGGCGGCCGGGGCATCACCGTCCATGGGGATATTAATCGCAGCCCGGGTCTTCCAGGGCATCGGGTCCGGCGGCATTTTTGCCCTGGTGTATGTGGTTTTGTCCGATGTCTCCCTGCCCGGCCAGCGGGCAAAGACCCTTTCCCTTGCCAGTTCAGTCTGGGGAATCTCAAGCGTGATCGGTCCCACCCTGGGCGGTTTTATTGTGACCTATTTTTCCTGGCGCTGGATTTTTTTCATCAACCTGCCCCTGGGAATCCTGTCCCTTGCCGGTATTGTCCTGTTTTTCCGGGAGTTCAGGGAAAAACCCGGACAGGTCCACCTGGACTGGGCCGGGGTCACCTTCATGTCCGGATTCATTCTTGGGCTTTTGACCCTGGTGATGGTGGGGGGACGGGAACTGGCCTGGGATTCTCCCCAGTTCATCTTTCTTTCTTTTTTAACCCTTGGCCTGGGGATCGGGTACTATGTGGCAGAGAAACATGCAAAGGATCCCATCCTGGATTTTAAATTTTTCAAATATCCGGGATTCGCCCTTGGCAACATCATTGTCTTTTGCGCAAGCTTCTCCGTGTTTTCAATTTTTGCCTATGCCCCCTTGTTTCTCCAGGGCGCCCTTGGAAAGTCCCCGCTTCAGGTGGGGTATGCCATGCTCTCCCTGAGCCTTGGCTGGTCCATGGGTTCCCTTATTATCGGTCGAAACATGCACCGGGTGGGGTATACAAAGGCCGCCCTGGCAGGCGTGCTGCTCATGGTGCTCGGCTGTGGCCTGACCCTGGGTTTTTCAAGGACCACTTCCTTGACGGAATGTTTCCTGGTCTTTCTGGTGATGGGCTTTGGCATGGGATTTATCACCCTTTCCACCCTGCTCCTGGTCCAGGACAGCCTCAGCTCCGAGAATCTGGGGGTCGCCACCTCTTTCCACCAATTTTCCAGAACCCTGGGCGGCACCATTGGCGTGGGTGTGTGCGGAGGGGTTGTCACGACCCGGCTCATGAACAGCCTGGAAGCCAGTGGCCGCCTTCTGCCGGAGGCCCTCATGACCCGGTTGCAGGAAAGTATGGAGAACCTGCTCCAGGCCGAATTCCTTGCAATGATCCCGGAAGGGGCCGGAATAATTCTTCAGAACGCGGTGGCAAACGGGGTCTATTCCGCCTTTGTTATTGTGTTCACAGTTTCATTGATAAATCTGGGATTGACCCTTTTTTTGCTGGGAAAACCGGCACAAGGGAAAAGCCCTTGAAGAATACAAGCAGATGGAAGGGATAAAGGATGCCCTGGCTCCCATGATGGCCGAGCTAAAGGAAAAATCAGAAATCTTGAGAATTCTGGGGCGGTATTAATTTGTCTTTCAGCGAACCCGGATGAAATGTTTATTACATCGACAACGGCCAGGTTCAATTGCAGGATTATCCTGGTCAATGCAGTGATCGTTACAAGGATTTTATCGCCTCGATATAAGTGGAAACGAAGAGATTAGTGGCCTTGTGTCATCAAAAAGGTCTTTGATAAATCTCAGCTTTTAATTTGCTGGGTGAATTCCTTAAACACAACACCCTTTTTTAGTCCTCTTTTTTCCAATAGTTGACAGCCCCATTTTCATAATGGGCCTGAAACCCTTTTTTTTCTTTCATATACAGAATCCATTTCCCGGCGATTTTTTCAAAGGTGCCGTCACGCTTTATCTCGCTTGCCGCTTTTTTCCATTTGTTCACCGTGGCCTTGGGGGTACCATTTTTTGACATGAGGATATAGGATTCAACACGCTGGGTGGTATAGAGCTGGGTAAATTCATTAGCGTCCAATTTAAGTGTTTTATAGTCTTGAAAAAAACCAGCTGAATAAAAATAGATCACTTGAAACCGTCCCGCCATAAGTTTTTCCAAATTCTGTGCATGGCTGACGGCGAGGTCCACATTAGTAAATCCATTATTAACCAGGAACTGTTCCCAGACCGACGTCCTCATTACCCCGATCCGCTTCAGTTTTTTTGCATCATCCAGGCTGGTTATTGAAATATTGTTGCCTTTTCTGGCAAAAAAGCCATATTCGCTTCGAGCTATTTGGGTGATCCAATAAAATTTCTCCTCCCGTTCCGGTGTCCGGGTTGCGGTAAAGGCCACTACATTTGGTCGTCTCAGGGCGTTTTGATAGGTCCGGGCCCAGGGATAAACACGGATGGGGTCGGCATTGCCCACCCGCGTCTGGATCTCCCGGACCATATCCACAGACAGCCCTGTAAGCTTTCCGTTCTGATCAGTGAAACTTCCCGGCGGCTCTTCAAGGGTGTTGATCAAAAGACTGGTTTCAGCAACCGCCATGGTCCTCAAAAGGATACCAAACAGAACCAACAGGATAATTGTATTATTATTCATAATGTCCGCTTCATAAAAAGCTATAGGTAAATTAAAACTATACTATTTATCATACGTCCTGGTCAATATTCTTTGGAAACAATTACCGTTTCCGCTTGAGGACATCCTCAAACCGGTTCTGGGAACCGACCCAGAATTTTTTCAATGATCAGGCCAACTATCCACAGTATGGAACATCGGGTATATGGATGTGGCGCCCATATTCAAATCCAATCCCAAGGTCCTTGTGCTGGTTCACGGCCGATCCTTTAGTTGGGCGTACTTTGGCAATGCCATCAAAACCGCCGCATTTATCGGTGAAAAAGGCAGCTATAGTCATAAAGCCACCCAGTCTTACTTTGGTGATGATGTGACCCCCATGCATCCTTGTCCATCAGGGTGCTGGAAAACAGAGTAAAATTTTTTAAAAGAGGTTGTCAAATCATGCCATATTTGATAGCGAGGAAGGCTGTCTCCGACAAACGGGGATAGACAAAAGAGCAACTGAACCTATTGCTATGCTCAATTCAAGAAAAAAGGATACCATAATGGCTAAAGAAAGCGAGAACCTGTCAATAAATTTCTTACGTGGCGTTCCTTCTGAAGAAGCCCTGTCCCACCTTATTCCAATGGCGGCAGAAGGATACGAAAAAGCGATCAACCGATACGGAACGGAAGTGCTTCAATACGGCCATTTTCTCGGTTTCAAGCCCCTGCGTGAATTGATTGCCGACGACCATCATGTTGATCCGGAAAGAGTGATCGTCGGTAACGGCGGATTGGAGATGATCTCACTCTTTTTCAAATCTCTTCCCAGGGAAAGCAATATCATTGTTGAAGAAGCATCTTACGACCGCGTATTGCTCGACGCCAGGCGCTATGGCCATCACCTGATTGGCGTTAAATTGACACCGGAAGGGATTGATTTAGTCCAATTTCAAAAGATAGTGGACAAAGCGGCAGCTAAAGTCTTTTACGGAATACCTTTTCATCAAAATCCAACGGGTATTAATTACACCGTGGACAATCGCAAGGCTGTTGAACGCATATGCCGCAAAAAGGATATCCTCTGCCTATGGGATGTCTGTTACCAGGATCTACGTTATGATGGAAAAACAAATGTTCCCATCGAGATATCAGAATGGGGTCCGATTTTGACGAGTTCTTTCACAAAGACGATCTCCCCCGGAACCAAATGCGGGTATACAATCGTGCCAAGCCATTATGTAGAGCACCTGTCAGGAATTATAGCCAATACACGTATAAACCCCAACCTGCCGACCCAGGCGTTCATAGCCGACTTCATCCAATCCGGACGTTACGATGATTATCTTAAGTATTTACGTGAACTATACAAGCCGAGAATGGATGCATTGAATCGTGCTCTCAATGCCATGTTACCCGGCGCGTTCCCAGCGGCAATCACCGGTGGCTTTTTCACGTCTCTTACACTTGGGGGTATCTCCGTTGACGATGACGCCGCCTTTATTGCATCTGCCAAGGAAAGTGGTGTGGGTATCGCTACTGCCTGGGATGCCGTCGCTCCAGACCTCAGGCAGGGAATGCGAAAAAAAGGTCTTTTTCTCCGGTTGACGTTTCCCGCTTATGCGTCGGAAAACATTGAATGGGGGATATCGAAGCTCAAAGATACAGTTGAGTTGTTCAGTTGATGGGAGACGATTTGTAGGTTAATCGCCCCTTGAATCAAATTCTCCACTGACCATACCTTTCACTTCATCTGCCACCAAGGACCTGTCCGCCTTTGGCCCAGGTAAATTCGTCATTATATGACAACAAACGCCACAAAGAGGATCATTGATATTGTGAAAATCGTTCAACTTTCAGAGCAGAATATTAAAGAATAACATATATGTTGCGCAATCTCCGACAAGAAATCAAAAACGGGTTATGAGGCCAAAAAAAATTGGCTGAAGAATCAGTTTCAAGATGGATATGTCTTCAAAGAATTAGACGTAAGAGGAAAAGCCTTTATTGAATATGTGCCGGCCGAAAGAGCATGGAGTCCGATTGATGCCCGGGTTACATGCGGATAAAATGTTTCTGGATTTCAGGACAACACAAAGGGAAAGGCCGTGGAATCATAGCAATAACAGGAAATAAAAAACAGCCTTTTATGTCGGAAAAGAATTTTGATAATTTTATCAAAGACTGAAAAATGAAACATCTATTTGGTTTTAACTTGTTTCGTCAAAATAAGGCTTGACAGAAACACCATTCTTTCTTATGTCTGTCGTTACCGTTTGGTTTCAACAATATATTTCGCCTCATTTTTTTTATTAGGAAAATCTGGAAATGGATATCTGAGGAAAACCCTATGAAGGTTAAACTTTTTTTCATCTCCTGCCTAGTAAATTTAGCGATAGGGCAGCCTGTTTTTGCATCCATGGGAAGTGCCCATTGTGCCATCTCCCCAAGTGTCATATCCGGTGGCGGATCCCCCATGACATCGGCAAATTTCCAAACAGATGCAACCCTCGGACAACCCTCCCCTGTCACATCAGGCTTTTCATCAAATTACGACATTTCGCCGGGATTCTGGAATACCCTTAACCATTCGGACTGTTTTTGGGATTTTTTATCTGACAGTGACGTGGATGGCCTGGACCTTATGAAACCGCATGGCATTCAGGTCGATACCGACAGGAGACAGCGGTGGTAAGGCCGCCAGGGGATCGTCTGCCATGGCTCTTTCGGGCCGGATTTCATCCAGTCCCAGATCCGTTACGGATAGGGACGGTCCCTTTGCGGTAAGGACTGCCCGCTCCATCATATTCCTCAATTCCCGGACCTTGCCGGCAAGGTTGGAGTCGATCACATAGATGGGTAGAAAGCGATCGGTCTCAATAGACAAAAAAACAGGAGCTGAAAATCTGATTATCTGCATTCGAGTCTCTTTTATTACTATTTGGAAGGAGGAAAGGATCATGCGTATGAAGGGTTTATTATGGAAGTGTTGGAAAAACGAAAATGCAATAGCAATTGATTTGGAGGAAGAAAAAGCCGGGGACTCCCTGGGGAAAGACTTTGCAACAGGATGGTTTATATTTTTGTTAGTGGTCATTGGGATGCTGGGCATGGGACAAACTGCTTTTGCCACAACCAGTTTGCCCAACGGAGGTTCTGTGTCTGGGGCCATTATGACTGCAGGAGAAGTGACCCCCTATAGCTTTACCGCTGAAGCTGGAGAGCATATCGAAATTCAGGTCGCTGAAACAAGCGGAAGCACTTATTTCCAACCGCTCATCGAGCTCTACGGCCCTGGTGGCGGGGATGCTATTTTAACCCATACGGGTAACCCTGTTACTCAGATGGCATTAACCATTGCCGAAACCGGGACCTACACGCTTCTGGTTCAGGATTATCGCGGCGACTCCACCGGTGAGTACGACATTTATTACGTCAACATACCTGGGGTTGATGAACTGGGGCCACTGGTAAACGGCGGTGTCGTTTCAAATTCTATCGTCCTTGGGGATCTGGACACCTATTCGTTTACGGCTGAAGCTGGAGAACATATCGAAATTCAGATCGCTGAAACAAGCGGAAGCACTTATTTCCAACCGCTCATCGAGCTGTACGGCCCTGGTGGCGGAGATGCTATTTTAGCCCATGCGGGTAACCCCGTTGCTCAGATGGCATTAACCATTGCCGAAACCGGGACCTACACGCTTCTGGTTCAGGACTATCGCGGCGACTCCACCGGTGAATACAACATTTATTATGTCAACATACCTAGGGTTGATGAACCGGGGCCACTGGTAAACGACGGTGTCGTTTCAAATTCTATCGTCCTTGGGGACCTGGACACCTATTCGTTTACGGCTGAAGCTGGAGAACATATCGAAATTCAGATCGCTGAAACAAGCGGAAGCACTTA
>JAEINR010000135.1 GCA_016342325.1 Desulfobacterium sp.
TTTTGTTCAAACCTTAGGCGGATGGATTCGTTATGCACAACTTAAACTGCTGTCTTAAAACCTGGGTCCACTATAGGATGTTGAAACAAAAGGCAAGGAAAGCGAATGGGATTTGTTTGGGGGGACAGTCATACGATATGCTGAAAGATTTAATATTTCTGCTGATAACACAAAAACAACCCTTGATACGTTATTGCGGACGTTGTGATTGGTTACATCAATCTCAACAGGTATCCAACAATGAAGAAGGGCAGCGTTAAACCGACCCAACAAGCACAGGATTAACCTATGGTCAAATTCATACAGCAGACATACACCTTGATAGTCCGTTAAAAGGACTTGAGGCCCATGAGCTGGATGTGCTGCCCCGTGGACCGAGGAGTTCCGGGGCATCGCTGCTGGATTTGGAGGGGGATTGCTGGAGTCCATATTTTTCCTGCAAATTTGTTAGGGGATGAAAATAGATTCTTAATAACTAAGAAGGGTAATTCAATGATTCCATCAAAAATCAAAAGGATTTTATGTGTTGGATGTCTGTTTTTCGTCATAAGCGCATGCTCAAACAATGACGCTTTGTTAAAGCCGTCAGGGAAAGCTGCTTTTGTTCCGGAAGATAACATGAAATTCACACAGTATGTGAGCAAAAGCCGTGAAAATATTGAGCAGGTTTTAAATGAGTTACGCCCTCCCTCTGAAAATAGACTATACTTGGGTGATTATACGAATCAAGAAGCGGCAGCAATGCGCAGCCCGTTTCAAGTGCCCGTAGTTGATAGCGATCGCTGTGATGATATCTCAAAAGGAGCAGGCAAAGGATTCCTTCTTATCCACGGCTTAACAGATTCACCTTATCTGATGCGCAGTATTAGTGCTTCATTAAGCAATGAATATCCATGTGCAGTCATTCGTGCTGTTTTATTGCCAGGGCATGGCACTGTAGCAGGGGATTCGTTAAAAATGAAATATAGGGACTGGGAGCGTATTGTCAGTTATGGCGTCAATAGCTTTAAAATAGAGACCGCAATATCGGATTTATATCTGGTGGGTTTTTCCACGGGAACCTCTCTGGCAATAAAATATATGAAGAACAACCCGGTGAACAGCGGGGAGCCAAGGAAAGATAAAATAAAAGGTTTAGTTCTGATTTCAACGGCGGTGAAAGCTAAATCGGGTGCAGCCTGTTTAGCGCCGATAGTGAAATGGGTTAAGGATTGGGCAAGCACTTTTGAAGAAAAGGATGCAGCACGATATGAATCGTTTTCAATTAACGCCGGAGCTGAATTCTATACACTAACAAAAGGTATGGTCGACCCTGAATACGCACTCGATGTCCCCGTGCTAATGGCTGTAAGTGCGGACGATGAAACGATTGATGCTAGGGCTGCGAGAGCGTTTTTTTGTTATCCGACCCATGTCAAAAGACGCGCTTTGATCTGGTATCAATCCATTGATCCGGATGTAAACGCTGACATAAATCCAAAGGATACACCAGAGTTGATGTGTGACAACATTGTAGAAGTTAATCTTGGCAATATGGAACCCAAATATAAAACATTAAATTTGGCCCACACTGCTTTATCCATGAATCCGGACGATCCACATTACGGTGTTGATGGGAAATATCATAATTGTAAGGCGTATGATAATAAAAAAAATACTCAAGACTTTAATGAATGCCAGGGGAATGGGAAAAAGAGTGTTTTTGGTGAAAAAAATATTGACGGTCTTAAGGATAAATTGAAATTGGATTATGATTATCTGCGCCGGGGAACTTTTAACCCATATTATAAAGATTTAGAAGCAAGAATTCTCTGTTTCACAAATAATGATTGCCCTATTAGCGATATTCTTGGTCCAAAATAGATGAGCCTGGTTGCTTTCAAATAATTGTATAAAATCGAGATACAATTTTAAAGTTAAACATCATTGCAATAGGCACAGGATTAAATCTATGGTCAAATTCATTCATACAGCAGACATACACCTTGATAGTCCGTTAAAAGGACTTGAGGCCCATGAAGATGCGCCTGTTGATGAGATTCGGGGGGCGACCCGGCGGGCGTTTGATAACCTGATTGACCTGGCCCTGGGGGAGGAGGTTGATTTTATCCTGATTGCCGGTGATTTGTATGATGGAGATTGGAAGGATTACAACACCGGTTTGTTTTTTGCCGCCCGGATGGGGCGATTGGCCAAGGCTGGGATCAACGTCTTCATTGTTTCCGGCAATCACGATGCGGCAAGCCAGATCACAAAGGCCATGCCCCTGCCGGACAATGTGACTTTTTTATCTTCCCGGAAGCCTGAGTCTGTAACCCTTGAGAATTTGGGGGTCGTCATCCATGGCCAGAGCTATTCCTTCCGGGCTGTGACGGATAACCTGGCTGTTAAATATCCTTTGAAGGATTCCAATTATTTTAATATCGGGCTTCTTCATACTTCCCTGACCGGTCGTGGGGGGCATGAGGATTATGCGCCATGTACCCTGGATGATTTGAAATCCAAAGGCTATGATTACTGGGCCTTGGGCCATGTCCACAAGCGGGAAATCGTTTCTGAAGATCCCTGGATTGTCTTTCCGGGTAATATCCAGGGCCGTCATATCAAGGAGACCGGAGCCAAGGGCGCCACCTTGGTGACTGTGGAGGAGGGGCGCATTGTCGGGGTTGTGGCCCATGAACTGGATGTGCTGCACTGGGCCGATTGCCAGGTGGATCTGTCCGCATGCGAGACCGCTGACAGCGTGCATGATGCGGTTCGCCAGGAGATTGCGCTGGCGCTTGACCGGGCAGGGGGGAAGACCCTGGCGGTGCGTCTGGTTTTGATGGGTATATGCCCTGTTCATGCCCAGTTGCTTGATCGGACTGCCCAGTGGACCGAGGAGTTCCGGGGCATCGCTGCTGGGTTTGGTGGGGTGTGGCTGGAAACGGTGAAGTTCCGGACAAGCCGGAAGAAGGGGGTCGGGGAGGTCTTTGGTAAGGATTCTCCAATTGCCGGGTTGCTGGAGTCCATTCAAGGGTTGGAAGTGGATGGGGACACACTCCTGGGGCTGGTGCCTGAGCTGGCCTCTTTGAAAAGCAAATTACCGGCTGAGATCCATGGAGACGGGGCCTTTCTTGATCCGTCCGAGGGCATGGCCGATTTGCGATCTGAAGTCCAGGAACTCTTGATTGCCAAGCTTCTTCAGCATGGAGGTGGACGATGAAGTTGACGCGTTTCGATATGAAGGCGTTTGGTCCCTTTACGGATCGGACCCTGGCGTTTAACTCGGCGGAGCCTGGGCTGCATATTGTTTTTGGTCGGAATGAGGCAGGGAAAAGCAGTTCGCTTCGGGCGCTCAAGGCGTTGTTGTATGGGTTTCCGCAACAGTCGCCGGACAATTTTATCCACAGTTATAATCAACTGCTTGTGGGGGGATGCCTTGAAAATAGTGCCGGGGAAGAGATCTATTTCCAGCGTCGGAAAAAACGCATTGGTGATATTGTTGACAAGGATGGCAATCTCCTTGATGCCGGGGTGTTATCCCCGTTTCTTCTGGGTCTTGAGCCGGAAATGTTCGAATCCCTCTACGGCATTGATCATGATACCCTGGTGCGGGGCGGGGAGGAGATCCTTGCCCAGAAGGGTGAGGTGGGCCAGGCCTTGTTTGCCGCAGGCGCAGGCATTTCTTCCCTGCGGGAGGTGATCGATCTGCTTGAAAAAGAGGCGGCGGATCTGTTCAAGCCGGCAGGGCATAAGCCTGAAATCAACAGGGCTGTGAAAAAGTTCAATGGGTTGAAAAAAGAGGCCAGGGCGGCCAGCCTATCTTTCAAGGCGTGGAAAGTTCATCAGAAAGCCCTGGAGCTTGCTGAGGCTGAGCGGGCGGGTTTGGAGAAAGAGCGGGATACGAAGCACAGGGAGTTGCAGCGTTTGGGGCGATTGAGCCGGGCTGTTCCTGAGCTGGCCATTCTGAAATCCTGGCAGGAGAAGCGGGTGGCCTTGGGGGATGTTGTTCTTTTGCCGTCTGATTTTAATGAAAGATACCAGCAGGTCCGTCAGGAGATCCGGGGGGCGAACCAGCAGTTGCAGGGAGATCGTGACCGTCTGGAGAAACTTGAAGCAAAGCTCAAGGCGATCTCGTTTAATGGGGATCTGCTGGACCAGGCCGGGTTGGTGGATGATTTTCATCAGCGTCTGGGGGAATACCGCAAGGGCCAGACGGACAGGCCTGAAAGAAATGGTATGCGGACCAGTCTCCGCAGGGAGGGGGCGGGGTTGTTGCAGCAGGTGCGGCCGGATTTGAGTCTGGATGATGTGGAGACCCTGCGGCCGGTGTTGGCCAAGAAAAGGAGCGTGCAGACATTGAGCTCCCAATATGAGGGGATCAACCAGCAGCTTGTGCTGGCCCAGAAGCAGTGCCGGTCGGTAAAGAAAGAGCTTGAGGAGGTTGACAAGGGGCTGGCTGCAATGCCGGAACCCAAGGACGCCCAGGGCCTGGTCCGGGTGGTTAAGCTTGCGCAAAAGGCCGGAGACGTTGATCGGCAGGTGGAAAAGGGCCAAGGTGAGGTTGAACTGAACAAGAAAGAGTGCCTTGGAGCGCTTACGCGGATGGGGCTCTGGACGGGTGATCTGGCAGCCCTTATGGAACTTCCTTTGCCGCGTTCTGAAACCGTGCAGCAGTTTGAAAACCGGTACGCCGGGATGGCCGATGAACGGCGTGGGTTTGAAAAGGATCGTAAAACGGATGAAAAAGCCCTGAAAAAAGCCCGGGCCGAGATCAGGAAGGCGGAGTATGGGGGGGATGTTCCGTCAGAGACGGCGCTGGCCCGGACCCGTGAAAAACGGGAGCAGGGGTGGCAGCTTTTGCGGCAACAGTGGCTTGATCAGGCGGATGTGACTGAAGAGAGCCGGATTTATCATGCTGAGCATCCCCTGCCCGAGGCCTATGAGGGGTATGTGCGGCAGGCGGATCATATCGCCGACCGCCTTCGCAGGGAGGCGGACCGGGTGGCCCATGTGGCTGCGTTGCGTACCCAGGTGGCGGTTTTGGAAGAGGCCCTGGCAGAAGGGGAGAAAGATGAAGCGGCGTTTGTCCTGGGAACACGGGAACTTGATGCCGCCTGGAGGGGCGTGTGGGAACCGGTTGCCATCAAGCCCCTGTCACCAAAGGAGATGAGCGGCTGGCTGGCTGAGATGGATAAACTGCGCTTTAAGGTGGAGGGGATTTTTAAAAAGGAGCAGGAAACAGGGCAGGAGGTGAAACAAAGGAGGGCGCTTAAGCTGGCGGTGGAAGGAGAACTTGCCGCCATGGGAGAGGAAGGAAGTTCTGCTGGTGAAGCGCTTGGGCCGGTTCTGATCCTGGCGGAGGGTGTGTTGGAGAGGATTGTTGGCCGGAACAGGGCGCTTGAAACGTTAAGAGAGCGGCGGAAAAATGCGGGAAAAGCCTCTCGCCAGGCCGGGGAAGACCTTACGGTTGCCCAAGAGGCCCTTGCCGGGTGGCAGGCTGCCTGGGCAAAGGCGCTCCTGGGTTTGGGACTCAAGGAGACGGTGTCGACGTTTGAAGCCCTTGACCTTATTGAGCTTTTACAGAACTGCTTTGACAAGCTGAAGGAGGCCGATGACCTGAAAAAGCGCATTGCCGGTATTGATCGGGATGCCGCCCAGCTTGAAACGGAGTTCAAGCCCCTGGTTGAAAAGGTGGCGCCTGAACTTTCGGCCGTGCCCCTGGACCAGGCGATCCTGCAATTGTGGACCCGGCTCGGCCAGGCCCAGAAGGACGCCGCCATGCACGGTAAACTCTCTGAGGAGTTGGACGCCCTGGAGCAAGCGGTTGTCAAGGCCGGGAAATCCCTGCAGAGCGCCAATGGCCAGATGGATGAGCTTCTTGGGATCGCCCGGTGCGAAAGGGTGGAAGGGGTGCCTGCGGTGATCGGCAAGTCTGGAGAATATCAGCAGGTGCGGGATAAAATTTCTGATATCGAGGCAACCCTGGCCAAGATCGGTGCAGGGGTGGAGATGAAAGAACTTGCCAGGCAGGCGGCAGAGATTGATGTCGATGGGTTGCCTGGCCGCATCGCGTCCCTGGAAAAGGAGATTGACGACATAAACCCTGCAATCAACCGTATTTCCCAGGTGATTGGTGAGGAAAACACCAAGCTTGCCGCCATGGATGGCAGTGGCAAAGCGGCTGAGATCTCGGAGGCCATGGAACAGGAACTGGCAAAGATGCGGCGGCTGGCGGAGCGGTATGCCCGGGTGAAGCTTGCTTCCAGGATTTTGCAGCAGGAGATCGAACGGTACCGGGAAGAGAACCAGGATCCGGTTTTGAAAATCGCCTCCGGTTATTTTAACGATTTGACCCTGGGTTCCTTTACCGGCCTGCGCACCGATGTGGATGATAAGGGGGAACCCGTTCTTGTGGGGGTACGGCCCGATGGGGTGCGGTTGACCGTTGATAAAATGAGTTCGGGAACCCGTGATCAGCTCTACCTGGGCCTGCGGCTGGCCACCCTGGAGTGGCGACTTGAAACCTGCGAACCCATGCCCTTTATTGTGGATGATATTCTGATCAACTTTGATGATGATCGATCCCGGGCCACCCTCGCGGTCCTGGGGGATCTGTCAAAGAAAAACCAGGTGATTCTTTTTACCCACCACCGGCAGATTGTGGAAGAGGCCAACCGTATCAAGGGAAACGGAGTCATTCAAATCCACGACCTGAGCTAAATTCAAATACGGGGATACCCGGCTGATATTCCTGAAGCAGGGGTTTACACAATCTGTATTTCGGGGCATAGTAAGGTGTCCCAGACGATTACAAAAACCTTAAGGCAGGGAAGGATTACTTCCATGGAGCAGGTGAGTTTCGGCCTTTTGCCCGGGGAGACCAATGCCGTTACCGGTCAATCCGGCAGCGGAAAAACCACGCTGCTCTCCCGGACTCCGGGCCGTGATCCTGGACGGTGGGAATTTGTTTGCCATGGACGAAAACTGGCTTTCCCGGTACAGGGCCATGAAGATCGGGATTATTTTCCAGCATTTTCATCTGATTTCTTTGCAGGCTGGGTCGCTGCATTGGGGGACCCTCCCACAACATTTCAAAATTACATGGTCAGCAGAAAAAAACTGTTCACCATTTTGTTATACGATTACAATTAAAGGAGGTAACATGGATTTCAAAAAACTCAGTTTATTGATTTTTATCGTTTTCCTAATCTTCGTCGGGGCAGGAAGTGCCATGGGAAAAGAAGGTAAAAAGTCCCTGTTTGTTAATTTAACCAGCAACGAAATGAACCGTGCAGCAATGGCCGTCACCTTTAGTACCAGAATCATTACCCAGAAACAGATTCCTGTAACAATTTTTCTTAACGTGGACGGCGTCAGACTTGTGAACCGGCACATTCCAGGCAGTACACATGTCAGCGGCAAAACCCTCCAGCAGATGCTTTCATCCTTCATGGCTGCCGGGGGAACTGTGATTGCATGTCCCATGTGCATGAAAAATGTTGGCGGTATGAAAAAGACCGATCTTTTGGAAGGAGTGGCTATCGGCAGTTCAGATGTCACCTGGCCAGCCCTTTTTGCCGATAACACAACGGTTTTAAATTATTGAATTTCATATTCAGGTTAATATTTTACCCAAAAGAACAGCAAACTTAGACTAAACATGATTTTTAACAACGATAAAAACCAATGGCGACCCGGCAGGTGTTGGAACCGTGAATCCCGTGGATCCAGGCTGATATCCCTGAAGCAGGGGTCACGCTATGATACTTGAGATCAAGGATCTTTGTAAATCATTCCATGCCCCCCGGTCCGGCACCATTGAGGTCTTGAAACAGGTGAGCTTTGGCCTTTTGCCTGGGGAAACCAATGCCATTACCGGTCAGTCCGGCAGTGGAAAAACCACGCTGCTCTCCCTGATCGCAGGGCTGGACACCCCGGATTCCGGGGCCGTGATTCTGGATGGTGAGAATCTGTGCGCCATGGACGAGAACCGGCTGTCCCGGTACCGGGCCACGAAGATCGGGATTATTTTCCAGCAGTTTCACCTGATGCCCCATTTGTCGGCAAGGGAGAATATCAGCCTGCCCCTGGAAATCCTCAAACAGGACCGCATCGGGCCCAGGACCGATGTGATGCTGGAAAAGGTCGGGCTCCAAGACCGTCAACATCATCTGCCCGGGCAACTGAGCGGAGGGGAATGCCAGCGGGTGGCCATTGCCAGGGCCCTTATCATTAAACCGGCCCTGCTTTTGGCAGACGAACCAACGGGCAACCTGGATATGGAGACCGGGGAAATCGTTGCCCGGCTGTTCTTTGACCTGGTGGAAAAAGAGAAAAAAAGCCTGATTCTGGTGACCCACAATCCCGGTCTTGCCAATCAATGCCGGAAGATCAGGACACTTGACCGGGGACGGTTGCTTTAATGCTCTGGATACGCTTAGGGGTGAGGGAGTTGATAAAAAACAGGGGGTTCTCCCTGTTTTTTATATTAAACCTTTCCATCGGCTTGGCCGGATTTATCGCCATCCACTCCTTTGGCCGTTCCCTGAACCGTCACCTGGAAGATAACCTGAAAGAGATATTGACGGCTGACCTGGTATTGTCGGCCAACACGGACTTGACCCCTGGGGAACTGCACCTGGCAGACCAGGTGCTGGGGCCTGACACGACCCGTGCCCGGCTCATCAGTTTTTATACCATGGTCAAGGCCGGGGAAAATGCCCGCTTGATAAAGGTGATGGCCATTGATGACCCGTACCCCCTGTATGGCGAATTTGCCCTGGAGGGCAGGGGGGGAAAGCAGGAGATCCAAGAGTGGCCCGGCGTGCTCTTGACCCGGGATACGGCCCATGCCCTGGGTGTTGACAAGGGCGATGACGTTGGCACTGATGCAAAAATGCCCCTGGTCCTGGGGCGTAAAACCTTTTATGTCCATGACTTTTTCCAGGAGGACCCGGACAGGTCCCTGACCGCCCTTGAGCTGGCCCCTAAGATCTATATGGGGATCAAACAGTTGGAAGGCACCGGCTTGATGGGGTTCGGGAGCCGGATTCGGTATTATTACTATTACAGGTTGGGTCCGGGGGTGGATGTTCCGGCTTTGACCGGAACCCTTCGCAGGGCATTTGATGAAAAACACCAGGGACAGCCCCGAATCAATGTCTATGACACCAGGGATGTCAATCAACGGCTGGGCCGGGTGACCCGGTATTTTACCGGGTACATGGGGCTGGTGAGCGTGGTGGCCCTGTTCCTGGCAGGCATTGCCACGGCTTACCTGTTCCGGGGGTATTTGAACCTGAAACAACGGGAGATGGCGGTTTTAATGAGCATCGGCGCCACACAATGGGAAACAGCGCTTTATATGGGCTGTCAGCTCATTCTGTTGGGGTCCCTGGCCGCTGTGCTGGCGGTGATGATTTCCCTGTTTCTGGTGCCGGTATTTCCCTTTATCTTCAAGGGGCTCATCCCGGACCATCTTAGCCTACACTTGGATCCTGCGACCATTGGCCTGGCAGTGGGGATGGGCATGGCCGGCAGCCTGGTTTTTTGTTTGCCGGTATTTGTGCGAATCTTTGGGGTGAAGCCGTTGATCCTGCTCAGGGGCAGCCGGGAGGGGGGGCAACGAACCCTGGGGCGCGTGCTGGGCCAGGTGATGAGCTTTTTGCCGGGGGTTTTAGCTTTTTCCCTGGTGTCTGTTTTTGTGGCGGGTTCTGTCAAGAACGGCATGGTGTTTGTTGCCGGGTTTGCCTTGGCCCTGGCGTTTTTAGGGGGCATGGGCTGGCTGATTTTTTCCGGCTGCGCATACCTTTCAGTCACCCGAAACCTGGTTATGAAGATCGCATTCCGGAATCTTTTTCGGAACAAGTGGTCGTCCCTGTCCTGTTTTGTCACCATTGCCATGGGGGCGTTTTTGATCTCCATAATTCCCCAGATTCAGAAGGGGCTGCAAACCGAGATCATGCGGCCGGAAGGCCTGAAAATTCCAGTGTTTTTCCTGGTGGATATCCAGGAGGAACAAAAGAATCCGTTCATTGAATTCATGGCGCGCAAGGATGCAGACCTGATCAATCTCTCTCCCATGGTCCGGGGACGGATTTTAACGGTGAACCAAAAGCCGTTTGATGGTGAAAATCTTTCCCAGGGGTCTGGTCGGCCCCGGTCCGGGCAGCGGGGCCGTGGCAGGGGCAAAAGGCTGGAGTTTAATTTTTCTTACCGCAAGTCCCTGGATGATTCAGAAACCATTGTCCAGGGAAGGGCCCTGTCTGAAACTCCCTGGGATTTTGAGGCGTTCGTCCCATTTGAGATCTCTGTTGAAGCGTCCTTTGCCGAACGATATGGGTTAAGCCTGGGGGATATCATGGGGTTTGACGTCCAGGGCATTCCCATGGAGGGCAGGGTGGTGAACCTGCGCAAGGTCCGGTGGAACAGCTTTCAGCCTAATTTTTTCCTGCTTTTCCAGGACGGGGTGCTGAACGATGCCCCTAAAACCTATCTTGCCGCCATCTCCCAAGTGGCCCAGGAAGCGCGGCAGGATTTGAAAAACGCCATTGTAAATGCATTTCCCAATATATCAGTCATTGATGTGACCCGGATGGCCGGCACCCTGTTGACCATCACCGACCGGCTCTCCTTGTCCATCCGGTTCATGGCCTGGCTTGCCATTGCAGCTGGCCTTGTGTCCATCTTTTCCATTGCCCGCCATGGGGCCTGGAAAAATGCAAACCAGGTTAACCTGTTAAAAGTGCTGGGTGCGGATTTTAATGTGATCCAGGGGATCACCCTTTTGGAATTCGGGTTCATCGGATTTACCGCCGCCTTGTTTGCGGTTTTGTTGAGTTTGGTGTTTTCACGGGCTGTTTCCTGGTATCTTTTTGACAGCCTCTGGGAGTTTGACCTGTTGGGGTCCCTTGTGATTCTTTTGCTGACCACTGGTATCTGCATGGCCACGGCTTTCATGGCGTCCCGGAAGGTCATGAACACTAAACCGGTTACGCTTTTTTCAAACACTTTTGATCCTGGGGAAATTTGATTTGAATTCTTCAATTGCAGTAACAAAAAGCAGCTTTGATGTTCATCTTTCAGGGGTCAGGTTCAGGGCTGAGCGCCTTGAACTTGAACCGGTGTCCGGGTTAAATGACAAGCCCACCCTGGTTTTTCTCCACGAGGGCCTTGGCAGTATTGCCCAATGGGGAAGCTTTCCTTCTGATCTGTGTGCCGCCACCGGCTGTCCCGGATTTTTATATGAAAGGCGCGGCTATGGACGTTCCGACCCCTATCCCGGAGAATGGCCAATGGATTACCTTGAAGGGGAGACTGACTTTATCCATGGGGTCCTCCAGGGGTGTAATGTGAAAAATCCCATTTTAATAGGGCACAGCGATGGCGGAACCATCGCCCTTCTCTATGCATCCAGGCATTCCGATAAATTAAAGGGTGTCATAACCGAGGCGGCCCACATATTTATCGAAGATGTTACCCTTAATGGCATATCCGAAGCCGTTGGCGTGTATGAAAATACCGGGCTGAAAGAAAAGCTTGCCAAGTACCACGGGGATAAAACCGACGCTGTTTTCCGGCGCTGGGCAAACCGGTGGCTTGATCCCGGTTTCAGGGGCTGGAATGTGGAATCTTCACTTGCCGGCATTACCTGTCCCCTTGTGGTGATCCAGGGCAAAGCGGATGAATATGCCACCCTTGCCCAGGTGGAAGGCATTATAAGCCAGGTGTCCGGCCCTGTAAAAGGGGTAATAATAGAGGATTGCAGGCACGTTCCCCATCACCAGGCCCGGAAAAGGGTTATTGAAGAAATGGCTGCCTTTATAAAACATATAGTGGGGACGCCCATAAAATAGTAAAATTCCTTTGTCGAAACTTATAATTTTATGGGCGTCCCCAATTTTTATGGGCGTCCCCAATTTTTTTCATTCTTTTTTATAGGAGGGTAAAATGAAAATACTTGGAATCTCCGGAAGTTGTAGGGAAAATAAGGTCTCAGGTGTCCATACATTGGTTAAAACGGTCCTTGAAAACACGGGGATAGAGTATGAACTCATATCCCTGAGGAAAAAGAATATCGGGGGGTGTATCGCCTGCCTTGGGTGTGTCAAGGACAATATCTGCAAGGTTAAGGATGATCTTGCAGATATGCGCGACATCATTGTAAAAGCAGACGCCTATGTTATCGGTGCTCCGAATTACTACTCCACCCTCAATGCCGTCACCCACGCCTTCCTGGAGCGCATGTTTCAGTTTCGGCACCAGGAGGGAGATTTGCTTTGGGGAAAGCTCGCTGTTTCAGTGGGGGTGGGCGGAACCACGGGCCAGTTCCCGGCCGATGCCATTGAGGGATTTATGATGTACAACTTTATTGAAACCGTTGCAAAGGTGTCCGGCCAGGGCGCTGCCTCCTGTTTTACCTGCGGCCATGGGGAGACCTGCAAGGTGGGTATTCCTACCATGCTTTATGGGGAAGGGTTCAAAATGACCGATGACATGATTCCCGATGTCGCAAGACAGCCCGATGTGATGCAGGCGGCCGTGGATGCGGGAAAACTTCTGGGGGAGAGACTCCTGAAAGGCCACGACAGGGAGAAGGTCACCATGGGAGTTCAGCAGAAAATGATGGAACAGTTCGGTAGCAGCATCTGATCTTTTAATACGAATTTTAGCCGGAGGCGATGAACATGGGTGATAAAATCAATTCAGTCATATTTGAGGATGAGTTCAGGGTCTGCCCAATATGCGGATTCAAGGACGGATTTCACACCATGCTGAAACAAGACAAAGAAAAGGTGAAATGGTTATTTATCTGTCCGTCCTGCCATGAAATATTTGATATCGGATATACCCTGGGGGAATTGGGGGGACGCCCATAAAATTATATTGCGTCAAGATAAATCCGAAGCATCGGGAAAGGAGTAAGTGAACTCCAGGAAATT
>JAEINR010000136.1 GCA_016342325.1 Desulfobacterium sp.
GCATGCATGGTATGGAGAACCAGTTCATTGTATGAGGGAATCAGGATTTCTCCGCCCAGGCTTTCAGCATAGTCACAAATGGCATCATTCAGCACATCATTGTACTTGGCATACAGGTCCCCAAGGATGCCGATCCTTGGTTTTCTCTGTTCAGGAAGGGGGAGTGCGTCAAAGAGTTCCCGGATCTGGTTGGCCCCATTGAAAAGGGATTTCTTGTTGAGCACATGCCACCGGATGATCTCCTCTGCCTTGTCCACGGCTTTTTGGGTGGCGCCCGGCTCTGTTTCATAGGGCTGGAACCGATATCTGAGTTTATTGAGAATGGAACTTAAAATGGTCACGGAAATAAGCAGGGCATTGGATCGCGCCGGGAGACCCGGCAGGGGGTTAAGCCCGTTGTAATTCATCACCCGGACATGGCCCATGCCAGCTTTTTCACATGCCAGCTTGACCAGGTTCCCATACTGGTTAAGGTTGCAGGACAGGCAGAGGTTGGGCAGATAGAGCACGGCCTTTTCAGGGTCGATCTTTTCTTTTTCAAGGGTGGCAATAAGCGACCCTGCAATGGCCACATTGGGCAGGCATTCACCGCCGGTGGCATAGCGGTACCCCCGGTTCAGCATTTCCCGGTCCAGGGGGACCACATGGGCGTCAAATCCCGATACTTGGAACAGGGCTTTTTGGAGATGGTTAATTTTTCTGTCCGTCATGGGAATCAGAACGGTATCCCCCGGCTGCAGGGTGTCCGGCGCATAGTGGCGGCGGATGACGGGAATCGGAGCGGTTTGGGTTTTCCGGGTATGAAAATCATTGATAAAGGTATCCACCGCGGCTTCGATCCGTGTCATATAGCCCACATCAGAGCTGTGTTCATCCAGCTGGAGGATGAGGTAGGGCTTGTCGATTTTCTCCATGAAATCTCTGAAATAGTTGATCAGGTAAGCGTCCGGACTGCACCTGAAGCAGGTGAGAAACACCGGGTAGATATCAGGGTTTTCCCTGACGGCTTCAGCTGCCAGCAGAATCTGCTGGCCATAGTACCAGTGCATATTGTCCAGGTGATCCGGGCGCTCTTCCCCGGATCCTGCATCAAGATCAAGCATGGTCTGGTTCATCAGATCAAACCCCATCTGTTCAAGCCTGGCGGGAATCCCAAGGTTTATCCGCTTGTCAAACAGGGCATAGGGCCGTCCCAGAAGCAAAAGTTTGATTTTCTCCCCCTGCCCTTTCATAAGGGTCTCTCCCTCTTTTACCCAAAGACGTTTTTTCTCCATAAAGGCCTTTCGGGCACGGACAAAGGCGTCTTTTATTTTTTCAGGTGGGATGTCCAGCACATTTTTCAGATCATCCGCCAGCCCCTCGGCAACCGTTTCCACCGGGGTGTTGTTGAACCGGATCTTGGGCATCAGCAGTTTGTCTTCAAAATCCTGACCCGCCAGATTGTCTATGATGGTTGCGGCATAGGACGAATAATAGCAAAAATAGCTGTCTGTGCCTTTTTCCTGAAACAGCTCTTCCCGGTCAAGCCGGTTCACATACCCCTGCTCATTGATCAGGGTCGGCAGGAAGATATAATCGACGCCTTTCCGGGACAGGGATTCCACCAGGCCGTGGGCTAAGGCCAGGGGCGCACAGAAATCCGCATTAATCATGTTCATCCCTTTGGTGAGTTTTTTCGCCGTACTTTTTTCAACCACCACATTCAGGCCCAATTGCTGGAAAAAATCCTTAAACAAAGAGGTATACTCTTTCATAAACAGGGCTTCCGGAATACCGATGGTGGCAGCGCCTTCCCTCACCACCGGGGGGATTTCAAACAGATCTGTAAATTTTTTCTCAAAATGTGATCCCTTATCCTGTTTGCCCACCTTTTTGTCATGGTAATCCCGGCCGCACTTCAATCCCCAGGCCGTTGTCGTATCTCCCACGGTGTAAATCCTGAGGTCACACTGGTTGGGGCAGAGGGTGCAGATTTCAGAAGACACCCCACAGGAAAAATCTATTCCTGTAAAGCCGGATTCCTGATGCTTCACCGCCTTCAGTGCAACGGCACACCCCAGGGCTCCGGTCAGATGGCAGTACTTTGAGACAAACACCGGCTGTTTCAGCTCATTTTCAAACACGGCCACCAGGGCCTTGTTCCTGGCCGTGGCTCCCTGGAAGTAGATTTTGTTGCCAGGCACGCTTTTTCCAACGACCTTGGACAGGTAATTGTCCCTGACGCTGTAGAGAACCGCTGCAATGATCTGTTCCCTGCGCCACCCTTCCGAGAGAAATATGTTGAGATCCCGCTCCATGTATACGGTACACCGATCCGATGTAAATGGGGCGGTTTCTCCTTCAACCACACGGGATATTTCATCTAAGCTCATATCAAGACGCCTGGCCTGTTCTTCAATGAAAGAACCGGTTCCTGCGGCACAGACATAGTTCATTACGGCATTGGTCACCACCCCGTTTTTAAGAAGGGTAAATTTCGAATCCTGACCGCCGATTTCGATAATGGTATCCACCTGGGGGTCAAGGAATGTGGCGCCCTGGGCATGGGCGGTGATCTCATTTATGGCCATATCCGCCCCCACGATCTCCTTGATCAGTTCCCTGCCCGAACCTGTGGTGGCAACCCCTTTAATGTTAAGCGTCTTTCCTGAAAACACCGCCTTGACCTGGGCCAAAAGCCCTGTCACGGCATGGACGGGATCTCCCTTGGTCCGCCCATAAAGACCGGCAAGAATCGTCCCTGCCGTATCCGTCACCACCGCCTTGGTACTGGTCGAGCCCACATCGATCCCGATATAGACATCACAGGCAGCTGTTTCAGGAAGGGCGTACAGGGTGATTTCAATTCCGTCGACCTCATAACACCGGTCTTCACTAAAATCAGGATAATGGGATAGATTTATCCCAAGGGCTTGCCGGACCTCTTTTTTTTTTCGGATAATGGTCGCAAGTCCCCGGCTTTTCGCCCAGGGTAATTCTCCAAGGGCAGCAGCACCAATGGCATTAAAATAAAGCCCTTCTTCATGGAGCAGGACCTCCCGGCCAAGGGTTTGGCTGATCTCAGCCACAATTTTCCGGTTCCGGCTCATGCCCCCGATAAAGAGCACGCTTCCGGACAGCTCCCGGCCCTTTACCGTATTGGCAAGGACACTGCGGGTCACCCCTTCACACAGGCCTGACGAGATCGCCTCTTTTGAAAATCCCTGGGCCTGGGCATGGATAATATCGGACTTGGCAAAAACAGCGCACCGGGTGGCAATGGAGGGCGTTGTTCCGTCAAAGGCAAAGGCCTTTTCCGCCAGGGTTTCAGTTTTAAATCCCAGCCGCTCTGCCTGCTGATCAATAAAGCTTCCGGTTCCCGAGGCACAATCGGAATTGACAAAATGCTCCACATAGTTGAAGTCCTCGTCCAGACGGATCATGTAGAAACTCTCGCACCCGATGGACAGAATGTTCCGGCATTGGACTTTCATCAGACGCCCGGCCTCAACCGATGCAATCACCGGATCAAGGGGCTTTATCCCGTCCAGTTCAAGCCCGCCGGTAATCCCAAGACTTTCTATGGCATCACTCCCCTTTTCAATCTGCCGGAGAATGCTGTCATAGGTACCGCTGATATCGCCGTTATGGGGCAGACTCCCCTTTACGACCAGTTTATTGCCATCTAAAAGAACATATGAGATGTTCTTTGAACCAAAATCAAATCCTGCTTTCATATCTCATTCCTTATCCACCCGCTGAGTTCATTTTCGATAGTTATAAACTTTAGGGTCAAGAAAATATGTAGAAAACTTGTTTTAAATAGTTACAAAATGTACAAAATGTAATTTAGATCAATGGTATGAATTCTCTTTTGAGTGATGCAAAGTATATATGTCCATTAATCATTTTTGAAGCGACGCCATTATGAGGAATCAATGTTTTTTTTCTCAAGCTCAATGATTATTGTATTTTGATATTGCCCTGGTACCACGGTGTAAATCCCGGAATATGTTTCATACCCTTTTGCGATTAGAGTCAGATCGTATGTCCCCCCCGGCAGTCCAAAAAAGAAAAAAGTTCCTTTGGACGAGAAATCCGTTGCCGAGAGGTAATACTCTGAATCGCTATCGTCTTCTTGCAGAGGAATCAGGGTGCGATGGACATCTCCTTTGCTTAATGTTATGGATTGTATCTCAATTCCAGTATCCGGTTGTGGCGATGCACCGACTAGAATATCGCGTTGTCCATGTTTAACAACATATCCGCGAAGATAGCCCACAGGCTTAAGAATAAATGTGGCACTGGGAACCGCGCCGGGTTCAATGTGGATGGATCTGCTGAAAGGCTCTGGTGTGAATGCAGGGGCGACTAAACTCACCTCATAATCCCCTGATGGAAATGGGCCGTATTCTCTTCCTGTATCGTCAGGGCTGATATAGAGCCAGGTCTCACCGCCTTTTTTATCGGCGGGTCGAAGATATAGCGCGGGCATGGGCCTGGGCAGCTCTTTTGGAAAATCAAACGTAAAATCGACGCGTAACCGGTTGCCTGATATTTTATCCGTCGCCTTTGCTTTTTGATATTTGTCGGTAAGTATGGTGTTAAATTGAGACAGGGCCTGTTGGCTTGAGAGAATACTGACATGGTCTTCATTATAGCCATAAATCATTCTGGCATTTTTTTGCGCACGTTGATCAAGCTGACTCTCCAACGTGACCACTTTGTCGTTATTGGGCCGCAGTATATTTCGATTGCCCTTGTGCCCAAAGAACAGGTAATGATCCACTGTGGCCGGCAGTTTTTTTTCATAAATAGATTTGATAAATTTGCTTTTCGGTTGCATATCTCTCCAGGCCGGAACAACACCAGGGGAGTATTTCACACCCGTTTCTGCAAGCGCCTCTCCACCCCATGGCGTTGAAATCGAGATAAAGCAGCTAATTGAGGGGAATAATTGACCATAATTTACCAAAAACGACCGAACAACAAGTCCGCCCATGCTGTGGGCCGCAATGCACAGTTGGTTGAATTTATATTTGACCTGCAAATTTTGCATTTTCCATAATAGCAAATGGGACATCGAATCAAGGGGTGATCCCGACGGATAATAATAAATCCATGGCTGATATTTGTCGCGGTCTATACTTTTAAAAAAAGCCCGCCAATTTTGTGGAGACCCTGCAGCGCCATGAACAAAAAGGATCGGGATTTTTGCCGGATCATATGCTTCAAGAAAATAAACATTGCCGCCAATTTCCTTAAAAAATTCCAAACCGCCCCAAAATCCTTTTACCGCATATTCATCCGAGAACAAAAAATCATCCATTTTTGCTATTGCGCCCGGGGAAGTGCTGTGAAATTTCTTGTGTGCTTTGGGCTGGATCCGGAACCCAACCGGGAAGTCTATTTTGGTATGACGTTGTTCCGACAGGACAATATCCAAGTTCCCAGCCACGCCGCCAGCAGGTGCAGAGACTTTTTCCGCAGTGAGAATCTGTCCTGCGGGTTCTCCTTTCTCATAAATCAAGTTTTTGTTATTATCGCCAAACGCAACAATATTATGAATCCCCACGGGAACCATTAATTCATAAGGTCCAGGTTCGTGCAGCATCGTATAATGAACAATTGTTCTCTGGCGGTCCTTTTTGGAATAGGCGGCGACAACAACCGGCATTTCGCTTACAGAAAGCGTGCTTGACACTGTACCGACTAAAACGATGGATGTTTTTGCTCTTTTAACATCTTCTCTAAGCTGTATCAACGTACAACCGATCGATAAAGAAGAAAGTACAAAAAAGAAGAGAACGCTGCATATCATTTTTCGGTGTGTAAATATCATATCCATTTCATCAGCACCTTAAATCGTTAATCCTTACCACCTCACCCTCATTGTTCAATACTATCTGCATCTGGACACCCCTAACTCCTTGATCTCCGCCGGGTGGTGGCCAGGCGTTTCTATGCCCCGGATTCCCGGCAGGGTTCCAGCGGGGAATCAGGGGGAGGATCGTTTGTCTGCTTTGAAATCTGGCTAAGGGCATCCCACAAGGCCTCCTCGGGCACCGGATGGTAAAAGGGCATGGCCAGGGCGTCCGCCGCAGTCAGGCCGGCGCCTATGGCCCAGGATAAAAGATGGGCCATGTGCTCGCCGGCCGGTGCCATAAGTTCTGCCCCCAAAAGCCTGCCGTCTTTTTTATCTGCATAGACCCGGGCGATGCCCGCAGCCTTCCCCAGGATCATCCTGGCCCGTCCGAGTTTCTCCCATGAGGCGTTGCCCGTTACAAACGCCATTCCCCGGTCTGTCAGTTCCCTGTAAGAGAGCCCTGCGATGGCGATGTCCGGGGATGAAAAGGTGATGGCCAGCGGGGTGCGTTTTTTAAAGCAGGAGATGCTTTTGGCCATGGCGTTGTATCCGGCAATATTGCCGTCATCAGCGGCTTCGTGAAGGATGGGCTTTTGTCCGTTGACATCTCCTGCCAGGAATACGGGCAGGCCCTTGATCTGAAGGGTACCCGGATCAAAGGGAGGGAGGCCCCGGTCATCCAGTTCGACCCCCAGATTCTCCAGGCCAAGCCCCTGAACCGCGGGGCGGCGTCCTGTGGCCAGTAATATCCGGTCAACCGTCCATTCTCCGCTTTCGCATCCGACAACAACTCCGTTTCCTGACCTGCAGCGGATGTCGGCCGTCCCCAGCTTGATGTTCATCTCCTTTGAAAAATGCTCAAAGGCATAGGTCTGGAGGTCAGGGTCAGTAAGGCCGCCTGCGGTTTTGCGTCGGCTGAAAGCAATGATTTCCACCCCCAGACGGTGCAGGGCCTGGCCCAGTTCGATACCAATGGGGCCCAGGCCAAAGACCGCCATTTTTCCGGGCAAATCCGCAAGTTCAAAAAACTGGTCTGTGTCAATGATAACGTCCTTGTAGGGCAGCCATTTTTCCGGAATCCATGGTTTCGAACCTGTGGCGATGATGATGCGCTTGGCTCGGATCCTCTCGTCTCCCAGGTCCAGGGTGTTGGGATCGACAAACCTGGCACGCTTTCGGATCAACTTGTCCATGAAGGGTGACATTTCATGGATGACGCCACCGGCATACTCGTCCCTGAGCATCCGCACCCGGGCCATGATCCGGGAATAGTCGGGCCGGAGGGCGTTTGCCCCTGAGATGCCGTATTCGTCAAAAAAAAGGCGCTTGTGAAAATCGTCTGCCACGGCAATGAGCGCCTTGGACGGCATGCATCCCACCCGGGCACAGGTGGTGCCCAAGGGACCATCGTCAATGATCACGTAGTTGTCGGTTTTCTGCACGACGATCTCCTGGGCGGTCAAGCCGGCAGTACCGGCACCGATAATGGCCACATCAACTTCTCTGGTCATAGAACTCTCCATTGCAGATATCATCTGCAGTCTTTTTTTGTTATCTTTTGTCATTACAACGCCGCACCACAAAACTTGCAGTGGCGGGCATCGACATCATGACCTTCAGCACTGCACTCCGGACAGGCCTGGGTGGACACTTTGCGGTTAAAAGCCTGTGACATTTCCACGGTCACAATACCCGTCGGCACGGCGATGATGGCGTAACCGAGAATCATCACCATTGATGCCAGCGTCTGACCAAGGATGGTTTGGGGTGAAATGTCACCATATCCGACCGTGGTCAAAGTAACGATTGCCCAGTAGATGCTGCGCGGAATGCTGGTGAAGCCATTGGCCCCTCCCTCGATAACATACATCAGCGAGCCAAAGATGACCACCAGGGTCAGTACCGTGTAGAGAAAGACGGCAATTTTGCGGCCACTCATCCGCAACGCCTTCATGAGGAGTCGTGCCTCCCCAAGATAGGCGACCAACTTCAGGATACGAAAGATACGCAGAATGCGCAGGATGCGGATGACCAGCAGGTACTGGCTTCCCGGCAGGAACAGACTGAGATAGGTCGGGATGATCGCCAGTAAATCGACTATCCCATAAAAACTGACCGCGTATTTAAACGGTCGGCCGACACACGTCAGTCGCAAAAGGTATTCGGCAGTGAAGATGATCGTAAAAAACCACTCGATCCCATAGAGAAGGCTGCTGTAATGTGACCGCACGGCACCGATACTGTCAAGCATAACCACCACAACGCTCGCCAGAATACTGGCAATGAGCAATACGTCGAATCCTTTCCCCGCCGATGTGTCAGCCTCGAAAATCACCTCGTGCAACACGATCCGCCATCGAGCCCTCGATGGCGGCACCCCGCGGCGTGCATCCTCCAGCCATTTCATGGTTTTACTCCTGTCAGTGTTGTGGTGAAAGTAAGTTAATAATAAACTTACCATAATCCCAGAATTAAGATACACCAACGGCCGGTTTCAGTATGATTACGAATCATGCTGAAACCGATTAACAGCTAATTGTCAAACGCTTTGATGCGCTGTGATTCAACAATCACTGCTAGGACAAAAACGTCACCGAGTCTTCCAGAGGTACCCTTTCCGTACGGGTGGTGTTTACTTTAGCGGTTTTGTCTTCATACCCAAAGGACATGCCAAAAAGGATACCATGCCCTTCAGGAATTGAGAGAAAGTCCCGTACAGGATCCGGAAACTGCCCGAGAGCACCCTGCATGCAGCTTGGGATCCTAAATGCTCAGGAGATTCCCAATAGGTCCCTGGTACCGGATGACAAGGGCTGAAACCAGGCTAACCAGGCTGAAAACCAGGATAAAATAGTCCACTGTGCGAAATCGAAGCCGGGTCATGGGTGTCCAGGTTTTCCGGTATCCAAACCCGCGGTTCATCAAGGCCATGGACAGCTGGTCGGCGATGACAATGGCATTGACCATCAAGGGAATCATGATGGTCACCCGGTTTTTGAACTGCCTGAACCAGTTGCCTTCATCCAGGTCAACGCCCCGGGCCCGCTGGGCCGTGATGATCAGGGTCCTTTTTTGATCCAGGGCCGGTACAAACCGGATGGCTGTGGTGATCAAAAAAGATAGGGCAGGAGACAGTCTCAGCTTGACGAACAGGTTGATGAACTCGTCCAAAGGGGTGGAGGCAAGAAGGATCTGGGTCAACACAACCATGTTCACCAGCCGGAGCATAAACGTGGCGCCCAGCATCAGCCCGCCCCGGGTCAGTACCCCACCCGGCCACAGGGTGATAAGGGGGGCCTGGTTCTCCGGATGGATAAAGCCGGCACCGCTGTTAAACCCGGTAAACACCATGATCATGATAAACAGGGGGGTCAGGGGAATCAGCTTGGAAAACATCTGCTTCAGGGAAAGTCCCATATGGAGGCCTCCCCCCATGATCATAAGACCCAGGGCCCCATGGCAGGCCGGGTGGTCGAACAGGATGATCCAGGCCATGAACTGGATAAACAGGGCGGATTTGCTCCGGATATCCAGCCCCCCATTATCAATCATGTAAAGCACCTGCTTTGGCCGGGGAGAAGTCAGAACTGTCCGGGAGCAGTCCTGCCCGCTGTAACACATCGGTTTTCCCCAGCCCTTTTTCCATATGATCATCCAGCAGAATTTCCCCCTGGCCCATGACCACCAGGCGACTGGCATATCGGGCGGCCAGGGAAAGGTCGTGGGTGATGAGGAGAATGGCAGTGCCATTGGCATGAAGTCCCTGGATGAGATCCATGATCAGGCTGCTGCCGGCGGCATCCAGGCCTGTTGTTGGCTCATCCACCACCAGGACCCGGGGATTTAAGGCCACAATGGCGGCCACGGCAATCATCTGCCGCATCCCCTTTCCCAGGGTAAAAGGATGACGGCTGCGGAAAGATTCAAGACCTGTTTTTTCAAGTGTTTCATCGACGGTCCGGGCAATTTCGTCCTTAGAACAGCCCATGTTGGCCAGGCCAAAGGCAATCTCCTTTTCCACGGAAGTTTCAAAAATCTGGTGGTCAGGGTTCTGGAAAATGAATCCCACGGACCTGGCAAGCGCTTTGATCTTAAATCTGTTTATATCTTTGCCTTCAAACAGGATGGTGCCAGCACCGCAGGGGATAAGCCCGTTCAGGTGCTTGACCAACGTGGTTTTTCCCGCCCCGTTGTGCCCCATCAAGGCCGTGAAATCCCATGGAAAAACAGAAAGGTTGATATCTTTCAGAACCAAGGTCTCCGGGGTGTAACCAAAGTCAAGGTGGTTGACCTCAAGGCATGCCGGTGTATCCCGGGGGGGGGAATCCGTATGTCGATTGGGAATCCCTGGCCGGATGCCGGGCTGTGCCCAGAGATGTTTCAGATCTTCTGGCCGGCCCTGGCTTATGACCCGGCCCTTTTCCAGAACCAGAACCCGGTCCACCATGGCCTGGATGCCCTCTATTTTCTGCTCCACAATGACCAGGGTTAATTTCTTTAATTGCCGCAGGCGATCCAGATGAAAGTAGAGATCCGCCCGCCCGGCAGGGTCCAGTTCCGATGCCGGTTCGTCAAGGATCAGAATTGAGGGTTCCATGGCCAGGATCCCGGCAATGGCCAGGCGCTGTTTTTCACCCCCTGACAAGTCTGCGGCAGAACGATTTTCATACCCGGCCAGGCCGACCAAGGAAAGGACTTCCGGAATTTTTTGCGCAATCTCCCGGGCAGGAACCAGAAGGTTCCTGGGACCGAATGCCAGATCCTCAAATACGGTTCTTCCCACAATCTGGGCCTCTGGGTCCTGCATGACAAAGCCCACATCCTTTGCCAGGGTCTGGGTTCTGAAAAAAGAAACATCCTTTCCTGCCACCACAATGTCGCCGGTAAGGGTGCCTTCCAATGCCTGGGGAATAAGCCCGTTCAGGCATCGGCAAAGGGTGGTTTTACCCGAGGCGGACGGCCCCATGATCACTGCGCATTCCCCCGGGGCCAGGGACCATGAAACATCAACCAGGGCAAATGTATCTGTTCCCTTGTATTTAAAAGAAACCTGGGAAAGGTCCAGGGCCTTGCCCATTGACTGTCCGTTTTTAGACCAATTTTCCGGCATGAACCACCCGGTGTGAAATAACGGCAATGGCGACATTGACCAGGGATCCTGCGATCAAAAAGGGCATGGTGCCCAGAACCGCTCCCATGCCACCGACCAAGACCATGGTAAAGGCAGAGACAACCCCGTTCAGAAGAATGGCGATGACGGCACCCGGAATAGAGCCAAAGCGGCGGGTCACCCAGGCAAAGGCCGTTACCCAGACAGCCAGTTGCAAAGCGATGAATAAATGAAGGGGAATTCCCATGGGAAACCCCATAACCCCTGCGGTGATGAGATGCCCCATGAAAATGACGCAGACCCCCTCCATATAGCCGAAGGCCAGGCCACAAAAATATCCCGGTGCCGAGTCCAGTCCGATGGTCCCCACGGGACTGGGTATCTTGACCATGGCTCCAACGGCACTCAGGGCAATGAAAACCGCCATATAGGCGATGCGTTTAACAGGCAGGGTATGGGTGTTCAGGTCGCCGTCCCGGTCAGGTGTGGTTGACATGTGATTGTCCTTAATTCTCATTTGTTGTGTGGCTGGCCGATATGACCGTTGTCAGGTTCAAGAGCGCCCAGGATTCCCACCCGGGTCAGCGGCAGGTCACCCTGGATTTCGGGCAAGACCTCCGGCGCACAGGTAAACAGGGCACAGGTGGAGGGGCCGGCAGATTGACTGAGGTCCGGCTCCGTAACCGGATCAGGGATAAACTGGGAACCGGTATGGCGGGCCAGTTGACAGGCTTCGGCCATGATGCCCCGTGATCCGATGGGAACAATGTCGTGGATTCCGGGCTGGGAAAGAAGCGCCCGGATGTGGCCTGTCCCAATGATGCTGGACGCCGGGGCATTTGCCACCTCTTCTCCCACCCGGGGCGTTCCCAGACAGTAGACCCGGTCCCCGGGCCTGGACACCGCAATTCTCAAATCCTCAACCCGGCAGGTACCGGTCAGGCCTATGCCCAGGCCGGTCTGGGAGGGGACAAAGTTTTTTTCCGTGCTGATGGCCAGGGAAAGGTCTTTATAACCGGCCATTTCAAGTTCTGCCCGCACCCCGTTAAGAATCCGTCTGCCAGTGGGGTCGGGCTCCGCTGATATTGCCACGGTCATGATCCTGGGAAGCGCCCCAGTGCAGAGTATCTCCATAAGGGCCACCCGGGCCGTCAATTGTCCCACGAGCCTGTGCGGTACCTTTAAAAGGTCCAGCTCCTTTTCACCAATGCCGCCGCAGGAATCACAGGCCACAACAATGCAAAGCCCCTGTTCCAGTATGCTGACTTCAACATCCCGGCCTTTATACCCCATGCGCTTCTCCGTTTTAGCTTCTTAGCTCTAATTTTCGTGCAATTTTGGCAAGAAAATCAGAAAACCTTTTTGGTTCTGGCCTGTCCAGGTTATGTTTTTCAATGGCGGTGAAAATAATCCTTTCCCAGTGTCATGTCAATAGAATCCATTATTTAGGGAAACCGGATCTCCATGAAAACGGGCAGATGATCCGAGGCAAGACCCGTGTCCGTTTTCCGGAGACGGGCCTCTGCAAGGTGTTTGTCCAGACCTCGGAAAAAATTTGTTTTTGAGCATGTTTTTTTGGACATTCCCCTGCTAAATTGGAGAACAACCGACTTCAATTCTCAATTTTTTTCCGGTCGGTAGATAAGCTCCAAGTTCAGTAAGTTTTCTACAAAATTGTTCTTGAGCCTGCCGCCGTTTCGGTTGTTCTATCGGCTCCAAACGAACAAGTACTTCAT
>JAEINR010000137.1 GCA_016342325.1 Desulfobacterium sp.
CCATTCAGGCCATCCTGCAAGCCCTTCGTGACAAAACCAAAGGCCTCCTCAGAGGACATGCCGAAGTTGCTCATCAGAGTGGACACCCCGGCCATGGTTTCGGCATAGTCAACATCAAAGACCTTTTGCATGGTCATTGATTTCTCGATAATGCCTTGCAGACTTTCGTCAGTCTCGTCTCCAAACCGTTTTTGGGCCGTCGTAGCAGCATCGAAGGCAGAACTGAGGTCTTCACCAAACCCGCTTGAATAAACCTTCTTAGCGATCTCTTCAAACCGCTCGGCCTCTTCTGCTGGGAGACCAAGGGATGCCTGCATTTTTTCGGATTCCGCTTCAATATCAGCCGAGGCGTTCAGCCCAGCGATGGCTATTCCGGCAATGGCAGCGCTAAGTATTGCCACTTTTTCTGCGGCACTTGCAAACGGCTCCCCGATATCCTCAAGACCGTCTCCGAAACCATGGATGTCTCTTGACATCTTATTGATGGTTTTGGAGATGCCGATATCATCGCCCTGAAACAGGATTCTTACTTGCTTTTCAAGATCACCCATGCCGCTTTTCTTTATCCTTTAAAAAGAGATACCATAATTCCCGTTCGCCATCCGTCTCAAAATCATACGGGAAAAGATCCGGTCTTTGTTCCCGGAACACCCACCCATGCCGGTCGCAAAGGGTTAGACTGGCCCTTACCCCTGGGTCGGAGTAGAGCCTTTTGATTTTCCCGGCACCATGCCCCCGTCGGTCAGTTCTTTGATTCTTGCGTGGATGTTGTAGAACGCCGTGGGGGAACGGGTGCAGAGAAGGATCACGTTCTCAAGATCGACCTTTGGCTCCACGCTACCGATGACTATTTTTTCAAACGCTTCGGCCAGGGCCTGGGGGGTTTTCTCCTCGTCCACCCCGAGCATTTCTTTGAATGCCTTGACCTTCTCTTTACCTTTCCCGCTTGCCATGGCATCGGCCATCGCTGAGAGATTGAGGTTCTTTGCTGCTGCCACCTGGACCCGGCCGATCTCCTGCCCGGTGAGCCCACGGACTTTCCAGACCGGGGCTTCTCCCTCGCCGAAAAAATCAGCAAACACGGGAGGGAGCGGGACATCTGCTGTGGCGTGCTCAAATTTAGTTTTCTTGTATTTCTTTAAATCAAATCCCATATCATTCCTTTTCAAGGGGCCGAGGCCCCCATGGTTATGCGGTTACTTCTACGGCGGCCACTTCAGCCGAAATCGTGCAGGAAGCTGAAACACCATCGTCAGCGGGGAACTCACGGGAAATACCGAGCTTGCCCTGGCAAAGGATGAATGAGCTGTTCAACTTGTTCTGCTTGAACTTGAAAAACAGGTTCTCATTTTTCTGTGTGATCAGGGAATCAGAAATGCCGTCCTCCAGGTACGCCGTGAAAGATCCCTGTCCGAGAGTAGAACTTGCGGAGCCCTTGGTTTTACCGTAAATCTGCTTGGAGCTGGTACTATGGGTTGTCTCGGGCGGCTTGAAATCGGATGTTTCCGGGATGATGGCAAACTCGGGGGTGTAGTATTCGGCAAAAACAGCCTTGGTTACACCACCGACATGGATTGTGGGCAAGACAGAGTCAAAATCAACCCCGGCATAATCAAGGGCACCGTTCTCCACGGCCATTCTGCGCTCGGTCCAGCCGGGATAATTGTAGGTTTCCTTGGACGTGCCGATCACCTGCTTGATCTCGGATGCCAGGACCAATGCGGCAGTCTGAGCGGAGTATTTAACCCACCCGATCTCGATGGAGTCAACCGGGATCAGCGGGGGGCCGCCGGCGGCGTCACGAATATCTGAAAAGGCTGTGTGTTCTGAGCCTTCAACCACGGCCAGCTCACCGGCATTTGTTACCGTGATGGAAAGAATCTGGTAATCGCTGGTCTCGGGCCGAACAACGGCAAGGGCGGCATTGGCGGCAACAGTGGTCAGGTTGCCAGCAAGATAACACGTCATGGCAGCCACAGAAACGGTATCGTTGACTACCCCGGGGGTGATCATGCCACCGGTGGCCACACCGTTGGATTTGACGTTCGGGGCGTAACCTGCTCGGCCACTCCACAGGTCATCGGCTGAGTTGAATTTTGTATGGTCGCCGTCATCGGTCAGGGCGACCATCGCCACCTGGTCCTGGCTGGCTTCGCGGTAGACTGCTGCATTATCGGACATTGTTTGCTCCTATTGTGCGTAGGGGTTGCCTAAAATGGTTTTATATTTGACGTCAAAAGTGGCAATGGCGCTGGCGAACCGCTCCTCGTTCTTGGGGGTTTCGACACCGCCGCCACCGGTATGGGTGATTGAATCGATCAGGGCAGAAAAAGGGGCTGCCGGGTCGGTCATTGACTTGACCAGGTCTCCATAGATCGCCTCGCTGATTTCATGGATGTTCTGAGTTGTGCTGAGTTTCACCGCTGCTTTCAGAGCAATCGGCATTTTGTTATCCATCTTGCCGAACTTCGCCTTGGTCGATTCCTCGGGCATGGAGATCACTTCAACGACCAGGGCGGTTCCCTCGTCCAGGGTCTTGAGATCCCGGACCGCATTGACGCCGATGTCGGTGTTGAAGCCGGCGGCGGTTCGAATCGTTCCGGCCCTGGTGACAGCGTTTTTTATTATTTGTTCCCGGATTGTATCAGCCACGGTGCCTCCTCAGGATGTCCTCGATTTGTCCACCTAAATTTTCGACATACTTACCCGCCGCATCTACGCATATCCCCTCCCACATAGTGCTTTCGCCTAGGATATCCTCAATCCTGGGACCGGTCAGCCTTTGAACACCTCGCGTTTTCTTGCTTGAGCTTACCGGGAACCGGTATTTTCTCGGCAGGGCCCCATATTTTAGTTTTGGATTGACCGGACGTTTCCATATCTTTCCACGCCACCATACGTGCAAGCCCCCTCCATTCTTTGCTGGGGCGATGAATGCGTGCCTTACTGTCTTCCGTCTTCCAGCCCTCTTAACTTTAAAAGACACGCCTTTTTTGGTCTGCTTGGCGGCGTACTGCATGAGGCCGATGGGCTTACCTTTGGAAACAAAAGAACCGGTGATATCGGAGAATCTCGCCTTCTTGATGGCAAAGTCCTGCTTGATCCGCTTGGCAGTCAAGGCGAGATCAGCTCCAACAGCCTTAGCAGCCCGGGTCTGAACCGTTTTTAAAGTCTTATTCAGGGCATTGGTCAGCGCCCTTTTGGAGCCATTCTTGACGTCGGCGAGCAAGCTCTCAACCTCGGCAATATCACCCTTGGACATTTCAATCTTCATTAACCACCACCTTGACAAAGATCCGGTTATTGTCCTGCACGCGCTCGACCCGGTAAACTTCCCCATCGACTTCAAACGCGCTGCCCCGTTTAGGGGTGCCGACCTCGGAGAAAAGCGCCTCGATGGTGGTTCCGACTTCGGAGATTTCGAAATCGGCCCCGCCGGGCTGGAGAAGGGCGTCGTGATCTACTCGCACCAAGCAACCAGGTATAGGGAGGTCGTCCACCGGTTTGTAAACAGCAGAAAGACCACGCTTTACCATGATGTCTCGCGCTGCTTTTATAAGAAGAGCATCAGTCATCGGCTGCGGAACTCCACTTCACAGGTCGAGCCTGCTGGGGAGGAGATGAAGATCCTTTCCATCTCCTCGTAATACGGAAACTGGAAAGCCGTGTAGACCGTGTTATCCAGCTGGTAGAGCTCTGCGTCGTCCTCCGGGGTCCCGGTCTGCTCGTTGATTTCCACCGTGATCGAGGCATCATCGGACAGCTTGTGGATCCTGATCTTGTTGGTGCCGACAGGGATCACCAACTCCTCCGGTGTGGAGGTGAAGGTGATCGGCTTCCGGTCTATGAGTGATTTTGCGCTCATGGCGACTCCTACATGGTCAACTTGACGAGAGTCCCGGGACGCTTACACAGGGGCAACGGGTTTGACTGGCTGTGGAGGTCAATCCCTCGGTTGAACTTCCTCGGTTCCTGTTTTGCGTAGAACGGCATTCCAATGGTGTTGGCAGTTTCCACGAAATCAGCGGGGGAAACGTAGGTCCTGAACGTCTCCATGGTCCCGGTCGGATAGGCATGAGCCTCGCCGTCGGCAATAAACTTCCGGATTGTGCCTTCTGCGTCAGGAGCCTTGCCGGAATACTCTTCAAAAACGAGGCCGCCGAATTTGAATCCCTTCCTGGGGTCCCCTCCTAATTTTTCACAAGCCTCCTGGTAACCTTCAAACGCTTTTGTTACCAACGGGTGATCAATAAGCGCATCAAAAAAGGCTTCCGAACAAAGAACACGTGTGCCTGTGGAAACTTCACCCATAAGGTTGTCTTCAATGTGTCTGGAGACGGCAAGACACTTAGTGCGCACTTTGGTGGTTGCAGTGCCAAGAGCAAAAGAGATGGTCTTAGCTGTGATGCCGAACTCGGTATAGAGGTTGTACAGCTCCGAACCATCGCCATCGAGGATCACCCCTTTAAGGGCACCCATTCTCAAGTGCTCCAGGGTGATAGCGTGCTTGTTTTTCATGGTCTGAAGTTTGTCGTTCATGACGGCCGTGTAGGGCGCAAGCTCGTTCTCTGCACCAAAGGCCCGGATCCCTTCATATTCGTCGGGCAGCAGAGTGTCATCCAGAGGGAGATGAGGGACCACGAAAGAACGGAGCTTCCTTTTACCGGTCTTGTTCTGGTCTCCGGGGGATCCGGGGGGTTTTGAAGTGATGAGATTGAGGACACCGTTCTTCTCCTCAATCATTATAGTTCTGGTTGTCACACCCTTAATGGGCATGAGGTTCAGTTTTTCAATCTTACCGTAGTTGTTCGGCAGGATGTTGATGGCATCGGTCAGGGACGCCATGGAAAAGGCGTCATTTGCCCAGGGGTTCAGCATTAGGATTCCTCCCTTGTGATAATTCCGAGACCGGCAAGAGTCGCGGTCGCTGTTGTTTTCTCTTCAGTGGTGATATCATCCGGCCATACGATGCCGCCCGTGGTTGTGATGGCGTCTCTGACAATCATGACACCCTGGATATCGCCTCCGGTGGCGTCATAGTTGGCAATAGCGATCCCTACCGGGGTTTCAACGCCGGTATCAAGATCCTGATCAAAGGCCGCGTACTTGCCGCTTGCGGTGACTTTTCCGATCACCTGCCCGGGAACGAGAGTCGTACCGGACACGATGGTGATTTTTTCTCTGGAATACCCGCGCTCCTCTTCCCAGATCAGGACATCGCCGAGATTGTTGGGCTCTGCAAAAGCTGCCATTATTTACCTCCAGCTCTTTTTTTTGCATCAGCAACAAGGGCGTTGGGGCCGCCGGTGCTCATGGGGTTGACGGTTGAAAAGACCGCACTTTTCAAGGACTCATCCGCCTGAGCGTCAATGATCTTCTGTCCGGCCTCTTCTGCGGTCATGCCGAGGAGTTCCGCCGTAAACTTGGCGCTGGTCACGCCTGCAAGCTCGGCCTTTTCCATGACGGCGGTAACCCGGGCGGTCTCGGCAGCCTTAACTTCCTTGGCTGCTTCAGCTTTCCCGGCGGCCATAGCCTCGGTTTTAATTTTCTCCATGTCAGGAGTGGGGCCGGTAGCTTTCGGGACAAACCCAAGGGCGGCCATGCCTGTTTCTATTTCAGAATCAGGGACACCGGAAACGAGTGCTCGTAAATCAGTCTTAAAACCCATCTGGGTTCCTCCATAAATCGTTGTGTTTTTGGCCTGGAGTTCGGCGATTAAACCCTCCAGGCTTCCATATCTGTCAGCCATTCCGGCTTTGATGGCTTTCGAAGCGATCATCATTCCACCTTGGCCGAAATCGCTTTTTACTTTGTCGACAGTGGTCTTGCGGTACTTGGCGACCTGGGCAATGAAGATGTCAGCCAGGTCGTCGGCCCTGCCCTGGATCTCTGCCTTGCCTTCTTTGGACCCGGGATCAAGGCGTTTTTTGGGACTGGCAGTGGAAACGATCTCCACTATTTTACTTTCATCAGGACGATACCCAAAGACCACGCCAAGGGAGCCAAGCTCCGCAGTTTGGTTGACCATCACCTCATCCGCTGCCGATGCAATCCACAAGGCTGCCGATGCCGCCTGATTGCCTACATAGGCGACCACGGGCTTTTTTGCGGCCTGGATCATTTCAGCAAATTCGTTGATGCCTGCTGCCTCGCCCCCGGGGGAGTCAACGTCTAGGATGATGGCCTTGACTTCTGGGCTATCAAGGGCAGTTTTCAAATCGAGTGCAAGATCCTCCAGGGCGGTGCCGCCACGGATCCAGTTCAGAAAAGAGTCATACCGAGAGATGGCACCATGGATAGCCATGATCGCCACATTGTCCCGTTTTTTAACAGTCCATGCCCGTTCAAGCCGTTGCGCCCGCTTTGCCTCCAGGGCCTCCGGCGTCAGGTTGGCCAGGTCGTTAAAATCTCCCTCAACCATCAAGAACGGGCTCCCCAAAAGATCAGTCATTTTTCTTTTCTCCTTCCTCTTTTTCTTCACCCATGACCTGATACATACCTTTCGATGTGGTCTTGCGCGGGTCCGTGTCAAAAACGAAATTATGAAAATCAATCAGCTTGAGTTCCCCGTCGCGCTCGGCAAAGAACGATTCGATATCCTGACCACGGGCGGCCAAGGCCTGGGTGTAATTCTTGAGGCCTCCCCGGATCTCCAAAACCTCAGCCAGCATGTCTTTATAGGGGTCGATCCATTGCCATGGGTCGGACTGCCAACTGATACCCCTGTAATACCGGCGCTTGTTTTGCAAATAATCGGGAATGTTGAGTTTGCCGGTGATCACGGCCGTGTCGAGCCACCGCTGAATCACTGGCCGGCAGAACTGATAAATCAGGGTCTTGTGCATCTTCATGGTGAGCGCCCGGCGGAACTCCAGAAGTCCGGCACGGATGGAGGAATAATTGACTTCAGATAGATCTCCGGTGAGCTGGTCATATGTGATCCCCATACCTCGGGCCACGTCCATGAGTTGCTGTCTCATCCAGGCGACATAGGATCCTCCCACGTCTTTGGGTTCAGAAAAAACAACCTTCTGCCCCGGACCAAGAATCGAGAAAGTCCCAGGTTCAAGGCCCTGAACATCGCCTGTAGTCTCCCCCATGAAATCCACTTCATCGCCCTCATCTTCAAGTGTGATGAACCCGCCAAACAGGGCGGTCGTTTTCCGGCGGACAAGTTCAGCATCCACACACTGGTCGATCTCGTGGAGCTTCACCAAAGTGGAAGTCAGCGCCGGGAGGCCCCGTTGCTGGCCCGGGCGGGTCACATCGAAAATGTGAAAGATATTCTTCACGGGAACACGGATCCGGCCCATGTCGCCATTCATGAACATTTCCCCGGGATGATCCTTGAATAAGTGGTAGGCGGCCCGCTTGCCTGCTTTGTTGTACTCAATGCTCATGCGGATCTTGTGGCCGTCCGGCAAGGTGGTGGAATATGCCACGTCAAGGTGGTCGGCTTCCATAAGTTGAACCTGCAAGGGCACGGCAAGGTCAGCATATCGGTTGCGGGGCCGGGAAAGCCCCAGGCACTCCCCGTCTGAAAACAGGGCGTTGGCAACGATAGCCTGCATGCCGTAGAAATTGGCGTTCTCGTCCCAATCGAATTCAGCTACAGAATCGAGCCACAACTCCTGGACCTGCTCTTTCGTTCCCTCCGGGGCCCCGGGAAAATTGAATCGAGGGGTGATCCCCTTGCCAACCATGTTGGAGGTGTGGGTTTCCTGGCCGGATTTGGCGAGAGGGTTATTCCGGATTGCTTGCCGAGACCGCCCCCGAAGGGAGGTAAGGGAATTGCCGATTGCCGTGTTCGGGCCAATTGTAGGCGCGAGGAAATTCGACATGCGCGGGGCCTGACTGGCTCCCTCAAAGGTCGGACCGGTGGTGGCGTAAGGGCGGCCGGTCTTATCCAGGATGCGGCCCATCAGAGCCCTTTCCTTGAAACGGTCTTGATATATCGACGAGGTGTGGTGTTTAAGGCCTTTAAAAGCTTCGATTCTATTTCAAATAAATCTTTTTTAGTTGCTTCTGAGTATTGAACAGAATGCCCATCAGAAAAATCAACTTTAACAATCCGATCTCCTGCACCCAGATCAACAATTGCCTTCTGTATTTTGTCTAAATCTGCTGAGGTATACGCCATAAAAACCGTGTTTTCCCTTAAAAAATTACTGCTCGTTTTTAATTAAGGAAATTTTAACACGGCTTTTTTACAAAAAAGGCCAATCAGTTCAAAACGTGGCCTGTTCGCAACCAAAACAACCCCAAAACGTATAGTTAAAAAGCTTGACAGGTTTTTCCTGAAGGGCTTATCGAAACGTATAATCCCTCAGAAAAGCCTCAATATTCTCTTTGTGTGCGATCCACCGACCGCCCTCAAGGATCCGGACCGGCAAACCATCGGCCATGAGTTTCATCAATGTGTGATTTGGCATGTCGTTTAGAAATGCCTGAATTTCTTTTTTTCCCATAAGGAGGCCTGTCCTTTCTTTTGTTGCAGTACTCATGAACCCATCCATTTACTTTTTATTGCGGTTTGTTTCTTTTTTTGGTCTTGTTGCGCTGATAATCCGGCGGCCTGCCTTTCGAGTCGGAGCTTTAGCTTTCCCATGTTAGGATTGAGACGCACAAAAGCCCCGAGGGCATAACCTCGACAGTCCAATTGTTCATTTGGGCCTTTTTTTATCCACTCATACCCGACAAGCACTCCTGATTTGCGTTTCTCGCGCTTCTCTTCGTTTGTAAGCTGTTGATAATGCCTGTCCGTGTAATGATCCGGGAAATGACAAAACCCGGGTCCAGGCTCTTCGATCTGTAGCCGGCGGAAAACAATTTCCTTTGCAACATCAACATTGACGGTGTGGAGAATGGCACGCCTCTTTTTTTCTCCCTGCCACGTCCCCTTGTTGCAAATAGTGCCTGTGTTGACCCCTTTTGTGGCAAAAATATTCCGACGGCGGCGAGGGCCAGTGAATTTGTAGACCTCATGAGCCAAATACCCGGAGTCAATAAAAGCACAAGAGACGCCAAGGGACACCCCATCTTCCCGGATGAACCGGCGGGAGAGCTCCTCATCTGCATGGTCCCAGACTTCCGGCCGCTCGGCGTCCCCGGGAATCACGACATAACCAAGGGACCACGTTTCATGCTCTATGCCATGGCCAACAAACTCCATTTCTATCCTGGAATTTACCCCGCCCTGGACATCGGCCCCGACCGTAACCACCAGAACCTCGTTGGGAACAAAGCCATCAGCCAAATAAACCTCTCCCCTCTGGCTCAGGGACGTATGATTAACGGTTTCCCCCTGCTCCTCGAAGGTCTCCCCAAGAAGGGTGTTGATTACGGCTTTTAAAGCAATAATATTTCCGGTCTTTGCATCCCGATTAGCGGAGATCCACTTGTCAACAACATAAGACCAGGGCCGCAAATAACTGTAACCGGCCCAGATCCGAGCACCGATTCTGCGGGGCTTGTCAATGAGGTTGTCATCGGGACCATAAAACCGATCATCATGATCGCTGTAGTAATACCCATCCAGAGTTTGCCACCGACCGGCCACATCCATCGCCGGGTAATCTCGATATTGAATCTCACATTGATTGTGCCGGCAAAGATACCGGACTGTTTCTGGTCGGTCTTCATCCCATTTCAATTGGGAGAACTCCAGGCGCTGTAATTTTCTACAATGGGGACACATGACAAACCGATAAAAAATCATATCCGAATTTTCAACGGCCGCCTCTATCAGGCTAGCTCTTTTGGTTTTTGGGGTGCTTCCCCTGATAGATTTAGGGAAAGGGGCCTGGTCAAGACGTCCATCACCAAGTTCAAAACAGGATCCCTCGTTGTCGATATCCCGGTCAAAACCATCTGTTTCATCATAGATCGCTGTGTCTTTGGTCATCCTGCGATAATTCCGGGCAGACTTGCCGCCTTTGATATCCAGGATGGCACCATGGAAAACTTTCTTGTCGAGAGTGCTGAATTTGGATTTCATTCCAACTGGACATTTTAGTTTTTCACCCAGAAGAGGCACGTCTCGAAGCATGGTATCAACTTCATCCGTGACAAAGTCCTTGGCGTCTCCGTCTGTGGGTTGCCAGATAGCGATGTTCCGATTCTTTTGGACGATAGAGGAGGCTGTGGCTGCAAGAAGACACTTGGTATATCCCACTCGGCGGGATTTTTGAAAATTAACCTCCTCGATGTCGTCGGATGTCATCCAGTTAAGTATCCCGATTTGATACGGGTAGGATTTCCAACGTCCTTCCGTACCGGAAGATTCAGGGGAAAGATAAAAATTATTATCAGCCCAAGCAGCCCCGAGCAAAGGAACTTGAACTCGAAAAGATTGTACACCTTTCTTCGCAGCTTTAATGACTTCAATCGTCAAGATCAATCTCCATGTCGGAGATTGCATTCCGGCCTTCGGCAATCGCTTTTTTCACCATCTGAATTTGATCTCCCGTAATCTCTGGCCAGTGTCTTTTCATAAGCAGGGGTAGACTTTCAAGGATCGGAACAACGATAGTCGCCGCTTTCTCAAGAGCCCGAGTCAAGACATCCACCGGGGCCACCTTCTTTTCCTCGATATCGTTTTGTCGCTTTTTTTCCCGGTATTTCTCTTTTTCTAAAAGCCGGGAATAATCATCTTCTCGCGGTTCTCCATCTGGGTCTGTGTCTATCACCTGACCATTTGAGATTCCCCGCAAGTAGCGAATATAAGCTAATCGGCAAGAATCAAGTTCATATCCACCTCGCCCTTTGCTGGATGGCAAAACGCCTTCTTTGACAAGAGCTCGGATTCTACGTGATGTTAAATCTAAGTGCTCTCCTATTTCTTGCTGTGTGGCCATACTCTCCTACCTTGTTGAACCGGAACCGGAACCGGGTTATTTCGAACTTGTAAATAGAGAAAATTCGCGCCTTGCCGACCCGTATGTAATTAGACCCCAAGAAGGACCCATGTTTTTCAAAATCGCTCTCATTTGCTCCAATTTCCTGCGTTTTTTAATCTTTGACATAGTTTTTCTCACACCCCCAACCAACAAACCCAAGCCATCAGTCCAAAGCAAACCCAACCGGTGGGATAAGAGAACGGCTCACTCCCTTGCCGCGCCCCATCTCTCCAGGCTGAGACCATCAGCAATACCAGCAAAGCAATGGTGATTCCGTTCTCGATCATATATTCAGACCTCCACTCCCATGTCCTGGGCACACTGCTTGTAGCAATCAGCACCGATCTTTGTGCATGTTGCTTTCAGGGTATCCAGAGTTTTAACGTCATCAACGAATACCGAGAGAACCTGTGCCAAATCTTCCCATTTCTCATCGGCCACGGCCTGGGCCTTTTCAGGAGAATAGCCCACAAGGCCGGCACTCTGTTTTTCTGCCTGTTCCCGTTTTTTTTCCCGGTCCCTGGCATAACCGAATTTCCGCCGGCAAGCCTCGCAATGGAATTTCTTGGTGCTCCATGCGCCTTCGGGCATACCTTCCCGCCTGTAAAAAATCTCTCCGCACTCCTTGTAGGCGCAACGCTTCCAGGTGATCCCCTCCTGGGCCGGGTCGGGTACCGGGTCAGGGTCAGGGGCTGGAGAAGCTGCTGGCGTTATGGTCGATGCGTTCCCTGCCTTGCCTTTCCCTGCCAGGATTCGCTCAATGTCCTTTTGCCGAACATGTGGTTGCATCGCCCGGTGCTTATCGCAATACTTCATCCTGCCCCACGATTTTGAACTTATGCCTTCTGGCCTGGTGAAGGTCTTGCCGCAAGGGCAGGTCTTGGTCTCGGCCTCCCTGGCCGCCACCGTCTCCTCCTCGAGAACGGATTGAAGAACGTCGATGTTGGTCTGTGATTTTGTATCTGTGCTATCTGTCTGTTGCTTCTGTGTCATTTCTTTCTCCTGCTGTTGAAAAAATATCTCTCTGCCTGGTACGCCATCAGCATTGCCTCTGCTCGGTCATGGTCTTTTTCTCTCAAAAAACATTCAGAATCCGGGAACATACGCCGAGCCACGAACAAGGATTTTTTCTTCGTAGTCTTTCCTGGAACCCCGGCAAAAAGCCCTTTCCGCCAGGCCTGAGGGGTGACAAACTTGAACGGGATCTCCAGGGAGGCAAGGGTCCCCTGCCAGAAGCCGAAGTTTGTACCGAACTTGAAAGCCGAAGCCACACCATCATCCGGCATGCTATGAACCAGTTCCAGAAATGCCCCCTGGATGAGATACGCGCTTTTCCATTCCCGGATCTGAGCCGAAGTTTCCAAGATGCCTACATAGTCTGAAATCTTGATCTCTGGACCGGATTTCAGGCAAGCTGCCCCGCTTCCCCCGGGATCTATGCCGAGCCACCAGGCTTGATCATTCTTTGTCATTTTCAAAAATTCCCCAATGCTGTGCAGGTTTCAAGCCCGAGCCCCAGAACCCACGCTCCGACATAAACCGAGTCAGCAGAGTTAAATTTCAATTTTTCTACAAGCCTCTCCCCTGCGATTACGTAGGCATAGGCTATCAGGATAAAACATAGGCTCTTCATGGTCTCCTCCTCCCCAGGTTGTATTCCCTGGTCATAATTTCCACATCCTCCTCGTTCAGGGCACAGTCACCAGGCTTGAGCCTCAGGTAGTTGTGTGACGGAAATCTGTGATACGCACATTCTCCGTTCTCAGCAAAATTACAGGCCTTCCGGCAGAG
>JAEINR010000017.1 GCA_016342325.1 Desulfobacterium sp.
AACGGACCTTCGCCTGGTATTTCGGGCGGCATAAATTGCATTTCAAATTATCAGATGTCAGGAGCTCTGAATTTACAGATTTAGAAATCTATCCGAGCTTATTTAGAACCTACAAACGAACCACTTACTTAAAGATTACTAAACGTATTTATGACATCCTTGAATTTATATAACACTAAATTACTTGCAGTCGCAATAGTATTTATTGCTTCCTTTATTTTAGGAATGCTTTTTGTCTTTAATACTATTTCCCTTGCTGTAAATAAATATTTTTTAGCATATCTTTTTATTATGATTTCTACGATAGTGGTCTATTTTTCAACGTACCGTGGTGACGACGGTATTGATCTTTTATCTCCAATGCAATTTTATTTGCCTTTTTATATATTGTTTTTTTCTTTTTTGTTATCATTCCCGATAATTTGGCATCGTGGAGCTATGAATCCGCTTGTTTTTTTTGTATTAATATTATCATATCTTGGATTGTTTATTGGATTAAACATTGGTAATTCCAAAAGGATTCCAAAAAATAATACAAATAATACAAATAATAATACCTCAACAGAGTTTATTAACTTCTTCACATTGAAAAATAGAAAAGTACTTGGCTATACACTATATCTTGTTGGGGGCTTATCGCTTTTGATATTGATTCTAATGCGCGGTTCTGCAATCTGGGGTGAAGATATCGTTGGGAAAAGATTTCAATCACATTTTTCCGGAGCAGGATATTTGTTTTATCTTGGAACCCTAATCAATGTAGGCGTAGGTATCTTATTAATTGATTATTATACCTCAAATAAAAAAAATATTGGTAAAATAAAAATTTATAGTATAGTGTCTCTTGCGATTTTATTAGGGGCTCTGTACGGTTCCCGAGCAGTAATATTTCCCATTATGTTTCAAGTTATTATATATAGGCATCTTATAAAAAAAAAAATCACATTGAAAACCCTTCTTCAATCCTTATTTATATTAACTGGAATGTGCATTCTTGTTTTATATTCCAGATTGCTTGCACTAGGTTATCAAGAGTGGTATTTACCATACCTCATTCGTTTAAATTTCCCTCTAAGCCTAAAATTTATTGCACCTTTGGTACTTTCTTTGAGATCTCCCATAGAAAATTTAAGCCTATTGCTACATATTTTCCCAGCTAAGCATGATTACTTTTATGGATGGCTTCTATCCTCACCTTTCCTGACGGTGTTGCCTGGCAAACAAATTTTAGGTCAAGAATATATTCAAATCCTACTGGGAAATGATCCAAGAATGGTTGGTTTAGCGGCTGTAACATTGCCAGGTTCATTATTTTGCGAATTGGGGTGGGTGGCTGTTTTTTTCGGTTCAATCTTTATTGGAATATCTTTGAAATATGTGTATGCGCTTATGATCAATAATCGCTCTATGATAACGTTGCTGATTTACGGGAATCTTCTTCCGCAATATGTGATTTGGATTTATGGTGGATTTATGCCGATCATCGTTATGGTGATAACTTCGTACATCCTTTTTCTAAAAATAATATCAGGAGAAACCCATGCCGTCAAGCTGCCCAACGAAGGTGCTTTGTTTTCCATCATATCCAATAAGAGACGCTTCTAGCAGACATCGAATTTATAATTACAAAGAACCTCTTGAGCAGTTAGGGTACATAGTTCACATATCACCCTCCAGTAGTGAATTTTTATTCAACCTTTTTTATAAAATTCTTCTTAAAAGACCTAAAAACAAATTTAAGGAGAGGTTCTATAAAGTACTCCGTGGATTATATTACTCTCATGTTTTTTTGAAAAGATTCGTCGTTATTTCTCTTCGCTCTTCTAATTACGATGTGATTTTCATTCATAGATCTCTGGTCCCAAATGGTATTGGATATTTGGAAAGATTATTACAAAAATATAACCATAATATCCTCTTTGATTTTGACGATGCGATTTTTGAGTTTCCTCGTAACAAGAAGAATATGCCTGTCTTTTTAAGACAGGCCAAACATATAATATCTGGGAGTCCTTTTTTAAAAAGATATGCGATTCAATTTAATACTAATGTTCACGAAATTCCGACGTGCTTAAAACTAAGTGACTTAAAAAATAAAGTTCAACAGAAAAATACGGATATCGTTTTAGGTTGGATTGGAAGTCCTATGAATCTTAAACATCTAAAACTTGTCTCAAAGTCAATTAAGAAAATAATGCTAAAGTATAACACTGTACAATTCAAAATCATATGTGACGGTCAAGCATATAGTATTGATAACCGTATTAATCATAGAATTGAAGGGATACAGTGGACGTTAGACAAAGAGATAGACCTTATAGATACCATTGATATTGGTATTATGCCTCTTTACGAAGATAATTATAGCAAGGGTAAATGTGGTTTTAAATTAATTCAATATATGTCTATGGGGAAAGCTGTTATTTGTTCACCAGTTGGGATTAATGCAAATATTGTTGAACATAATATTAATGGTTTCCATGCTTCAAATGATGAAGAATGGGAACTCTATTTAGATAAACTGATTTCCAACACAACTAAAAGAAATGATATGGGGAAATATGGACGACAAAAAGTGGAAAAACTATTTTCTTTAGATGTCTGTCTAAAGAAAATTGACTTGATATTAAAAGAAATGTAAGCCTTATGACGACTAAGCCTCTGGCCGAATATTTTTACCTATATAAAAAGTTAGAGATAGCCTAATTTAAAGAGTTTGGAGTCTGCAGGAATAGGTAAATATATATAGACACCTACTTTATTAATGTGAATAGGAATTTATTATGAAAATACTTTTCATAAATAATTATATGTATCTTAGAGGTGGAGCAGAAGTTTCTTTGATGCAAACTGCAGACTTGTTAATAAAAAATGGTCATGAGGTTTGTTTTGTTGGTACCGACTTTAATGAAGATACGTTAATTTACAATCCAAAACATACAATTTCAAACATAGAACAAAGTAATAGATCTAATTTAATTAAAAAGATTCAAGAAGGAAGCAGGATATTCTACTGTGCCAGTGCAGTCAAGACTATAAGGCACGTTATTAGTAAAGAAAAACCTGACATTGTACATCTCAACAACATACACAATAAATTGTCTCCAGCTGTTGTATGGGAAATAAAAAGAGCTAAAATTCCTATGGTTTGGAGTTTACGTGATTTTAAACTAGTATGTCCGAGTTATTCTTTAAGCCTTAAAGGACAAACCTGCAATGCATGTCGGAAAGGCAATTATATAAATGCCGTTATAAACAGATGTCAAAAAAAATCATTTGTTATGAGTGCCCTTGTATTTTTTCAATCGCATTTATTTAACACTTGTTTAAAAATAGACTCTCAAATAAGTTGCTTTTTGCCAACGAGCAAATTTATGTATGATATGTTTGTTCATATGGGATTTGAAGGCAAAATGAAAATTTTACCTAATTTTCTTGATTTAGACAAATGTATACCAAATTATAACGTTAATTCAAACAAAGCACTTTATTTCGGCAGGTTATCGCATGAAAAAGGTCTCTATACACTGGTGGATGCAATATTAGATTTAGATATTGACTTTGAATTTATTGGTGATGGCCCTGAAAAAAATAAGCTTATTTCAATTGTGAAATGCAAAACAAAAGGCAACCGAATCACCTTTTTAGGGCATATCTCGCAAAAAAAATTAAGAGAAAAAATCAAAAATTCCCTTTTTGTAGTATTACCTTCTGAATGTTCTGAAACATTTGGGAGAACGATAATAGAGTCGTTTGCCATGGGACGACCTGTTGTTGGCTCAAGAATTGGCGGCATCCCTGAATTAGTTATTGATAATGAGACCGGTCTAACTTTCATTCCGGGGGATACCAATGATTTGAAGAAGAAAATGCTTAAATTAATAAACGACAAAGAATTGGCTAATAAACTTGGACAAAATGCGAGAAAGCTTATCGAGAAAAAGTTCCAGGCAACTATTGTTTATCAACGCCTTATAGGAATCTATAAGAATGTCATCGAAAATTACTACACATCAAAAAAATAAAATGATGCCAACGGATTTATCACTCATAGTGACGTATAGATGTCAGATGCGTTGTCAGATGTGCAATATTTGGAAAAATCCAACTCAAAAAGAAAAGGAAATATCTGCAAAAGATTTAGAATTCTTACCACAGTTTAAATTTATAAATATTACTGGAGGTGAGCCTTTTTTAAGAGATGATCTTGAAGATATCATCTCCGTGGTATCAAAAAAAACAGAGCGAATTGTTATTTCTACATCGGGATATCATAATAAAAGAATCATCGACCTTGCGAAAAAATTCCCCAAAATTGGCTTCCGTATCAGTATCGAAGGACTTTCCTTGAAAAATGACGAATTAAGAGGGCGTAAAGGTGGATTTGACAGGGGACTAAAAACCCTCTTGGGGCTCAAGAAACAAGGTGTTAAAGATATTGGCTTTGGGATCACGGTTTCCAATCATAACTCTGAAGATATGCTTTGGTTATATGTACTTGGCAAATCAATGAAAATGGAATTTGCAACAGCTGCTTTTCACAATTCATACTATTTTCATAAAGATGATAATCATATTATCAACATTGATGAAGTTTGTAGTAACTTTCAGAATCTTGCAAGTCTTCAAATGAAAGAGATGAATCCTAAATCATGGTTTAGAGCTCTCTTCAATATAGGCCTTATTAATTATGTTAGAGGCGGAAAACGAATGTTGCCCTGTGAAGCGGGATCGATAAATTTTTTTATAGATCCCTATGGGGAAGTATATCCTTGTAATGGGCTTGAGGAAAAATACTGGAAAGAAAGTTTTGGTAACATTAATGAATTTTCGTCATTTGAAAAAATTTGGTTAAGTGAAGCTGCCGACAGAATAAGAACAAAAGTAAGGACTTGCCCAAAAAATTGCTGGATGGTCGGAACAGCATCACCAGTAATGCATAAATATCTAAAAAGTATATTTCCTTGGATTTTGAAAAATAAGATTAAAAGTTTGTTAAAAATGAAAATTGACACTTCTCCACCATATTTTGATGTCGGGCAGGATATCAAGCAAGGAGATTTAAGAATTCCATGCAAGGATGTCAAAAGAATATAATGAAAATATTTATTACAGGAACACGTGGAATTCCAGACATCCCAGGTGGAGTTGAAAAACACTGCCAGGAGCTTTATCCCTTGATAGCCAATATGGGGCATGACGTCCATGTTGCTACACGCAAGCCTTATGTAGCAAAAAAACATGATAGATGGAAAGATGTTAGCCTCGTTCACATTTATGCTCCCCGAAAAAAGAGTTTTGAAGCAATTACTCATACCTTTCTGGCGGTTATTAAAGCAAAAAAACTGGATTTTGATATTATACATATCCACGCTGTTGGCCCCGGGGTTATGGTTCCTTTTGCAAAGATACTTGGATTGAAAGTCGTTTTTACCACCCATGGCCCTGATTATGACAGACAGAAATGGGGAAAAATTGCAAAAACAGTGTTACAGTTTGGTGAATATTTTGGAAGTAAATTCGCAGATAATGTGATTGTGATCTCAACTGTTATTCAAAATATTATTAAAATACGATGTAATACAAAATCTCACATCATTTTTAATGGTGTTCCTCTGCCAAAACTTTCAAAACAAACTGATTTCCTTACCAAAATTGGTGTGAAGTCTGGGAACTATATTATTGCTGTCTCCAGATTTGTACCTGAAAAAGGTCTTGACCTTCTTATCAAGAGTTACCAATCTATAGAAACTAAATGTAAGCTCGTTATTGCTGGCGATGCAGATCATGAAACCGCATATAGTAAAAAACTTAAAAAGATGATTGATAAAGATGAGAATATAATCAGAACAGGATATATATTAGGAGAACCTTTAGGGCAGCTTTTTTCACATGCGAAGCTCTTTGTTATGCCATCCTACCATGAAGGTTTGCCCATTTCCTTGCTTGAAGCCATGAGTTACGGACTGTCTGTTCTGGTGTCTGACATTCCGGCAAATCTTGAAGTTGATCTTCCAAAAAATCGATTTTTTAAGTGCGGTGATATGAATGATTTGAAAGATAAAATGGAACATCATCTTGCCGGTACTATTTCGAAAAATGAAAAAATGAATTTTAGACTCCAGATAGAAGAAAAATATAATTGGGAGAAAATTGCAAAACAAATTGTCAATATCTATGAAAACACACTCGAAAAATAAAAGACTTGAAATCATTCTCTGTTGCGCAAGTACAAAACTTGAGACTTCTCAAATTAAAAGGCTCGAAAAACTTGTTAAAGATGCGGTTGATTGGCAGCCCATTCTTGATCTTGCGATTGAACACGGATTGATCAATTTTTTATATTATCATTTGAAAAATACTTGCAAAGAACTTGTACCTAAAAATTTTTTTATCCTCTTACAAAGGTATTATTTTCAAAACAGCGCCAGAAATCTCTCCTTAAGTGCAAGCCTTATTAAATTAGTGAATCTGCTAAAGAAAAATAATATTACTGTTGTACCGTTCAAAGGACCTGTTCAAGCTCAAATATTGTATAAAGATCCTGGTCTTAGATCTTTTTCAGATCTTGATATTCTTGTAAAAAGGGAGGATGCCGTTAACGCGCGAAATCTACTTTTTCAAAATGGGTTCACGACAGATATTATTATTCCAGACAACCAGTTAATTAAATATCTTGCAAAGGAAAATTTTTTCACTTTAATAAGCAGATCCGGTTCAATTGTAATTGATCTTCACTGGGAGATGACAGGTCGGTATTCACTATACCCGTTATATCTTGAAGATTTACCAGGATCTCTTGAAAATGCGAAACTCGTTGACATTAATATCCTCTCTCTTTCCTGTGAAGACATGCTGATTCAATTATGTATTCACGGAACAAGTCACTGTTGGGATAAATTGGAGATGGTCTGTTCGGTTGCAGAAATAGTGAAATCCAACAGGATCAAGGACTGGGATGGTATAATACGAAGAGCCAGCAGATTCAAATGCAGAAGAATGATTTATCTAGGGCTTCTACTTGCTAAACATTTGTTTGATATTGTTTTACCCGGTGAAATTGAAGCCAGTATGAAGAATGACCTTAGAATTAATAAACTGTCAAAGCGTATTCTTCAAAATATTTTAAAAGAAAAAACGGCTTATACTGAAAGTTTAAGCTGGAGATTTTCGCCAACACATTTCCTTGTACGGGATAATCTATTTGACATGGTTCACTATTTCTTCAGGCTTTTGTTTCGTCCAACTGTTCGGGAATGGATCAAGTATCCCCTGCCGGATTCTTTGTTGTTTCTTTATTATATTTTGCGGCCGTACAGATTAATAAAGGACGGGCTCAGGGGAAAAAATGCTTAGGGAACATGGAACAATAACCACAGAGGTACAGAAGGTTCTGGATATTGCGATAACTGCTTCATCGTTCATAGCAGCCTATTATATCAAAAGGAATCTACCGGGAGCGTGGGGCCATCTTTCCATCGAACCCAATTATTACGTTGTCCTCCTGATGATAATCATTACCTGGTACATCTCATTTCAATGGACGGGAATGTATATATCCTACCGGATATCCACTTTCTGGGAATTTTTATCCATAATTATCAAATCCGTATTTTTGGGGTTGGTGCTTTTGAATATTGGGCTGTATGTCATTCATCTCCAGGACATCAGCCGGCTTTTAATGGGCATTTTTCTGGCGCTCAACATCTTTTTGCTGACCCTCTCCAAATTCATGGTTTTCATGCTCTTGAGAAGATTGAGGGCAAGGGGAGTCAACACCAGGAATGTTCTGGTCATTGGAAGCCGTGAGCGGGCCATTGATTTGATCCGATCCGTTGAAAACCACAGAGGGACAGGGTATAAAATCCTGGGTTGTTTCGATCTGACTGCTGATATGGTTGGCAACACGGTTGTCAACGGTCACAAGGTTATCGGATCCATGGGGGAACTGGAACAATATCTGATTGATAATGTTGTAGATGAACTTGTTTTTGCAATACCCCTAAGATTGATCGTGTATGCGGACAGGTACCTTTCAATGGCTGAGAGCATGGGCGTAAAGGTGAGAATCATTCCGGACTGGCAGATCCACTATCTCATGTATCAACCGGGCATTGCCCATATCCAATTTGAAGATTTTCTTGGCGTCTCGACCATGGCGCTTCAGACAACGCCACAAAATGAGGGGAAACTGTTTATTAAGACCCTCATGGATTACGGCGCCGGTTTCTTTTTTCTGGTGCTCTCTCTTCCGCTGTTAATCGTGATTTCTGCAGCAATCAAGCTGATCTCCAAAGGCCCTGTTCTTTACAAACAGGAAAGGCTTGGACTCAACGGTCGCAAATTCATGGTCTATAAATTCAGGACAATGGTGGATAACGCCGATGAGCTTCAAAAAGAACTCATGGAAATGAATGAGGCGGATGGGCCGGTATTTAAGATTAAAAATGACCCGCGAATCATTACCTGGGTGGGTGTTTTACTGCGCAAAACCAGTCTTGACGAGTTGCCCCAGTTGATTAACGTCCTAAGGGGAGAAATGAGCCTTGTGGGCCCGAGACCCCCCATTCCTTCTGAGGTGGGTGAATATTCAATCTGGCAGCGACGGCGACTCTCCATGAAGCCGGGCCTTACCTGTATCTGGCAGATCTCCCCCCGGAGAAATGATTTGAGTTTTGACGACTGGATGAAGATGGATCTTAAATATATTGACACCTGGTCCCTTTTTAACGATGTTAAGCTTTTGGTGCTCACAGCAAAGGCTGTACTTATGGGTTCCGGCCGATAGGGCAGGGCATTGATTTGGATTGCGTGTTTTCATACAAGACAAAAATTATTGTTTTTCTAATTCTGGGTTTTGTTACGGTATTTTCGGCGCTTTTTTTTGATCGTTACCAGGATTGCGGTCCAGAAATGCTTAAAGACGCTGATTTTGAACAGGGCTCTGCATATTGGAAGGTGGAAAAGGGAGCGGGGTGCCAGGTGAATCTGGATGACGGAGTGCTGCATATTGCATCTTCTGAATCGAACCGGAACATATTGGTATGGCAACCTGTTAAAGGGTTGGAACAGGTTTTCGCTGTAAGGGTAAAGGCGTTGATTCGTTGCAAAGATGTCGTTCCCGGCAATAAGGTTTGGAACAAAGCTCGCATGATCATGACGCAGCATGATGGCACAACAACCCAATGGAAACGGCCCCACACCGTCGCTCTTTTTTCCGGCACAAGCAACTGGGAGCGTTACAACAGTTCCTTTGTCATTGCGCCAGACACAAGGGAGCTGAGGGTTGCGGCACAATTAGCCCATTGCACAGGCGCCATTGAGATCAAGGACTTGAGTCTCACTCCTGTGCGCCAGACACCATGGTATGGTTGGGCACAGAAAATGATATTATCTGCATGGGGTATCTATCTTGTTCATATTTTTGGTTCGTGTATCGGTTCCGGCAAAAAGAATTTTCCCAGGATCCTGTTTGTTCTCTCCTTTGCTTTGATTCTGTTTGGTACATCAATGCCGGGTCGGATTAAAAAACAGATTTCTCAAGATTTTAAAGAACAGGTGTACGCTTACTCGTCAGAATCAATTGATACCGTGCAAAATATTGAACAAATATTTCATAATTTAATACCGTGGGATATTTCAAAGATCGCCCATTTGGTATTATTTATAGGGTTTGGTCTTATCTTGTCATCTATTATGCCCTCTGGCTCCGGGGCTTATGTTATGCTCAATCTCATGTTTTTTGCCGGTGCCACGGAATTTATTCAATTTTATATTGACGGTCGAACGCCTCTGCCGGGTGATTTTGTAATTGACAGCACAGGCGGTTTGGTTGGACTTTTCTTGGCAAAAAGCATTCAAGTATTCAGCGATAGGAAGAGATGAATTCAAAATTTTATAGAGTTGCCGGAATAACGATTGAGGTACGGTCTGATTATTCAATAACCGAGAACACCTTTCATCCCAAGTTCAAGCAGTTTGCAGTTGATGGACCTGGAGACGACAATGTGATGATAAACCATCATTTTTACTTGCCCGATTCCATAGAAGAAAGATGTGAACACGAAATCTATAATAAATCTCAATGGCAGGTTTTCAAAACCGACAAAGCATGGAAATTTAAATATCATCCTGTTTTACCGGAAGATCCCCCCCATTCTGTAATGGGAATTTTTAATCTGAGTTACACGGCACTGGATATATATACCGATGAGATCAGTGAAGAAGCCTATAAAAACAGCAGGTTCAATGGGGTAACTCTTTTTAACACCGACCAGATTCTTTTTGCAAAGCTTCTCTGCGATAGAAACGGGTTGATAATTCATTCAAACGGTTTTGATGTGAACGGAAATGGTATCCTGCTTGCCGGAGATTCAGGTGCAGGTAAGAGTACCTTATCCCGAATGTTAAAGAAACGTGGGTTTGACATCCTCTGTGATGATAGAATGTTCGTAAGAAAATTACAGTCCGGTTTTGGGCTGTATGGCAATTGGTGTCATGGCACGGTGCCTGATACGTCATCCATTTCCGTGCCATTGAAAGCAATTTTTTTTCTTGAACAATCAAAAACAAACAGGGCAATCCTTATGGATGATAAAAAGCAGATTGCCAGAAAACTTGTTCAGTCCATGGTAAAACCGTTTCTTACCCCAGAAGACTGGGAGAAAACCCTTACAGTCATAGAACATCTTGGACGGACTGTGAGGTGTTATATTTTAAAATTTGATTTGTCCGGCGAAATATGCGACATGATAGAAAAATTATTTCAAGGAAATAAGAACCTGTTTAAAGAGGACAACTGATTGAATCATACTATGAGCATGAAAATCGATACAAAAAGATGTTATTGTGTTTCTGGGAATGTTATTGCAAAAGAGATTGAAGGTGAACTTGTCATCGTCCCAATGATCGCAGATGTGGGCAACCTTGATGCGGAGATGTACTCGTTAAACAGCACTGGGTTGGCTGTGTGGAAACAGCTTGATGGGAAAAATGATCTCGAGCATGTGATAACGGCTCTTTCTGAAGAGTTTGCCACACCCTATGACCAGATTAAGGATGATGTTGTTGAAGTCCTAGAACAATTATTGAAAAAAGAGTTGATTGTTGAAGCATAGGTCCCTGGACATTGGCCCTAGGGTCAGACAGATCGATAAAATTGAATTTTCGAGCATAAATATGGGAACCCTTGTCAGTGAATTTGTTGATAAAAGAAAAAATTTAAAGTTCAAGGCAACAGGCAACAGTATGTTCCCGTTTATCAAAGATGGAGATGGTATAAAAATTTCTCCATATATTGAGAACAAACCAGAAATCGGTGACATTGTTGCCTATTTAGATTCCAATACCAGGAATCTCATCGTACACAGGATAATCAAATTGTCTGCCAATCAATTTATTGCAAAGGGAGATAGCTGTTTACACAGTGATGGGACTCAGTCCAAGGATGATATCCTTGGATATGTTGCTGAGATTAATCAAAGGTTGGGGCTTCCTAATCGTTTATTGGTTCCCAGATTTAAAAAGATAGTTACTTTGTTGTCCTTGATTCGATTTACTGTGATTTTGAGCATTCTGTTGAAGCCATTGATTCGTCAGAATCGATCGTTTATGTAAAAACGTGGCATGTTTTTTGCATTGTTAACTTGCTGAATCTAATTTGTTTATTTAAACGAACAACTAAAAATATGGTGTTTAATTCCAAAGGGGATTTGATATGAAAAATGAAAGAAAATGGGAAAAACCTCGTCTAACTGTGATATCGACGGGCGGTATCAAAGAGAACATACTGGAATTCAGCAGGCCGAAATCACGGCGAATTCAGGAAACTCCTCCGGATTCAAAACTCAAGTAAATGCCTAATTTTAAAGAGTTCATTTTACATGGATTCATGAGGTGAAATATGAAAAAAGTTTTATTGGTACTTTTACTGGCAGTAATTCTCCCTATTGGGCAGGCTGGTGCCGCATACTGGGTCATTCCAACCGTAAACTGGGACAACTGGTCTTCCCAGGTGCATTTTAGCGACGATGCTGATGGTAAGTGGCATGAAGCCGGCTTGATAGACTTGACTTTTTATGAGTCACAAAGCGATTACGACAATGGAAAACAAAGGCTATTTAGCTCATCTGGATTCTGTATCGAACTAGGCCAATGGGCAACCCTCGGAGAGGCGAATACAAAAAGCCTTACAAGCTACTCAAGCTCATCCTACGGCCAAACCGAACTATACAACGCTGCATGGTTGATCAACGAGTTCTGGTCTGATACCAATAACAACTATCAAAATGGCGCATTGCAGATCGCAATATGGGATACACTATATTCAGGAAAGACTGTTTCAGAGATTATGGATTATGGATCTCCTGGTACTTCTCATACTGAAGGTTATTATAATAATTACATTAATGCTCTTAATAATTCGAATTACCAGGGAAGTGGTTTGGAAATTGTCGAATTTACAAATCCAAATTTACAGAATATTATAAAACCCGTGCCCCTACCTGCAACCTTCCTTTTGATGGGGCTTGGATTGGCCGGCCTCACTACGGCCAGAAGAAAAAAGATATTTAATACCTGAATATTTAAGGTATAGTCTGTGTGGCATTTAGGGCAGGGAGCTGAGATAACAGCGCTCCCTGTCTTTTTTTTAGCCCCAGGCTTCAAATTGAATGAATCCCAACCCTTTAAAAACCAAACTTAAGAACGCCCTTCGCATTGACAGGGCCCTGGGCTTTGTATGGCAGGCAGGCCCGGGATGGACCGTTGCGTCTGCCGTTCTTGTGGTTGTCCAGGGCGCGCTGCCGCTATTGTCCCTCTATCTTTTAAAATTGATCATTGATTCTGTTTCAGAGGCCATGCCCGGCAGCAGTTTAAGTATTGAATTCGTTACGGGTGAAGGGTTTTCCAAGGTTGTATGGTATATTGCTTTTGCCGGCGGGGTAGGGCTTTTCGCGGCCTTGTGCAGCTTCTTTTCCGAGTATGTCAAAAAGGCCCAGTCACTGACGGTGACAGACCATGTGTTCTCCGTGCTCCATGAAAAATCGACATCTGTGGACCTGGCTTACTATGAATCCCCAAAATACAGGGACACTCTGCACAGGGCCCAGCAAGAAGGACCCTACAGACCCACAAGCATCGTGAACGGATTGATCTTGACCGGACAGAGCGGTGCGTCGCTTATCGCCGTCATGTGGTTGCTGGTTCTGTTCAACCCGGTTCTCTCCCTTGTGATGCTTGCGGCTGCGATTCCCGGGGTTTTGATGCGGTTTCAATACTCGGATCAAATCTATTCCTGGCAGAAAAAAAGAACGGAGGATGAAAGGAGAATCCATTATCTGAACTGGATGTTGACCGGAGATGCCCATGCCCGGGAGTTCAGGCTTTTCGGACTTGGGGATCATTTTATAAAGCAGTTCAAGACCCTTAGAGCCGTGTTAAGGCGCGAAAAACTCAGCTTTGAAAAGAAGCGTGCCTTTGGAGACCTTGTGGCCCAGTCAAGTACCACCATTGCAGTGTTCGGGTCGTTCGTTTACATCGCATCACGGACGGTCCAGGGAACGATCACACTGGGGGACATGGTCATGTACTTCCAGGCGTTTCAAAAGGGGCTCCTGTATCTGAGATCTTTTTTGGAAGGCGTTGCCGGGCTGTACGAGGATAATCTTTTTTTACTGAATTTTTATGAGTTTCTCGATGTTGAGCCAACAATAGAAGAGTCTGAAAGTTCAAACTGTGTTCCTGAAACAATACAGTCTGGATTTGAAATGACCGGTGTTACATTTAAGTATCAAAACTGTGAAAAAAATGTGATAAAGTGTGTAAACTTTTACATAAAACCCGGCGAAGTTGTGGCACTTGTAGGAGAAAATGGTTCGGGGAAAAGTACCCTTGTGAAACTTTTATGCCGGCTTTACGATCCGGACAGGGGAACTGTTTTTCTGGATGGAACCGATATCAAACACTTCAGCCCTAAAAAATACAGAAAAAGGATCAGTGTTGTTTTCCAGGATTATATCCGTTACAACCTGACGGTACGGGATAATATCCGGCTGGGGGACATTGATAGCAACCCCGATCCGGACAGGATCAAGACGGCCGCACAAAAGGCTGGAATAAAGGCGTATATTGACTCCCTTCATTCGGGATTTGATACGCCCCTAGGCAGAATGTTCAAGGGCGGAGAGGAACTGAGCGTAGGGCAGTGGCAAATGACGGCACTGGCCCGTGCCTTTTTCAGGGATGCAGATCTTGTGATACTGGATGAACCGGCAAGCTCCCTTGACGTAAAGAGTGAGTATGAGGTGTTTAACAGGTTTAAAGATCTTGTGAGGGATAAAGCCGCCCTCATTATCAGTCACCGATTTTCAACGGTTAAGAGGGCTGACAGGATTTGTCTGTTAAAGGATGGAAAAATTGCAGAGCAGGGGAACCATGATGAGCTCATGGCGTTGGATAAAGAATATGCCGCTCTTTTTCGCAAACAAGCCAATCAATACTTATAATTAGAATTTTATAAAATGAACACTGTATGATTGTTCGGCATTGATATTGCACAAAAAACATGCTAATAAAAATCTGGATTCAATTTCTTTTCCGGGATTAAACAGAACTCAACTATTTTCAATAGGATTGGAGGGTAATGATGAAAAACATATTATCTGTCGTAGCAACACTCGCTATACTTACCGGTTTAACCACCAATCTCTTTGCTGCTGAACCTGCTGCCAAAGAGGCTTGGCAGATCGCTTATACCGCTGCCCTGGTAGATGGGAAAGCAAATCCGCCCCCCCAGGGGCAGGCCCTAAAAGAGGGACTTGCCTACACCCCTCCCGAGGAGATGGTTCTAAAAGAGGCTGTTTCAAAAGCCATGGAGAAGGAGGCGTCGGCCTGTGAATGTATGAAGATCGCAATCGACCTTGAATATAATCCATACGCTGTTTTAAAGGCAATTTATTCATCCGAGGGCAATGTTCAGCTTGACCAGCTCTGCATGTGCGCAACCGAGGCCGGAATAATGAAAGCGATTACAGCCAAAGCCGCCGTAGATTCTCTTTCGTCTTCGGGTGCCCCTCTGTTTCAGCAAGATGAAATCACACAATCCCAATGCCTCGGTGGAGAGGAAGGTCGTATAAATACCCCTCCTGAAGAGGGGTTGGCCTATACGGCACCTGTAGTCCCTTTGAAAACCATTTCCACCGATGCAAATAAAAATAGAAATTTTGCGACCTCCACCACTTTTTAAGCTATTGTTCTTGCACTCAAACGACTAAGGAGCTGTCATGATTATGCGAGCATCGATTCGGATTTTTGTCGTGTTACTTTTTTTATGCGGATCCACAACGGTAAGCGCTGCCGATCTAGCCGATCCGGCAGCATCAAATGCACCCATCGGACAGGAAGAGATCGAACTTCCATCCGGACAAGAGGGGATTGGGGCTGACATTTTCGGTAAAAAGGGCGGTTTTATTCATCCTTTTTTATTGTTTGAGGAGACCTACACAGATAACCTCTACAATACAAACACAAATGAAAAAGAGGACTTTATCACAACCATCAGCCCTGGATTGTGGCTTGCATTGCCGGCAAACAGAGAGAAGCTTCTGGATATCGGAACAACAAACACCTCTCCGGGCGGCCTCAACCTGAGCCGTATCAAACCCGATACCACACGACGTGCCCAGGGCTATTTCCTTTATGCACCCGAGTTTGTCCTTTATGCTGATGAATCCGATCATAATACCGTCAATCACAAGGCAGAAGGACTTTTTCAATATAACTTCAATATGGGACTCTCCATTGACGTTGTTGATCAGTTCAATAGAAGAAGTGAAGTGAATGATAACGGTATTTCCGAGCGTCTTGACGAATACCAGGACAACCTGCTCAATTTCATCATGGCCTATGACCCTTCGGAAAAAATCAGATTCAGGGTTGATTATTCAAATTATGACCTTGAATATGATGATAGTGTCAACGATTACAGGAACAGGAATGACAATTCCTTTTCAGCCTATGTTTTCTACAGGATAAAACCAAAGACATCCGTCTTTGTGGAGTATGAGTTCGCCGACATCAGTTTTGATACCAATTCAGATTCGGACAGTGTTGAGAACAGGTACTATACCGGCCTTGAATGGGCAATTACCGCAAAGACCAAGGGCAGGGTAAAAGCCGGTTATATTAAGAAGGACTTTGACAAGGAAGGCATGGATGACCAGGATGGCTTCTCCTATGAGATCCAGGCCCAGCACAACTTTACTCCGAAAAGGGCGTTGCAGGTAAACGGTTTCCGTAGATTCAACGAATCAACCATGATTACCTCAGCCACCTATCTGTCAACCGGGCTGTCTGCGGCATGGCTTCAGCGTTTTGCCGAGAAGTGGTCCGGCACATTGAATGTCTCATACACCAACGAAGAGTATAAAGGCAACATTACCTTCAACGGCGTCACAGGCGAAAGGGATGATGATCTGTTCAGCATCGCACCCGCCGTGAGATATGAGTTCAGGGACTGGATGCTGTTTGATCTGGGATACATTTTCGCACAAAGGGATTCAAATTTCGCCCCTTTTGATTATAACAACAACACCATATTTTTCAGGATTGATATTTCCCTTTAAATGAGACTCAAACTGGTTTTAAACGTTTTTTTAATCTGTCTGGTGCTTGGGACAGGTCCTCTGTATGCAGTCGAAGCGGAGTATTTTGTAGGTAATGGAGATGTTCTTGACATTAACGTGTATGAGAACGAAGACCTTTCAACAACGGTAAGGGTAACTGCGGATAAAACAATTCGTGTGCCCCTTATCGGCGAGGTCAGTGTCAATAGCCTTACTGTGTCACAGGTTTCAAGAAAACTCGAAGGGCTCTTTGCCGATGGATATCTGGTCAACCCCCAGGTGGATGTCTTTATCAAGGAGTACAGGAGCAAGAAGGCCACCATCCTGGGGCAGGTCAGAAATCCGGGTCTGTTTGAGCTTCGGGGTGAAACCACCTTGCTTGAGTTTATTTCCAAGGCGGGTGGGATGATGATCGATGCGGGAAATGTTGCAACGATCAAGCGAAAAAAAATTGGAAAAGTCCAAGAGGATAACATAACAATTGACCTTAAACATCTCATCGAAGAAGGGGATACGTCTCTTAACATTCCCATCAAAGACGGAGACAGTGTATACATTGCCAAGGCAGATAATTTCTATGTCTCGGGTGAGATCAAAAAGCCCGACTCTTATAAATTGGATTCAGATGTAACCGTAATAAAAGCCATTACCAGGGCAGGCGGGTTCTCCAAGATCGCGGCCAAGGGAAAGGTTCGGATCATCAGAATCATTGATGGGAAGAAACAGGTACTTGAAAACGTGAATATGGATGAGGCGGTTCTACCTGATGATGTTATTGTTGTTCCTGAGAGTTTTTTTTAAACATGGATGAAAAAGAGATTCACCTGCGGGACTATTTTCGAATCGTAAACAAACGGAGAAACACCGTATTTACGTTCTTTATTATTACTTTTACCCTCGTTGTCATCGCCACATTCACAGCGACCCCCATATACCGGGCAGCCACAAAGGTGATGGTTGAAAGGAACACATCAACCGCCCTTGGTGGCGGGTACCGATATACTCCCTACGACCCTGAATTCCTTGAGACACAATACCAGATCATTAAAAGTGTCGCTGTTACCCAAAAGGTTGTTCAGGGGTTTAATGTTGAAAAAATATATGACACCTTTTTCAGCAAAGAGGGTTCAAAGCAATCTGTTATGGCGACGTCGGTCTCCTGGCTTAAAGGGCTCTATTCATCCTTTAAGGAGATGATCGGCATTGAAGAATTCGCGCCGGAGTCACAAACGCCAGACAACGACCCGATCCCCCTGACCAAAACAGAACAGTTGGAACACGTCATCCAAGGGGGTATCGATGTCCAGCCGGTTCAAAACTCCCGGGTGGTTGAAATAAGTTTCATGTCCGATAATCCGGCCCTTGCCATGAAAATCTCAAACTCCATTGCCAGGGCATATATTGACAAACTCCTTGACATGCGAATGGAGACCTCCAGCTACAGCATCAGATGGATGACCAAAAAATCTGAAGCACAGAGAATAAAACTCGAAGATTCTGAGCGGGACCTTAATAAATATCAGAAGGACAATGATATCATCACCATCGAAGACCGAATGACGGTTCTTCCTGAACGGTTGTCCGAACTGAGCCGGCGACTTACCAAATCTGAAACCGATAAGAAGGAGCTTGGCGCGGTTTACAATCAGATCAAAAGCATCAACCGGAATGACCTTGAGACCATACCGGCCATTGCAGACAATCTATCCATTGATTCCATAAAAAAGCAGATCATTACGTCGGAACAGAAGATCTCTGAGCTTTCAAAAAAATACGGCCGAAAACACCCGACAATGATTTCGGCGAAAGATGAATTAAAAGGGCTTCAAGGGAAAAAAAAGAGCGAGATCCGAAAGGCTGTCCAGACCATTGAGAATCAATTTCAGCTCGCAATATCCAATGAGAATAATTTAAGAACCCTCTTAAATGAAACCAAATTTGAGGCCACTACCCTTAATGAAAAATATATACAGCTTAAGATTCTGAAAAGAGAGGTTGAAACAAACAGATACCTTTATGATGCCCTTGTGAAAAAGATGAAAGAAAAGGGGCTCACAGAGGAGAATTCCTCCGTTAATGTGTGGGTTATAGAAAAAGCGGTGCTTCCCCAGTTCGCTGCCAGCCCGAATAAGAAGAGAAATCTGCTGCTTGCGATTATCCTGGGAATCTTCGGAGGGGTTGGGCTTGCGTTTTTTCTTGAATACCTTGATAACACGGTGAAAAGCCCTGAAGATATTGAAGAGAGATATGACATCCCCGTCATTGGCACCATTGGATTATTTAAAAACAAAAAAGAGACCGTTGTTGAAACCATATTAAAGCAATCGAGCTCTCCGCTGTCAGAGAACTTTAAATCCTTAAGAACGTCGGTGTTTCTCTCCTCTGCCGACAGGCCTCCAAAAACCCTTCTGGTGACGAGCATGTCGCCAGGAGAGGGGAAATCTTCAGTAAGTGCATCCTTTGCTGCAACCGTTGCTGAGACCGGAAAAAAGACCCTGCTCATCGACGCCGACATGAGAAGACCTGTTCAGCATAACAACTTCCGCATTGAAAACACATCGGGGTTGAGCTTGTTCCTGGCCGGTGTGAGTTCAAAAAATCTTATCCATAAAGGGAGCGTGCAAAACCTGGACATTATCAGTTCCGGACCGATTCCGCCAAATCCGTCAGAGCTTTTGAGCTCGGATCGGATCGTAAAGATGATGAAAAAACTCTATCAAACCTATGACATGATCATCATCGACTCGCCTCCGCTGATCAGCGTGAGCGATGCCCTCATTCTCAGCAAATACGTTGAGGGAACCCTCATCGTATCCTCTGCCGGTTCAACCACCTATGAGATGCTGAACAAGGGGTTGAAACTTTTTAATGAAAACAATACAAACCTCACGGGGATGGTGATCAACAAGTTTGATGCAAAAAAGAGCGGGTACTATTATGGCTATGGTGACTACTACTACTCATCAGCACAATCATAATCCGGGCGCCTCTCTTTGAAACTGGTTAACAGAACATTCTTTTTTCTAATTATTTTTACTCCCCTTGCATTTGGTACGGTGCATACCTGGTCCGTTGCTGCCATGGAGATCCTCGGGTTTTCAGCCCTTGTCCTTTTTCTGTTCCAGGCCGTAAAAAACAGGGATTCGATCTATTTACCCCCCGGCACCCTCCCTTTACTCCTTTTTCTCGCGTTTATTCTCCTGCAGATCATTCCGTTGCCTTCCCCGTTGGTGAAATGGCTCTCTCCTTCGGCATTCATGATCCATCAGAATGCCGGCGCTTATTCCGCACCCGGTGATTTTCTGACCCTTTCCATACATCCCAAAGCCACCCTGTCCGAGTTTTTCCGATATCTTTCCTATGGGGCTTTCTACCTGCTTACGGTTCAGCTTTTAAAAGAAAAGGATATGCTCAGAAGAACCATTGTTGTGATAACCCTTTTTGGCGCGCTGCTCTCCTTTTCATCCATTCTCCAGTTTTACCTGACCAAGGATATGGCGCTCTGGTTCTGGCATGTTCCTATAAACTCCATGATCGTCGGTCCCTACATCTGTCACAATCATTATGCCGGCCTCATGGAGATGATATTCCCCGTTGTTCTTGCCCTCTTCTTTTTTTACCGGCCACGGATGGGTAACACTTCTGTGTTAAAAGGAATTGTTGAGATTGTAAGCCAGGAAAAGGCCAACATCCATCTACTGATAGGTCTGGCAGCACTGCTGATCATCACCTCTGTATTTGTGAGTCTCTCAAGGGGGGGAATGATCAGTCTTTGCCTCTCCCTTGTTTTTTTTACCTTTCTTCTCTTTAGGAGAAAAATAAGCCGGGGCAACACCCTTGCAATTATAGGAATTGTTGTGCTGGCTGCCCTGTCCATTGGATGGTTTGGTTGGGATCAGATTTTTGACAGGTTTGCACGGCTCAAAAACGCCCAGGGGGTCATCCATGAATTGCGTTTCGATTTCTGGCTGGACAGCCTGAATATCATCAGGGATTTTTCCATAACCGGGTCAGGATTTGGAACCTATATCGATATTTACCCCTCCTACCAGACAGTATCCGGGTATTTAACCATCGACCACGCCCACAACGACTATATTGAAATGGCCATTGAAGGCGGCATGATCGGCTTTCTTTTTGCCGCATCCTTTCTTGTCACCCTCTTTTTCAAGACATATCGGGTCTTCATACAGAGAAGGGATGCCTATTGCGTGTATATTTACATGGGCAGCATCACCGGTGTTCTGTCCATGCTCTTCCATGGTTTTACCGATTTTAATCTTCACATAGGCGCCAATGGACTCTGGATCTTTTTCATGGCCGGCGTGGCCGTATCAGCTGCCAATACGGCCATGGCATCAGGATCCCGGACAACCCGGCTTCTTCCGGTAAAATCACTTTTTTTAAAAAGAGTGATGCTGCCTGTGGTTTTAATTGTGATGGCCGGTGGCGTCGTCTATAACCTCTCATCATTGACCGGATACTACTATTTTTCTCATATCAGGCATTTCTCCCCGGGAGCTAGAATGCCTGCCGAAGACCTGAAAAAGATTATAAAGATCGCAGGCCTTGCCGTAAAAGCCGATCCCCTGAATGCGGATTACCGTTTTGCCCTGGCCAATGCCGCTCTTTTTTTGAAAGACGGTGAAACAGCCCTGGGTAATTTTACAAGGGCTGTCTGCCTCAATCCAACAAACAGCCTTTATCTGAAGCGGATTGGACTCTATCTTGAAAAAACAGGGGAGAAAGAGGCGGCAGGCAGACTTCTCAAGGCCGGCGTCGAATGTGACATCAGTGATCCTGAAAATGCATTGCAGTATGGGGCATGGCTTTTGTCCCAGGGCAAGGCAGGGCAGGGGACAGGGTATATCCGAACAGCGGTTGAACTCAACCCTAAAATGATCGGTAAAGCCCTTACCACCATGGCCATTTTCGCTTTGAGTGACGCAGATATGGAAAAAGCGGTTCCTGAAATCCCAGGCCCCTATATTTCCTGGGCAGCTTTCCTCTACGGCCAGGGGAAAAGAACGCTTGCGGAAGCGAAATATCTCAAGGCCCTTGACTATATCGAGGAACAAAAAAAGATTGACCGATGGGCGTTTTACAGAATTTATCAATTCTTTCGTACACGGGGAAAGATCGAACAGTCGCTGAAGGTGATGCAGAAAGCCGCCACCGTTCTTCCCATGGATGTCGGGATCAGAATCACCCTGGGAGATCTATACAGGCAAATGGGGATAAGCTACCGGGCGGAGCAGGAGTATGAGCAGGCACTTCTCATGGATCCCGGCAACCGTGAGGCTAAAAAGCGACTCAGTCGCTAACGTGGGTCTCAGCGTATTGCGCCAGAACTTCGTGTATTTTGGGGGGAGGGGAGATGGCAAAATATTTCTCAGCCACCACATGACCGATTTCATGGGCCACAACCCTTAACTTGGCATTATCGGCCGAATAAAAAACCGTATTTGTCCCCGGAGAAAAAAAGGCGATATAGTTGACCGTTCTTTTGTAAAGCCGTTGGTAATCCGTTTGGATCCCTTGTTTTGACGGATGAATTACAATATTGAATTTAAGGGGAGACGGATACATATCCAGGACCGTTTCAACTTTTTCAACGATGAGATCGATTTTGCTTTTCACCTCATCTTCAATGGTTTCGCTTTTTTTGTTCAAAAGATATTTGAGCCGGCCCATGTATAACTTGTTGTTGAACTTGCGCAGGCTCTCCATGTCAGTGTAGGTTATGGTGGCATACCTTGTTCTGATCTCCTGGCCGTACAATGGTCCGGAAACCACCAGAAGGAGGAGAAGGGCGCTTATAAAATATTTTATTCTCTCAAGATGCATATTTAATCGGTCTTTAAGCAGTTAAATTCATCAAGTATTGTAATTGTTCCCTGATTGATCTTGTTAATTTTATCGAGGGTGTCCGGATCCGCTTTTTCGCAACACCGTTTTATCTTTTCAGCATTCTTCAGCATTTGATTCACGTCTGATGAGAGCATCCCGTTAAACCCGTTTATCTGTTTTGCAAGCGCTTTGCCCTCATCTTTTTCCCTGAGAACTATAATTTGGGACAGATCTTTTTCAACCATTGCATCCAGGGTCTTTTCAAACCGGTAAAAGGGACCTGCAATGCGATGGGTTAAAAACAGGGTGAAGACAATGGTCCCACCGCCGCCGATAACAATGAAAAACCATTGTGTACTCAGCATTTTGGTCAGGAGTATTCCCGGGGTCGTGCCGATTTTCAGGTGATAGTTCTCATAAACAATGGAAAGGGTATTTGATGAAAAAAAACTAAAGATCAGAGAAAAAAGAATGCTTCCCAGGGCCACCAGTAAAAAATATTTAAATATGTACTTTCCTTGGAACTCTTTATTAATGAAATAATTTCTGCGCTTAATTCCCTGACTCATTTTGCCCCCTGATCAAATCGCCTGTCCGTAAGAATCCGGATATCAGCATCTGTATTTAACGTCTCCATCCATTTGGCAAACAGGACACCCTTTTCCTGGTGGGTCAAAAACTCTTTTATTTCTTCCACATCTGTTACAGGATCGGCATCAGATGACGGCTTCGAAGAAATCAGCCGCCAGCGGACATAATTTGTCCCCATATTTAACGGGGCCGATGTCTGGCCGGGTTCCAATGGGACAAAGATGTATTTCAATTCGGCTGACAGGTCTTCAAAGTTGTTAGTGATTGTTTCCGATGTATCTGGTTTACCTCGCTTCGCATTTTCAAGCTTTGGATAGGTCATTTTAGCGTAGGTAACATCTTTTCCTGAAAGTGCCTGATATCTGTCAACCATATCTTGGGTTATGCTGGGGTTCAGGGAATCGAATTTTCGATCAATGAGAATTTTGACCAAAGACTGCTCGTAAAAATTTTCCACAGACGCCCTGAAAAGCTCCTCCTTGTTGATACCCTGGGCAATGGCTTCCTGAATGAGAAGTTGATTGGTAATCAAAGAATCTATAACGCCGGCCATGTGATTGCTGTATGGCGATGATTTAAAAAGCCTGTCCAATTCCTTTTCAGATATAACCCTGTCATTGATGACAATGGCAGGGTCTGACATTTCAACCCTGATACCTGAGTATCGGACCGCCGCAGCAACGGTTAACAGAACCATAATTGCTATGATATAATAGATGTACTTCATTCACCACCCCGTGGTCCTATATTCCCTAATCGAATAAAAAGGGAACGATTCATATGCGAAGAGCTATAATTTCAGCTTATCATCCCTGACGATCTCACCTGTGTTTGCAATCACCTGTACGGCACGATCATCGTACAGGCGAATCATGTCGTAATCCTTGACATTTGTGACTTCAAGATTTGGAATCTCATTCTCCCTGAGCCACGCTTGAATGAGTAGAACCTGGTCCGGATCGCCGGCCCTGGCAGTGAAAATTTTCACCCGTGTACCGTGTTCGATCATGGATTTGACCCGGTCAAGCATCTTTGGAACCGGGTCACCGATCCTGTTCAAGGTTGTAAGGGTATCGGACCTTGCAAGGGTTCCGTCGAGATCGACACCGATCCAACCCTTTGAACGGTTTTCTTCTTCCCCAGATGACGGAAAGGAATATTCCCTCACAGCCTCCTGTTTGGCCTTTTTAATAAAATCGTGTAGAATGCGAATCAGTTTCATCTTTATTTTATAGCCACTTTACTGGGTTGAATCAAACATATTTTAATAAAAAAGCCCGGCAAGGGTTCCCCTGACAAGGGCAGGGGAGGTTGCCGGGCTTTTGTTTTTACGACCGGGTGCGGTCTAAAGAACGATTCCTAGTCCCTTGACACTCCGAAGATATGCAGCATCATGATAAACATGTTGATGAAGTCAAGATAGAGGGTGAGCGCTCCCATGATGGCGCCTTTTCGAACCATGGCGCCGGAGGCATTGTCCGGCTGGGTCATGGCCATTGTTTTGAGTTTCTGGGTGTCATAGGCCGTCAGTCCCACAAACACGACAACGCCGACATAGGAAATGAGCATTGTCATGGCAGGGCTTCGCAAAAACATGTTTACAACGGTTGCAATGATGATCCCGATGAGTCCCATCATCATGAATCCGCCCATGGACGTGAGATCACGCTTTGTCACCATGCCGTAAACGCTGCAGGCAGAGAAAGTAAGGGCGCAGACAAAAAAGGTGGAGGCGATGGACGCGCTTGTGTAGGCGAGGAACACCGCCGACAAGGTCGCTCCGTTTAGCACCGAGTATAGCACAAACAGGGCCGTGGCCGTGGATGCCTGGATCTTTTGAACCCTGGCGCTCAGGTAAAAGACCAGCCCGAGTTCGCCAATGATCAATCCAAAAAAGACCATCCGGTTTCCGAAAATTATCTGGAGCAACGCCTGGCTGTTTGACACATAAAAGGCGGTGAAGGCTGTGAGACCAAGTCCGATTGCCATCCAGTTGTAAACGCTTCTGATGAACGTGTTTACCCTGACAAGGGAAGTGGCATTGCTAAATGCTGATTGGGTTACCATGTATTAAAACCTCCTATAGTTAATGTTTTTAAGTTCAATGGAACAAATATAACACAGCTAAATCACATTTCAAGAAAATTGCGTGTAAATCAGAAAACGTCCATGCCCTGTTACTTTATAAAAAAGTATGTTATTGATTTCCTATATGCGTCATCTGTATGGACTTTTTTTCATAAAATAATCGATTTTATAGGTCCTCGTACTTGAAATGATCTCATTTCTTACCAACAAAAGAAGAGTGAGCATCTGTTCAAGTGCGAACATCTATAGGAGGAGAAGAGCATGAACCTTATCAGTAAGGTATTGGGAATCGTTTTCTTGGGCCTGGGATTGGCAAGTGCCGCAGGTGCTGCCACGTTTAATCTGAACAATGATTCCAACAATTCTGAATGGGACAGTTATGGTTATGATAGTTTAACCTATACGAAAGATGGTATTGGCCTGACCGTCACGGCCTGGAGAGACACGGATTCTTTAACTGACGGCCCATGGGTTTATAAAAGTTCCAAGAATAATGGACTTGGCGTTAACAACGGTCTCTGGGATAACTCGGTGGATATCGAATACAGCGGAAGTTCACGGTGGGATGAGGGCCTTCTTTTTACGTTTGATCAGGCTGTTACGTTAACGAAGATGGAGTTTCGTTATGTCGATGAAGAAGATGACATGGTGATTTTTGAAGGTGTCGGCGGAAAATCTTTTGGTACTTATGGGATCGAGCTTTATGGTTCCAACGAGCATGGCAAGGTTGAATTTGACTCCCCCCTGAACGGCACCACATTTTTGGTTAAGGCACCGGAGGGGGATGACGACTTCTTTGTTAACAGTATTAAAGCCACAGCGAGAACCCAGGTGCCTGCGCCTACTGTGCCGGTACCTTCAACCGTGCTTTTGTTAGGGGCGGGGCTGGCAGGATTTGTTGGAATCAGAAAACGAGTAGCCGTATAATACAAACAAGCCTTTCTTGTTCCAAGAGAAGGGCTTGTTTTTTTTGACTTCTATAAAAGTTTACATAATATATATTATCAAACAACTACATAAAAAGATTTGATTTCTGGGGCCGGACCCCATTAATCATTGTTATTCTTCCGTGTCTGTTCTATAAATAACACTCTGTTGATGGATCAAGGAAAACATGGAGACAATGGCTCAAACAAAGGATTTCAGACAAATATTTACCGTTTCAACTCTCACGAGGGAGATCAAGACCCTCATCGAAGCGCGATTCCCTTTGGTGTGGATCTCAGGTGAGATTTCAAATCTTTCCCTGCCAGCTTCGGGTCACGCCTACTTTTCCCTAAAGGATGCCAACGCCGTCATTTCCGGTGTCATGTTCAAGAACCAGAGACGCAGGCTTCGGTTTGCTCCTGAAAACGGCATGAAGATCACCGGCATGGGACGGCTCAGCCTCTACGAGCCCAGGGGTTCCTACCAGCTCATCTTTGAGCACATGGAGCCGGAAGGCGCCGGTGCCCTCCAGGCAGCCTTTGAACAGCTCAAGAAAAAGCTTTCCCAGCAAGGCCTGTTTGATGAGGCCCGGAAAAAAGCGATTCCTTTTCTTCCGGGGAAAATCAGCATTGTAACCTCTCCCACCGGTGCCGTTGTCAGGGATATCATCACGGTGGCAAAAAGACGCTTTCCAAACATTCCCCTTGAGATCCTTCCGGTAAAGGTCCAGGGACACGGGGCTGATTTAGAAATCTCAAGGGCCATGGCGCTGATCAACGACCGGGCCGGATCGGATCTCATCATCGTTGCCCGGGGCGGCGGTTCCCTTGAGGATCTTTCCGCCTTTAATTCAGAAACCGTTGCCATGGCAATCTTCAACTCTGAGATTCCTGTGATATCCGCCGTGGGCCATGAGACCGATTATACCATTGCGGATTTTGTTGCGGACTTAAGGGCGCCGACGCCCTCGGCCGCGGCCGAACTTGCCCTGCCGGAAAAACGGGCCTTGGAACAACGGCTCAACCAGCTGGAATCGACCCTTGTCAACGGGCTGTATGCCAATGTTGCCTCCTTAAGAGAGCGCATCAATGGGCTCACCTCACGGCTTCGGGATCCTAAACGAGTGGTGGACGACATGCGGTTCAGGCTTGCCGACCTTGATTCCCGTATGACCCGTCAGATGAAAAAACAGGTGACGTCCTGGAACGAACGGCTGGACTGGTTCACCCATGCCCTGTATGCCAACAGCCCTGAAACCACGATTGTAAAGGGCCGAAACGATCTCAACACCCTGGTCACCCGTCTTAGGGGTTCAATGACCTCAATCCTGACGGAATGCAGGGGCCGGACCAACGGGGAAACCCTGAGGCTCGAGGCCTTAAGCCCCATGTCCGTGCTTGACCGGGGGTACAGTATTGCAAGGAAGTATCCGGAAAAAACCATCCTCATGGATTCAACAATGACCCATAAAAACGAGACCATCGAAGTGATCCTTGCCCAGGGAAGGCTTCGGTGTCAGGTAAAAGAGACCTATGGCAAAAAAGAAGACATTTGAAGACTCGATGACCCAGCTCGAGGAGATCGTAAAAGAGCTTGAATCCGGTAATCTTTCCCTGGAAAACGCGGTGAAGCTTTTTGAGCAGGGAATAAAATGTTCCGGTTTCTGCCTGAAGAAGCTGGATGAGACCGAGGAGAAGATCACCCTTCTTTTAAAGGATAGCAAAGGAAACGTGAAGGAAGAGCTGTTTGACAATGAGTGATTTTGATTTTAGAGCCTATTTAACCGAGCGCCAGGCGGTTGTCAACCAACAGCTGGAAACGATCCTTGAATCCCTTGGCACCCAGCGGGAACTCACCCGGGCAATGGGGCATTCCCTCATGGCCGGTGGAAAAAGGTTGCGCCCTATTCTCTGCCTTGCCGCCTGCGAGGCATGTGGCAAGGATCCGGCCCATGCCCTGGCCCCAGCCAGCGCATTGGAGATGGTCCACACCTATTCCTTGATCCATGACGACCTTCCTGCCATGGACGACGATGATCTGAGACGGGGTATTCCCACCTGTCACAGGGCGTTTTCCGAAGCCACGGCCATCCTGGCCGGAGACGGGCTTCTCACCCACGCGTTCCAGGTGCTGACCCGGCCGGGAAATCTGTTTACGCTTTTACCCGACCCGGCTGTGCGCCTTGAACTTACGGCGATTCTTTCCGAAGCCGCCGGTGTCAACGGCATGATCGAAGGCCAGATGCTGGACATGCTCTCCCAGGAACAGGAGGCCACCGCCCTTCCCTCTTCCCTTGACCGTCTGGAGAAAATCCACCGGTTGAAGACCGGAAAGATGATCCAGGCCAGTGTCCTTTCAGGAGCGGTTTCTGCCAATGCCGACCCGGCCATGCAGGAACATCTTGCCGTGTATGCGGATAAGCTGGGCCTGGCGTTCCAGGTAAAGGACGACATCCTGGATGTGGAAGGGGATACGGCTGTCATGGGAAAGCCTGCCGGATCCGATGAGGCCAACCACAAGATGACCTACCCTGCCCTCATGGGCCTTGAACCATCAAAGCGCTATGCCGAGACCCTGGTGAATGACGCGGTTGACGCGCTGGCATTTTTTGACGAAAAAGCGTTGCCCCTCAGGGCAATCGCAGCGTACATTCTACAACGGAGACGTTGATGATACAGGAGAGAGAGTAATTGAGTCTGCTTAAAAACATCAGGACCGGAGAAGATTTAAAGAAACTGTCAAGAAAGGAGCTTCCGATCCTTGCAAAGGAGATACGGGAGCGAATCATCTCTGTTGTATCAAAGAACGGGGGCCATTTGGCATCCAGCCTTGGCGCTGTGGAGCTGACCCTTGCCATCCACTACGTGTTTGACCTGCCCACGGACACCCTGGTCTGGGATGTCGGCCACCAGGCCTATGCCCACAAGCTTTTGACCGGAAGGAATGAGACGTTTGACACCCTCCGGACCCACAAGGGAATCACAGGCTTTACCAAAATGAGCGAAAGCCCCTGTGACGGGTTCACCGTGGGCCACTCCAGCACCTCCATTTCTGCGGGGCTCGGCATTGCCAGCGGCCGGCACCTGAACAAGGAAACCGGCAAGGTGCTCTCTGTCATCGGCGACGGTTCCCTCACCGCAGGCCTTGCCTTTGAAGGACTCAACCAGGCCGGGGACTCCAAGCGGGATCTCATCGTTATCCTCAATGACAACGACATGTCCATCTCCCCCAATGTGGGGGCCTTGTCCTCTTTCCTGAGCCGCACCTTTTCCTCCAAATATCTTCAGAACCTTAAAAAGGAGTTCGGTACCTTTTTAAAGTCCCTGCCCGGCATCGGGGATGACATCTACAAGATTGCAAAGCGCTCCGAGGATTCGTTCAAGACCTTTGTCACCCCGGGCATGCTGTTTGAGGCCTTTAACTTCGATTACTTCGGTCCCATCAACGGCCACAATCTCACCCACCTGGTGGACATCCTGGAGAATATCAAAAAGCTTGACGAGCCCGTGCTGCTCCATGTGATCACCAAAAAGGGGAAAGGGTATCCGCCAGCCGAGGAAAACCCGGTCTATTTCCACGGGGTCGGCTCGTTCAACATTGATACGGGAAGTTGCGCAAAAAAAGGAGGCACCGTCCCCTCTTATACCGATGTGTTCGGGTGTACCATGGTCGACCTTGCAAAAACCGACCCACGGATCGTCGCTGTTACGGCAGCCATGCCCGAAGGAACAGGGCTCAACACGTTTGCCGAGCGCTATCCGGACCGGTTCTTTGATGTGGGGATCGCAGAGCAGCACGCGGTCACCTTTGCCGCAGGCCTGGCCTCCCAGGGGTTGAAGCCTGTGGTTGCCATCTATTCGACCTTTATGCAGCGGGCCTACGACCAGATACTCCATGACGCCTGTATCGAATCCCATCCCGTGGTGTTTGCCCTGGATCGGGGCGGCATTGTGGGTGAGGACGGCCCAACCCACCACGGTCTGTTCGATTTTGCCTTTCTTCGAAACATTCCCAACCTCACCATCATGGCTCCACGGGATGAAAACCAGCTGGCCAGAATGCTCAAGACCGCCATCGACCACGACGGTCCCATCGCCCTTCGCTACCCCAGGGGCAAGGGGGAAGGCGTTGTTGTGGACCCGGAGATCAAGCCCCTTCCCTTGGGGAAAGGGGAACTTGTCAGAAACGGTGAAGACATTGCCATCATCGCGGTGGGCCGGATGGTGGGTGAGGCGATCAAGGCCGCCTGTGAACTTGAAACCCTTGGCATTTCCTGTGCAGTGGTGGATGCGCGATTTATAAAACCCCTGGACAAACAACTTTTGCTTGACACAGTAGACAGAACACGCGCTATAGTCACGGTGGAGGAACATGTACTGGACGGCGGGTTCGGAAGCGCGGTTCTGGAACTTCTGGCAGACAACGATCGCTTCAACTGCAAGATCAGAAGAGTCGGCATCCGGGACACCTTTGTCGAGCATGGTTCCCAGGAAATATTGAGAAGCGAATATGGGGTTGATGATAAAGCCATTGTCAAAGCCGCCAGGGAGATCGTGGGAAGTAAAGACGGGGCGGAAGGGAAAGACATTGTCAATGCAGACAGGGAGAGATGTTAACCATGGAGAAGAAACGCCTTGATCTGTTACTTGTGGAGAAAAACATGGTCAAGTCCAGGGAACGCGCCCGGGCATTGATCATGGCCGGCAGAATCCTTGTGAACGACGTTCCGGTTGACAAGGCCGGCACCAAGGTTTCATTGGATGCCCCCATCATTCTTAAAGGAGAGGACATCCCCTTTGTCAGCCGGGGGGGGCTTAAGCTCGACCACGCCGTTAAGGGCCTTGACCTGACGGTTACCGGACTCACCTGCCTGGATATCGGTGCCTCCACCGGCGGGTTCACCGACTGTCTGCTCCAGCACGGCGCCGGCAAAGTCTATGCGGTGGATGTGGGCTATGGCCAGCTGGCCTGGTCCCTGCGCCAGGATCCACGGGTGGTGGTCATTGAGCGGACTAACATCCGTCACATAGAATATGACACGATCGGCGAAAACGTGGACCTTATCGTGGTGGATACTTCGTTCATTTCCCTTAAGCTGGTTGTTCCGGCAGCAGAGCAGTTTATGAAAAAAGGCACCCTCATCCTGGCCCTCATCAAACCCCAGTTTGAAGCCGGCAGGGATCGCATCGGCAAGGGCGGCGTAGTTCGAGACCCGGGAGTCAGGGAAGAAATTGTCGGGGAAATAAAAGATTTTTTTAACAACCGTGGCTATGAAATAGGCGAGGTGATCCCCTCCCCTGTTCCGGGCCCAAAGGGAAATCAGGAGTTTATAATATCCTTGCGATATTTAAATAATATATGTAACAAAACATAGTGTTATTTATTAATCACTGGAAAAGGAGCTCTTATGACTGAACAAATCAAGCAAATGAGAAATGTCGTTCTGGCTGGTCATGGAGGTGCGGGTAAGACTTCTTTGGCTGAAGCAATACTCTTTAAGGCGGGAGCTGTCAAGCGCTTCGGAAAGATCGAAGAGGGCAACACCGCCATGGATTTTCAGCCTGAAGAAGTTAAGAAACAGCAAAGTGTCAGCTCTGCCTTTCACAAATTTTCCTGGAAAAAACATTCAGTAACCCTCATGGACACCCCTGGCGACCAGAACTTCTTCTCCGCTGCAAAAACCTGCATGCCTGCCGCCGACGGCGTCATTCTGGTCATAGACGGTGTCAGCGGCCCCGCTGCCATCACCGAAGAGGCCGCCGCCTGTGTCCGTGCCGACAAACTGCCTTCGATTCTTTTCATCAACAAGCTTGACCGGGAGCGATCCGATTTCCAGGCTGCCGTGGATGCCTCCGTGCAGGCACTCAAACTTAAGACCGTCATCACCCACCTTCCCATCGGCACCGAGGAAAATTTCAAGGGCGTGGTCGATATCATCGCCAACAGGGCCTACCTCTATGATGATGACGGAAACTGTGAGCTCTCGGATGTCCCTTCCGAGATGGGAGAGGAAGTAGAGCTTGCCAAAGAGACCTTTATCGAAAGTGTTGCAGAACTTGACGACGATCTTCTTGAACGCTATCTGGAGGGCGAGACCCTGCCCTTGGAAGATCTTAAAAAAGCCTTTAGAAAGGGGATTATTGAGGCCCGGTTTTCACCGGTCCTCTGCGGTGCTGCAGTCAAGTCCATGGGCATCGATCTCCTGTGTGACTTTATCAACGACTATATGCCTTCTCCCCTGGACAGGGGGCCGTGGATCGCCCTTGACGCCAATGGAGACGAGGTTGAAATATCCCCGGATCCTGAAGCACCCTTTGCAGGATTTGTGTTTAACACCATTGTCGACCCCTATGCAGGAAGGCTTTCCCTGTTCCGGGTGATTTCAGGAACCCTTGGCAAGGAAGGCAACTTCCTTAACGTCAACAAGGACGCAAAGGAACGGTTTACCCAGCTCCTGGAGATCGTGGGAAAAGAACAGAAACCCATCACTGAAGCTGTGCCGGGCGCCATCGTGGCCGTTGCCAAGCTCAAGGAGACCCAGACCGGCGACACCCTGACCATTGACCAGGAGATCAAGTTCACCCCGCCTGCCCCCATGCCGCCGGTGATCTCATTTGCCATCTCTTCAAAGAACAAGGGGGATGAGGATAAGATCCACGGTGCCCTGAGAAAAATCATGGAGGAGGACACGGCCCTTCAGATGAGACGGGAGGTGGAAACCAACGAGACCATCCTCTCCGGCCGGGGCCTGGTTCACATCGAGACCACCATTGAAAAGATCAAGCGTAAATTCAATGTGGACATGGCCATCAGCACCCCCAAGGTGCCCTACCGGGAAACCTTCAAGAAAAAGGTGCGGGTCCAGGGTCGGCACAAGAAACAGTCCGGCGGCCACGGTCAGTTCGGAGACTGCTGGATCATTCTTGAGCCCCTTCCAAAGGGCAAAGGGTTTGAGTTTGTCGACAAGATCGTGGGTGGCTCAATTCCCAAGACCTATATCCCCGCCGTTGAAAAAGGCGTCCTCGAAGCGTGCCAGAAAGGCGTCCTTGCCGGATTTCCCTGTGTGGACTTTAAGGTTACCCTGGACGACGGCTCCTATCATTCCGTGGATTCCTCGGAAATGGCCTTCAAGGTCGCAGGATCTGTTGCCTTTAAAAAGGCAGCCGTGGATGCAAGGGCGGTTCTTCTGGAGCCCATCCTGAAAATCTCGATCCTGGTTCCGGACGAGTATACCGGTGATATCATGGGGGATCTCAACTCCAGGCGTGGCCGGGTCCTTGGCATGGATACCGAAGGAGACAAACAGATTATCAACGCCAACGTCCCCATGGCAGAGATCCTGAGGTATGCCCCGGATCTTCGCTCCATGACCGGTGGACGGGGAACCTTTGAAATGGCATTCGATCACTATGATGAGGTGCCGTCGGACCTTTCGGCAAAGGTGATCGAAAAGGTGCTTAGCGAACGGGAAAATTAAGCAAACCAAAGTTTAAGGGGACAGATTATAAATCTGTCCCCATTGAAAAAAGCTGCAACTGCCAGCCAATCAGCAGTTGCAGCTTTTTTTTGTACGGTTCAATGGTGAATATTGAAAGAGCACTTGATAATCTTTTAAAAAATAGATAATAACTCTCAATAAACTGAACAAATAGCGTTCCATATAATCAATTTACAAGTAGGGAATTTTGCAGATGGAAAAAATTATAACAGCGGTCAACCAATTACTCGAACAGGAATTTGAAATTGACCCCGACCTGCTGAAACCCGAAGCGTTGTTAAAAGAGGATCTTGATCTGGACAGCCTGGATGCGGTTGACATGATCGTTGCCATTGATCATGAGTTCGGTATCCGTATCGAAGAGGAGCAGGCCAAGAACCTGCGCATCCTCAAAGACATATACGATATCATTCACGACTTGGCCACCGCCGAGGTCGGAGATACGGACCGTTGAAAGTTCTGCTGATCAACCCTCCCAACCATGGGAGAAGCATTCCCGAAGAAGAGTACGGGATCACATCCATTAAGGCGATTTTCAAGGGAGAACCCCTGGCCCTTGAGGTGATTGCAGGTAACCTATATGACCACGACGTCATGATCCTGGACTTAAAGGTGGATCCCCTTTCAATCCTCATGGAGACCGTCAACCGGTTCCAGCCGGACATTGTGGGAATCACTTCGGTCACCTGTGAAGCAGACGCCCTCATCGACATTGCAACCACCATCAAAAGGGAGCTATCCGGGGATGCCCCGATTGTGGTGGCAGGCGGCCACCACGCCTCCTGTGATCCCGACTATTTTAACATCGAGTCCATTGATTACATTGTTTGCGGTGTGGGCAAGGCAAGCTTTAGAACGCTTATCAACGCCATTGAAAAACAGTGCCCGGTATCCATTCCCGGGGTGGCCAAGACCGATCCCTCGACCCGGCTTGATCTTACGCCCAGAAAATACACGTTTGAGGACCTGGTGGATCATCGACCGCCAAGGTACGACCTTGTAGAGCGCTACCGGGATACCTATGTCATGGGGGGGATAGGCAAGGCAGGGTTTGTGGTCACGGCCTATGGATGTGTCCATGCCTGCTCGTTTTGTTCCATTCCCGCCATCACCCAAGGCAGTTATCTTACCCATTCCATCGCTGCTTCCATCGCTAACATGAAAACCCTGGATTCGGTTTCCCTCATCCGATGTGTTGACGCCAACACCTTTGGGAATATTCCCTTTGCCAATAAGTTTGCAAGGGCAATCATTGAATCAAAGGTGAACAAGAAGATCGTTGCAGATGTCCGGGCAGATACCGTTGTCAACCATCCCGAAGTGATCGACCTGTGGCAACAGGCGGGCCTTGTAGCCGTTGTGATCGGTTTTGAAGAGATCGATGACCGGCGCCTGGCGTTTTTCAACAAAAAAAGCAGTGTCCAAACAAACATTAAGGCCCTGGACCATTTAAAAAAGACAGGACTCAAGGTTATTGGTGACTTTATCATCTCCCCGGACTACGATCGCCGGGATTTTAAGGCCCTTGAGACCTTTATCGACACCCATGACATTGAACTTCCCGTTCCTTCGATCCTTACCCCCATCCCGGGAACGCCCCTTTACCGGCATATGAAAGATAAAATCGAAATCACGGATCTTTCCTATTATACGTTTTCCAATGCGGTGACGGAAACAACCCTTGGGAAAGCGGAATTTTATACCCTCTATGCCGACCTCTTCAAAAAATTTCACAGCCACATTTCCAAAAGCTAATAACACGCCCCAGGAGAATCCCAATGACAAACAATGTATATATAAATGACCTCGCCGGATTTTTGCCCAACGATCCCGTGTCCAACGAGGAGATAGAAAACGTTCTTGGCAGAATCAATGAGATCCCCTCGTTGAGCAAGCAAAGAATGCTTGCCAACAACAAGATTCTCAAGCGTTACTATGCCATTGACCCGTCCACCGGAAAGTTCACCCACACCAATGCCCAGCTGACCGCCGAAGCCGTACGACGGCTTAATCCCCATGAAAATTTTTCCATGGATGAGATCGAAACCCTCTGCTGCGGCACCACCAGTCCCGACCTGATCATGCCGGGCCATGGGCTGATGGTCTTGGGAGAGCTTGGGCTGAAGCCCTGTGAAGCGGTTTCAATGGCTGGTATCTGCCTGTCTGGAATGGCGGCGCTGAAGTACGGATATCTCTCCATTGCAAGCGGCGTCACTCAAAATGCCGTGGGAACTGGTTCCGAACTGTCCTCTTCGTTCATGCGGGCCGATTTTTTCACCCCATCGGTGGACCCCGAGGCCGATATTGCCGGCGAGCCCATCCTGGCATTTAATGCGGATTTCCTTCGCTGGATGCTATCGGACGGTGCAGGGGCGGCATTTCTTTCCAACACGCCCAATGAGAACGATATTTCCCTTAAAATCGAGTGGATCGATTCCCTGTCCTTTGCCGGGGAATTTCCCACCTGCATGTATGCCGGGGGAAAGCAGAACCCGGACGGCAGCATCTTTGGCTGGCGGGAGGCCGACTCCTGTGTGGCGGCGGCAGATGAGAATCTCATGGCTGTCAAGCAGGACACAAAACTGCTGGGAAGCCAGATTGTTAAAACCATGGGCAGGACCCTCAGTCACATGGTCGAGAAACACGGGCTCCGGGCCGATGACATCGACTGGTATCTTCCCCATTATTCGTCCCACTACTTCAGGGATAAATTCTATCAGGTCATGGAGGAGGTGGGCTTTGAGATCCCCTATGAGCGCTGGTTCACCAACCTGCCCTACACGGGAAATATCGGCAGCGCTTCCATCTACATCATCATGGAGGAGATCTTCAAGTCGGGCAGATTGAAGCGGGGTGAAAAAATCCTCTGTTTCATTCCGGAGTCCGGCCGGTTTGCCCACTGTTTCATGCTGCTCACCGTTGTCTAAGATGAAAACCGTAGTTTAAGGCAAAAAACTGTGGTCTAAGGCAAAAAACCGTCCCGGGTGAATGATGCCCATGATCCCGGGACGGTAACCCGACCGACCGTTTAATACTTTATGGATTTTACCTTGCCGGATGTGTTGAAGAAAACCACTTTGGATCCGTACCTGGACTTCCAATAAACCCACTGGTTGCTCTTGGTGGAGGGGGTCTTATGGGGGGCCGGATAGCCAAAGGCCGCCATCACCCCTTTTTTGGTCATGCCCTTGAAAACCTTTCCCTCTTTGATGCCCTTGCGGTCGATCTTGGAAAAGGATTTCATGGAGACGGGGTTGGGGGAGGTAATCAAATCAATGTATTCATCAACGGACATTTCCACGCGCTTTTCATCATACTGAAAGTTAATTTTCTCGCCTGTTTCAACCATTAAAATGGTGAGTCCCCGCCCCTTGGGTGTCACCGTCACCTTGGTGTTCATGGGGACGACCATATGGCCCTGGAAGGGACCTGTCCAGTTTGCATAGCTTGCGTTGATGGTACTTCCTGATTTTTGCTGTCCATGGATGTTAAATTTTGTATACCTGGGAACCGCTGGGGGCCCCGGATCCTGGTTCATGGATTCCAGTGCCACACATCCGGTAAACAGAAACATCACTAGGACAAGCAAATGGACAATAAAAAATCGTTTCATCATTCCTCCCATGGTTAAATTAATTGATGGTATCTCTCCTGCTTTCCGTTTTGATAAAATCTGCCAGGGTCTTGAGGGTATTGATAATCTCCCTGCCCTGTTCCTGGCCCTGGACCCTGACCCCGTATACATCCTGGATCATCACAACGATCTCAACCGCATCCAGGGAATCGAGTCCCAGGAGGGAATCCTGGCCGATCAAGGGGGTGTCCACGGACATTTCTTCGGGAATGGCTTCTCTAATGTCGCAAATTTCGATAATGGTATCAAGCAGTTCTTTTTCCAGATCTTCTATCATGGGTTTATACTATCCTAGGATGTTTGCATTCGAACGGATACCTGATCACCTATTCTATTAATAAATGGGATCGGTTCATGTGCGAAGCGTTATAATTTTCTGAATTTCATTGCAATCCACGCAATGGTTATGGTTATGGCCGAAAATGCAAGAAGGGACGCTGCTTCCGGAACAACAGCGTGTATATCTCCTCCCCGGAGAAAAATATCATAAAAGGCATCCAGGGCCCAGGAAAAGGGAGAGACATTGCTCAAGAGCTGCATGGGTTCGGGCATGAGATAAACCGGCACCATGACCCCGCCCAGGGCCGCAGCAATAACAATGGATATGGGGCCAAGGACAGCGGTTTGTTCATAGGTTCTTGCCACGGTTCCAAGCATGATCCCGTACCCGGTGGCAGCCAGGGTGGTGGCAACAACGATGAGGGCAATGGCCAGGGGTTGGTCCCCCAGGATAAAGGCCGAGGTACCGGCCAGGGGCAGCAAAAATTTTCCGATCAAAAAGATCATGGAAAATTGAACCCCGCACACAAGGATATAGGCCCCGATCTTGCCGGCCAGCAGGGTAACCCCTGAAACCGGCATGGACATGAGCCGGTCCAGGGTCTTGTTCTCCCGTTCTTTGATCAGGGAGCCTGCCAGGGGAACGGATATGAAAAAGATACCAAACAAGGCCCATGCAGGGACATTCTGCTGTACGGATGTCGGCATTGTGATGAACCCGAATTCCGTTGCATAGGTCTCCTGGATATCCAACCACGGGGAAAATTCAAAGGCGTCTTCATTGATAGGGCCGTCGAACCTGGCAACACCTGTTTTTCCCAGGGAGATGAGTTGGTCGATTTTAATCTGGTACTCCATGCACAACAGCACCTTTGAGAGGGAGCTGATGATGGCCGTTCGGAATCCCCCCTGGACCGAGGGATCGAAATAAACGATGATGCGCCCTGGCCCACCGACATCCGATGACATCTGATCAGCTGTTTTGGCAGTGGCCGGGGAGGTCACCACCATGGAAACAAAGGATTCCACCCGCTTGCGCACAAACTCGGTGCACCCTTCGGGGATGACAATGGCGAACTGGTAATCCCCTTGGTTGACCGCTTTTTTGGCGTTTGTTCCGTCCTTATCCCCGGTTTCAGACCGTGTGTCCACGTTAATATAGGTTGAACTTCCCAGCCCCTCTGAGATGGTTTTGCCGATGACGCCCCTGTCATTGTCGACAACCAGCACCCGTGTGGTTGGGTCCAGCACCTTTTCCTGGACCAGGCAGACCACGAATACCAGGACTGCGGGCATGGCAAACAGCATGAGCAGTCCGGCCCGGTCCCGCATGAGAAGGAGGAGTTCTTTGTGAAAGGTTGTTATCGTTTTTCCCATATCAGTCTCAATTTGGAAGATGTTTTCCGGTCAGGGTTAAGAACAGATCGCCAAGGTTCCGGCTTGATTTACTTTGTTGGATCAATTCCAAAGGCGGGCCTGAGGCCAGGTGAATGCCCTTGTCCATGATCAACACCCTGGAGCAGATCTTCTCTGCCTCCTCCATGTAATGGGTGGTGTAGAGGATGGTGCTGCCCCTGGCGCTAAGATTTTGTATCTGATCAAGCAATACATTTCTTGAGTGGACATCCATGCCCACGGTGGGTTCGTCAAGGAAAACCAGGACCGGATCATGGAGGATGCCGCAGGCGATGTTGAAACGCCGTTTAATACCGCCTGAGCAGTGGGCAATGGGCTGGTCGGCAACACTGTCAAGGTTGAAGAATTCAAGGCCCATGGCGATTTTATGTTCAAGGGCAGCACCCTTGAGCCCGTACATGGTGCCAAAAAAGTGAAGGTTTTCCCGGCCGGTGAGCTCATGGTACAGGGCGATCTCCTGGGGAACCAGGCTGATCAGTTTCCGTGCCCGCAACGGATGTTTAACGATATCGATGCCGCAGATGCTGACGCTGCCCCGGGTGGGTTTCATCAAGGTTGCCATGATCGAGATGGTGGTGGTCTTGCCTGCGCCATTGGGACCCAGGAAACCGAAGATTTCACCTTTTTCCACGGTGAAATCAAGGTCGGCAACCGCAGGTTCCCTGGATTTTGCGTAGCACTTGGTCAAGGCGTTTACCTGGAGAATATGATCGGCTTGATTAACTGACAATGTCCAACAGCTCCTTGAACGCTTCTGTTTCGATGCGTGAACAGGTACGAAGGGTATCTCCCATGGCTTCAAAGGAGTCATTCTCTGTGGCCCTGCCCTTGCAGTTTCTGGCGGCCTTTACGGCAAACCGCCGCCAGGTGTCTCCGGACTCGGTCAACTGGGTTGATACCGATACCAGCCGCTGCTCCCCAAGAATGGCAGCCGCCTCCTGGAGAAATGCCGAGTACATGAATCGAAAGCCCCCGCCGCCGGTACCGATCTCCTCCTGCATTCGGATGTGTTGTCCAAGGAGAAGATGGGTGGTGTGGGTGTCAAATTTCCGGGGCCATCGCTCCAGGCGGTTTGCAAGGAAACCAATTCCCCGGGTGCCGAGGAAGGGAACCGGGTTTTTGACCATTGCGTTTGCAGCGCTCTTGATTCCGTAGCGGATGGCCGGCTCAAGGGCCAGGGTCTCCGGCGCCTTTGTTATCCGGTACATGCTGCCCTTGGGTGCCAGGGCTCCCTTGGCAAAACGGGCAATGGCCAGATCCTTGGCCGGACACTCGACCATGTCGGGAAAAACAGGATCGCTGATCAGGTAGTTGTCTCCTTCTTTTCCAACCACAACCAGGTTGTGCATGTTAAAATGAAACCGAAGGGATGGCGGAAAATAGGGAAGCCAGTATCCCCCGGTTCTGCACCCAACCGCATGGCCCATTTCTAGCTCCCGGTCAAGGGCGGCCATGGCCTTGTCCATGCTTCTGAATTTTTCCCATTTCACCGAGATCCCAAGGCCGCTTGTCACCTGCTTAAAAATCTTCCCAACCGGGCAACGAAACGTGGTCAACGGCAGCTTGTTAATACGGATGAAGGGAAGATAGCCAAAAAAAATGCCGCTTCCCATGCCAAAGGTCAATGCCTCTGAAATGGTCTGGCCGGATTTTTTGAATTCATGGTTAATCAGATTGGATGTAACGCCGCATTCACAATGGGCGGATTGTTTGTGTACAAAATCAAGTTTCATTGAAAATAGTTACCTGGTGGTTGGCCCCGTTGATTCCGGGATTGATTTGAGCGCGGTGATTGAAACCTCAAAAAGGGAGGCGTAGGTCATGAGCGCCTTTTCCTTTAGTTTTTCGAAGACCTTGGGCTTTAAATGCCTTTTGACCTGCCATTGATAAAACCCGGTGTATTGGGAAAGAAGCCCCAGGTCCATCTGGTGCTTGGCCATGTAATAGGCAACAGGGCTGAGGGTGCCGTTCCTGACCCCTTCAAGGGCCTGGGCAACGTCCTTGTCAATGACCTCCCAGGCCTGGTCGTTGGCGATGTTCTTCGGTTCCCACCCGATGCTTGGGACGAGATCATACGCGCCCTTGTTGTCCACGGCATAGCATAGCTCATATCCATAGTCTTCGATTATCCCAGGATCCTGGGGTACGTCTTGTTTTTTCATGGTTTTTCCTGTTCAGGGATATTATAGCGATTCACTTATGCCTAGCTCCCATTTTTTTTATAATAGATACTTTGATGCCAGGGTGACGGCACCCCAAAGGGTGTCGTTTCCAGGGCTCAGGCAGTGGATCCCTTTCAGTACGGCCGAAATCGTGCTCTTGTCCATGCCTGTCCCCTGGGGCGGTGGGAACAGATGCCTGTTTTTAAGGCAGAGGCAGGCCGCCCCCAGATCAATGGCGGCTGCTGCGGGAAATTTCCCGTACAGCGAATCATAGCAGAGAAACGAATCATGGGAGAGATCTGAATCATCGACGCCATAGTCTTTGCCATGGCACCCGCCATAGCCTTGGGATCCCACGATAACAGGGTGGGTATTGCTGGGCCTGGGTGCTTTGTCCTGGGCAACCATGTCCACCTCGGTGAGATAGCCGTACCCTGCCCCATTGTTTGTGTCTTCCCGGGACAGGAGAAAAAAACAGCCCCCTTCCCCGGCAATGGTCGACGGGTCAGGGCTTTCGGCATTCAGGCCTGCCGTTGCATACCCCACCACCGGATTATACTCGTCAACGCCCCCCACCAGTACGGAGGTCACCCTCTCTTCTTGCAACCAGCTGACGGCGGTAAAAAGTGCCGAAGCCACCGAGAGATCGAACTGACTCACGGTGAGGCAGGGGCCTTTGATGCCAAGGAGAACGGTAATGTGGGCGGCTGCCGCATTGTGAACCGAATTTGAAAAGTGGGTGGGCACGCTCAGCCGGTCCCCCTTGTTGAGAAAGGAGTCGAGAAATGAAAACGTAGTGCCCGAAGCGCCATAGCCCGTGGCAACAATGATGCCGGTGTTTTCAAGGTCTTCCGGGCCGACCCCTGCATCGGCAATGGCAAGGTGGGCACCTAAAAGTGCCATGGTGGAAAAGCGATCGATCCTTCGAAGCTTTTTCCGGGGAATGAACGCCTCAAGTTTTGATGTCCGGGCCTTGAACCAGGGAAGTTCAAAGATGTTGCCGTCCCGCTCTATTTTGTCAATTTCAGGGGGAACGACCCGTGTTCCGGTAAGGAGGGCTTCCAGATCTCCGGCCCCTGCTCCAAAACAACCGAAAGGCCCAATACCTTGAACTGAAATACGCATTTATTCTCCTTTCCCTTCAAGCACCAGGACCGAATTGTTTCCCCCAAAGGCCAGTGACTGTGAAATGGCCACATTGCCCTTGAACGCCAGGGTCGTGGAAACCGGGGATGCGGGCATTTCACTCTCCTTTTCCGTAAACCCCGTGCTGGGCGGCATCCTGTGTTCATTGAGGCAGGCAACGGTGAACGCTGCCTCAAGGGCGCCTGCAGCTCCTAAAGTATGGCCGGTACATCCCTTGGTTGACCCAAAGGGAACCCCGGGCAGCAGGTCGGCAAGCACCATGCTTTCGACCCGGTCGTTGTCACGGGTACCGGTGCCATGGGCGTTGACAAACATGATCTCCTCCCTTGGCACCTTGCTGAAGGTCACGGCATGGTCAATGGCCTTTTTCAGTCCAAGTCCCTTGGGGTGGGGGGCAACAAGGTGGTGGCCGTCACATGACATGCCGTAACCAAGGATGCTTCCCAAAGGAACACGGCCACCTGCCAGGGCGTGCTCCTGGGATTCCAGAACCATGATCCCCGCGCCCTCCCCCAGGTTAAGTCCGTTCCGGGTGACGTCAAAGGGCCGTGACGGCTCATGGTCCGTGATCATGAGGGAGATGAATCCGTTGTAGGTGACCCGGGAAAGCTCGTCGGTGCCGCCGGCAATAACAATGTCACACAGTCCCTGTTGGATCCAGGAGGCCCCAATGCCCAGGGCATCGGTGCCTGAAGAGCAGGCATTGACCACGGTCTGGACAGGACCGTTTAATCCGTACCGCTTTGCAATGCAGGCGGCCGGATTGCTGTTGAGATAGCGACGCACCGGCGACAGGCCCGGGGAGCGGCGGGATCTTAAATCATCGTAAAATTGGATGCTGTTGAGGCTGCATCCGGTGGAGGTTCCCATGCACACCCCGATTCTTTTGGAAGAGAGATCTTCCCGGGTGAGCCCTGACTGGTCAACGGCTTCCCTTGCCGCAGCAAGGGCCAGCCGGGTGGTGCGTGTCAGCTCGGTACCGGCCTTGTCCACTGTTTCGTCCACCTGGCCTGGCACCTCAAACACGGGAAACCTGTGAACATGGTCCGTGGTAAACCGCTTGGATGGCCCAAGGTTGCGAACCTTGCTGAACAGGGACACCATGTTGCCGGCCAGGGTGGCACCGGCAGCGGACAAGCACCCCATTCCCGTGATCACTGTTTTTTTTGCTGTTTTGTTCATAATTTTTCCCACTCGTGGCTAGGGTCCATCCCCGGTGCTCAGGCCTTGACCTTTCTCCTTCGGGTGCGCTTGCCCGTGGCGTAGCGTCCATAGGTGCCGTCTGCGGCTTCTCTTTTTATCACTTTCATGAAAAGCTCTCCCATCTTCAGCTGGTATCCGCCGTCGGCATAAAAGGTGTCCCAGGCATAGTTGTAGAGCTCCTCAAGCTTTTCACAGGAAAGCTGTTTGGGTTGGAACACGGCCTTGCCACAGGTGTAGTCGATCCAGTTATTGCTCAGAATCCGGCCCTGTTTCTGAAATTTCTTCCTGATGGGAGATTTGGGAAACGGGGTAAGGATGGTGAATTCCGCCAGGTCCAGTTTCAACTCCATGAGAAAATCCACCAGGCGCTTGATATAGTCTTCATCATGGTCATCCGTTCCAAGGAGGATGGTGCCTTCCACCCCGATACCGTGGTCATGGAGGCGCTTGATCCGATCCCTGATCACGTCCGAGGTATCAAAGATCGCCTGGTAGACGTACCAGCACCCGGCTTCAGCCGCAAGTTTTATCACCTCGTCATCGTCCAGCAGGGGATGGGAAACCCATTTCTTTTTCAAGGGTTTCATGGCGGTGAACAGTTCCTTGAGCCAGGCCTTGTCATGGGCAAGGGAGTTGTCCACGATAAAGAGACGGTTGTTTTCAATGGCCTCCATCTCCTTGATGGTCTGTTCGACCGGTCTTGGCCTGAACACCCTGCCCCCGAGAAAGCCGTTGCAGCAAGGAAAACAATTGAATTTACACCCCCGGGAGGCATGGACAAGGTCCAGCATCTGAACCCCCCGGTAGTTGTAGAGATCCCTGTTAAGGATCTCCCGCCTGGCCGTTCCAATGGATGCGGTGTCCGGAAAATTGTTCATGTAATCATAAACCTTTTTCAGCTCGCCCCGCTTGAAATCCGCTATAACCTTATCAAACCGGCCCTCTACCTCGCCGAGGAACACGGAGTCTGCGTGGCGGCTCACCTCTTCGGAATGGAGCATGGTGGCAATGCCGCCGAACATCACCGGCTTTCCAAGTTCCCGGTAGTGGTCGGCAATGGCAAACGCCCGGGGCAGCTGGCAGGTCAACAGGGTCGAGATGCAAACGAGATCGCAATCGGTGTCAAACACTATGGGTTCGACGTTTTCATCCACAAAGCTGAGATCGATATCCTTTGGAATTTCTGCTGCAAAAACCACCACACCATGGGGCGGCAGGTGGAATTCGGTCTGTTTGTCAAGTTTTGGCCAGGATGGAAAGACGATCTGGATCTTCATGGTTTTCTTCCTTTTAATGCGTTCTCGGCAAGTTCGACAATGTCACCCACCGTTTCCTGATTATAAATGATGGCTCCGGAATCATCGAACCCGAGGGTTCCGTAAGTCTTGCAAGGGTGTTGTTCTGTTTTTTCAAGGACCACGAACAAAGCGCCTTCAAACGCATTGCCTTGGTTTTTTACCTGGCTGGGTTGCGGTGTATCACAGATGCCGCAGACCATGGCCTCTATAGACTCATCCCCCAGCAGGGATGTCATTGCCATGGAGAGCCCGGCCATTCCGGTTGAATCGTCATCACTGATCACAAATCCCTCCCCGGTAAGCCCAAGAAGGATAGCCGCTTCTCCAAGAAAGCAGTTGGGCAGGGTATAGGCAAACAGGGCCGGGCTTGCAGCCATGCCGTGGTCAGGCTTCACCGTGGCAAAATAGTCGTGGTCGGTGCCAAGGCAGCCAAACCGTGTGGAAGCCACTAGGCCGATGTTTCGTTTCTTCTGCCAGTCCTTGCGGTCTGCGTCCACCATGGCCTTGTAAATTCCTGCAAGCCCGAGCTTTGAAAAATAATCCATTCGCCCAAAGGGTTTGTAGGGGTGGCCAAAGAGTCGTTTTGCCGTCAGTTTCCCGGGATCTTGCCCAGCCGCAATTTTTTGCTTAGTAGAAACTTGGCCAATGCCGGTTATCGCGATTGCTTGCCCGGTATACCCCTTACCTAGGCCTGTGATGGTGGTTGGCTGGGTCATGAAAGTGACTCTCCCCGACCCAGCACCAGGGCTGCGTTGATGCCGCCGAAGCCAGAATTTGTGGTCAAAAGATACTCCCCTTTAAAGTCCATGGGTTGGTTTGACACCAGGGTTTCGGCCCCGGGTTCCGGCAGGGACAATCCCACCGTGGGGGGCAACACCTGGTGGTCCAGCATCTTGATACCAAGGGCTGCCTCGATTCCGCCTCCAGCACCCAGGGTGTGGCCCAGGGCCCCTTTCACAGAATTGACCGGGGGGATTTTGTCCTGGAACACCCGCTTAAAGGCCGTGAGTTCCATGGCGTCATTGTAAACCGTTCCCGTACCATGGGCACTGATGGCCCCAATGGCGGGGATTTTTGTTCCATTGCCTTCCAGGGCCTTTGTGACCGCCCGGACAAGACCTGCGCCTTCCCGGTCCGGGGCGGTTATGTGGGAAGCGTCTCCGGCAATGCCCCAGCCTGAAACCTCAGCCAGAAGATTCATCCCCTTGGCCCGGGCCCTTGTTTCTCCGGTAAGCACCAGGGCCCCAGCACCCTCCCCTAGGGTGAGTCCCCTTCGATTCCGGTCAAAGGGCTTTGCCGGTTCCGGGGACATGGCCCTCAGGGCTGAAAAACCAGAAAATACGAACTCGGTCACCAGGTCCATGGAGCAGACCAGGGCCGATTGCGCCTGTCCAAGGGCAATGGCCTGGGCTGCCTTTGCAATGGCAATGGTGGATGATGCACAGGCAGCGCTGATGTTGATGCCCCTGTCCGCAAGATTCAATTGTTGTGAGATATAGCGGGCCATGGAACTGCACAAAAGGTCGGCCTCCCGCCCGGGGGTATCGATAAGATCGATGCAGGACTTGGTTGTCGCTGTAAACACCAGGGCATCCGGGTCCAGGGGACTGAGTTGGGAAACGAGGCGCTCCACCAGGGTGGTAAGCATGGACCTGTTGGCGTCGGGAACAAGGTCCCGGATCCAGGCGGCGCTGTCACTCAGATAGTTGCGGGTGTCAAACCGGTTGATTTTCCCAATGCCTGAGTTCCCGGCCATCAGCAGATGCCAGGTGTCGGAAAGTGTCGGACCCAGGGCGGTCACCACCGCTGCATCGGTTATGTATACGCGCTCCATTAAAGGGTGCCTGCCTTCCATCGCTCACAAAAGTTTTTATAAAATTCCGGCTGGATCATGAAGAGCTGGTAGTCTTGATCCAGAAGCATCTGCACGGTAAATCCCGTGGCTGCGGTTTTTCCCTGGCTGTTGCGAATGATGAACTCGTTGTTTATGCGGGCGGCCTCGGTATAGTGAAGCCTGCCTTCGATGGTGATCTCCTCCTGGAATTTCAAGGGATGGAGGTAATCGATGTGAAGGGTCTTGATGGGGGCAAGGATACCATTGTTATAAAAATCCATGTATCCGATGTTATAAGCCTCCCCCATGGTGACCCTGGCATCTTCGAAGTAGGAGGTAAAATGACCATGCCAGGCGATTCCCAGGGAATCGACTTCCTGGAACCTTACTTTAGATGTCACGGTTCCGGACAGGGGGTCGGGATCATTTTCAGATCGCTTAAAATAGGGTTTTTTCATCTGTTATTATCCTGGTGGTTCATGGATTTAATGTTCTGGGCCATGAGGGCGTGAACCTTTTTTTTCATCTCGCAATGGGGAAGATGGGAGTTAAAGGTTTCCGGGTGGACCGGGTCCAGCATCCTGATCTTGATGCGGCAGGGCGCGAACCATCCCCTGGCGGGCGGAAAAAAACAGTCTGTGCCGGTGATGCAGAGGGGCACCAGGGGCACCCCGGCTTCAACGGACATCTTAAACGCGCCGGAGTAGAACTTCTTCAAATTCCCGTCCCGGCTTCTGTGTCCTTCCGGAAAAAAAAGGATGGTACCGTTCTGTTCAAGAACTGCTTTTCCCGAGGCCAGGATCGATTCCCACGGCCTGGACTCCACATCCAGATAATTGGCAAGCTTCATAAAGGGTCCGTAAAAGGGCATTTTAAACGGCCAGGACCTGACGGCAAAGCAGACATTGAAGATGGGCAGCTGGTTCATGAAAAAGGTATCGAAAAACGAAAGATGATTGACCACGAACACGCAAGGGACAGGAATCTTGCCATCAAATCCTGTGAGCTCCAGGTGCACAAAGGGTGAGATGATCCATTGCCAGATTCTGCCATAGTACCAGACGAATTTTCGCATGATCAGCGCATTGTTCCAGGGGGTGGCGAGGCGAAACAACAGAAACACCAAGGGAAAAACAAGGATGCAGACCATTGTCATGAGGACCGTGGCCGGAATAACCGTTAAATTCATCACAAGGATTCTGAACCAGTGTGGGAAGGTTTTTCTCATTGATTCTCCCGGAAATCAAACACAACCGCGGCATTGGTGCCGCCGAATCCAAAGGAGTTGGAGATGGCATGGTTCATGGTGTGGTCCCGGGTCTGTTTGACGACATTGATGTCGGGAAAGCCCGGTTCAAACCCTTGGAAGTTGATATTGGGTGCCAAAAAACCATGGTGGGCCATGAGGAGGGTGTAAACGGCCTCGCTTGCCCCGGACATCCAGCATTCATGGCCGGTCATGGACTTTGTCGAAGACACGGGCACCCTATTGCCGAAAATGTTGTGAATGGCCAATGCCTCGATACGGTCACCGGATGGGGTCGATGTTGCATGGGCATTGATGTAATCAATCCTGTCTGCATCAAGCCTGGCTGAAATCAAGGCATTTTCAATGGCCAGTCCCACCCCTTCGGCATTTGATTCCGAGAGGTTGGCGCCGATCTGGGATGAAAATCCGTAGCCCTGGATGATCCCGTAGATTTTGGCACCCCGTTTTCTTGCATGGTCAAGGTTTTCTACCACAAGGCTTGCCCCTCCTCCGCTGGGAACAAGACCGTCCCTTGCACCGTCAAAGGGCCGACAGGCCGAGGCAGGGTCGGGATGGGTTGAAAAGGCGCCAAGGCTGTCAAACCCTGCAACCCCCATCCAGTTGGTCTCCTGGGCGCCGCCGGAAAGGACAATATCCTGGAGTCCGCTCTTGATGAGCATATAGGCCTGGCCCAATGCGTTTGACCCCGAGGAGCAGGCGGAACTCACGGTCCAGTTGGCCCCCTTGACTTTGAATATCTGGGCAAGGTTCATGGTGATGGTTGAATTCATCAGCCGGAAGATGGAACCGGTCCCGATATAGTGGGTTTCGTTGTATTTCCTTGCAGTGTCCAGGCAGTCGACCCCGGCCTTTACCGTGGAGTCGTTTCCAAAGACAATGCCGCATCGGGAGGATTCAAGGTCTTTGGGTTCAAGGCCTGCATCTGAAACAGCATCCCTGGCAGCCGAATAGGCGTAGAGGGAGGGTTCGCACATGGTGCGCATCTGTTTTCGTTTCAACCCCAGATCCTTGGGAGAAAAGTTTTGGATCTGTCCGGTCAACGGGGAACGGAACCCCTTTTCCACCCGCAGTTCATCCCGGACAATGCCGGAACGGCCCTGTTGAAGCGAACGTGTCACCTCCTCTTTGCTGTTTCCGATGCAAGAGAGAATGCCAAGGCCTGTTATCGCTACCCTGATTTCGTCAGAGCTTTTTCCCATCTATACGATTCCCCCGTTTACCCCAAGCACCTGGCCAGTGATGTAGGAGGCCTGGTCGGAACAGAGGAATGTTACGGCTGAAGCAACCTCCTGGGGTGTGCCGGCCCGCTTCATGGGAATGGTTTTAGCGATCTCTTCCATGGGAAGATTCTCGACCATCTCGGTCTCGATAAAACCCGGGGAAACCGCATTAACGGTGATGTTTCTCGATGAGACCTCCCGGGAGAGCGCCTTTGTGGCACCGATCAGGCCCGCCTTGGAGGCGGAGTAGTTGATCTGGCCGGCCTGGCCCATCTGGCCTGCGGTCGAGGTGATGTTGACAATCCTGCCGAATCGCTTCCGGATCATGTTTTTCACCACAAGACGGGTGACATTATAAAACCCCGTGAGGTTTGTATCCAGGACACGCTGCCAGTTATCGCGTTTCATCCACACCATGAGCATGTCATCGGTGATCCCGGCATTGTTTACCAGGATTTCTATTTTTTTGTGCTTTTCCAGGATGGCCTTTACCCCGGCTTCTGCCTGGTCCTGGTCTGCAACATCGAAGCAGATGATCTCCCCGCTTCCCCCGGCAGCTTCAATGGCGGACAGGGTCTCCTGGGCGGCGGCTTCGTTCTTGACATAGTTGACAAACACGTGGCTGCCGGTTGCGGCAAGATCCAATGCAACCTGGCGTCCGATGCCACGGCTTCCGCCTGTCACCAGGGCTACCTGTTTTAAAGCGATTGGGTCTGTTGGATCGTCGGATGATGTGGTCATGGGCTTTACGCTCCTTTTATGGCGGTTAATATCAGACTGGCATTAACTCCGCCAAAGGCAAAATTACTGGTCAGGATATGTTTTAAGGTTTTCTCTGTCATTTGGGTCACATGATCGATGCCCAGGCAATCGGGATCGATCTCGTCCAGGTTAAGGGTCGGCACAATGATTCCTTTGTCCATCATCAAGAGACAGAAGATCACTTCGATGGCGCCGCTTGCGGCCAGGGTATGGCCGGTATACCCTTTGGTTCCGCTTACAGGAACCCTGCCCCGGGTAAGCGCGTTTAACGCATGGGCTTCGGCCACATCCCCGATGGTGGTTCCGGTGGCATGGGCGTTGATGTAGTCAAGATCCTCCGGGGTGATGCCCGCCACGGCAAGGGCCTGGTTCATGCAGTGACCCATGCCGCCGGGGCTGGGGGAGGTCATGTGACTGCCGTCGCTTGAGGTGCCGTAGCCGGTAATCTCTCCGTAGATGGGCGCATTTCTGGCCATGGCCCGGTCCATCTCTTCCAGGATCACGACCCCTGCCCCCTCGCTCACGGCAAGGCCGTCCCGGTGCCGGTCAAAGGGCCTGGGGGTTTTATCCGGGGTGGTGTTGTAGGCCTTAGATGCGGCATGGACAACATCAAATACCCCCGCAGTTGAGGGATGAAGCTCTTCGGTTCCCCCGCATACCATGATCTCCTGAATCCCGGCTCGGATGGTTTCAAATCCGGTTCCAATGGCCTGGGTTGAAGACGCACAGGCCGAACAGGGTGCCATCAGCCGTCCCCGGGTCTTGAGGAGTGCGCCAACATTTGCTGCTGCCGAATGGCTCATCACCTTCATGAAGGTGGTCCCTTCCAGGTAATTAATGCCGCCGGATGCCGAGTAATCAGCAAACATTTTTTCGATGGCCTGGGGAGACCCTGTGGTCGACCCCATGGAAACCCCGGCTTTTTCAGAGGCAAGTTCAAGGGGATCAAGCCCTGAATCCCGGACGGCATCAAGGGCGGCAAGGGCCGCCATGATGCCCATGCGGCCCATGGTCCTGCGCTGTTTCCGGGCAATAAGGCGCGGATCGAAACCCTGGACCCTTCCCCCCACCCGGGTTTTCAACCCCTTTACCCCTTCCCATTCGTCCATAAAAGAGATGCCGGAGCGGCCCTTGCTAAGTGCATCCCACACCGCTTCTACTGAATTTCCGATGGGAGAAAGTATCCCCATTCCGGTAATTACCACACGTTTCATTGATTCATACCTTGGTTGCATTCCGGAGAAGCCGGGTTCCGGTTATTGTCATCATCGACGTTTTCCTGGTCCCGGGGGCGGGTGGACTCTCCATGGCTGCCGTTAAAATCGGTAATGGTCTGGACAAGGGACCCCATGCCCTCCATGGCCATGCAGGCCTGGACACTGCTGATCAATGCCCCGAGAACGCCGGACACGGTGAGACTCTGGCCGGCAAGAAAGAGCCCCTTTATCCGGGTCACCGGATTGAGCTGGTTTTTCCAGAAGGTTTCAGCGCTCTTCTTTATCCCGTAGGCAGTGCCAAGGGGAGAAAGGGTGTAACGGTTGAAGGTCAGGGGGGTATAGGTGGCAACAACCTGGATCTTATTTCGGGCATCCCCCCATCTGTCTGTAATGGACTCGACCACGGCGGTTGCCATGGCCTCCTTGGCTTTTAAATATCCGTCCCTGTCCCCACGCTTCAGGTCTGTCAACCTGCGGGTGTCGGCTTGTGAAACGGCAGTCAATGCCGTCATGGACCAGGCGTTGCCCTGCCTGCCAGGCAGGCCGGACAGATAAATGCTTTTCTTCGGGTGCTCCCGTGGCAAAGCGGCCGGGTATAGATACACATCCCCTAGGGCAAAAGGACAGTCGTCGCCCATCCACTGGGCTGCCAGACCAAAGATGCCGGTGGTATTTTCGGCCCGCTGGATCCTGTTTCTAAAGGCGGGGCGGAAGGACTGCCCAGGACAAAGATCGATGATGGCCTGGGGATGCCCGGTAAAGACCGCCTCGTTGCAGGCAATCTCTTCTCCTGTGGTGAGCCTGACACCCTTGATGCCGCTGGAATCACAATTCAGGCTGTCGACCCTGGCAGAACACCTTAAGTGGCCGCCGGCCTCGGTAAAGGCATCTGTAAACGCCTTTGCAAGGGGGGTCTTTGCTTCGTCAACCCGCCAGGAGCTGTTCAGGAAGGAGTCGGTCACCAGGAAATGAATGATAGCCGGGCACTCCTCCGGGGTCATGCCATGGAGGGGGTTGTTGGCCGTCAACACCTTTATCAACGCCTCTGAACACCCCAATTCCAGAAGGTGGGAATGGATAGAGGTGGAGGAATCCATTCCGTTGTCGCCGACGGGCCCGGGGTTTGCCAGATTATACAGTGGGAACTGCCTGACAGTGGTCGTCATGGAACGAAGATACGCTGTGATGGCTTTTTCTTCCCTTGGGAAGGCGTCAACCAAAGCGTTGAAAAGGGCAGTGTATCCCCTTGGGACGGTAAATGAAGATGTTGGAAACACGAACTGTTCATAACCTGAGTCGTCCATGGGAACAAGGTTGAGCCTGGAAAATACGCCAAGGAAACTAAAATAGTGCCTGAGAATCTCGCCGGGTCCCAGGGCGCCGAGCTTGTGAACCCCGGTGGGAAATACAGTTGATTTACGGACAAAGGTCTGCATCAGGCCGCCGGGCTTTTTATTTTGCTCAAGCACGAGGACACGTCTCCCGCTTTTGGCAAGGAGGATGCCGGCGGACATTCCGCTGACCCCGGACCCGATTATCACTGTGTCATAAAAAACCATTTGCGCGTTCCTGTTAAGGGCTTTACTCATTTTTTATTAAGGGTAAGAAAGAAAAATATCATGATCCGATAATATGTCAACCCTGGGGAGACATATCACAGGACAAAGGGAACAAACATGCGGGTGCGTTGGATGTAGTCCTGGTATGGCGGTCCAAAAAATTCCAGGTTCTCACCCTCCTCTGTCCTGGCCGCCGTATAGAGCACCAGGGTGGTGGCAGCCAGGGGGATTGTCGTGTACAAGGCCGGGTGCTTGAAAAAAATACCCCAGGCAAGAAAAAGCAGGGACGCATACATGGGATGCCGGATATACCGATAAATGCCCTCTTCCACGAGATTGACCGTATTTTCAAAGGCAAAGTTTTCTGCATGCTTTGCCCTGTTTTCCTGGCCGCCCATTTTCTTGAGCAGGAACACGCCATGGAGGACCATGAAAATTGAGACCAGCAGAAGGAACCAGGAGAGGAGCTGAAACCCGGAAAATGGATCCTTGAACCAAACCGGGGCATTGATCAACAGCAGGAGCAGAATACCTTCAAAGGCAAAAAAACGGTAAAAACCGTGGCACTTGGGGTTGTGTAGGGGCTGCCAGGAGATCCGCACAAAGATCAGGGAGAACACGATAAACAGGATTACCCGTGTGGCCATGGTCAACGCCATTTAGTTCTCCCCATGGTAAATGGTTAAATCATCAAACAACTGACTGGAAAACAGGAGTTTCCGGAATTTTACAAGGCTGTCATGGAAAATGGTCGAATTGTCGTAGGGATCAAACTCCTGGCTGAGGATTTGATATATTTTTCCGGTACCGTGTCCGAGCCTGTCGGCGTTTCGAAACGAAAGCGCCTGGAGGTCTGCAAGGATCTCCAGGGTAATGATATGTTTTGCATTGCTGACCAGCTTGAATGCTTTTCTTGCTGCCACGGTTCCCATGCTGACCACGTCCTGGTTGGAAGCGTTACATGAAATGGAGTTGACACTCATGGGATTTGCCAGGTGCCTGTTTTCCGCCGTGGTTGAGGTGGCCAGGTATTGGGCACCCATAAACCCCATGGTCAGGCCGACCTCTCCTGGAATCAGATGCTCGGGAAGCCCTTCGTTGATATTTTTATCCAGGAGCTTGTTGAGCCGCCTTTCAGACAAATTGCAAAGGGTTGACATGGCGATGCAGAGGGCATCCATGGCAAAACTGATGCTTTGGCCGTGGAAGTTTCCGCCGTGGATGATTTTTTTCTTTTCCGCAATGATGATGGGATTGTCATTGGAGGAGTTGGCTTCGATTTCAACGGTTCGAACGGCCTGGTCCAGGGCTTCTTTTACCGGTGCCAGGATTTGCGGGGTGCACCGGATGGAATAGACATCCTGGACATTGATGTTGGTTTCAAATACCGGGGTGTCCTGGAGGTCCTGACGTCGGATCCGGTCATGCATCTCTTCCCTCCGGGTGATGTTGCCCGTGCCCGTGTAGAGTTTTTTTATGGCGTCGGATACGGCAATCTGGCCGGGATGGGGCTTGACAAGGTGAAGGTCCATATCAAAGGCATCATCGATTCCCCCGAATATTTCAATGGCAAAGGCGGCGTTGATGCAGGCGATATTCAACAATTTATTTGCACCGAACAGGGTGAATGCGGCAATGCCCGTCATGGCGGCGGTACCGTTGATCAAGGCAAGCCCTTCCTTGTAGCTCAGGGTAAGGGGAGCAAGTCCTGCTCGTTCAAGGGCAACCCCTGCCGGCATCAACTCTTTTTGATAATAAACCTGCCCTTTGCCGATGATGGCAAGGGACAGGTGGGCCAGATGGATCAAATCCCCGGATGCCCCGACACTGCCGCATTCGGGGATATAGGGGGCGATCCCCTTGTTGATCATGTCCCGCATCATTTCCAGCAGTACCACCCTGACACCGGAGTGACCTTTAACCAGGGTATTGAGACGGATGGCCATGATCCCCATGGCGATATAGGGCAGGATGGGGGCGCCAAGCCCTGCCGCATGGCTGACAATGAGATTGTTCTGGAGGGTTTCGATCTCCCGTTCGTTGATAATCTTGTTGCACATGGGGCCAAATGAGGTATTCACCCCGTATATGATCTTCTTATCTTTGATGGCAGCTTCAAGAAATTGCCTGGATGCCCGGCACTTCTCAAGGGCGGTTTTGTCCAACTCAACTTTTTTATCTCCAATGCCAATGGCAACAATATCCCTGAAGCTTAAGTCGTTTCCCGTCAGAACAATCGGTTGTTTTTCTTTCATCTTTTTGTTTTACCCTAACCTGGCCAAGCCAGATTCAAATACGTTTATTCTTGCCTGAGATCAAAAAACGTCAATCGTTTGCGTTTTTTGTTAAACTGGTACACTTTCCCATCTGCCGCTTCTTTGGTGATTCTTCTGATCTCAGGTACCACCCTGACGGTTGCACGCAACCGGTCCCTCATCCAGTCGCCTTGATCGTCGGGCTGGGAAAGGGCCGCATAAAGGATAATTCGGTCTGTCCGGTCATCATGCTCCATGACCTCTATATACCCGTTGTAAAACCGAGGGTCCCCTTCAAGGACGGCTAAAATGGCATTGGGGAAAACCGTGGTGCCCTTGTATTTGAGCATCTGTTTTTTCCGGCCGACAATGGGGGCAAGCCGTTTGGTGGTCCGGCCGCAGGAACATTTTTCAGATATCAGGTAGGAAATATCCCCGGTTTTAAAGCGGATCAAGGGCATTCCGGTCACGCCCAGGGGGGTCACCACCACCTCTCCTTTTTCTCCGTCCGGGACGGGCAACCCTCCATGGTCCAGGATCTCCACGACATTGAGTTCCGGTCTTAAATGACCGCCGGATCTTGCCTCGCATTCACAGAAAGTGGTCGCAATCTCGGATGAGGCATAGGTGGAGTATATTTTGGCGTCCCACATCTGCTCAAGCTCCCTTGCAATGGGAAGCAGCGCAAGGTTTTCATCCTTTGTGGGCTCCCCGATGGCAATGAGTTTTTTGATGGTGCTGTGGGCTGGATCTTCCTGGTTTTCCCGGGCATACAGTCCGATTTTATGAATCAGGGAGGGAACCCCCACAATGGCGGTTGCCCGGGTGAATTTAATCATTTCCCAATGCTGGGAGGCGCTGCCGGCACCCGATCTCACCATGCGAGCCTTTAATTTGACCCCGCCGAGGAAATAGGCGATTCCGGCCATGAAGCATCGGTCCAACGCCGCACACACAAGCAGGGTATCGGTTTCATCGATGCCGGTCATGGCCAGGGCGATCTCCTCATTGTACGCAAGCCGGGAAAGATCACTGGTGGTCAGGGGGATGACCGTGGGGGTTGCGCCCGTGGTTGCCGACGTAAGGCAGACATCAACAATCTCCCTGGGATCGACGCACAACAACGGATCGGTGTTTGAAAGATCCTGCTTGCGGGTCAAAGGAAGCTGTCTGATGTCGTCCAGGTCTGTTATCCCGGAGATATCAATTCCTTTTTCCAGGTACAGTTCCCTGTAAAATGCGGAGTGGGTGACGGTGTGGTTCAGATGCCTGAGAAAAAGCCGTGTCTGGACGGTTTTAATTTCAGCCTCCCCTGCAAACTGAAGGGCAGCATGTTTTTTTGCCGAAAAATCGGTAACCAGGGGTTCGTCAGTACAAAAGTTCTGTTGATGGTCAGATGGTTTCATGGTATGCATTTTTATACACAAACTCCGTTAAAGTGCTGTGGGATCCAACCGCACTTTAAAACACAATTCCCGTGTCATGAAAAGATAAAATTCAATCCAAAGGAGACAAACATGAAAAAAATCTATTTTGCACTTCTTGTTGTGTTCTTAACCGTGAATGCCAATCCGGTCTCTGGTAACCCGGCACGTCCAGGCGAAATACAGAAATTCCTTACCATGCTGGAATCTTCTTCACAAAAGCACAGGATTGACGCTGCAAAGCTCATTACACGATCAGGGTTGTCCGATCCCGGGCTTTTCAACGTTATTAACACCCATCTGTTAAGTGAATATAATCTTCATCCCACGAACCAGGATCACATCGATGAGATGGCCTGGATGTGCAAAGCCCTGGCGTCCTCTGGTGTTTTAGAATATAAAACGACCCTGGAAAAAATCGCTCTAACCGCTTCAAGCACCAAACTCAAGCGCTATGCCCAGCAGAGCCTTGATCTGGTTGATGAAAATGCCGAGAACAACCGGATAATGCGCAACAGCAGCACCTCTGATTCAGGCCTTTCTCCGGAGATCAACAAATATATAGGCATGCTGCAATCCCAGAAGCAGAAGCTTAAAAAAGATGCCGCCAAATCAATTTTCCGGGGAAACTATACCGAGGAAAAACTGTTTGATGTGGTGCATGAAGAACTTCTCAGTGATTATAAAAACCTCTCTCTCAATGATAGAAACGGTATTGATACCATGGCATGGCTGTGTAAGGCACTGGGGTCTTCCGGCAATAAAAAATACAGCAAAACCCTGGAACAGATCGTAAAAGAGACCGAGAGTCAAACCTTGAAAAGATATGCAAAGAAAGGTCTTGAAATGTTAGACTAAATTCAATCTTCATCCCATTGCATTGGGGTTGAAAGTCCCGGGGGGCTGTTCTCAGATCCAAAGGACTTTCAACCTCGGCCTATTGGTACACTTCCCTTGACAACGAACAAATTTCTATCTTATAAAGCGACCTGGGCGAATCGCTTTATAACACTGTTATTGGCCGAAGAATAAGGTTTGCCGTAAGCTGTCAAAATCAAAACAGGAAAATCAATGCATCAGGATATCTTAAACTCCCTGGAAAAATGCCATCAGGACACGACCGGGCGTATTGAGGCGGTATTTCGGTTTGATCCGTGTCTGGCACTTTTTGCCGGACATTTTCCGGGAGCCCCCATGCTGCCGGGGGTGGTACAGATCGAAATGGTCAGGTCCCTGGTTGAGCGGGCCGAAAACAGGCCGTTGGAAATCAACCACATCAAAAAGACTAAATTCTTGAAGCCCATTGTCCCCGGCGATCAGATCACGGTTGAAATAGAGTCCTGTGTCAAGGCTGATGGCACGTCGGTCACGGCCAGGCTGTCGGTGGGTGATGTGACGGCGGGGACGCTTAGGATGACCCTTGGGCCAACGGAAATGACCCTTGGGCCAGTGGAAATGACCCTGGGGCCAAAGGGAAGCAGCGAGGGTGGCCCCATGACCGCCTACCCTGATGTCCTTGACCTGATTCCCCATAGACCCCCCTTTGTGATGATCGATCATATTCTTGAGATCACCAGTGATACCATTGTTGCGGAAAAGACCTTCTCTGAAAATGATTACGGCACCCGGGACCGGTTCGTCCTTGAAGGGATTCTGATCGAGGCTGCGGCCCAGTCCGTTGCCGCCAAGCAGGGGTACGACCACCTTGACGGTCAAGGGGATTCCGGCCGGGGAATGCTTGTGAGCGTCGGCAACCTGGATTTTTTTTCAAAGGCCAAAGCCAGCACTCCCTTGGGCATTCTTGTTGAAAAGCAGACCCAGGTAGGCAATTTTAAAATCCTGACTGTCTCCATCAGCCAGGACAAGGCCGCCGTTGCCAAGGGCACCATTCAACTCTTTGTGGAACCATGACCATGACCATAAACATGAACCGCCCCACCGGGTGTTTGTCCACCGCTCTTATTCTGTTGCTTGGGATGCTGTTTTCCATTCCGGTTTCTGCCCAGCCCGTTCCCTCTGCCGCCCGGGAAGATGTCGGTTTATCCATGGCAAAACTCTCCCAGGCTGAGGTGGCAAGCCTTCTTTCCAAGATTGAAGTTACCTTTCTGACCACCACAAGTCTTGGCACCGCCTTTGAGCAGGAAAAAAAGATCTCGTTTTTTGACGATACCATCAGATCCACGGGTGCGCTTTTCTTCCAGAGCCCTGACAAAGTCCGCATGGATACGTTTACCCCGTTTAAGACATCGGCTGTTGCCAATGGTCCCTCCGCCATACAGTATGAGTTTGTCAACGGCGGCTGGAGAAGCCTTGACACGGCAACAAACGGTATGCTCCATGCCGTAATGAAAAATATCATCTCCTGGCTCCAGGGCAAATTCAATGATGCATCCCTTTATCAGGTGACCGGCGCCAGGAAAGACCATGGCACCTGGCTGACCCTCACACCCAAAAAATCGGAGTATCAAAAGCATATTAAGTATTTTGAGCTTGGCATCAACAAGGCTGTCAACGGACTTGATTCCATCTTGATCATGTTGCCGGACGGCGACTACACACGCTACAAATTCTATAATGACCGGATCAATGTCCCGCTTTCCCCGGACCTGTTTGACGCAAAAGCCCCAGCACCCGCAGCCCTCCCCCCCTGGCTTGACCCGGCCCAATGAAACCCCTGAACAACACCATACTTGCCCTGGCGGTCCTTATCGTGGCAAGCCTCAGCGCATGCGTCTCCGGGCCTGTGCCCCTGGCACCATCCCTTGGCCCTGCCCTGTCCCTGGACCAGACCATCTATCCTGAAAGGTTTAGAACCATCCATCGCTGCACCCTTTCCATTAAAGGCCGGACCATGGTTTTTAACGGGTACCTGAAGGTGGACAGGGCTTTAAACACGATCAAGTGCGTGGCCCAGACCGACATGGGGGCAACCTTGTTCAAATATGCCTACCGAGCCGGGGACCTCACGATCTCCTATGCCAGTCCCGGGTTCAAACCGGAGTGGATCGAGCAATTCGCCCTTCGGGATGCCACCCTGGTCTGCCTGGCCCGATCTTCGGCAACCCTTTCCAGGGGAACCGTCCAGGAGCGTATCCTGAACAATGCCCGACTGACCCGCTACCTTGTCCGCAGGGGCGATACCGAAATATACACTGCTACATTCACCTATTCCAAAGCGGTGGGCCCCGGCATCCCTGACACCATAACCATAATCGACAAATCCCTGGATTACCGACTTGAAATCAGGGTGATGGACTTTAAATGTATCCCGGAAAACGACTCCTGACCATTGCAGGCATTGTCCTGCTCTACGCCCTTGCCCTGATCCTCTCCTTCAACCTCCACCTGGACGAGAAGATCACCACTATGCTTCCGGACAACGATGCAGAGGTGGCGGATTTCACATTTACCATTGACAATCTTCCCCTGATGGATGCGCTTTATATTGATATACAGGCGAACACGGACAGCCCTGACCCTTCAAACGAAACCGCAGATCGTCTTTTTGAGGACCTTGGCCAATCGGAATTTTTCACGGATGTTCTCTACAAAATCTCTGCCCGGGATCTCTTGAACCTTGTACAGCTCATGGATCGAAAAAATACCCTTCTCATCAATGAATCGGATCTTGCCGGCATCAAGGCATCCCTTGAACCGGGAACCCTTTCCATGCGTTTTTCCGAAATCAAGCGGCAAATCATTGGGCCTGCCGGGCTGTTTTCCGTTAAAAATGTGAGAACCGACCCGTTGAATATTACCCAGGGGGTCATGGCGAAGCTTGAACCCTTGAAGGCCATGGCAACGGGTATCACCATCCGGGAAGGGCGGATCACAAGTCCCGACGGCAAACACATTCTTATGGTGGCCCACCCGGACTTTCCAGCGGTGGACACGGTAAAGGGAAAGGAGATGATTGGGTTCCTGAACCGCCTCAGGCAGGCCCATGAGACCCAAGGGGTAACGATTGGGTTCAGCGGGGCCCATGTGGCCACCCTGGATAATTCCCTGACCATACAAAAGGATGTGAAGCGAACCGTGGTGGCCCTTTCCCTTGCCATCGTCCTCATGGGGGCGCTTTTTTTCAGACAGAAGCGCTTCCTGGTTCTTATCTTTTTTCCGGCAGGTTTCGGGCTGACCCTTGCCTCGGCCCTGGTCAGCCTCACCGACCCCTATGTCTCCGCCATTGCCCTGGGCTGCGGCGCGGTGCTCGTGGGAATCACCGTTGACTTTGGCATCCATCTTCTGTTTCACCTTGACCAGGTCGACCATACCCGGTCCCAGGCCCCGGCCCTGTTTGCCTCCCTGTCCCGGCCCCTGGCCACCTGCAGCGGCACCACGGCCCTTGCGCTTTTCTCCCTGTTGTTCTCGTCCATCCCCGGCCAGAGACAGATGGGGCTTTTTGCCGGCACCGGGGTGTTGGTGGCTGCTCTTTTTGCAGGCTTTGGCCTGATCCACTTTATCCCCAATCCACCCAGAAGAATTTCAAAACCGGTGATTCCCCTGGTGAAGTTCTGCGCGATCCTTCTCAAGACAAAACAAAAAAACAGAACCGGGATTCTTTTCAGTGCCCTGGTTCTCCTGGTGCTTTCTTCCTGGGGCATCACCCGGTTTGAATTCCAGGGTAATATTTCGGCGTTGAACCATTTGAGTCCCCGGGTTGCGGCGGATCAAGCCCGTTTTATGGGAACCTGGGGAAACACAACTGCCGTAACTGCCCTTGTCCAGGCCGATACCACCCAGGAGGCCCTTGAAAAAAATGACCGGCTCCATGACTTCTGCAAAACCCTTGAACAAAAAGGGCTGATAAAAAAGACAGCCTCCCTTGCAGCCATTCTCCCCTCGATCAACACCCAGGAACACAACAGGAAACAATGGACGGCGTTCTGGAATCCTGACACGGTTGAAAAAACAAAAAAGGTTTTTGAAGAACTGGGAAGGCAACAGGGATTTGCTTCCCCTACCTTTGCCCCCTTTTTCGCGTCCATCCCACGGCCGGTCTCCTTTCTTTTGCCCGGGGATTACAAGGAGACCGCCATCCGGGACCTTATCGATTCACGGCTGGTCTTTACCAAGGCGGGGAAAACCATCGTGGTAACCACCTTTGAGGCCCTGCCTGCCACGGACATGGCCACGCTTAAATCCTTGTTTAAACAGGCCGTTCCAGGGGTCGTCGTATTTGATTCAAGTCATTTTACCCGCCATCTTGCAGGCACGGTATCGGCCGAGTTCATCAAAATAGCAGCCATTGCCGTTTGTGCGATCCTGATCTCGTTGTTTTTTTTCCTGAAGGATCCACGGTTGGTGATGGCAGCGGTTATGCCGGTGATGGCAGGGGGCTATGTTACCCTGGGCCTGCTGGGTCTGTTGAACATTCCCATCAATCTCATCAGCATTCTGTTTATCGTGTTTGTGTTTGGCGTGGGGGTGGATTTCAGCGTGTTCATGATACACCAGCGGATCCGGGACATTGACGACACCCAAGGAGAAAGCCGGCTTGCCGTCACCTGCGGTTCCGTCATCATTTGCGCCATGACCACCATTGTGGCCTTTGGCTGTCTCATGACCGCAGACCACGCCGCCCTTGTTTCCATTGGGGCCGCTGGTCTCATGGGCATGGTCTCCTGCCTGGTTATCTCCCTTGTCATGATCCCCATGCTGCCTGACAGCATGTTCAACCCAAAGCGATGATCAGAAAACTTTTCTGGTTCCGGTTTGTTCGGGCTAAGAAAATAATGGTTTACCACGAAAACCAGGCATGAAAATTAATTTCTAGGGGCAAGGAGAAAGTCCCACAGCAATCCCTTGAACCCGAACATGTTCAACGCCTTCATTCGTATTTCGCCTTTGGAAGGCGGATATATCCTGTCTTTTCTCTTGCCGAATCCTGCGAGGATTCGGGCGTTGATCTCCCGGGCGTCAATTTTTGGCGAGAAATAGTAAACCGGTTTTAACAGGGAATCCGTGTCCGAAAGAATGTTCTCCTTGATGGCCCGGGTATGAAGGTCTGTTCCGGGAAGGATTCGAATACCCGAATAGGCAAACACCACACAGTGATTGAGGCCCTCGATGTTTCGAAGCCCTTCCTCCACTGTTTCGATACGCTCCCCAGGACCGCCGAACATGATGAAATGGGCTGCCGGGATCTCTTCTTTCCGGCAAAGTTCGTTGGTTTTCACCACATCCGAAAACGAGAACCCCTTGTTGATTCCTTCCAGGGTTTCATCACAGCCGGCATCGGTGCCAAGCTCCACGGCGTAAAGTCCCGAGCGTTTCATCACCCCCAGTCCTTCCTTTGATATCCCCTTTGGGGAAAAAAAGGCTGACCAGCGGACATCAAGGTCCCTGCGTATGATCTCCTCGGCAATCACAAGGTGATTGCCCTGGGCGTCGTTGAACAATGAGTCCGTGAAGAACAGGGAGCGGATGCCGTGGTCCTTTTTGAGGCGTTCAATGTCGTCCACCACGGCAATGGGATCCCGGAAACGAAACCGTGTTCCTTCAAGGGCGGGGTAACTGCAATAGGCGCACCTGTTTGGGCATCCTCTTTTGGTCTGGAGGTTCGCCATGGCGCTTTTTTCAACGTAAAATTGCAGAAGATCGTCATTGAAATCCGGGGAGATCATCTCGTCTCCCGGGATGAGCCTTGAAGCGGAGACAAGGATCCTTGGCTGGGGGATGTTTTGTTCCATGGCAGCGATGAATTGTGGAAAGCTGTTCTCTCCTTCTCCGACAATGCCGTGGTCGGCACCGGTGTAATCAAGGATTTCCTGGGGTAGCAGAGAAAACGCCGACCCGCCAAGCACGGTGGGTGAATTCGAGAGGGTTTTTACATGGGAGACAAGGGCTTTTACATCCTTTAAGAACCAGCCGTCATCACTTGTCGAATCCACATTGTCGATGTTGCGGATGGAAATGCCGATGAAATCCGGGTCAAATTCTTGAATGGCGGTATTCAGGCTCGCCAGGTTCTGCTGTTTTTCAAGAAAGTCAAATTGCGCCACGGTGTGGCCATGATTCTTCAGGGAGGCTGCGACAATGGCCATGCCAATGGGATAGACAGGGTTGGGACAGGTGCAGGTATTGGATGATATTAGAAAAATTCTACTCATAGGGGGTTCCATGGGTTTAGATAGCGTCCGATTAACAAGACAACGGCATTCGAACCCCGATTGTCGGAATGAAGATTACCATTTGACAGGTGCCAGAGTCCTAGGCTGCAGAAGAGCGGCGGATGGCCTTTGATCTTTATCTCGGTTCCGATCCCGGCCCTTGGGTTGAAATTCAGGTTCAACCCCTGGCCGTCAACCCTGTAGCCGGTGTAAGCAAGTCCAATGCCCGCCTCGACATAGGGCCGAAACCTTTGGGTCTCAAGTGTGTCCAGGTAAAGCAGTGCCTCTATTCCGGATGAGAGTATCAGGTCCTCTGTGTTCAAGGAGGAACCAATGCTCAGCTCAGTTTTGAATTTCAGGTTTTCCGGGGCCTGGTGACCCCAGATACGATCATAATCAAAAAGAAGAAAGGCGCTGACACCGACAAAATCCCTGGCACTTCCAGGATCGTAGGCCAAGCCGGCCATGGCACCGATTCCGACCCTGGGCTTTAGAGATGATAGATCCTGGGCACCGGCATCGGTCCCAACCAGGAAAACCTGGCCTAGCAGGAATATCAGAAGGAATAGGAGTCTGGCTCCCATATCACCCTTGATTTTCCTGGATAAACCGGGCCAGGGTTTCGATTGACTGGAATACCGGCTTTGCCTGTTCCATGCTGGTGATTTCAACACCGAAATGGGTCTGGAGCTGAACAACCAGTTCGACGGCATCAAGGGAATCAAGTTCAAGTCCTTCACCAAACAGCGGTGCGTTGTCATCGATCTCTCCCGGATCTATGTCCTCCAGGTTCAACTCTTCAACAATTACTTTTTTAAGCTGCTCTTTTAACCCATCAAATTCGATTACGCTACCCACAATAAATTCAACCTTTTTATATAAAGTTAACTAACAGAGGCAAGTCCATGCCTAGGATATCCATGGTCGGGCAGGAAGTCCAAACCAAAAATTTCTATCATAGTTTCCACATATTGTAAAAATTAAAAAACTGGTAGGGAAATTTTTCGCAATACTGCTCAAGGGAGGCGATATAGTCGTCCAGATAGGGCTGATACGCCGCTTTCTTTCTGCCAAGACCCTGGGGCACCCGGATCACTTTTGAAAGCTCAACCCTGTAGTCGACACCCCCAAGCTTGCTTGCAAACAGCACGAGTATCGGTGCCCCGGTGGCCGAGGCGATCCTGAAAGCGCTGTAGGGGAATCGCGCTTCTGCCCCAAGGAACTGAGCATCCAGGCCGTTCTTATCCGCTTCAAAGAGCCTGTCACCCATGACCGAGACCCCCTCTCCCCGGGCAAGGGCTTTCATGATATCGATGGTGCCACCAAGATAACCTGAGGAATCGATCACCTTGATGTTAGAGGCCTTATGCTTTAACAGATGGTAGTTGTCGTGGTCCTGGTATATCTGCATGACCATGTTCAAGGGGATCGGCAGAAAATCAAGGGCAGACATGGCTGCCTGCCAGCACCCTGCATGGGACATCAACAGAATAACCCCCTTGTTGTCTCCCTTATTGTGATTGATCAGCCCATGGAGCGCTTCTTTATCGGGGCAGGTGGCGTTCATGGCAGACGTTCCCTTGATGCTTACGGCGGCGCTGTCGATGAGGCCCCGGCCAAGGGAGACGATTAAACGATAGGTGTGGATGAACACCCTGAAGCCGCCCGCATCTGGAAATCTTCTGGAGATGTAATGGGAAGCACTTTCCCTTGCCCTGGGGCTGAACAGCAGGTAGTAGAACACAACAACGTATAGAAGGGCATAGGCCGGTTTTTGACCCCCTGCCCGGATAAACCCGTAGAAAATTTTAATACCGAGCCCTGTCCCGAATTGCCGGGGCGTTTCTTTATTTTCCATGGATTGGGTCCCATTCTCGTCAGTCACTGGTGGTCAACTCCCCTATTTTTTTCTTCATGGTAACCAAAACCGAGTAGATCAACCCGCCAACCATGAGGCTTGCTACAGGGGCAACAAGAAGAGAGCCAAGAAACCATTCAAACAGCCGGTCCAGGCATTGATATCCCAGGGTCTCCATGGAAATATCGGTTAAAAAACGGCCGTATCTCATGAAATGACCGGTCTCGATGCACAGGGCCGGCATAAAGGGGACCACGCAGAGCTGGCTTGTTGACAGCGCAACCAGCTTGTTGAGTCTGAAAAATCCCGAGATGATGAGGATGGCAAGGGTGTGGCAGGCAATGAGGGGAAGGGCTCCCAGAAACACCCCCACACCGCCTGACGTGGCTATCCTGGCAGGCGACATGTTGGAATCGGCAAGCCGTTTCAAGGACCGGACCGGTTTTAACACCGTGAGTTTTTCCGGCCGGGCATCCTCGTTGAACTGTTTGTGGGGAAACGGCAGAAAGGATCGCAGGGTCAGCCGGGCGTTAAGGTGGGTGAGATACAGGTTATCCTTGAGGAATTTAAAGTGGGAAATTCGTTCACCCTTTGGCTGGTAAAGAACGGAGATATCCACATCTTTGAGGGCAATACCGGCCCAGGCCGACTTCACAAGGACTTCCACCTCAAAGGAATAGCGGTTTTCCTTAAAATTGAAAAACTCAAACAGGGCAAGGGGGTAGGCCCGAAATCCGCTCTGGACGTCGGCCACCTTGTGCCCCGTCTCTATCCTGAGCCAGAAATTTGAAAAGGACCGCCCGAACACCGAGGAAAAAGGAACGTTGTCCGTGTTAAAATCCCGCTTGCCGATGATAATGGCGGTGGGATGACACTCGATCTTTATTTTGAACAAGGGAATGTCTTTGGGCCTGTGCTGAAGATCGGCATCCATGGTGATCATGTGGGTATACCCCAGGGAAAGCGCCTCTTTTGCACCGGTGCGAATGGCAGCCCCCTTACCCTGGTTCCTGGAATGGGACAGGCAGTGTACGTCAAGATCCCGTATGGTGTCCATTGAACCGTCGGTACTGCCGTCGTCTATCACCATTACGGCGCCATGGTAGCCAAGGGCCTCTTTCACCACCTGCCGCAGGCTGGTCCCGTGGTTGAACACAGGGATCAGAATCAGAATCTTATTTTTTTCCATATCGGGAACTGTTTCTCGCAAAACTTAGAAATTGGGGAAGCCCCATGATGAACCTGTACCAGGAGTCAGGAGAGCGCCAAACCATTGTAAAATACCCCCAAAGCACCTTGGCCCTCAGAAAGTGTTTTTTGTAGAACCTTACAAACAGCTCCTCGAGCCTCTCCTGGGTCATCCCCCTTGGGATGAAGAGAAAGTGCATGCAGTCCATTTTTTCAAGGTCATAGTCGAACTGGCCCTTGGTCTCGATATCCCGGGTCACAGGAGCCCCGGGAAAGGGGGTAAACTTGGCGAGGTTGAAATCATCCACAGGAAGGGAATAAACGTAATCCATGCTTTTTTTTATGCTGGATTCGCTTTCACCCGGAAGTCCCATCATCAACAACCCTTTGACCCGGATGCCGGCCTTTTTGATGAGGCGTATCTTTTGCTCCAGCATCCTGAGATCGGCGTTTTTACGGTGCATGGCCAAAAGGTCGGGATCTCCTGTCTCAATGCCCAGGCTGATCATCCAGCATCCTGCCTGTTTCATTTTCTTGAGCAGGGGATAATCGATGTGCTCGGCCCTGACGGCACAGTTGAAGGTCATGGCAAGGGGCTTTGCAATCAGGCGGTCCATGAGGGTCTCCACCCGTTTCCGGTTAAAGGTGAACTGGTCGTCGTAAAAATTGATGTGGCGGATGTTAAACCGTGTTTTTAGATATTCCAGGTGGCGGTAGAGGTAGTCTGCCGAGTTGTAGCGAAAGCTTCTCCTGAACACGCTCCGGTCGCAATAGGAGCAGGCGTAGGGGCACCCCCTGCTTGAGATGCAGCTGGTATTTGGCGTCTTGGGATAGTTGAATATGGGCAGACTATAACGTTCGGGATACCCTGCAAGCTTTTCATAGGCAGGAAAAGGAAGGGCATCAAGATCCAGGAGATGCTTTCTATATCCGTTAAAAAGAACTTCTCCGGAATCATCCCTGTGGACAATGCCCTCTATCTCGCCTATCCGGTCCGCATCGGCCAGCATAAGTTCCCGCAAGGCCTCTTCTCCCTCTCCAACGCAGACATAATCGATTCCGGGATACCCACGGAGAATGGCCTGTTTCAGGGCGGAAACATGGGGACCTCCGAATACGGACTTCACCTTGGGAAGAATCTGTTTGGCAAAGGTGAGAATCCGCACCCCGTCAAGAAAACTGGACGAGGTGCAGCTGAACCCGATGAAATCAGGTTGCTCTTCCAGGAGATACGCCTTGATCAGGGTATCGGAATCCGGGTTGGCATAGCAGTCGATGATGTCCGCTGTTATTCCATTGGTCTCAAGATAGGCGGCAATGGATGCCAGGCCAAGGGGCGGCATGATGTTGGCCTTTCTTGAGATATCCTTGTCGGCATCAGCGGATTTGTATCCAAGGGGATGCAACAGCAGTGCTTTTTTTTGTATCGACGTCATTGTATGGGTCCACTAATTCAGGGTCATGGTTGATCAAGGGATGTCGCCCTCCATATGCCTTATCATTGGGGGATTTAACAGTCCCCTGCTTCCCGGATGCCTTATCCTTGGGATTTAGCAGGCCTGCCTCCCGGATGCTTTATCCTTGGGATTTAACAGATCTGCCTCCGGGATGGCAGGTGGCCAGGGTTTCCAGGTCGCCATGGTCGCATGTCTGGAAACCCTGTATCGGTCATCCCCCAAGGTTTATCTCGGACAATTTGATCGTTTTATGCTTTAGTTCCGGCCCGTGATCAGCTCAAGCACCTCTTGGTACTTGGCGGCCGTTCCCTGGATCACATCCTCGGGAAGCTTCGGTCCCGGAGCTGTCTGGTCCCAGCCGGAGGAGATGAGCCAGTCCCTGGCAAACTGCTTGTCATAACTCTTCTGGGCGCCGCCGGGGGCATAGGTGTCCATGGGCCAGAACCGGGATGAATCCGGGGTGAGCACCTCATCAATAAGGATGATTTCGTCATCAACGATACCGAACTCAAACTTGGTGTCGGCAATGATGATCCCCTTTTCCAAAGCCTTTTCCGCTCCCTTGAGGTAGATGGCGATGCTGAGTTCTTTCAGGCGCTCGGCCCGTTCCTCACCGAGTATGTTCTTGGCTTCTTCAAAAGAGATGTTGATGTCATGGTCCCCTACTTCGGCCTTACTTGAGGGGGTAAAGATCGGTTCCGGCAGCCGGTCCGACTCGGTCAGGCCCTTGGGAAGTTCCATGCCGCAGAGGGTGCCGTTCTCTTTGTAGGATTTCCATCCGGATCCTGAGATATATCCCCGGACAATGCACTCAACCTCCAGGGGCACTGCTTTTTTGACGAGCATGCTCCTGCCTTCGAGGATATCCTTGTACTTCTGGCAGGACTCGGGAAAGTCCGCAACGTCCGTTGATATTAAATGGTTCCCGACCAAGGATTCCATTTCTTTGAACCAGAAAGCAGATATTTGGGTCAGGACCCTGCCCTTTCCGGGAATTCCGTCGGGAAGGACAACATCAAAGGCAGAAAGCCTGTCCGTTGTCACCATCAGGTAGGCATCCCCTGTGTCATATATGTCCCTGACCTTGCCTTTTCTCACAAGGTTGAGATCTGAAAACTCTGTTTCTCTAACTGGCTTATCCATCAACGACCTCCATATTTAGTTTAAGAAATAGTCTATGTTTGTTGAAATGTCTCACGTAACTATCACAATCGGTCTTGTTTTTCCATACCCTAAATATAACACTCTTTAATAAGATCTGGTGAACACCCTTGTTATTTTTAGCTGACAGCCAGGGAAAAAGTTGGTAGAATCCCCTTGCAATTAAATTTTCATATGATAATTGAATGTCACGTATTTACCTGACTTGAGTGAGGAAATGGCGACATATGAATATGAAGAATAGCTTATCAATACAGATAGTCTCATTTTCCTTCGTTAACAACCCTAACGCTTTTTTCATCGAGTACAAAACCGCCCCCACCAAGGAGCACTGTACCCACCAAGGAGCACTGTATAATGATAGACACAGATAATTGGGACTGGGAACCCGGCAGGAAAACTGTTGCGGACCTTTCCCTATGGCAGGAGAGCTACTCCTATACGGAGGAGTTCTTTGCAAGCCCGGACGGAGAAACCGTTGCTGCTATTGTCAGAAATGAGGACGAGGAATTCACCGTGGCCACCCAGGCCCCGGGCAAGGAGATCCAGCCGTGGGAAAACGCCTATGAAAAGGTGTGGAACCTTAAATACGGTCCGGAAGGGCGGCTTTCCGCCCTGATATCGGACATGGCGGAATGGACCGTGTCAACGGATGATGTCCCCTGGGAAAACACCTTTGACTTTGTATGGAACATGGCCCTGACACCCGCCGGGGATCACATTGCTGTTTCCGCCCAAAAAGAGCTTCAATACTCTGCCGTCATCGACGATCGTCCCTGGGAGACACAATTCTCAAGGCTCACCGGCATGGCCCTCAGCCAGGACGGTAAACATACGGCTGCCGTTGTTGAAACCGTGCAAGTCCTTGAAGCCGAGATCTTCAAGTTCAGGAAAGGGTGTTACTCGGTGGCCATTGACGGCACACCCTGGAAGCAGACCTTCATGAACGTCTGGGAACCCTGCTTTTCCAAGGACGCATCCCATGTGGCCGCGTCAGTGAGAACCAACTACCAGGACTACACCATTGCCGTGGACGGAAAAGCCTGGGACCGGAATTACAGCTCGGTGTGGGCCCCCTTGTTCTCGCCCACGGATGATACCCTTATCGCCCCTGTAAAAGAGAACGGCCGCTGGTTCCTTGCCACCGATGGCGGCAAGGTATGGGACGCCTCTTTTTGCCAGCTCTGGCACCCGGCCTATTCCCAGGACGGCAACCGTATCGCAGCCATTGTCGCACCGGATTTCGGTCTCTGGACCGTGGCCGTGGACGGGATTGCCTGGGAGGCGACCTTTAACGAGTTCCTGACTGATCTTGTCCTGTCCCCGGACGGCCAGCGGGCAGGATGCGTTTTCAAGCATGACGGCATGTGGGGTGTGGCTGTGGACGGTAAACCCTGGCAGGGCCGGTTCGACATGGCCTGGAAGCCCGTGTTCAGCCGTGACGGCAACCACGTGGCAGCCAAGGTGGAGACCAACGGTTCCTACACCGTTGTGGTTGACGGTATTCCTTTGGACCGCAGCTTCAGCCGGCTTGAAGCGCCGATTTTCAGCCCGGACGGCTCCCGGCTTCTGCTGCGGGGCGTGGAAAAGGATGTTTTTTACCGGGAAATCGTTGATCTGGGTTAATCTTTTTAGGAGAACGTTCAATGTATGACATTTACGCTATAATTACAGGGCCCCTGGCATGGCTATCCTTTGCTGTTTTCCTGGGAGGCAGCCTTTATCGGTTCATCAGCCTCTACCAGCTGGCCCGGAAAAAGGATGGTGCCGTGTTCCAGTACATGAACCTGGCCTATGCCCTCAGGTCCATTGCCCACTGGCTGACCCCCTTTGGCGCAAGAAACATGCGGCTCAACCCTGTTATGACGGTGGTGACCTTTTCTTTTCACATCGCACTCTTCATCGCACCCCTGTTTGTGTTCGCCCATGTGGTGCTTCTTGAGGAGAGTTTCGGTATCCATTGGATCACGTTGTCGGATCGTGTTGCTGATATTCTTTCCATGGTCGTGGTCTTTTCCTGCATCTTCTTCTTTGCAAGGCGGATCATGCGTCCCGAGGTCAAGTATCTGACCACCTGGGTGGACATTGTGATTTTAATCATTGTTGCGGCTCCCTTTGCCACCGGTGTCTGGGTTTTTCACCAGTGGGCGGGATTCCCGACCATGACGTTGGTCCATATCCTGTCAGGAGAGCTCATGCTTGCCATCATCCCCTTTACAAAGCTCTTTCACATGTTCCTTTTTCCCTTCACACGGGGATATATCGGTTCTGAGTTCGGTGGCGTAAGAATGGCAAAAGACTGGTAATAACCGGCATGATCGGAGCATGATATTTGCGCTTCGACCCCAACGAAAAATGAAACAACACATTTCAATATAAAGGTTTACCATGACTGATTCAACAGCGGTCCCGGACAAAGGGACCGACGACCAGGGAATTCTAACGGGAGTGGAACAACTCTCCCCTGAAAAAATAGAACGAATAATCAATGAAGTCCTCTCCAGTGAGACAGGTGCCAAGCTCAAGGTCTATGTTGACACCTGTGTTAGTTGCGGGCTTTGCAGCGAAGGGTGCCATTTTTACCTTTCAAGGGACAAGGACCCGAAATTTTCTCCTGCCGCCAAGGTCAAGCAGACCATGTGGGAGATCATGCGAAAAAAAGGTAAGGTCTCCCCGGAATTCATCAAAAAAGCCGCAGTGGTTGCCTATACCCAGTGTAACCTCTGTAAACGCTGTGCCATGTACTGTCCCTTTGGCCTTGACATCGCCTATGTCCTGTCGGTGATGCGCCGAATCTGCCATAGGCTCGGCGTGGTGCCCCTCTATATCCAGGACACGGCCCACAGCCATTCGGTTACGGGCAACCAGATGTGGGTCAAGGATGACGAGTGGGTGGATACCCTGATGTGGCAGGAGGAGGAGGCCCGGGACGAAGTGCCCAACTTGAGGATCCCCCTTGACGTGGAAGGTGCCGACACCTTCTACTCCGTCATCGGTCCCGAACCCAAATTCCGGGCCCAGCTCATCTACCAGGCCGCCATGATCATGACTGCGGCCGGGGAGGACTGGACCATGCCCTCCACCCCCGGATGGGACAACTCCGACATGTGCATGTTCACCGGCGACTACGAGATGATGGAGCGGCTGAAAAAAATGCATTTTGAGGCAGCAACCCGGCTCAAGGCCAAAAGAATCGTCATGGGCGAATGCGGCCATGCCTTCCGGTCGGTCTATGACATGGGCAACCGGGCCCTTGGGTGGAAGATGCCTCCCATTCCAATTGTCCATGCCATCGAATACTACCATGAGCTGTTCAGCCAGGATAAGATCAAGATCAAGAAGAAATTCGACCGGCCCGTCACCCTCCATGATCCCTGTAACATCGTCAGGGGCAGAGGGCTCCACGAGATGGCACGGTCAGTGGTTAACTCCACATGCAAGACCTTTATCGAGATGACCCCCAACCGTGAGCACAACTACTGTTGCGGCGCCGGTGGCGGGGTAATCAACTGCGGCCCTCCCTTTAAAAACGCCAGGGTGGAAAGCACAAAGATAAAGGCGGAACAGCTCTTTGCTGCAAAGGCAAAGGGAGCTGAAGTTGTGATCGCTCCCTGCCACAACTGCCACGGTGGTCTTGAAGACGTTATCCACCATTATGGTGTTGATATGGAGCTGAAATTCCTTGGGGACATTATCTATGAAATCATGGAAATACCAGAGTAGAAAGGGGAGAATTCTATTGAATACAACCGTAAGACAACTGATTCTTTTGATCCTGATATCTGCCGGGGTTTTGCTTCCTTCGTTCTCTTTCAGCGACGATTGCACCAATATCGATGAAGCGACCTTTACTGAGAAGCGTAGACCCTTTGTTTGCTTTATTCATGATGAGCACAATGAAAAGGCAGGTCTTGAAGAAGACTGTGCCCTGTGCCACCATACCTATGAAGAGGGAAAACTTGTTGCGGACGAAAGCTCCGAGGATATGGCCTGCTCTGAATGCCATGCCAAGGAAAACGATCCAAAACAGTTTGAGCTGACCGCTACATATCACCAGCGGTGCAGGGGGTGTCACCTGGAGAAAAAAGAGGGTCCCATCACCTGTGGCGCGTGTCATAAAAAGGCCAAATAAATATGGAAAATGGTGAAAAAATGACAAAAAAAATACTTGTCGTGGATGATGATCCCGTCATCGTTAAATACCTTATAAATATTTTCAACGATAACGGTTATGAAACCTGCTTTGCCAATGACGGAGCAGAGGCGTTCGAGGTGCTCAAGAAGGAGAAACCCGATCTCATCACCCTGGATCTTGAGATGCCCAAGGAATGGGGACCGAAGTTCTTCAGACGGCTTTCCAAGAAGCCTGAATTTAAGGACACGCCGGTCATCGTGATCTCCGGGATGGCAAGCCGCCACTTGAGCATTGACAAGGCGATCACCTGGCTTACAAAGCCCTTTGATCCCGAACAATTGATCGGAATCGTCAAAAACACCATAGGGTAGCACCTGATGATTCCCATGTGAGGAGCCATAACCAAAGCGTTTTTCTGATTTTCTTGCCAAAATAACACGAAAATCAGAGCTAAAAACCTAAAAGCTGAAGTGAGCCTTCATGTTCCTGAACAAGATTCGGCATAGTCTCGTGTTCAAGCTCATCATGATAATGGCCTTTATTTGCCTAGTGGCCATAGCTGTCTGGGCCTACTTCAGCATAAATTACCAGCGTACCAAAGCGGTCGGCGACACCCTGGGTGTTGCCGACCGCATCAGCAAAACCATCCGCCTGGGCACCCACTACGCCATGATGCTCAATGCCCGGGACGACATCAACCATATCATCCAGAACACCGCTTCCCAGAAAGAGATCGAAAACGTCCGGATTTACAACAAGCAGGGATTTATCAAGTTCTCCAACGTGCCCTCGGAGGTGGACCAGGTCGCCCATTTAGAGTCCGAGGCATGCAACATTTGCCACCGCCAGGAGCCGCCCCTGGTCACCCTGTCCCAGGCCCAGAGAAAAAGGATCTTTTCCATTGACTCAAAGGAGAGGCGTCTTGGGATCATCACCCCCATCTACAACGAACCGGGATGCAGCGAGCAGTGTCATTTCCACGATGCAGACGCCCAAGTGCTGGGCGCCCTGGACCTTGTGATCTCCCTTAAGGAGACCGACGCCGAGATCGTAAAATACGAACAGAGCATCGTTTTCCTGGCCCTGGCCATCTTTGTGGTGCCCTCCATTTTCATCTTTTTATTTGTCTACAAGTTTGTGATCCGGCCCATCCGCCAGCTCACCGAGGAGACAAAGCATATCACCAACGGCACCAAGATCACCCCCATCGATTCCAACGCAGAATCGGAGATCGGCCAGCTTGCCGCAGCCTTTGACACCATGCGCCAGAAAATCACCGACCACCGCCAGGAGTTGACCAAACAAAAAAACGAGTACCAGAACCTTTTTGAAAGGGTGCCCTGCCTCATCACGGTCCAGGACAGGAACTACAGGCTCATCAACTTCAACAAGGAGTTTTATAACAAGTACCACCCCAGTATCGGGGATTTTTGCTATGTCACCTACAAGGGCAGGACCACCCGCTGCAAAGACTGCCCTGTGGAAAAAACCTTCCGGGACGGTAAATCCCACTATTCCGAGGAGCAGGGTATCGGCAAAAACGGCACCATGGAGCACTGGATCGTGAGGACCAGTCCTGTAAAAAACGCCGCAGGGGAAATCGTGGCCGCCATGGAGATCAACCTTGACATCACCCAGAGAAAAGAGCTGGAGCAGATGGTGGAACAGTCGGAAAAAAAGTACCACGCCATCTTCAACAACATCCCCAACCCGGTGTTTGTCCTTGACAACGATTCCTTGACCATCCTGGACTGCAACGAGAGCGTGGTCGAAGTCTACGGTTACCGGGTCGAAGATATCCAGGGTAAACCCTTTAGCTCCCTTTTTGATCCCTCCCATCCCCTGGAGGATCTTGACACCCAGATCCGCTCCTCCTCCATCATCAACTCGGCCCGGCATCGTCGATCCGACAACCAAAGTATGTTCGTGGATATCTGGATCTCCCCCTCCGAGTATCCGGGCCAGAAGGTGCTCCTTGTCACCACCTCGGACATCACCGAACGTCTGGAGACCGAGGCCCAATTCATACAGGCGGCAAAGCTTGCCACTTTAGGGGAGATGGCCACCGGAGTGGCCCACGAGCTGAACCAGCCGTTGTCGGTGATCAAGACCGCCTCAAGTTTTTGTGTTGAAAAGATCAAAAAAAAGCAGGCGATTAAAGAGGAGACCTTTAAGACCCTTATCTCCAAGATCGATTCCAACGTGGACAGGGCATCGAAGATCATTACCCATATGCGGGATTTTGCCAGGAAAACCGAAGTGACCCTGGAACGGGTTGATATCCTGGATATCCTGGAGCGGTCCTGTGAGATCTTCAGCCAGCAGCTCAAGGTGAGGGGCATCACCGTGGAGTGGGCGATCACCCCTCCCCTGCCCTTTGTCATGACCGATCCCGGAAGGCTTGAACAGGTGTTCATAAACCTTTTCATCAATGCCAGGGACGCCATTGAGGCCAAGGCTGAAGCCGCCGAAGCAAAAAACATTGATCAAGACATGGATAAGCGGATTACCATCCGGGGCTATTCCGATGCCCAGATGGTCTATGTGGAGATCGAGGACACGGGCACCGGCATACCCGACCATGTGGCGGACAAGATTTTTCAGCCTTTTTTCACCACCAAGGAGGTTGGAAAGGGGACAGGGCTTGGCCTCTCCATCAGTTACGGCATCATCCGGGAGTGTGCCGGCAACATAAGCATCAAGGAGACATCAAACCAGGGAGCAATTTTTCTGGTTATGCTACCTGCTGACCGATCATAAGGAGAGACACCATGGGCCAAAATCAAAACATCAATGAGATCCTTCTAGTCGACGATGAGGAGGATATCCGTGATGTTCTGGCCATCGCTCTCACGGATCTGGGATATGGGGTCACCATGGCGGAAAACGGGCAAAAGGCGATCAAAGCCTTTGAGACCCGCCCCTTTTCCATTGTACTCACCGACATCAAGATGCCAGTCATGGACGGTATCCAACTGTTGAAAAGAATCAAGCAGCTTTCCCCGGGAACTGAAATCATCATGATCACCGGCCACGGCGACATGGATCTTGCCATTGAGAGTTTCCGTAACCAGGCCGTGGAGTTCATCACCAAGCCCGTGGATGTCAGCACCCTTGAGAAGGCCATCAACAGGGCCAAGGAAAAAATCGTGCTAAAGCAACGCCTGGCCGACTACACCCAAAACCTTGAGCGCCTGGTTCGGAAGAAGACGGAGGAGCTGAAAACCGTGGGGGATATTTCTGCCATCATGGACACCCTGCCCATGGTGATTTTCTGTGTGGACCATGAACTCAGGATCACCTCCTCCAACGGTCTGTTCAAGGAGCTGTTCGGTGACCATCCCGGTGCCTTGTGCCACAGGATATGCAAAAATGAAGAGAGCCCCTGCCAAGGGTGCCCGGGCCTTAAATGCTTTCTTTCGAAACAACCGGAGCAGGCCGAAATCCTCTACACCACACAGGATCACCGGGAAATATCCTTCCTGGCCTGGGCCTCTCCGGTGGTGGAATCGGACGACACCGTATCTGAAGTGATGGTCATGGCCATTGACATCAGCCGGGTCGTGGACATCGAGGACCATCTCAAATCCTTAGGGTTAATGATCGGATCGGTTTCCCACGGTATTAAGGGGCTTCTCACAGGCCTTGACGGCGGTCTCTACGTACTGGATTCCGCCCTGAAAAAACAGGACCAGGACCAGGCCAAAGAGGGCCTTGAGATGATGAAGTTCGTGACCGCCAAGATCAGGAAGATGATCCTGGACATCCTTTTTTACACCAAAAAGCGGGAGTTTAATAAAGAGACGCTTTCCGCCACTCAATTTGCCGGGGAGATCATCCGGACGATGAAACCCAGAATCGAGGCTGTCAACCTCTCACTGACCGTGGACCTTCCCCCTGATGAAATCGAGTTCATGGCCGATTCAGATCCCCTTAACTCGGCCATCATAAATATCTTTGACAACGCCATCGACGCCTGTGTCGAAAAAAGGGACCGCTTCCCTTCAACCCAGGACCACGGGATCACCTTCAGCATCAGACAGAAAAATGATCAGATCGAGTTTGCCATCTCAGACACCGGCATCGGCATGACCTGCCAAGAGATAAAACAGGCCTTTACCCTGTTTCATTCCGGAAAGGGAAAAAAAGGGACGGGTCTTGGCCTCTTCATTGCCGACAAGGTCATTGCCCAGCACCAGGGAACCATTGACGTGACATCAGCGCCCAATAAGGGCAGCATTTTTTTCGTTCGCCTTCCCTTGACGTAACACTATCGCTCTTCGCATACGAGTATATTTTTTTTAAAAAAAATATGAAAGTTAGTGTCAATCCAAGTGCAAGCATCTTTAGATACCGGTTAGGCGCTGAACTGTTTTATCTTTCCCCTTGTTAAAAAAATCAATTTTCCATAGTATCTAACCAAAATTTAAATGAAAGATAAGATTACCATATGGAATACAAATTAATCGATAGAATATTAGCGCTGAGCAATCTGGTGGGACATGCCAATCTGGCTTATGTCGAGGCCGATTCACACTTGCGTATTGCATCCTGGAATCAGGGCGCCCAAACGCTTTTTGGGTATTCCGAGGATGAAACAATGGGCGAGCCGTTGAGCAAGCTCATTCCCATTAGTGAGAAAGCGCTTTTAACTTGCACGAAAACCCAATTGTTAAACCGTGCCCATGTGAACAATAAAGGGAAAAAAATACAATGTGATATCTTCTATACGCCGATAATGAATTTCAAGGGTGAAAAACTCGGTGTGGCGGTCCTTGCCAAGGACATATCCAAAAGATTAAAAGACAAAGCAAGTTTAATAGAGCAGGAACAGGTTCTCAGTGATATATCCGGTTTTGCCCCCATCGGTATTTACCATGTTAATTTGGATGGCGAGATTACGTCTGCCAATCCGGAATTTGCATGGATGATGGGATATGAAACCGCCGATGCAGTGACGGAGCAAATTACCGATTTTGCCACCCAGGCATTTTATGATGTGGAAAAAGCCGAGGAATTCATGTTCGGTGTATACGAAGCTGAGGAAGTGACCCGATTCCGATGCCGGCTCAAAAGAAAAGACAATTCTTTTGTCTGGACATTGTGCTATGCAAAAATAACCTGGAATGCGTCTGGTCGCATCAACGGTTTTAACGGCTTTTCAATTGATATCAGCGAAACGGTTCGTGCCGAGGAAGGACTGAAAAACGCCAATAAGCGCTTACAAATGCTTTCGGTTGTGGATGGTTTAACACAAGTCCCTAACCGTAGAAAGTTTGATGAATATCTTGCTTCCGAATGGAAACGACACTACCGGAACCAACATCCCATGTCGCTTATTATGTGTGATATTGATTTTTTTAAGCTGTACAATGATAATTATGGTCACCAGGCAGGTGATGACTGTTTGAAAAAAGTTGCCATGGCCGTTAAAAACTGCGTACACCGTTCAACCGATCTTGTCGCACGGTACGGCGGTGAAGAATTTGCTGTTGTTTTGCCCAATACAGATGCCAAAGGCGCGATGATTGTTTGTGAAAAAGTCCGGACCGTTGTGGAAAACCTTCATTTGGAACATAAAAAATCAACCGTATGCGATTATGTGACTTTAAGTCTGGGTGTTGCGACAATGTTGCCGGATGATAATAACTCTGCTGATGGACTGGTTGGGCTTGCGGATGAAGGCTTGTACGAAGCAAAAGAAAATGGCCGCAACCAAAGCATCCAAAAAAGCGATCCTGTCATTTGATTCCCCATCCAAAGAATGGGGGTTTCACAACGTTACACCCAGGTCAAGTCAGGCCAATAAAGGTGTCAGGGTCGGTGAATCGATGAATCCAGGCATTTGTGGACGCTTCATCCCACCCCGACCCGAACTCATTTGCAAAAGAGCCATGCTCAACCACTTGAAGGGGTTCAAGCGCCTTGGATAAAGCAAAATATCCTTCTATTTTCTCTTTACGATTTCGATCTCCCAACAGTGGCACCTCAGATGCCTGGAATAAAACGGTATCATTTATTTCCAAGAATTGATAAGCCGCTTTTTTTGCATCTGAAATCACCCCGGGATTTGTTGTCGCTAAATGGCCCCCAATAACCGTCAGCCAGTTAACACATTTAAAGCTGTCACGCATATATTTAACTGTCTGGTCGAGATCTTGTACTTCAACCCCCCAATACCTTTTTGCCCATGATAAAATCTGTTTAAAAGAAATATTGGAATTCGGCCCCCTGGGTTGTCCTTGAAAAATATATCCCCCATTCCCGGAAACACAATTAATGATGTTCAGTAAACCCATTGTAAATTTTTTGAGGGAATCCGTATCAACATTCCAATCAAATTCAAACCGGTAAAAGCCAGCCTTATTGGCCTCTGAAACGGGTTTGTAGCCATGGAACATCAACATCCATGCGTCAGGTCCCCTTCCATCTGAAAATGAATATCCCCAGTTCCTGACGTTTCTGAGACCCGGCAGTTCATTGTTTTCAAACTGTTTTCGTACTTGCGCATTCCAAGGTTGCATTAACGAACCAAAGGCCGTTGATGAGTATTCAACAAATCGATCCCCCCAGGTATCAAAATATAACGCCAGGACCTGACGGACTGTCTTTGGGCCCGGTGGTGAATCCATATAGAATATCAGGTGTTGCTTTAATTCTGCAATGGGCACCATTGACGTATCTTCTGAAATAAATTTTATTAGCGGATTGGTTGGCATCTATTAATCATCCTTTAGATCGGCTCTGTTTGCATTAAACCTTTCAATCACATCTTTATGATAGGTTAATTGCCATCTTAAAAATTCCTCAAGGTTTTCACACTCAGCCGGGTCTCCGGATTCATCTACAATAACCACTTCCATCTCTCCATTTTCATCTACAATTTCAGGATTAAAACAGATGAACGCCGCTGTTTCATCACCCGACCCAAAAACAAAATCACCCAGGGGCGCAAAATCCTCCCAATCGGAATCATCTTCATGGGATTCCTCAATCTCCTTTGCCGAACGTAAAGAGAGCCGGTCTAATTTCATAAAATTGTGTATGCCGTTGTAAATTCCCAATAATTGTCGATATGAAGGGGGCAAAACCAAGTTTCGGTCTTTAAGATGCCCCTCAAGCCTTTGGATCTCTTCGGGGTGTGCAGGAGGGTTGGGTTGGGCCCGGACCGGGGTATTCGTATATAACGAATCTGATTCATACTGTAAGGCAATTGTTTCGTCGATCAGTTCTTTCATTTCCTGGTCTGTCATGGTTAAAATTCCTTGGAATAAAAATGCTTTTTTAACGTTAATCACAATTGCATGACGGATCTGCTTTAACGCCTCCGGGACACTCTTCAGGCTTATATTTTTTCATGGCAGCGCCCATTGTTTGGTTGACCCGTGAATCCGTCCATTTTAACCCCGATGCCAGGCCGGGACCTGAAACAGGCCCACCCAGTCCTGCATCATGGACATGATCAGGACTCGAACCAATGGGTTTACCCGGGGGCTTTCGGGTTCCCCGGGGCATGGGAACAGCAGCCCCTTGTTCTTTCCACTTTTTATGGCGGCATTCTGATGTAAACGTATTCTTAACGTTTTCTGAATCCGGGCCCTCTTTTTTAACCATCTCATCAAATTTATTTGAAAAATCCTCCAATCCGGCCTTGTACGCCTTATTCAAATCGTTATGGTCCATCCTTTGAGATTCACTCATATCATATTTTTTTGCTTTAGCAGGTGGAAGATTCTCAGAGGGACTGGGTGAAATTCGCTTTTTAGGATCTTTGGATTCATTAAATCCCTTGACCATCGCACACAGTTCCTCTGTATCACATTCATCCCATTTCTTATTTTTCCTTGTATCATTTCGCTTTTTTTCACAATCCACATTTAAAGGCATTTGTTTGGGTAAAGCAATGAGGGGTGGCTGGAGGTTGCCTGGAATGGTTGCTGCGTTGTCAACGTTACCGTTGTTGGTCATTGCATCACCGAGAAGTTGTATGTTTTTACCCTCGGCCTTCACCGTCATTGAGCCGGGTGCGACAAATTTCGTCTTTCCGTGGGTCGTGGCTGAGATAATTCCGCCTCCGGTTCCCTTACTGGCAATGTCCCCCATGCTCATGTAATAGGCGCCTTTTATGGCGACTTTTTTGCCTTCAAACAGCACTTTTTTAGTGGCTTTTTTTAATTGATCTCCGGACCGCCCTAAATTGGGTAATGGCGTCGGTACAAAGGGGGCGGGCGGGCCGGGCATTTTGCATACATTGGGCAAACTGGCAGGGGCGACATCCGTACTGCCTTCGGTAACCGGTGTCTTTGGGGGATTTACGCCTATTGAAATCATTCAGGCCCCTTTGTCGGATGGGACGGCCCATAAAGGATGGCAGCACTTCGCTGTCCGCCTTCCGAGCTTGTCCATAAAAGTGTTCTCGGGCCTTTGGCATAGCCCCTGAGGCCGGATTGAACGGCCAGATTCGCAAACAACGGCCCGGAAGCGGCCCCAACGTCACCCCAGCAATCCACCGGCGTTAGAAAATCATGATGGCTTACAAACGCTGCCTGGGTTCTCAGAAGCGTAAACACAAGTTCCTCTGTTCGATACCGTTCGCCGTTCATGTCACAGATGGTAAAATCGATTTTTTCTTCAGGTAATTTTAAAACACCGGTTGCTTGGGAAATGGCCTGGGTGAGACCTGTGCCGATACAGATGGTTTTCGTTTTTATCCGGTTCTCTTCTTCAGCTGTTGCCACAGCAACCACCCGGGCAAGCACATCCAGGTTCCATTTTAGAACCATGGGTTCCGAAGCCAGCAAACAAAAGCCGGCCCCTTCACCCGGGGGAAAACCCGACCGGTTTTCCTCGGACATTAATTGTTCTTCACTGTCCAACCACTCCAGGGTTTCCGGGATCATGTAGGAATCAACCCCACCGATAAGACAAAAATCCATTGCCCCTTGAAGAATTTGTCGCCACCCATACTCCATTGCCATTAATCCGGCAGAATGGCCATGGGGAAATAGGCTGATTTGAGATAACGACCTAGGGAGATCCTGGTTTTCTTTTATTCGATCTGCCACTACTCCATAGTGCTCTTTTTGCAAACCCGGACGGGGCGCCGGCATTCCGAGAAACATGGGAATTGTCTCAATTCCGGGTGCTTTTCCGGATAAGGGTTCCAGGGCGTCTTTAATAGCCGGCAAAGCCAGTTCATAGAGTCGATCCTGAATCGTCAGATCATCAAGGATACCCGGAACCATGGCAACGGACATGGGGTTGCCCGCCCCATCGACCATATAAGGATGATCTCCGATCCTTGAAATGGCCCCACGTACCGATGCGGCGGAAACCGGTGCGCTTAACCCGACTGGTGTTTGCCCGCCAATACCAACGATGCAGACAGGATATTTGCTGTCATCCACGTATTCACCCGTTTCTGTGTTGAGGGTTCCATCATACAATTCTTACAAGTATTCAGAACACCGAATTACCGTGGTATCAAGCTTATCAACCAAATGATGACATGCAAGGCTTGTGTGCCATACCATAATTACCCTTGGATGTTCCGGCTCGATAATAACCGTACTGAGATTCCCCCCATGGGTCTCTTTTTTTTTACCAAAATAGGTTTCAAATTTAAACGTCAGTTCCGGCAGCCTGAAAAAAAGCATCCCGTCCCGGGTGAAATTTACCAGTTCAACCGGTTCCCCCCCTTTAAGAAAACCCGGCACTTGCTGGTCCTCTGGTGCACATTGGTAATAGGTTTCATCAAAATCTTCGGGAAATAACGGAAATCGTTCTTTTTGCCATTTATCATCGTAGGTGCCCGCATATTCCTTACGGGGGGTCCAGTAGCTTGAAACCGCACCAAAGCCAGCAGGCTTTGGACGATCTTTCCATGAAGAGATCCGCTCTTTGGTATACTCGATATTGGGTAGAGGCTGACCCCTTAAATGTTTTTTTTGGGTGGCAAAGCCAGTGCCAATGGGATTTCTGAATTCCATGCCCTGTTTTTTGGGGTTTTCAGAAAAAGTATCGGTTCCCCCAAAGGCGCGTTCATAACTAATCGGCATGGAGATAAAAGGTTTGGGTTTTGAAATGGTCATTCCAAACAACCCGGTTTCCCATCTGCGATCGCCATGTACCACTATACTTTTGGTTATATCTTGGATTTTAAATCCAACGGTCACCTTTCTTGACGGTTTGCTTTCTGGTGCATGGGCTTTTCCGTTTATCAGTATATCCGTGGCCTGCTTGGATGGTATGAGATCCGCTTCGTATTCTATACTCGATGTTCCATCTTCCCCATAATATCGGGGGAGAAAAAGAACTTCTTCCTGTTCTTCAGCAATCTGTGTCGTCCCGTCGGGAAGAATGTTGAAGGTGCCTTTAACCGCAACGATCCAGCTTTTAACGGCATCTTTATCCAGCACCCATGTCCGCTCTGCCGCATAGGGCGTTCTGTTTTCCAATAACCACATCTGTCTTATCCTTTAGACCGGATGGATTGTTCTTTGTTCTCCGCCCACCATTCTTCCCATTTTCCAATCGCTTCCTGCTGTTTTGGAATGAACCAATCGGCCTCAAAAGGAATATAAACTCCGGATCGAATGATGAGTTCCAAGTATGCCCGCTGTCGTTCGCAATATCTTCGTTTGGGATCTGTCATCTCTTCAATACATGCGCCCAAGGTAAAGGGTTTCCCCCGTCTCCAGCGCGTATTTGAATCAAACCGGTTTTGATTGGCCTGCCACCATTGTGTCCATTGTTCAGGTGACATCGCATTTACGTCAACCCCTTCGTCTTCAACAACGTGTTCCTCGGTCAGTCCTGCACCGGTTATTAACTCAAGGGAATAAGCGATCTTTAATTTAAGTTTTTCATCTTCTGTTTTGAGTTTTTCAATCAATATGGGTATCGCTTTTACATCCCCGATAACGCCAATCCCTTCAACCACGGTATTATTGAGCTTTTGAAAACAAAGCGTGCTGATCAGCAGATTCAGATCTGTCAGGTCACCGGCAAGGGCGATATACAGCGGCAGGTGTTCAGTGACTGTAGATTCTGATTGGCAGGCAGTTCTGGCATGATTCAAACCTGTAGCCGACCCCAGTTGCAAAGATGCCAGCACCAGTTTTTCCCAATTGGGATCACGGGTGTGGGAGAGAAACCGTTTAAGAAACGGGAGCACATCACGATGACCTGCCCATCCGAGAAAATGGATTGCAGCAACTCTGAGTGCAGGTTCTGGTGACCTGACGAGTTCCACAACCTTTGCCGGGTCCCCTTCTCGACGATAGGTTAAAATTTCAACGGCTGTTGCCTGGATGCTGAATTGTTCGTGGGTGAGTAACGCTTCAAGTTTGTCTTTGATTAAAGGGTTTTGGCCATATTTAAGCGCCTTGACATATATGGCAGACAGATCATTGTCTTCAGTGTCATATGAATCAATAAGGCTTTTGATGACGAGGTCTATGTTTTCCCCATCACGGTCATATTCCATTGAGGTCAACGTGTATGCTGCGGCAAAAATGTTGTCTTCATCATCATCTGACAAAAACAACGTTACACATTTAAATGCCGGTGGTCCGCCTACCTGAATCGCATCCAGATGTGCATCAAGCCGTTTTTCAAAAGCCTTTATCTTCGGCCAGTTCACATCCATATCATCAAACAGGTCCTTGCATTGGAACAGAAGAAAACCGATCTCTTCAAGATGTTCCTGGTAAAGATCCCGAGTAAATATTTCTTCGGGAGTCAGCACCTGGAGCGAGCTTTCAACCCTGTCACTTAATAATGGGGGATCTTCCTTGGAAGACAAAGCCTTTAATTGTTCTTTGGATGTTATGATCATCTATTGTCCATGGCGTTGAATTGAAAAAGAATTTAATTGATCAATACACTTCCACCTTTAATTTTATTCCTGCCACTTGAATAACTCACCACGTTCGTTCCTTTGATAATGATTTTCCCATCTGCATTGACAACGATTTTGCCTTTACCGCAGCGCAATACAATTTCCCTTTGGGCCTCAAATATCAAACGCCTCCCATCCACTATAATATCATCCGGTTCATTGGTTTTCAGATTGGTTTCCAGGGTTGTGCCGTCAGGGGTTGATATATCGTCAATCAAGGAGGAGAGCAGATCTGTAATGATGGGTAAACCTGGGTCATTATTTTCAAATACAAGTAATACCTGCAGGGAATTTTTTTCAGCAAGTTTGAGGGCTTCAATATCTACAGAGCGTGTAAAGCGGGCGGGTACCGGGCCCCTGGTATTTTCCGGGTAATTGACACGTATTTTACCATTTTCATCAATTTCGATTATCTGTCCGACACGGACACCGTCAATTTTTTGTGAAACATTCAGTTGCGTGATATTCTCTGGTAAATGTTTGTTCATGCTGATTCCCCAAAACGCGTCCACTTGAATTTATACCAAAGTACCTAATTGTAAAAGAAACGGGATCTATATCATATGCGAAACGCAATCTCTTCCCTTCAAGCCGTCGGGAAAGGTGTTCTAATGTTGCATGGAAAAACCTTATGATGGGACGATGGTTTTTGTCAAGAGAAGTATACATAATTATTCAACAGTTATACGTTCCTAATCGTAGATATTAAAACCAAACCGTCCCAGGTGCTTGACGCAATTAATGAACATGTGTTAACTAAACACTTGTTCATTAAACATTGTTCTCTTAGGGTTCTTTATATTTCAAATGATTAAGGCAGGACGTTTAAATGCCCAGAGCACGGATGGATGAAGCAGAGATATCAATTAAAAAAGAAAAAATTCTTGATATAGCCGCCCAAATTATCATGGAAGACGGCTATCAAAGCCTTTCAATGCGGAAGATCGGCCTCCGTATCGGTATGACCGCAGCCAACCGTTATAATTATTACTCCAACAAGGATGAACTGAATATCGCCATCCGCATGCGCGCTGGTAGAATTCTTTATGGCGATCTTCTAAAAGCCCATGAAATAAGATAATCGTCTCCACGCCCCAGGTTGAAGATAACGGGTCATTATTTCTATCACATGTAATTCAGCGAGGTGATTCATGGAACAATTTGACACTAAAATGGTTTATATAACCGGCGGTTCCAGCGGCATTGGCCTTGAAACCGCGAAACTTCTTTCCTCCCTTGGTTCGGACATTGTCCTGTTGGCCCGAAACAGTGAAAAACTTGAGATCGCTAAAAATCTGACCGAGAAAGCAAAAAAGGACACCAGGCAAAAAATCAGGACGATTTCCGTTGATGTCAGAGATCACCATGATGTGTATGACAAGATGCAACGGGCCGTGGATGAATTCGGTGCCCCCGACATTCTGATCAACAGTGCAGGCATCAATAAATATGCCGACCACTTTGAAAACATCAGTCATGAAATGTTCAATGAAGTGATGAATGTAAATGTAAACGGCGTAAGAAATGTAACCCATGCCCTGCTGCCTTCCATGAAGGAGAAAAAAGGCCATGTGGTCATTCTTTCTTCCGCGGCAGCCCTGTTCGGCATGTTTGGCTATACCGCCTACGCCACATCCAAGGCCGCACTCATGGGGTTTGCCGAAAGTCTGCGGTATGAACTAAAACCCCTGGGCATGCCGGTTACGGTTTTCTTTCCCCCGGAAGTGGATACGCCAATGAATCTTGATGAAGTCAAAACCCTTCCAAAAGAAGGAAGAGCGATGAAAAGCATGGGCGGATTTCTCATGCCTGATCATGTGGCAAAAATCATTGTCAAAGCCATTGCAAAGAAGAAATACTTTGTGATTCCCGGCTATTCAACCAGGCTTCTCTATTTTTTTCACAGGATGTCCAATGGATTCTTAAGCCGGATTGTATCTGATTTCATCGTAAAAAGAACCGCTCAAAAGTAAATTCATTCACAGGGTGTCCATTGGATTCCTAAGTCGGATTGTATCTGATTGCCTAGTCTAAACAACTGCTCAAAAGTAGAAATCCCCGGGAGACGGACATGGAATTATTTTCAGGCGAACGAAAGGTGATCATCCGAAGATGTGAGACCTATGACCGTGAAACAATTCAGAACATTATCAAACAAGGCATGGAAGAGCTGGGCCAGCACCCCCACGGTAACATCCTGATAAAACCAAATATTGTAACGGCCAACAAGGATTACATTCACCACAGTTATACGGAACCGACCATGCTGGGTGCAATGATTGACTGTCTCAGGTCCGATTATGGCCAGGATAAAATCACCATTGGCGAATCCGGCGGCATCGGCATGCCTTCAAGAATGTTTTTTGCGGAATCCGGCATCAAGAAATTGACAAACAAACTCAATGTGCCCTTGGTGGATTTTAATGAAGAGCAGGCCCAAAAAGTAACCCTTGAAAAAGCGAAACTTCATAAAACAATGGCGGTTGCCAAATCCCTTTATGAAGCAGACTACAAAATCTGGATGCCGAAATTAAAATTTCATATTGTAACAGAGATAACAAACACCCTGAAACTCAATATCGGGATTTTAAACCATAAAGAACGGTTTCTATACCATGATGACCGCCTGCATCAGAAAATAGTTGATATGCTGGAAGTCGGCTATCCGGATATTATTGTGTCGGATGCAGTGACCATCGGAAAAGGATTTGAATCAAGCCCCTACCCTGTTCATCTCGGGGCCATACTGATTTCAAATGAACCCCTTGCCTGTGATATGGTTGCGGCAAAGATTCTAGGGTATGCGCCGGAAGAGGTGGTGCATCTTGTTGAAGCAAAGGAACGGGGCTATGGGACCCTTGATTTTAATGATATTACCATTTCAGGCGATATTTCCATTGAAGCGCTTGCCCACCGGATCAAAGATGTAGACTCTCCTTTTCAGGATCTGGGTAAGCTGGATTCGCCTTTATCATTTTATGAAGGCATCAATCCATCCTCAGGCAACATCTGCTATGGCGGTTGTATTTGTTCCATTAAAGGACTGCTCGGCACGGCTGAAAAAAAATATCCCGGCACACTGAAAAAAGCCAGAAAAGCCGCTATTGTCATGGGGTATTATGAGGGCGATGTGATCCATCCCCATGACCCTGTGGTTTTGGTTGGCACCTGCGCCGGTGTCAGCGGGAAATTAGAAGCTTCAAAAATTATTCGCCTGAAAGGGTGTCCTGTGACGGTAAAAGATATGATGCTGTTTCTTTTATTCCGGCTGAATATCAAAAGTCCAGCCTTTGATATTCGGAATATGGCGCTTCTGGTATACCATTCCATCATCTCAGGTTGGATGAAACAAACGATTCCATTCAGGAAAAAAGCAATATTGGAAAAGTAGTTTTCGCTTCTTGATGGACAGAATACTTAAGCCCGCTCTATCCAGAACACGGCATGTGCTATTCTGCCATCTTTGCACCCCGGACATTTGCTTGGTTTTTTGAATGTTTTGCGGTTCTTAAATTGAAACCCGCAATTCATACAATAATAGGGCTTGAAACGGATCTTTTTTTTCTGATGCCGGACGGTTTTTTCTATGAATGCCAGATGATGGTAAACATCCTTTTCCGAAATACAAACCAACTGGGAAATATCCCGCACCGTCAGGTGACCGTTTTCGAGATGACCTATGATTGCCTGCCGGATAGTTTGTTTTCTTTCATGGCTCATATTGAATGATCATTTTTTTAATTTCATCCATGGACGTTTTTCTATTTTGGATGGTCAAGGGCTGCCATCCAGATGGTTGTTTTTTCGTCACTGAACAGATAAAAATATTTCATCAATGATTTATACGCTGGCCGTTTGCATACGGATACTGAAATTCCGGCGGCCGCTTGGGGGGGATACCCATAAACCCCACACGAAATTGCAGGAAATGCGATTGATTCACACCCATGGGACAGGGCCAGATCCAGACTGTTCTGATATGCGGATGTGAGAAGATCTTCAGGTTTTTTGTCAATTCCATATTTGGGCCCCACCGTATGAATGACATATTTTGCCTTTAGATTCCCGGCTTCGGTAATTCTTGCTTCCCCGGTCGGACAGCGAATCCCGTTTTTCTGCTTAACCTTTTTACATGCTTCCAGCAGTTTAGGGCCGGCAGCCCTGTGAATTGCGCCATCCACCCCACCACCCCCAAGCATCCGGGTATTGGCGGCATTGACAATGGCATCTACAACGGCTTTAGTGATATCCCCCTGGATAATTTTTATTGTATCCATATTTGTTAATCCCCTTCCTAGCGGTCCCTCGGATCCCGTTAAAATAATAATGATGTATTTTTTTGGTACCCATAACAATACCAGCCTTTTAATCATCCACAAAGGGATAATCAAAGAAAGCCTGTGCCTTATCAATATATCGGTTGACAAAAAAGAGGTCCCCGTCCAATACTGCGCAAATCAAAACAAGTCACTCACTCGTATACCATATGTTTGCACTTGAATTGATACCAGAGTACCCATTATAAGAGAAACGGGATTTATATCATATGCGAAGCGCTATAGACCGGATATCCTGCTGGGAGGGGATTTTTGAGACAATTGGCACAACTTATCAAAAACAGATACCGATCACAATTTAGAAACAGGGCCACGTTGATCAACCAGATGAATCTTAAACCCAGTTTTATGCTTCTTACGGCCCTGCTCTTCATCGCCTCTGCGGCGGCTGTCTCGTGGTCGGTGCGCACATTGGCTGAGGGCATTATTGAGCAATGGGCCCCTCGTTTTATTGCGAAACAGGCATTGTATGACAAGAGCCGCACCCTGCAGCCGATTTTACGTGAGGTGGCGCTGGCACGTCAACTCTCTACATCCCAATTCATCATAGACTGGGCGCGTCATCCGGATGACCCTGAGCTGACCCGGGACGCCCTTGTCGAACTGGAACACTATCGTCGGAACTTTCATGACCACAGCTATTTTGTGGCACTCCTCGGCAATGGTCGCTACTACCACAACAATGCTGATAATGCCTACGCTGACAAAGAATTTCGCTATGTCCTTGACCCGAATAAAAAGGCCGATATATGGTTTTATGATTTGATCCGGCAGAAGCGTGACATCCACATCAACATCAATCCGGATATCGAACTTGGCATTACCAAGCTCTGGATAGATGTACTCATCCGAGACGGTGATGACATACTGGGTATGGCAGGCTCCGGCCTGGACCTCACCGAATTTTTGAATAACGTTGTTGAAGAAGGAGATCCCGGTGTAACCAGCCTGTTCGTTGACCACGCAGGCGCCATCCAGTTACATCGTAATGAGGCTTTTATTGATTTTGGCTCGGTGAGCAAAAAAGACGGCACCCATAAGACCATCGACTTGATTTTTGAGAGCAAAACGGATCGCAAGGCCATCTATGCCGGGATGAAGACGCTTGAGGCGGGGAAAAAAAAGGTTGTCACAGCCTTTGTGGATGTCCAGGGTCAGCGCCAGCTGGTGGGCATCGTTTACCTGCCGGAGATAGACTGGCATGAGATCACTTTGATCAATCTGGGTATAGTGGACCCAGGTTTTAAGACAGCAGTTTAAGTTGTGCATAACGAATCCATCCGCCTAAGGTTTGAACAA
>JAEINR010000018.1 GCA_016342325.1 Desulfobacterium sp.
TGTCCATAAACGACTCAACAACCCTAAAATATTAAATTCTTGATATCAACTCAATATCCTAATTCCGAGGTCTGAATTCAATGGAAATCAATAAAAAACTTATTTTAATTGTTGATGATAATCCAGAAAACAGAAAAGTCCTTGGCACGCTTTTGATTAATAACGGTTATGACGTAGGGGCTGCTTCGGATGGTCAAAAAGCATTGGATTTTATACAAATTGAACAGCCGGACTTGATTCTTCTGGACATAATGATGCCAGGAATTAATGGTTTTAAGGTGTGTGAAAAATTAAAATCGAACCCAGGGACAAAAAATATTCCTGTTATTTTTTTAACAGCGAAAACAAGCACCGCCGATATTGTAAAAGGCTTCAGGGTAGGTGGGATTGATTATATATCCAAACCGTTTAACAGCGAAGAATTAATTGCGAGGGTAAATACCCATATTGAAATGAAGACCTTAAGAGGCTTACTACCAATTTGTTCATCATGTAAAAGTGTTCGCGATGATGACGGGTATTGGCACTCTATTGAGAATTATATTGAAGGTCATTCCCAGGTTCTTTTCTCACACGGTCTATGCGTTAAATGCCTTGAAAAACTATATGGGGATCAGGATTGGTATAAAAAGAGAAAAAAGTTTATGGGATAGGAAAAGGTTTTTTGCCCAGCAAGATATTCAATAAAGCTGATGACTTTCATAGGGCCTGGCATTTGGGATAAACCAGGAAATCCACCTCATACTTTTTTTGAATCAAGCGAGCCCAGTTTTGCCGAATTTCTTTGGCAGACATGTCATTTGGCATGACAGCCTCTTCATCCTGCTTCCCCTGATCCTTTCAAGGGATATTGCCATAGCCCCCTGAACCTCTGCCCGAATTCCTATTTCAGCGCCATTGTGCATATTCCGGAACAGGTGGACGGATTGACCGGAATACGCATTTTCCCGGTTTTTCGCCCTGCCCCTTCCAAAAAATGAACATATCTATTGATTTTCATAGGAAAAAGTGACATATACGATATTTTAGTTTAATCGTTTAAAATTCATTCGTTACGTGGGGAAATTATTCTGACATGGCACTTTTCAGTTCAACCATCACCATCAATTCCGATGTGGAATCTGTCTTCAACTTTGCCACAGACCCTGAAAACAATGGGGCCTGGCAATCAAACTTTGTCTCTTACCAACAGACAAACGGCGACGGCATGGAAGTTGGGGCAACCTACAGGTATGTCAATTCTTTCCTTGGAATGAACCTGCAGACAGATGGGGTGGTCACCGAATATGAACCCAATCAAGTGATGACCTATGAATTCAAATCCCCCACAGTGTCAGGCTCAAGCCGGTTCCAGGTTGAAGACAAGGGCAATAAAACAGAGGTGACCGTCACTGGAAAGGCCGATCTCAGCGCCATTAAATTCGGCAAAAAAATAGCTGAGATGAAAGCAAAGAAACAGGTCAGGTCCGACCTTAAGAAGCTCAAAAAAGTCCTTGAAGCAGGATAAAATCCAAACACGACAACAAAGTTAGGCAAACCAAAATCTTCTCTTGACTTTAAGATGAAAGGCTTTAGAATATAGCTTTTTAGAGCCAGATCAACTTAAGGAGGATTAAACATGGAATTTTGGGACATCGCCCTGACCACGATCATTGTTGTCATTGCCGGGATCTATACCCTGAAGAGCCTGACCAGCAAAAAAGGATGTTCTTCATGCAGTTCATGCAACAGCTGCCCAGGTGCTGCCAAAACAATCGGTATCAAGGCCCCAGGGTCTATGTACAACTGCGATAGATAGAGATTTTCACCCCTCGCCACATACATTTTTTAGAGGACCAGGCCTAGCTTGTTGTGAAATAACATGATAGGTCTGCCCCCGATACGGCAAGGATCTTATCCGCCGCACCATACAAAGGATCAACAAGCTAAGCCTGACCCCAATAACGACAATAAGCTAGGCCTGACCCCAGCACAGGGAGGCGGCCAGGAGCACCACCAGTATGGATCCCAGGTTGTGCATGACCGCGCCCATAATCGGGGTCAAAAGCCCCAGGGAGCCGGCAGCCACGGCCACAAGGTTGATCAGGAAACTGATGGCAATGCTGACCTTGATGACCCGGCTCATCTTTTTACCCAGGCCGATGAGAAAGGGCAGCCGGTCCAGCCGGTCGTTCATCAGCACCACGTCTGCGGTTTCAAGGGCGGCATCGGAGCCGTTCAATCCCATGGCAATGCCGACATCGGCGGCCTTTAACGCCGGTGCATCGTTGATCCCATCCCCCACATAGACAAGGCTGCCCTTTGGGTAGCCTTCCAACACCGCAAGCTTGTCCTGGGGCTTTTGGCAAAAATGAACCGCCATGATCCCCACCTGGTCTGCCACGGCCCTCACCGGTGCCTCCTGGTCGCCGGAAAGGATGGCAATATCTTCGACACCGGCCCTGCGAATGGCTTGGATCGTCTGTTGTGCGGTGGATCGTGGCAGGTCCTGGAGGGCAATGTATCCGGCCGCAGCCTTGTCCACAACCACCTGGACGGCGGTCAATCCAAGATCGGCCCACCGGTCGCTTGTCACGATCTCAACATGCCTCTCTCCCACCTTCCCGGAGATGCCCCAGCCCGGTTGCGAGAGTATGCCGGTTGCGATTTGAGCGTCGCATCCAATGGTTTTGGCCTTTGCTACGATCCCCTTGGCAAGGGGGTGGAGGCTGCCGGTTTCAATGGCTGATGCAAGGGATAGAATCTCTTTTTCCGTGAACCCGGGCTCAACCGCCACCCGGGTGACCACGGGTTCTCCCTGGGTAAGGGTGCCTGTCTTGTCAAAGAAAAATCCGGTTGCGGTTGCGATCTTTTCAAGGCTCCTGCCGCCCCTGACCAGGATACCGGCCTTGGCGGCCCGTCCGATGGCGGCAACGGTGGAGACCGGCCCGGCCAGGAGAAAGGAGCAGGGACACCCCACGATGAGCACCGTGATCGCCCGGGTGACATCCTGGGTGATCACATAGGTGAGAGCGGCCACAAAAAGAATGACCGGGGTAAAAAAAGCAGCATAGCGATCCACAATTCCCGCGCTCTCCGTCTTTGACGCTTCAGCCTCCCTCACCATCCGGATGATCTTGCCAATGGTTGAATTCTCCCCCACCTGGGTGGCCTCGGCCTTGATGAATCCGTCCACACAGCGGGTGCCGGCATGGACCAAATCAGTGACCCGCTTGACAACCGGAATAGACTCCCCGGTGATGGAGGACTCGTCCACGGCGGTTGCCCCGCTTGTGATGACGCCGTCAACGGCAATGGTCTCCCCAGCCCGGATCACGATGGTCTCTCCCGGAAGGATATCGGAAACATTCACCCGGACCTCGCGCCCTTCTTTTTCCATGGTGGCCTGCTTTGGCGCAAGTTTGATGAGCTGCTGGATCGCGTTTCTCGCGCCATCGCTTACGGCCTCCTCAACCAGGGCGCCAAACACCATGATGGCACTGACAACGGCCGCCTCAAGGAAATTGCCGTTGATGACACAGGCAAGGATGGCAATGCTCACCAGTTCGTCCACATTGATCTGCCGTTTCATCATGCCCCGGAAGGCCTCCATGATAATTGGCACACCGTTAATCGCGATGGATGCCAACAGCACCAGATCCGAACCTGAAACATTGAAAACCGGCAAATCAGCCGTCCGGGTCAGTACCAGGGCAGTAGGAATGAGCATGCCCCCTGCTGCAACCCGAAAAAAGTCCCTGGATTTGAAGATCTCCTGGTACACGTTGAGATTCCCATGTCGTCCGATCATCACGCCTCCTTAAAAGTTTGAGTTTCTAATAGTTTGATTATCAAAGTATCTTTACCGGCTCATATACCCCGACATAGATTGAGTGTCAAGTAGTTTGATAATCAAGCTACTTTTTTTCGATTGTGTCACACGGTCGCCTGTGGTAGGGGAACACCCACGACATGAACTCACTTGGAGAGCAGGATGAAACTGGAAAATCTGGCAAGACTCATAGTGGAATTTTACGAAAAGCTCTCCTCCTGGGAAGAGTCGGTGGTTCGGGACTCAGGCCTTACCACGGCCCAGATCCATACCATTGAAATCGTCGGCCATGCCGGGGCCATAAAGATGAAGGATCTGGCAGGAAAGATCGGCGTAACCACGGGCACCCTGACCGTCAGCATTGACAGGCTGGAAAAAAAAGGCCTGCTGGTGCGAAGACCCCATGAAAAGGACAGGCGCTCCTACATGATAGAACTGACCCGGGAAGGCAAAACATATTTTGAGGAGCACCATAACTTCCACATCAGAATGACGGAAGAGATGGTCTCATGCCTGGGCGAACAGGAACAGAAGGCCTTTGCCGCGATCATTGAAAAGATTCTGAAAAAAATATAAAAAGGGGTCAGGCTTAGCTTGTTGACAAACATACCTGGGCACCGTAAAAAGTATCAACAAGCTTCACATGACCCCAATGATAGAACCTGTTGACGAGCCGACTCAAAGCAATCGGAAAATAACGACAATAAACTAGGCCTGACCCCAAAAAGAGGGCGGGCATGGTGTAGTACGTTTAATGTTTAAAACTTGGCATTTCAAAAAAAAGCGAGGTTTTCACCATGGACATCTGGATCGTCACCCTCATTCTGATAATTACGATTTTTCTTTTAATCACCGAAAAACTGCCCTATGACGTTACCTCCCTGGGCATCATGGCGGCCCTGTCGCTGACCCGGATCCTCACCCCCCTGGAATCGGTGGCAGGCTTTGCCAACCCGGCCCTGATAACCGTGGCTGCCATGTTTTTAATCTCAAGGGGGATGATTCGCACCGGCGCCATTGAATTTCTGGGGAACCAGGTCACCAAACTGGCCGGAGATAACGGGAAAACAGCCATTTATCTTGTATTTCTCATTGTGGCGCTCTCATCGGCATTTATGAACAATACGCCGGTGGTGGTTCTTTTCATACCGGTTCTGATCAGCATGTGCTGCAAATTCAACATGAGCCCGTCCCAATACCTTCTGCCCCTCTCCTATATCTCCATCCTGGCAGGCACCTGCACCCTCATCGGCACGTCCACAAATATCATCGTCAGTGACTTGAGTGCGGCATACGGGTATGGGCCCATCGGCATGTTTGAACTTGCAAAAGTGGGTCTCCCCCTTGCCGTTGCCGGCATTGGATTTCTTCTAATATCGGCACCAAAGATACTGCCGAACATTGCAAACCCCGCCTGCGAACTGGAAAAAAAAGGCCATCGAAAATACCTGTCACAGATGCGGATCCCGGCCCAAAGCCGCCTGATCGGAAAAAAGCCGGATCGCTATTTCTCCACACACTTCCCCAGCCTTGAAACCGTTGAACTGGTAAGGGAGCATCGAATTTTCCACCCCACAAGGGACAAGATCCGTATGATGAAAAAGGATCTGCTGCTGATAAAAGGATCTGCAAAAGACCTTGTTCACTTAATGGAAGAGAATGATCCGGCAAGGACCGACAAGCAAAACAGCAAGAAGAAGAGCCCGGGTGAAGACGACATGATTGTGGAGCTCATGATTCCGCCCAACTCCACCCTTGTGGGGGATAAACTAAGGCAGACACGACTCCACCGGGAGTCGCAACTCACTATCATTGCGGTTCAAAGAAGCGGCCTTCAATACACGGAAAAGAAGATCCGGGACATACGGCTCAGGGTGGGGGATATCCTGCTGGTGAACCTGCCATGGTCAAAGTTGGATGATTTCCGACACAACAGCGATTTTATCATCATAGAAGACATTCACCACACCATTGTCCTGAAAAACAGGGCCCATTACGCCGGGTTCATTTTTCTCACCGTTGTTTTAACGGCCTCAACCGGTCTTCTGGATATCATGGTCAGCGCAATGGCAGGTGTTTTTCTCATGTTTGTGACCAACTGCCTCCAGGTGAGGGACGCATACCGGTCACTTCAGGGCAATATCCTCATATTGATCGCAGGCACCATCGCCCTGGGCACCGCACTTGAAAAAACCGGTGCCAGCACGCTTTACGCTGAAACCCTTATCCGCCTGCTTACGGGTTTCCCGCCGGGTATGATACTGGGAGTTATCGTGCTTTTGACCAGCATCTGCACCCAGCTTTTAAGCAACAACGCCACAGCGGTCCTGATTCTCCCTGTAGCCATCTCTACGGCAACGGCCATCGGGGTAGATCCAAAACCGTTTATCATCGCCGTCTGTTTTGGTGCGAGCGCCTGTTTTGCGTCTCCCTTGGGCTATCAGACAAACCTGCTGGTGTATGGTCCGGGGGGCTATCGGTTTATTGACTACCTGAAACTGGGTATTCCCCTGAATCTGATGATACTGATTTTCGGCACCCTCATGATCCCGGTCTTCTGGCCCTTTTAAACCCGCAGGGAAATAATAGCGATTTTTGCTTCAAACCGTTTACCGAATGCCCAGGGAAGGTGGCAATGGAATGGGCTCCCATTGCCATGTATCGCCTTTTGCCCTGACCCGGCCCAGACCGGGAAATGGGAAATGAAAGCAAAACAACAGGGCGTCGCTGGCAGCGGCCCGGGCCAGCAACCCCCGCCGGGTGACCTCGGCCTCCTCCGGGATGACGTCGACGATGGCGCTCCACTCAGGATGCTCCATATGGATTGGGTGCAAAATGGCATCCCCGGTATAGAGCAGTTCCCGGCCTTGGGACGTGATGGACACGACCATGTGCCCGGGGGTATGACCCGGGGCAGCCACGGTTTTGATGCCGGGCAGGAGTTGAGTGTCGCCGTCAATCAATTCGATCCCATGGGTAAGCTGGGGCAGGGAGGCGTTGACCGACCGGATGAGCACCTCCCTCAATTCACTGGACAACCGGGGAAGTTCAGGCGCCCCATTCCAAAACGCCCACTCCCGGTGCTGGATGATGAATCGGGCGTTGGGAAATAAAGCCCCACCCAGATGATCCGGGTGGGCGTGGGAGATCACCACCAGATCGATTTCACCGGGGTCGATGCCTGAGCGTTGTAGATTTTCCACAAGTTTGCCCGCCTCGGGCAACAGGCTGCCGGCGCCCATGTCCATGAGTACCCGATGGGTCCCGGTATCCACCAGAAGACAGGTATAATCGCTGATCCATTCCGGCCAATGCCGGGGGGTATAGCCATGGGGCTTAAGGGCCCGGGTGAGGAGATCCATGGGGGCTTCAGGAAAAAGGATCTCAACCGGTTCATGGTAAACGTGTTTTCCGTCAGACACGGCCATGCAGTTAAACGCTCCCAGCTTGAATCGGTAACACCTTGGGGTCATGATTTCCTCCCTTGTTTCATAGGTATATCTTTCCCTGTTGCCGGTTGAGGTCCTGCTCGGTGGTTTTTCCAAGATCAAGCTTGAACGCCCAGGATGGTGTTGTGTCGTTTATGGAAAGGGCCTGATCCGGACAATTTGCCACACATCCCAGGCAGGCGATGCATTTCCGGCTGTCCACCCGGCCGGTTGCGGCGTCCATGGCGCCTGTGGGGCATGTGTCCTCACAGGCCATGCACAAACGGCACTCCCTGCCCGCCCGGGTGGGAAGTTGGGTGATGATTTTAAATCGCAAGGCTTCAAACCCATCCAGCTGCTCCCCACTGTATATGCTTTGCTCCAAGTCCCCCAGCATGCCGGGGTCTTGTCCTGTAAATCGGTTAAGGGTTGCTTGGGAATAGGTTTGGGCCCGATTGAAGTCAGATTCATTGGGGCGGTCGGTGAACGCCCGCCATCCCCCAAGATTAAACGGGTGTGCCCCGGGAAATTCAGCCGAGGACACCACCGTAAAATTTTGCTCGGTTAAAATTTGCCGGGTGGAGTGATGGGCTGGGTGAACCGTGAATCCGCCGTAGGTGAAAAACAGGGACGCTTTTTTTCCGTGGCCCTCAAGGGTGCGCAACCATTCCCGCACCACCTTGGGGGCCCGCAGGGAATGCACGGGAAATCCAAATACGATCCCCTGGTAGGGCCCAAGATCAATTCCTTTTTCCCTGTCTGACCGGGCCGTGATATCGTACCCGTCCACCCCGACACCCATTGTTTCAAAATTGATTTTGATCTCCCTTGCCATCTTTGCGGTATTGCCCGTGGGTGAGAAAAAGATGATTGCCAGTTTCATGGAAATTCTCCTTATATTTTATAGGGGTGATTGCGCCAAGGTTTAGCAGCTAAACAGTTGGGACAAAAAAAGGGGCAGGCATTCCGGCCCCGGCCCAATGCGTACAACCGACCCTATTTTTCGAGAAGGACTGCGTGACTTATGGGAACCCTGGGGCTGTCAACCACCCGATACCCGCAGGCTTGGGCCATTGCCACCGTGTCCCCGAACCGCTGTTGGGAGACATGGCCCCGGGGTTCGCACAGCAGAAACGTTGCCCCGGGCTTGAGGGCGCGGAAGGTTTCTGCAAACAGCGTTGCCGGATCCTGCACCTCATGGACAACGGCAAATGCCAGGATAAAATCCACCCCCTGGTCAAGGTCTTCCAGACCCAGGGAACCATTGACGCACAACCGGTAATCCATGGTCGATTCCACCCCTGCCTTCACCGCCCGTTTTTTCAGGGAATGCAGCATTTTTTCCTGGATATCCACCCCCACGACCCGGCCCTTGGACCCCACCATTCCGGCCATGGGGATGGAAAAGAATCCCATGGCGCACCCGACATCCACCACGGTCATGCCGGGCGTCACATGGGGTAAAAGGATTTTTTCAGGATTCTGGATCATTTTTCTCAAGGGACTGGAAAGAAGGTTGCCTATCCACACCGGGCATAGATGTTCTGCCATTGGGGAACTCCTGTGTTATGGGATTAGTAAGTTTAGCTCCTAAACATACCAAACAAGGTATAGCACCTAAACAGACATGTCAACCCAAAAATAAAATCGCTGGCAAACCGCTATTATTCGCTTATTAGCTTGGGTTCTCGTGTTATTTTGGCAAGAGAATCAGATAATCTTTTTGGTTCTGGCTTGTCCAGGTTAGGAAACAATACAGGGAAAGCCGAGGGTCAAGACCCGCCGATCACCCGGTCACAGAACCGATCAATGGCCTTGAAAAGCGTTTCCATGAACTCAATATTGCCATCGTCCGCCTGCTCGATGATTTCCACAAGATCCGGGTAAATCCTTGAATGAAACTCCTGGTGGGCCTGATATGCAACCGTTCCGGTGTTTGAGAGCTTCAAGAGCACCTCACGGTCGGACATCTCATCCTTCATCCGAACCACCATCCCCTTTTCCACAAGCTTCCGAAGGATCTGGGAAACGGCGCCCTTGGTCACCCCCTGGAGGGCGGCAAGGGTCGTGACATTGATGCCGGCATTTCTGCCGATGGCTTCGATGGTGTGAATCTCTGAAGGGTAGAGCAAAAATTCCGTGCCAAAACGCCTCGGTTTCTGCTCTATCTGCTTCATCTTGTTCATGACCCTGTGAAACATGTCGTCAAACAGGGCCAATCGTCTGTGGGAATCGTTGGTATGCATGGGACTAAAGGTATAGGAGCTAAACCTGGATGTCAACCCAGGAAGAGAACTAGGGGGTTGGGCTACCCTTCAAACTGAACCACCATCACCTTTTTGGCATCCACTTTTCTCACCGTGAGGTGATACCCTCGGACCTCCACATTGATATCCCCTGTTTCCGATGCAATGCCCTCGATCTCAAACAGGCTGCCCGGGGTGATACCAAGCTCTGTGAACCGTTTGCCCTGAACGGTTTTCTTACCGTAACTGACCAGCCTTGCCTTTGCTCCTTCCGGAACTGAGCTCAGGGGGGTCGGCGTCTGGTTCGCACGATTGCAGGTGACGGGCATTTCCTTGAGATCCCCCATGCAACGCTCGGCATTATCCTGGCACTGCTCAAGGGAAAAGTTGCTGTCGCAAAACCGGCGGAACCCGGAGATCCATTCTTTTCCGCTCCGGGGGCACACCTCGGTAAACTCCACGAATCGCACAATGCGTTCGAGCACTTCGGGCGTCACCGAATGTTCCATCATGCAGGCAGCATCGTCTGCCGTCTCACCTTCGATGCAGAGAATATTGGTGATAAACTTCTTCAGTACCCTGTGGCGCCGGATTACGTCCAAAGCGATCTCTTCCCCAGTGTCGGTCAGGGTGATCACATCATAGGGGGCATAGTTGAGCAGCCCCTTCTTGGAAAGGGTTTTCAGGGCTCCGGTCACAGAGGAGTTATTCACTTCAAGCCGTTTTGCAATCTCCTTTACCCGTGCGGCCTGCTTATCTTCGATTATATGATAGATGGTCTCAAGGTAGTCTTCAAGGCTTGCAGTCAACGCTTTTTTTTTCATCAGTTCTCCTGTTGGGTACTTATTTATAGAGGTAAAAGTTTATTGGGTTGAACAAAACTTGTCAAGGGAATTGTCCTATGGTAGCCGCCCCTCAAATTTAAGCGGTAGCCAAAAGCCAGGCAAAGAAACCCATACAATCCGGGCCTGGAAGAGGCTTAAAACAAACAAAACATTGTTCATCACACCAAACATACCTACCGGCTCCCTAAAGATTTATTCTGCGAAATGCATTTCCCAGGTTCTTATCTCTGATTTTCGTGTTATTTTGGCAAAAGAATCAGAAAAAAACGTTGGTCCTGACTTGAACTTCAAAAGCAACTACTTGACGGCAAAGGAAAACTGTCTTGGAAAAATCATTAAAAAAGAGCACCACCATGGTCTCCCTTCTCCCAGAAGATATCGATTCATATACCCGCCGCCTTGCCAGCTCCCATCCCCTCAGGCAGGAGATCCTGGTCTCTGCCATGGACGACCTTGATCTTCCCGGGAAAAGCGCAGGCATTGATGTGGGATGCGGAATCGGTCTTTCCACCCTCCTCCTTGCCGGGGCAAAAGAAAAAGATCTCCATGTCACAGGGGTTGATATCTCAGGGGAATTCATCAAAACAGCCGAAACACTGGCCCAAAAAACAGGCCTGTCAGCCCAGCTCATCTTTGAGCAGGGGAGTGCATCAACCCTTCCCTTTGCAGACAACAAATTTGACTGGGCCTGGAGCGTGGATTGTTTAAACTACGCGCCTGGCCCGTCCCTGGCACCGCTAAAGGAGCTGAAAAGGGTGGTAAAAAAGGGCGGCAGGGTCGCCCTGCTCGGCTGGTCCTCCCAGCAGCTTCTGCCGGGATTTCCGGCGCTTGAAGCAAAACTTAACGCCACCGAGGAAGGGATTGCCCCATTCCAGAAGGAGATGGAACCTGACCGGCATTTTCTACGCACCGGAAAGATATTGGATCAACTGGGGTTTAAAGAGATCAAGGTGAAATCATTTATCAAGGATATCTGTGCCCCCCTTGATGGCGATATTTTCACAGCATTAGAAGATCTCATAAAAATGAGATGGCCGAAAAAACCACGGGGGCTATCTAAAAAAGAGCTGGCGCTTTACCGGCATATAACCGATTCAAGCTCTCCGGGTTTTATCCTCAACGCTTCAAATTATTATGGCTTTTTTACCTACACAATGTTCGTTGGGACAAGGTAGAACGGGCAGGAGGCAAACGCCCTTTGATTTCAAGCGTTTTTCATTCCCCCTTCAAGCAGGGCCTGGAACTTATCTGCCGGCACCGGGGGACTGAAATAGTACCCCTGGATCTCATCGCAGTGATTTTCGCGCATGAACTCAAGTTGCTCTTTTGTCTCCACCCCTTCGGCCACGGTTTTCATGTTCAGGCTCTTTGCCATGGAAAGAATGGTGCGGGCGATGACCATGTCGTCCTTGCTGTTGGGAATCTCCCGGACAAAGGACTGGTCGACCTTGAGGATGGCCACGGGGAAGCGTTTCAGGTAGCTCAACGATGAATACCCGGTGCCAAAATCATCAATGGAAAAGCTCACGCCCAGGTCTGCAATCCGGTTCATGGTGTCGATGGCCGTTTCCACATCGTTCATCACCAGGCTCTCGGTGATCTCCAGGTTGAGGAACCGGGGTTCGAGTCCGGCGCCGTTGAGGGCGGCCTGGACCTTGCTTGCCAGTTCCGTGTTCCTGAACTGCACGGCAGAGAGATTCACGGCGATCTTGAGAGATCCGAATCCCAGGTCATGCCATTTCTTAGTCTGGATGCACGCCTGGTTGAGCACCCAGGTGCCAATGGGTTCGATCACCCCGGTCTCTTCGGCAATGGGAATGAAGTCGCCTGGGGAGATGAGCCCCTTTTCACCATTATCCCAGCGAATCAGGGCCTCCATTCCCGAAATCTCTCCGGTTTCAACCGCCACCTTGGGCTGGTAAAAAAGCTTGAATTCGTTCTTTTGCAGGCCGTGCCTCAGGTCCGCCTCGAGTTCAATCCGTTTGATCATCTGCTGGTTCATGCCGGTCTCAAACAGGGAGTAGCTGTTCTTGCCCGAAGCCTTAATCTTGTGCATGGCAATCTCGGCATTCTGAATCAGGGCCGAAGGGGTGGTCCCGTCCGCAGGATACAGGCTGATGCCAATGCTGATGTTGGCATAAATCTCCTTTTCTTCCACCATAAAAGGGCTTTCAAACAAGGCCATCAGATCCGTCGCACTGGTGACCGCTTCCTTGGCAGTGTTGATGCTGTTGAGGATGATGTTAAACTGGTCCCCGCCAAACCGTGAGACCGTTGTTTTGTCCGTAAAAGACCGGGAGAGCCTTTCCCCGACGGCCTTGAGAAACAGGTCGCCGATATTGTGTCCAAGGCTCTCGTTGACATGTTTAAAGTTGTCCAGATCCAGGCAGAGAACGGCGACCAAACGCTGGTTCTTCTGGGCGATACCGATGGACCGTTCAAGGCGATCTTCAAAGAGCAAACGGTTGGGAAGCCCAGTCAGGCCGTCGTGGTAGGTCTTGAACTTGAGCTTCTCCTGGCTGCGCCGGATCTCGGTCATGTCGTGGAATACCGCCACATAGCTTGAAACATCGCCCTTATTGCCCATGATGGCGGTGATGGAAAGCCATTCCGGATAGGCTTCCCCGTTCTTTTTACGGTTCCAGATCTCTCCGCTCCACTGGCCCTTTTCCTTAAGACTTGACCACATTTTATCGTAAAATTCAGGGGAGTGACGGTCGGACTTGAGTATCCGTGGATTCTGACCCACCGCCTCCTTGGCCGAATACCCGGTGATACCCTCAAAGGCCGGGTTGACCCGTTGGATGATACCGTCGGCATCGGATACGGTGATGCCCTCTATGCTGTTTTCAAACACGCTGTCCGAAAGCAGCAGCAGGTTTTCGTAATGCTTTTTTTCCGTGATTTCCCGACCGTACACATAAAAGGACGCCATGTCCGAGATATTGCTGGTTTTAAAGAAAAAGACCCGGTTGTCCAGGGTGATCTCAAGCTCCTGGTGGGATGCTTTTCCAAGGCTTTGTTCAAGCTTTTGGATCCAGTGGAGGGGGAGCGGCTTCCCCTCCTCAAATCCCCTGTCCGAAAATAGCGATTGTGCCGTTTGGTTCAGGTAGAGAAGGGTGAAATCAAGGGAGACCCGGAGGACGGGGTTGGGATTTTCATCGGGAAACTTTGCCAACACCCGGATGCGCTCTTTGGACTGTTTCAGCTCAAGGATCTTGGTGTTCAACTCCAAGGCGTAGTTTTCAAAGGTCTCCATGAACCGGTTGAAATGCCGGGCCAGGAGTTTGAATTCATAGGTGTCGGAGGTCTCTTTCATGCGCACGGAAAAGTCCCCGGAGATGCCCCTGCCAAAGGTGTGGATCATCCCCTTCACCGGCCGGTTCAAATTGTTGCTCAGCCAGAGGACCACAAAGAAGATAACAAAAAAGGCGACCAGGCCTGTCCGATAAAAGGCCTGTTGAATCTGGGTGGAAGCGGTATCAAACTCATCCACATAGGCAGAACTGACGATGATCCACCCCAGGGCCGGAATCTGCCTGTGGGCATGGATGACTTGCCTGTTGCCCGCCTGGGCCAGGGTGAAGCCCTTTGGCGTTGCAAAGATCCTCTCCATGGGAACACTTTTCATCAACAAGGGATCCAGCCCGGAAGGGATGGTTACCTTGCCTTTTTGATCCATGATAAAGGTGTGGCCGGATCGTCCGAACCTGAAGGAAGAGACCGCCTTTGACAACTCCCCCGGACCCACAAGATCTGAGAACTCCTCCTTGTAACTTGAGGCGGAGACGATCAGGTCCCAGGGTTCGAACCGCTTCATATAAAGGGCCTTCAGCCGGGGGGAAGAATCAAAGGGATTTTGCCACTCATATTCCAGGTATCCTGACCCGGATTTCAACTGCTCCTTGACAAACGCCCGGAACGAGACATCCGTGCCCACCAGGGAGGGTTTGGGATGGGCCTTGATAATGCCCTGGGAGTCGAGGCAGTAGAGGTAGCCCGAGGTGCCGATGGTCTCAGATGTGAGCTCCTTAAATGCCCTGGCCTTGGCCACAGCTTCCGTAACATAACCCCTTCTCACATTGTCCCGGTGAAGGCCAAGGGCCTCGACCCGCTTTTCAACAATGGCCCGGAGGTGATGCCGGATGACCAGATCAGCCGTCTCAACCACCATACCCTGAATCGAATCCAGGGCCGAATTCATCTGGTTGGAAATATTGGCGTCGATACTCCGCTTGACAAGGGAGTAGGTCAGGATAGAAGAACCCGCCAGCATAAGAACAAACACCGAGAAATAGGTGATGAATAGTTTTGTTCTGATTCGTAAATTTCCCCGCCCTGCAAACATCTCCTGCCTCCTGAGTAATCATAACTTAAAATTCCCTAAGACTACGTTTACAGCCCGAATTTGTCAAACCCTAGTCCAACCCCGGACTCTTTTTCAATATTTTATTCCCCCACCACCGTTGCCAACAGCAAGATCGGCCTTGGTTCTGGCTTGTCCAGGTTAAGGTTTCCTAGGGTTGACACCTGTGGGCCATTCCCCTATAGTTTTATTTTAACAACTGAAAAATTCAATATTTCCTGCCACCTATACGCTAGACGATTCTGCATGATATTGGCAGGACCAAAACGTCCATACCCATCATTTCAAACAATTGCATTCCAGGGGGAATCATGGAACGAGAAGATTTCATGCGGCAGCTTTCAATCAATGGCAAGGAATACACCATATACGACATCAATCGACTCAGCGAACAGGGAATCGCCGATATGACCCGGCTGCCGTTCTCCATCAAGATCCTCGTGGAAAACCTGCTACGGAAACTCGATGGCAGGGTGGTTCTTGGGGAGGATCTGAAAAACATCGCCGCCTGGCAACCCGCCTATGCCGAGCCCGTGGAGATTCCCTATCATCCGGCCCGGGTGCTGATGCAGGATTTTACCGGGGTGCCGGCGGTGGTGGATCTGGCGGCCATGCGGGACGCCATGGAAACCCTTGGGGGCGACCCCGGTAAGATCAATCCCCTGGTACCGGTGGAACTGGTTGTGGACCACTCGATCCAGGTGGATTACCATGGCACGGCCCATGCGTTAAAGCGCAACGTGGATCTTGAGTACCAGCGCAACTCCGAGCGGTACATGCTCCTGAAGTGGGCCCAGAACAGCTTTGACAACTTCAAGGTCATTCCGCCCAATTCCGGTATCTGCCACCAGGTCAACCTGGAACACCTGGGGCGGGTGATGATGACCGAATCCGACGAAAAGGGAACCATCGCTTTTCCCGACACCCTGGTGGGCACTGATTCCCACACCCCCATGATCAACGGGATCGGGGTGATGGGATGGGGGGTGGGGGGCATTGAGGCCGAAGCGGTGATGCTGGGCCAGCCCTATTATATGTCCATCCCTGAGGTGATCGGCGTGCGGCTCGTGGGAGAGCTCCCCTCCGGCGTGACCGCCACTGATCTTGTGCTCATGGTGACGGAACGGTTGCGAAAACTAAACGTGGTGGAAAAATTTGTCGAATACTTCGGACCGGGCATGAAACACCTGACCGTGACCGATCGTGCCACCATTGCCAACATGACCCCGGAGTATGGCGCCACCCTCGGGTTCTTTCCCGTGGATGAAAAAACCATTGAATATCTTGAGGGCACCAACCGACGGGAGGCCGCGGCCCTGACAGAAGCCTGCGCCAAGGCCCTGGGGCTTTTTTATACGGGCGAGACAGAAGCGGTTTACTCCCAGGTGGTGGAAGTGGATCTCGGCCAGGCCCAACCCTGCCTGGCCGGCCCAGCCCGGCCCCAGGACCGAATTCTTCTCAAGGATTTGAAATATAGCCTCACGGATCTGCTGGGCTGCGCCTATAAACGGGATACCGACGTGACCCATGCCTCCACCTTCCATGACGAGTCGGGATGCCAAACCACGAGGGAACCCCAATGCCAGCCATCCACCAGCAAATCCGTACAAATCCGTGTCAATGACAAGGCGGTGACCCTGGGGGACGGCAGCCTGGTGATTGCGGCCATCACCTCTTGCACCAACACATCCAATCCCTATGTCATGATAGGCGCAGGCCTGGTTGCCAAAAAGGCTGTGGGCATGGGATTGCGGGTGCCGGTGCATGTGAAGACCTCCCTTGCCCCGGGCTCCCGGGTGGTGATGCGCTACCTGGATGATGCAGGTCTCACCCCCTACCTGTCCGCCCTTGGGTTCCATGTGGCAGGATTTGGCTGCACCACCTGCATCGGCAACAGCGGCCCCTTGCATCCGGCCATTGACAAGGCCATTACCGAAAATGATCTCATTGTTGCGGCAGTGCTCTCCGGGAACCGGAATTTCGAAGCCCGGATTCACCAGAAGATCCGGGGCAATTTCCTGGCCTCCCCCATGCTGGTGGTGGCATTTGCCATTGCAGGCAGGATCGATGTTGATCTCACCACAGACCCCCTTGGCCTGGATCCCAACGGGGAACCTGTCTTTCTCAAGGATATCTGGCCGGACCCGGCTGAGATCGCCCCCCTCATCAGCAAACACGTGAAACCCCAGCTTTTTGAAACCGAATATGCCGCTGTTTTTGACGGGGACGATTTCTGGAAAAACCTGCCCGTGGCCCAGGGCGTGACCTATGCCTGGGATGGGGCCTCCACCTATATCAAGCACCCGCCCTATTTTAAAGGGATCACCCGGGAACCGGTCCTGCCGAAAAGTGTTGTTGATGCACGGGCCCTGGCAACCCTGGGAGACTCGGTGACCACCGACCATATTTCACCGGCCGGTGCCATTCCCGAAAGCTACCCGGCCGGCCGCTACCTCATGGAAAAGGGCGTGTCTCCGGCGGATTTTAATTCCTACGGTTCCCGCCGGGGAAATCACCAGGTGATGATGCGGGGCACCTTTGGCAACATCCGGATCAAAAACAAAATCATGGGGGATAAGGAAGGCAGCCTGACCCTTAAATTCCCGGAAGCAGATGAGATGACCCTCTATGATGCGGCCATGGCCTATCAAAAAGACGGGGTGCCCCTGGTGGTGCTGGGGGGCAAAGAATACGGCACAGGCTCCTCCAGGGACTGGGCTGCCAAGGGATCCCAGCTGTTGGGGGTGAGGGCAATCATCGCCGAATCCTATGAGCGAATCCACCGCAGCAACCTAGTGGGCATGGGGGTTCTGCCCCTGGTGTTCCAGCCGGGGGACTCTTGGGAAAGCCTGGGACTTGACGGGTCCGAAACCTATGGCATCCAGGGAGTGGAGGAGATGGTGCCCCGGAAGAAGCTCCGGGTCACCGCCACCCGGGCGGACGGTCAAAACATTTCCTTTGAAGTAACAGCCCGGCTGAACACGGATGTGGACGTGGCCTATTTTCAACACGGGGGAATCCTGCCCTATGTGCTGCGAAAACTCATGAACGAAGGCAAAGGGTAAAAAATTCCCACCAGGCACCAAGGGATCAACGCCCCTTGGTGCCAGTGGCTCCGGGGAACAACCCGCACGTTGCCCCATTGATTCCCAGGGCCAAAGGCAAAGTGTCAGCCAACGAGGCCGTCCGCCATCAGGGCGGCCATGAAAACCACCAGGGAGGCATTAAAGACCCGGAATCCCAGACGGGCAGACCCTCCACCCGGCACCCAAAGACGGACCCCAAAAAAGAGCACCACCCCGAGACCGTTGGCCCCCATGATCCAGGCAACCACTCCAACGAGATCCGGCTTGAACAGCACAAACATGGCAAGGCCGCTCCCCCATAGGGAAATCCACACCAGGAGGATCCGCTCCAGCTGATCCCGCCGGAACAGGGCCAACAAGGGAATGGGTTCTCCCCAGGGATGGGAGAGGAGCACCAGCCAGGCGTGGGGAAATTGCCACACAACCATCAGGCCCATCACGGCCCACAGCCCCGGGGGAAGCCCCCCGCCCACGGCCCCGGACCATCCCATGGCCACGGGCACGGCCCCGGAGAGCGCCCCCGGCACCAACGCCCACACCGTGCGCGACTTCAGGGGGGTGTAGACCCCGTTGTACAAGACCACCCCGACCAGGGCCCACACACAGGGTGCAGGCCCGCCCCCCACCCAAAAGAGCCCGGCCAAACCCAGGCCCAGAAAAGTCACGGCCTGGACCAGGACACCCAGGGGAGCCAACCGTCCCAGGGGAAGCGCACGGCCCCGGGTGCGGGTCAGCAGCTTGTCCCCATGTCTGTCCTGGAAATTATTGAGACAGGCACTGCCGAAGAAGAGACAAAAGGCGGCCAGGGCCTGTTTTAAAAACCGGTCCAGATGACCCAGGTCGTCAAAGGCGATTCCCAGTAAGGAAGAGAACGTCAGGGCCAGGCAAAGCAGGGGTTTCCCCACCCCAATCCCATCGAATAGCCGGCTACTCATCCGCCGCCTCGGTCTCAAGCCAGGCCAGGTACTCCGCCTCGGTCACCACCCGGAGCACTGCGGTCATGTCGGCATGGCCCACCCCGCAGAACTCGCTGCACTGGATAAAATAGGTGCCCGTCTCGTCGGGAAGGAACCAGGCATAGGTGTGCACACCGGGAACCGCGTCCACCTTGATGCGAAAGGCCGGGATAAACAGGCCGTGGATCACGTCGTCGGAGGTGACCTCCAGGCGCACGGGCTTGCCCAGGGGCACCACCAGTTCGTCCTCGGTCTCCTTTTCGTTGGGATAAATGAAAATCCAGGAATACATCATGGCCACGGTTTCGATGGTAAGGGCATTGTCCGGCACGTTGCGAAGCCCGGCATAGGAGCTCCAGCCGACCCAGAACATGGACATGGCAATGAGGGTAGGCACCAGGGTCCACACCAGTTCCAGCCGCCAGTCCCCCCGGATATCTGCGGCCCGGGGATGGCGCTTCCGGCTGTACCGGAACACAAACCAGACCATGGTGGCTGTGATGGCAAACAATAGAAACAGGGAAAAGCCGATGATATAGACAAAGGCCGCATCCACCTTTACAACCGGATTGATGATCGTCTCCATGGTTTCTCCCTAGCGAAAGCCAACGTCCCAGAACATGAAACCGATAAACAGGGCCAGAACGCCGATGGTCATGAGGAACGAGCCCCGGATCAACCAGGACTCGTACTTTAGATGCATGAAAAAAAGCAGCACAAGCGCGCTCTTCGTCCCGGCGATCACCATGGCCACCCCCAGGCTGAGGCTCCCCAGGTCCAGGCGGGAGACCCCCACGGTGACGGCAGTGAGCACCAACAGCACCCCGAGAACGCCCCCGAGCTTTTTATAGGATTGAATATGTGGGTCCATCTCTTCCTCCTCACCTGGACAAGCCAGCACCAAAAAAAAATTCCTGATTTTCTTGCCAAAAGAACACGGAAATCAGAACTAAGAAGCTAAAGTTACAGATTACAGGATCAGGTAAAAAAGCGGAAAAATAAAGATCCAGATCAGGTCCACCAGATGCCAGTAGAGGCCGCAGTTCTCCAGGAGCAAAAACCGCTCCTTTTGGATGCGGCCGAAGCCGATCATGGCAATGCAGACGATCAGGAGCACCATGCCCATGACGATGTGAAGGGCGTGGAGACCGGTGATGGTGTAATAGAGGCCATAAAACACGATCCTGCCCGGGGGGCTATCCTCCAGGCCCGGGGACCCAGGATAGATCCCCAGGTGAAACTTATGCCCCCACTCTAAATATTTGTTGGCTAAAAACACCATGCCCAGCAGGACGGCCCCGGTAAGCAAGGCCATGGCCCCTTTGGTCTGGCTTCTTTGAACGGCCGTGATGGCGGCGGCCACCAAAAAGCTGCTCACCAGGAGAATCACGGTATTAACAGACCCCAGCACCGTGTCCAGCTCCTGGCCCGTGCTGATGAACGCTTGGGCATGCATCCGGTAATAGGCGGAATAGAGCACAAAAAGTCCCCCAAATAGCATGATCTCCGTATAGAGAAACAGCCACATGCCGGTTCTTGCGCCAACGGTGTCATGGTGTGAGCCCATGGGAATCTCCTCAGGGGGTCCTGACCCGGGAGAAATCATAGGGATACTTCCCGGGCCGGGGCCTTTCAATGAAATTGTGCAGGGGCGGCGGCGACGGCACAGACCACTCCAGGGTGGTCCCGCCCCAGGGATCGGCCGGGGCGTCAACCGGCTGCTTCAGACTTACCATAAGATTAATGACCATGAGAAACAGGCCCGGCACCATGATCAATGCCCCCAGCCCGGCAAAAAAATTGCCGGGGGCGAACTGTTCCAGGTAATCGTAGTACCGCCGGGGCATGCCCTGGAGCCCCAGGATGAACATGGGAACATAGTGAAGCATGAAACCGGTGACAATGAGAATGGCGGAAAGGTATGCCCGCTTAAAATGATACATGCGACCGAACATCTTGGGCCACCAGAAATGGAGACCGGCAAAAAAGGAGAATCCAGTGCCGCCGAACATGACAAAATGGAAATGGGCCACCACAAAATGGGTGTCATGGACCTGGATGTTGGGCCCTGCCGCCCCCAGCACCAGCCCGGTGAGTCCGCCCACGGAAAAAAGATAGATAAAACAAAGGGCGAAAAACAGGGGCGGGGTCATGAGAATGGAGCCCTTGTACATGGTGGAAACCCAGGAAAACACCTTAATAGCGCTGGGGACGGCCACGATAAAGGTGAGAAAGGAAAACACGAACACGGCCACATCGCTCATGCCGCTGGTGAACATGTGATGGGCCCAGACCAGGGAGCCTGCCGTGGCAATGCCAATGCTTGAGCCGACAATGGCCTTGTACCCGAAGATGGATTTCCGGGAAAAGACCGGAATAATCTCGGAGATCACCCCCATGCCGGGCAGGATCATGATGTAGACCGCCGGATGGGAATACATCCAGAACAGGTGCTGGTAGAGCACCGGGTCCCCCCCCCTGGCCGGATCAAACAGCCCGGTGCCGAACACCCGCTCAAACACCACCAGGAGCAACGTGATGGAGAGTACAGGGGTGGCCAGCAGCTGCACCCAGGCCGTGGCATAGAGGGACCAGGTAAAAAGGGGAATCTGAAGCCAGCCCATGCCCGGCACCCGCATGCGGTGAACCGTGGTGATGAAGTTGAGACCGGTGAGCATGGAAGAGAGGCCCAGGATAAAGGCGGCGGTCAACGTGAGGCCCACGTTTGTCTGGGTGGAGACGCTGAAGGGCACGTAAAACGTCCACCCGGTATCCGGAGGACCGTCTGCAAAAAGCGAGACAATGGCCAGCGCCCCCCCCAGCATGTAAAGATACCAGGAAAGCAGGTTCAGCTTTGGAAAGAATACGTCGTCGGTCCCGATCTGGATGGGCAACAGGAAATTACCGAAGATAGCCGGCATGGCCGGAATCACGAAGAGAAAGATCATGATCACCCCATGGAGGGTGAAGGCGGCGTTGTAGGTTTCGGCCCCCATGATGGTGCGCCCCGGGGTCATGAGCTCCATGCGCACCAGGAACCCCAGGACAACGGCGATGATGAACCAAAACGTGGCGGCCCCAAGATAGAGCAGGGCGATGCGCTTGTGATCCAAGGTGAAAAGCCAGGACCAGACGCCCCTGAACCGGGCCGGAAAGGGCGTATCATAAAAGGATGTCACTGCATTGGACATGGTTTCTCCCATGGGAATGGCGCGGTTGCGTTCAGTTGAAACGGCCCATGGCCTGGGGATCATTCCCCGGGTTTTCCCCGCTTTTTGTTCCTTAATAGGAAAGCAAGAAACACCCCCGCCAGGGCCAGAATAACCACGGCAGAAACCTGAAAGGTCTTAAAGACATAGGTATTGTTCTCAGGATCGTAATTGAAACAATAGGTCATCAGTTTTTTGATGGAGATTGCAGGGGTACCCCTTAATGCCTCGGTAAGGGCCATGCTCACATCAAAGGGCAGGTAAGAAAGCCCGTAGAGGTACCGGATGATGACGCCGTCCTCCCCAAGGACCACCAGGGCGTTGGGGTGGACAAAATTGTGTTGGCCAAGCCGCTTGAACCGGAACCCCACGGCCTCGGTCAGACGTTGGATTTCAGCCAGATCCCCGGTGAGGAACCGCCATTGATCCGCCGGGAATTCCCCCTTGACCCTCTTCAGGTAGTTACGTTTGGTTTCGGCAGCCAGCTTGAAGGTCTCCTCATGGTCAAAGCTCACCGTCACCACCCGATACTCTTTCCCGGGCTCAAAGGTCACGCCATCAAGCACCGAGGCCAGGCTTGCCATCATCATACTGCAGGCCTGGGGGCAATGGTAAAACACCAACTGAAGCAGGGTGGGACCGTCCACAAGGTCCTTGAGGAGAACCCCCCTGCCCGCCTCGTCCCTGAAGGTGAGGTCCAGGGGGATGGTTTTTCCCAGGTGCTCGGAAATCCCCACGCCACTGAACAGGACCGGCGTATCCTTCGGGGCTTGCAGGGGGTCGTTCTCCGACCCAACGCCCGTACCGGCCGAAACCGGATGCTGGTGGCCCATCTCAACATCAGGGGAGGCCTCCGGGTTAGGATGGGTATGATCCATGCCCGCTTCCATGGGAACGGCTTCGGTCTTTCCCTGGGAAGGTGCTGCCAGAGCCCAGGGTACCCAGGCCAAACAGAAGAAGAATACCCCCCAGATCAACAGCACCCGCCCCAGGGCGTGCCATGGCAATCCCACGGCATCCCCCCCACGGTTACTGTCATGCTCCGTAATCGGCCCCCCCTGTGTGGCGTTCCAGTGCAATACCATGGCATCCTCCCTAAACTGGACAAGCCAGAACCAAAAAAGTTTTCTGATTCTTTTGCCAAAATAACGCATGAATCAGAGCTAAGAAGCTAAAAATCCCAGGGAAACGGTTTTACTTCAATTTTTCGTAGACCCCGGTTTGGAGATTAACCTTGAGGACTGTCTTGAACTTGTGCTTTCCCTTTAAGCTGTCCCGGCCTGCGCCATGGGCCAGAAGCACGAGATTATCCTTGTTGATGAAGATCTCCCGATCCTTGTCGTCCCCGGAATTCAAGGGAATGGTAAAACGGATGGCGGTTCGCCCCCCCTCCTCCGCGCCCCAGGCGTCTGAAACATTTTTTTTCCCCCCAAGCTTGGTATCGCTCTTGTGCTGGCGGGCGGTGAAACCAAAATGGTCGGAAATCGTCACCTTTCCCTTTTTGACGTACCCGAGGATGAAATTGCCGTCTTTCATCTCCTTGGAGGGATTGAAACCGATGCCCACCCATCCTTTGGTTTTGGCCGACAGCATCACGTGAAGACTCTCCCCGGCAAGGCGCCACTCAAAGGTAAGGGTCTCCACCTTAATCATATGGTCAAATTCTTCCTGGCCCTGGACAAAACCGGGCGTCAACAGGACCGGCAGGAAAAAGAAAAAAATAAGCCCTCGTAATATCATGGTTCACCCTCCTTCAGGTTTGCGATTTAGCGATCTCGAGCATCTTATAGTGCCTCCCCCCTCACCCGAACAGCAGCTCACCGCCCATGAAACCAAGGCCAATGGCCAAGGCCAGGCAGAGACCATGGATGATCAACAGCTTTCTGGGTTTGTCCCGATCTTCCCTGTTACATTTGATGGCAAAAAGAATCAAAATCACAAGGGCCAGGGCAAAGGCCATCTTCAGGACGATAATCAGGCTCCACGCCCCGTCAAACCGATACTGCCAGTCGGTGAACCCCAACAGAATCGTGGGAAACGTCCCCAGAAAGGCCAGGCACATACAGTGAAACGCCGTGGTCAGGAACTCGATCTTCTTCACCACAACAAAGAGCAGTACAAACACAAAACCACCCATGACCATCCCCATGGGAATATGGGTAATGGCAGGGTGCAGGGGGTGAACAAATCCAACCTTCTCCAGCATATGGTACATTGCCTCGATCATGGTTTCACCTTTATCTCTGGTTGTTTGTTGACAGGAACGTTTCCCAAAGGTCCAAACCGGTCTGCGAAAAAAAACTAAATAGGTCTCTACGCAAGCTGACAGCAGGTGTTTATAAAAGAATATCGTAAAAAACTCAGGAGGATTCGCCCTGTCACCGGCCGAATATTTACTCCCAATGGGAAGATGAATCAGGAGGACAACTCCTTTTTCTGATATAGGGGAAAGGGGAGGGCTTGTCAAGAATTTTCAATGGCTGGAGAACAGGCCGGGCGGGAACCCACGGGCATCCCTGGCGGCCAAAGGAACCAGGAAGCATTTGATGACAGCGGGTTTGCACGCCTCATCCCCAATGACGGTCCGAAAAAACAACGATTTCGCCGATCCGGCAAACCCAATTTACCGCTTTTTTTTCCATACTTTTCTTGACAAAACGGATCTTCCTATCTTAATCTATTTGAATATCTATCTTGATTAGCTGTATGGTATTGATTCGCTACACGATATTGATTCGCTGTATGGTTGATTTCATCTAATCTGAGTTTCTAAACTCTATTTCTATACTCTCTCTTTTCCAAAAGCCAATACGATGACAGTGACCTTGCTTCCAAGGGCTTTCATTTTTCGGCAATAACCGTTAAGCAAACGCGCATTAACCCCAAGATCGATGATCCGTAGCAAAAGGCGAAATGGGTATAAACACCCAAATTTTAATCCATATTTCAAACATGGGGAGAGGTCATGAAGATCAATACAAAAATAATTTTGTTACTCATTTCGTCTTTGATGCTGTGTTCATTGATCGTGGGGGGGCTGTCTGCCTGGCAGTTGGTTCTCAACCGAGACACCGCCATCACCCAGGTCAAATCCCTGAGCACCGAAAATATTAAACTGATCCAGATCGATTCGGATCGCCAGCGTAAAGAGTTGATTGCCCAAAAAAAAGAGTACCTCCAGTCCCAGATACAAACGGCGATTTGTGTTCTTCAAAAGGCCTATAATGATGCCCACAATAACGAGAGACTTATAAAGGCTTACAAAACGCCGCTCCAGAATGCGCTCAACACCGCCTACGGCATCTTGACCAACGTCGAAAAACGGTCTGACCTGGATTTGAAAGAGAAAAAAAACGTGGCTGCCGCGTTGATCGGTCAGCTGAGATACGGTCCGACCAACAAGGATTACTTCTGGATCAACGACATGGGCCTGCCCTACCCAAAAATGGTTATGCACCCCATTGCTCCCCAATTGGACGGGAAGGTGCTGGACAACCCAAAGTACAACTGCGCCATGGGCAGGGACCAAAACCTGTTCCAGGCATTTGTCCAGACCTGCCAAAGCAGTGGCAGCGGCTTTGTCGATTATCTCTGGCCCAAACCCGGTGAAGAAAAGCTCCAACCCAAACTGTCCTATGTCAAGCTTTTCAAGAAGTGGGGTTGGGTCATTGGCACCGGCGTCTACCTGGAGGTCGCAGAACATCAATTGAAAAAAGATGCATTGGAGATGGTCAAAAGCCTTAGATACGGTCCGGAAAACAAGGGTTATTTCTGGATCAACGACATGGGGGTCCCCTACCCGAAGATGATCATGCACCCCATCGTCCCCCAGTTGGACGGGAAGGTGCTGAACGACGCAAAGTACGACTGCGCCATGGGCAAAAAACAAAACCTGTTCCAGGCCTTTGTCCAGGTGTGCCAAAGCCATAACAATGGCTTTGTCGATTATCTCTGGCCTAAACCCGGGAAAAAAGAACCGCAACCAAAGTTGTCCTATGTCAAGCTTTTCAAGCGGTGGAATTGGATCATCGGTACAGGGATTTACACCGATGATGTTGAAAGGAAAGTCAATAAGACCACGGCGGAATTGGAAAAAAAAGTCGAGAAAATCGCCGCCGAGATGGGCCGGGACATCGACCAGACCAATCTTCACATTAACAATAACGTCACCAGGGGGTTGTGGCTTATCGCTGTGAGCAATTTCGCGGTTCTGGTGTTCGTGCTGGTAATCGCCACTTTCTGGACAAGACAATACATCAACAAACCCATCGATCAATCGGTTCAGGGGCTCAGCCGTGTGACGGAAGCGCTGGCCGGTAACATACGTCAAGTTTCAACATCCTCACATAATTTGGCCAGGGGAGCATCTGAGCAGGCGGCATCCATCAAGGATACATCGTCGGCCCTGGAAGAGATAACCACCATGACCGAGCAGAATGCAGAGAACGCAAACCAGGCAGACAATCTCATGGGAGACACCACCCGGATTGTAATTAAAGCCAACGCTTCCATGGACGAATTGACAACCTCCATGGCGGATATCTCCCGAACGAGTGAGGAAACATCAAAAATCATCAAGACCATTGATGAGATTGCATTCCAGACCAACCTGCTGGCCCTTAACGCTGCAGTAGAGGCTGCCAGGGCCGGCGAGGCCGGCGCAGGGTTTGCTGTTGTGGCAGATGAGGTGAGACACCTTGCCATGCGCGCCGCAGAGGCTGCCGGAAACACAGCAGACCTCATCCAGGGGATTGTAAAAAAAGTGCATGGGGGCTCAGCGCTTTTAACCATTACCAATGAAGCCTTTACACAGGTGGACGGCAGTACGAAAAAGGTTAGCGCGCTTGTGGGCGAAATATCCGCGGCCTCCGGGGAACAGGCTGACGGAATCAAACAGGTCAACAATGCGGTTTCACAAATGAACACGGTGGTCCAGCAAAATGCCGCCAGTGCTGAGGAGTCTGCGGCTGCAGCTGAAACAATGAGCGCCCAGGCGGCCCAGATGAAGGGGTCTGTTTCCCATATGGTTGCCCTGGTCGGAGGCCATGGAAAGGAAAATGCCGACGGCCCGGTTTTGAGCAGAACAGCCACCCTAGGCGATCCAATCGGCCCGGGGATTACAAATGGAAGCGAAGAGATGTAAATCACATAGTTAAGGCAGGGGGCTATTCCCTTTGGAGAAGACCCCTCTGCCGTTTCATGTTACTCCCCAACGTCTTTGATGACAAATCCCTTGGGCCCAAGGCCCGTGGCCGATGACGTCCCGGCCTTGGTGGCCAGGTAGGCATTGCCCAGTTTTTTGATATGGGTGCCGATGCCGTCGAAATAATTTAAATGGGCCTGCTCCTCATCGATGATCTCTTCGAAAATCTTCATGCTGGTGCTGTCCCCATTCCGTCTGCAAATCAGCAAAAAACCGTTGTAGGCGGCCATGGCCTTCTCCTCCTGGTCAGCGTCAAAGGGAAAGATCAGCTCCACCTCCTGGCCCTGCTCAATCCCGCCGGCCTTGTCGGTGGTCGGCTCCCCGCCCAGTTCCTTGATGCGCTCGGCAAAGGCCTCAGCATGGCGCATCTCGTCCAAGGCGATGAGCTTGACCTTGCCGGCCAGCTCACCGTAATCCATGTCGTCCAAACCGTAATGCTGATTCATGTACTGGTGGATCGCCTGGAGCTCCATTGAACGGGCTTTGTTAAGGACCTCGATAACCTTTTTCCGCTTCTCTTCGCTGGACTCTCCTGCCATGTTATTCCTCCTTTTGGAATGAATGGAAATACAGGACCATGCCCCAAGGCATGGTCCCATGCCTATAACACTGGACTCGGCGTCTTCCTCCAGGGCCACGGAAAAGGCCCCCAATGGCCCCAGACCAAGATGCGATCCAGCCCTTGCTCGGTTCACCGCCACATGAAAAATGCCGACGGTTACGTTCTTATTCGAGTGTATTCTTAGCTCTGATTTTCGCGTTATTTTGGCAAAAGAATCAGAAAACTTTTTGGGTTCTGGCTTGCCCAGGTTATGAATGGTGTATGCTGGGCATGGATCATTATGCCCCATGCCCTGGCCCGGGTCAAGGGGTAACCGGACGACCGCCAGGCCCAATGGGTTTGGGAATTCAAAACCCATTTTTTTGATAAATCGTCCTACCAAACTTTGCTATTCAGGCCTGAATGATTACGTTACCCCATGAAAAGTTCTCCACAACACAAACACAGTCCGGTCGAAAGTTCAAATCGGCCGGCTAAAGGAGGCTGCCATGTTGTCTTATACAAGTTTGCTTTTTATTTCGATCCTGCTGCTCATTCCCTTTGCCGTTGAAGCCCAGCCCGGCCTTGAAAGGGCCACCTTTGGGGGGGGGTGTTTCTGGTGCATGGAAAAACCCTTTGAAGAGAGAGACGGCGTGATTTCGGTTATCCCGGGGTATACCGGAGGCCATCGGGAGAACCCCACCTATCCGGAAGTATCCAGTGGTGAAACCGGCCATCTGGAGGCCGTGGAAATCTCCTTTGATCCGGGCAGAATCAGCTACACCGAACTCCTGGACCTGTTCTGGCGCCAGGTGGACCCCACCGATCCGGGCGGTCAGTTCGCTGACAGGGGGGAGCAGTACAAGTCAGCGATATTCTATCATTCAAAGGAACAGATGAAGGCGGCACACGCCTCAAAGGAAAAGCTCGACAAATCCGGCATTTTCGACAAACCCGTGGTAACAGAAATCCTTCCGGGAACCGTTTTCTTTCCGGCAGAGGAATACCACCAGGACTATTACAAAAAAAATCCGGTGCGTTACAAATTCTACCGGTATGGTTCAGGCAGGGACAGTTTCCTGAAAAAGGTCTGGAGCGATATTAAAGAAAAACCGCAAAAGAAAGACGCGGGATTTAATTTTAAAAAACCCTCCCCGGATCAGTTAAAGGGTTCCCTTACCCGGCTTCAGTACCACGTCACCCAGGAGAACGGTACGGAGCCTGCCTTTGAAAATCCATACTGGGACAACAAGACGGAAGGTATTTACGTGGACATCGTATCTGGTGAACCCCTGTTCAGTTCAACGGAAAAATACGATTCCAAGACCGGTTGGCCAAGCTTTACCACCCCCCTGGAGCCGGACAATATCGTGGAGGTAAAGGACCGGGGGCTCTTCATGACCCGAACGGAGATCAAAAGCCGTTCCGCGGACTCCCACCTTGGCCACGTTTTTTCAGACGGACCGCCGCCAACCGGACGTAGGTTCTGCATCAATTCAGCAGCGTTGCGGTTCATTCCCAAGGCGGAACTGGAGAAGGAGGGATACGGGAAATATCAATTCCTGTTTGAATAATATACGGCCCTGCCCCCATCCCCCCGGGCAGTTCCCAGCCGTTTTTTTCTTTTATAATTGGGGTTTATTTGATACAATTAGCATTTTTGCATATAATTTGGTCCCAGGCGATGGGGGACGGGGTTATACATTTTAATTGGATATTCGTGTCAGGATCGGAATATCTATCAGATCAGGGAGATGAAACGATGGCTGAAGCAATCAAGTCTGGAGATACGATAGCGGTTAATTATACGGGAAAACTTGATAACGGTGTTGTATTTGACTCCTCCGAAGGCCGGGAGCCCCTAAAGTTCACGGTGGGAACAGGCCAGCTCATCAAGGGCTTTGACCAAGCCGTTATCGACATGACCGTTGGGGATAAAAAAACCGTGACCATTCCCCCGGAAGAGGGATACGGCCCCCGTAACGAAGATAATGTTGTCGAGCTTCCAAAAGACACCGTACCGGAAGACATGGAACTTACCGTGGGTATGCAGCTGCACCTGAGCGACCCCAACGGAAACCCTGTACCTGCAGTGGTTGCCGAGATCGGCGAGGACGTGATCAAGATGGATATCAACCACATGCTGGCTGGCAAAACCCTTATTTTCGATATCGAGATTGTTGAAACCGGACTTGAGCCGGCGGCCCATGCATGCGGCTGTGGCACCGGTAGCGAAAGTGACAGCTGTGGCAGCAATTGCGGATGTGAAAGCGGTGATGGGTGTGGCTGTTAGACACCTGAAAACCGGGCGTCCCAGCAACAAATAACATGCCGGTTCAGGATCCCTTGCGATCCTGAACCGACGCGAGATAGGCTTCAAAATCCAGGGTGATGACCGGGGCCTTGTCCTGTTCCAGGGGCGGGGGGGCAGACGGGGCAGCCTCACCCTTGCGAACCATGGAATTGGTGACTTCCCTCAGCCCCCGAAGTTCCCGGGAGATGGAGATGATTCCGGTAACGAGTTCGGTTAACAGGCCCGTCATGTCCTGCTTTCGAGAAGGATGATCAACCAAAGATTCCGGCACGACCGCAGACTTCGGCGTTGATTCAGGCGGTGCCGAAGGGGGACTCTGGACCACCTTCCTTTTCTCCTGGGCGTTGAGGCCCGCTGCACGTTTTCTCTTCCGGACAGTCTTAAGATTTCTCTTCAGGGCCTGGAAGTAAGCCGCCCAAAAACGGTTCACCGCCTCTGGAGCCGGCTCTCCCATGAGCCCCCGGCAAGTATCGGCCAAGGTCCGGATGCAGTCGGAGGCAGGAGTCGAAGGATAGCTGAGGAGAAATGGCCGCTGCTCTTTGACAGCCCGTGCCACCCGGGGATCGTCGTCAACAGACCCCAGAAAAAGAATATCCAGCTTTAGATACTTGTCCACAACCTTCTTGAAATGATTGAACACCGTCTGTCCCATGGCCCGGGGGGATACCCGGTTTACCACCACATGGACCTTGCCGCCAAACCCGTTCATCAACAAAACTTTCAGCAAGGCGTATCCGTCGGTGAGGCTGGTGGGTTCAGGCGTCAGGACAAGCATGACATGGGGAGCCGCCAGGCATAAGGAGATCACGTTCTTGGCCACCCCGGCGGAACTGTCAACGATCAGGCAGTCGTAGTCCCCAAGCAGGGAGAAGGAGCGAATCAGGGAAGGGATCTCTTTTTCGTCCAGGTTGGCCATCTGCTGGATGCCTGAACTTCCCGGAACGATGTCTATTCCCTGGTAGTCCTTGAACAGAATGCTATCCAGACCCAGGCGCTTTTCCATGACATCTTCCAGGGTCTGCTCGGGATAATAGTTGATCAAGATATTGATATTCGCCAATCCAATGTCGGCATCGAATAAACAGGTCCTGATGCCGGCCCGGCCCAGGGCCAGGGCCAAGTTGAGACTGATGTTGGTCTTTCCCACGCCGCCTTTACCGCTGGTTACCGCAATGATTGTTGTCATGGCTTTTGCCTCATCCCTTCCAAAGGTTAACGCCTGGGCAGGGCAACGGTTCGCCTCCGCCGGATTAAGGTTGGGGAACGGACAAGATGGCCACCTTGCCGTCCTCCCCTTTCTGGAGCCTGAAGCAGACCCGGCTGCAGCTGTATTTCCTGCAGATTTCGGCATAATTGTTTTGGATGAAGCGCCTGAAGAGTTTTTGGTCCTCCCGGTCACCCTGGGAAATATGGTTGAGTTTCAAATATCGGATATACATCATGTCGATCACTTTCGTCTCAGAGGGGGGATCATGGATGACAAACTCGGAATCGGCATCAAAGGGAATCTCCTCCCCTTCCCTGCACCTGGCCTGGAACTCCTTGATGGCCTCGTGGGGAGAGACCCGAATGATCTCCGACAGGGTCGTCTGATCCAGCTTGGATATCCCATCATCAATCATGGTTTTCATTCCTTTTTCCATGGCTATCTTTTTGATGCTCTTTAGGCCGCCCCCGCCCTTAATCGTCTGGGCAATCTCCTGATCGAGCACGAGCAGCTCAGATAAGAGGGTGCGCCCCCTGAACCCGGAATAATCACAGTCAGGGCACCCCTTGGCCTTGAAAAATGCCAGGTCCGCCGGAAAGGTGGAAAAAAGCATGCTCCACTCCTTCTCATCCGGGATATACTGGTTTTTGCACCCCTCGCAGAGACGCCGGATGAGCCGCTGGGCCACGACACAGAGCAAGGCGTTTGCGACCTGATTCCCTTCGATGTTAAGGTCCAGCAGCCTGGGAATCGCTCCCACGGCATCGTTGGTATGGAGGGTGCTGAGCAGGAGATGGCCTGTCTGGGCGGCATCAAAACCGATGGCTGCGGTTTCCTCGTCCCGCATCTCCCCAACCAGAATCACATCGGGATCAAACCGCAAAAAAGACCTCAGCAGGGAGGCGAAGGAGACCCCTATGCCGGCGTTCACCTGGCACTGCATCACGCCACTGATACTGTACTCGATGGGATCCTCGGCCGTGATGATCTTGATCCCGGGATGGTGGATCTGCTGGAGGGCACCATAAAGGGTGGAGGACTTTCCGCTGCCAGTGGGACCGCACACAAGGATGATGCCGGAGCTGCTTTTCAACAGCTTTCTAAATCGGCTCAACAGATGTACACCATGGCCCAGGTTGTCGAGCCCCACATTGGCTTTCCGGGAATCCAGAATCCGAATGGTCACATTCTCGCCGACGATGGCCGGACAGACCGCTACCCTGAAATCCAGGTCCACCTTCTGGTTCAACTTTGAATCGTGGTAATTGATGCGAAACACTCCGTCCTGGGGCTTCCGACGTTCGGAGATATCGAGTTTGGAAAGAATCTTTATCCGGGAGATGATGGAGTTGAGGTTGGCCTGAAGAATGATGTTCAGCCACTTCAGGTTCAGCACCTGGAGAATCCCGTCGATGCGGTACCGAATCTTGGCCATGCTCTTGTCCTGTTCGATATGGATATCACTGGCGTTGTTGACGATACCGTACTTGATGATATAATTGACGACTTCCTCCACATCCATGTTGGCATATCCGTAATGATCCGTCGGCGTCTTCTCCATTTCACTAACGTCGGAGAGGTTGAGGGTGATGCCTTCAAGCTTATCCGTAACTTGGGAAGATTTCTTCTTTTTTTCCTCCTCCACGGAAAGACTGCTTTTTCCGTAAAGAAGGGAAAACAGCGTTTCGAACTTTTTGTCCGTAATGAGAACAAAAACCGGTGAATATTGCCCATAGAGCAGGTTCAACTCGTTGATGATGCTCATTTCACTGGGGTTGCTGATGGCGATAACCAGCTTCTCATCCTTCAGGATAAGGGGAAGGATGCGGTTCCTATGGGCATACCGCTGGCTGATGAGACCCACCAGCTTTGCCTTGTTTCCGTCCTTGAAAACAAAGTCCTTGAGCTTACGAAACGCGATATGATGCAGCCGGGAAAGAGCGCTGTAGAGCTGTTCTTCGGAGATAAGATGTTTGTCTACTAAAATCTCGCCCAGCTTCCGGTTGCCATGCTTCTGGAACTTGAGGGCGATGTTGAGTTCATCGGATGTGATCAGCTTTCGCTTAACCAGATACATCCCCAGCTTCAGGGTCTTGTTGTGCTGTTTAAGTATAAGGTTCAAATCCGCCGGAGAGATCAGCTTCAAGTCGCAGAGGATCTCACCCAGGGATCGAATGGAGCCTTTGATCGCCAGCACCCGGGTCAGCTCCGTTTCGTCGATCATGTTGAGCTTGACGGCCAGGTCGCCCAGGCGAATCCCGCTCATCTGCTGCTCTTTCAAGGCTGCAAGGGCCTTTCCCTTGACCACGCCCTTGCGGACAATCAATTCGTCAACGGATTCGTCGTTTCGCTTCAGGGAGAGGATCTTCTTCATTTGATCCGGGGTGAGCACCTCCCTCTCCAGGGCGATCTTCCCCAGGTCTTTCCGAAGATACGGATGCTCCAGAAGCGTTTGAAGCTGATCCCTGTTGATGAGCGTCTCCTTGACCAGGAGTTCCCCCAGGGCCAGATCCTTTTCCAGACGCTCCTTTTTCTGGATCTTAACGGCCCGGTTGATGTCCGCCTGCCTGACATACCCTTTCTCCACAAGAATTTCGCCAATTTTACTATCTTCACGAACCGGACGTTGAAGCATACCAACCCCCATGAAGGCTTTCGTTACGCGCCCATTTTCGCCGATCCCCCCATTGGAAGGACGCCTGAAAAAGGCGGGATGTGATGTTTATTGACAGGAAGCAGACTGGATGAATCCGCCCGTGTTACCGCCCGAATATAGGGGAAACGACCGGTTCGGTGGGGTCACCCAATGCCTGGAATATGGGCACCGGCATTCAAGATTAAGGCTGACATCCGCTTCTTGGGATATTAATGTCTTGGCCGCCTCCGTGTCAAGAAGATTCCAAACCGGTCAGGCCGTCGGCCCGGCTTTCCGTCCATAGGGGATATTCAGTTTTTTCATCCGGTTCCTCAGGGTGCTGGGGTTGATTCCCAAAAGGGCGGCAGCCCCTTTTTTTCCCTGCACTTTTCCGCCGGTCATCCCAAGCACCGCCTTGATATGGTCTTTCATGGCTTCATCCAGAAGAAGTGGCCCGGGCAGGGGCCGGCAGGTTTCCGGTATGGGCGTTTCCGACAACCTGGCAGGCATCTGCTCAAAACTGAGATGCGCTCCCAAGGTTGCGGTCATGTTTTGAATCATGGACCGTTCCACCATATTTTCCAGCTCCCTGACATTGCCGGGCCAGTCATGGGACTGGAGTCTCTCCAGGGCACCCGGAGCCGGTACCGGCCGTTCCTTGAAGTTCATCTCCCTGGCTTTTTTCTCCATAAAGTGAAAGGTGAGGGCCGGAATGTCCGATCGCCGGTGACGCAGGGGAGGGATGGTGATGGGAAACACATTGAGTCGGAACCAAAGGTCTTCCCGGAACTTACCCTGGTTGATCATCTCTTCAAGATTCCGGTGGGTGGCCGCGATAATCCGTATGTCCACCTGGATCGGGGCGGTCCCCCCCACCCTTTCCACCTCCCTGTTCTGAAGGACCCGGAGAAGGCGCACCTGGGCCTGGAGCGGCAGTTCCCCGATCTCATCAAGAAAGATGGTTCCCTTGTCCGCCCGTTCAAATCGTCCCCTTTTCCGTCCAAGGGCGCCGGTGAAGGCCCCCTTTTCGTGGCCAAACAGTTCGCTGTCCAGAAGACTTTCCGGAATAGCGCCGCAGTTGACCTTGATAAAGGGCCCGTTGGCCCGGGGGGAGGAATAGTGAATGGCATTGGCGATCACCTCCTTGCCCACACCGGTCTCTCCCAGAAGCAGCACAACACTGGCCAGGGGGGCCACCTGCCTCACCATTTCCATCACATTCTTCAATCCAAAATTAGCACCGATGATCTCATCTCCTGATATATGGTGCAGCTGCCGGTTCAGATACCGGTTGTCGTCGGCAAGCAACTCTTGAAGCCTGAGCACTTCCTGGTGCTTTAAGGTATTGGCCAGGGCCACGGCAAAGGGATCATGGAGCAGGCTGAAAAGCCTGGCATGTTCCGGGGCATACCGGTCAAAGCCTTTGGCAACGAGTGCGACCACCCCGAGCACCTCATCATCGATCACAAGACGGAGTACCAGTAAGGAAAGGGGATGTTGGCCCAGGGATTCCCAGATGTAGCGGCCGACAACATGTTCTTCCGGATGGTTGATGATCTCAACCGGCTCTCCCTTTTCCGCTTCCACAAACTCCCGGGCCCGGATGGAAAGGAGAATGGAAGCTTCGATTGTTTTAAAGCCCGGCAATTTTGTCATGGCGATGTTCACAAGGCATTGGGCTTCAGCATCGTAAATCTCCATGTTCAAGCTATCGGATGGCATGAACCCTTTCAGATACGCTAAAGATCTATTCAGAACCGTATTGATATTGAGGCTTCCGCAAATTTCCATGGTGGCCTGGTGGAAAAAATCCATGTCATTAATTTTCATAAAACACTCCCCCTCTTAAATTCCATATTTGACAGTTATACCTATTTTCTACCGAATACGGAACCCAAAAACTGTCACATTCGGCATACTTACCCCCCTCACAGACATAACCACCTGTATTTTATCAACAATTAAACCTGGCACAGTTATAGCAATGTAATCAGCCAGTATGTCAACAACTGGCTGGAGAGAATTAAATGGAAAAAAGAACAAAGGGGTGGATAGAGATTATCAGCGTCAGGCTTTTCAGTCCCGGCCACGGGGGGGTGATCCGTGACATTTTCTGGCAGGTAAACGCCGGAGGATATCCGGACCCGGATAACGGGATGGATGCCGAGTTGTATTCGAACCACCAGGTTGAAACAGACTGGTCCATCCATCTTTACAGGGACGGGCTGGATGGCCCGCCGTCCAAAACCTGTCTTGGCTTGAACATTGCCGATGCCTTTTGCTCCCTGGGGCTCGTAAACCACTCCGTATGGACAATGGATTTAATGAAAAAGGAAACCAACCATGAAGAAAAACAGCGTATTTAAAAAAGAGTTCGGGCTTCTGGCCCTTTTGATGGCTTTGACGATACCTGGCATCGTCGGCTGTAAAGATGCAGGGGCTGACGCCAGGCTCCAGCCGGAAAAGGTGCGGCCGGTAAAAGCAAACCGTCTTACCGCCCCCATGGCCACCTCGATTCGAAGTTTTCCCGGCAGTGCCCAGGCCACCCGGGAAGTAAATCTGGCCTTCAGGGTCTCAGGTCCCCTTGTTGCGCTTAAGGGGAATACCGGAGACAAAGTGACCCAAGGGGATATCATTGCCCGCATCGACCCAAGGGATTTCAAGGTTCAGGTCAAGGCACTTGGGGCAAAGCTTGTTGCATCCCGGGCAAAACGCACTGAATCAAAGCTTCAGTATGAACGGTATATCCACCTGATTAAGGAGAATGCCGCTGCCAAAGCTACCTATGACCAGGTCAAGGCGGCCTATGAAATGGCCCAGGCCCAAGTGGATGTGGACCTGAAAAACCTGGAGGCTGCCCGCAACGCCCTCAAGGATACGGTCCTGATCGCCCCGTTTACCGGATACATTCATAACAAACGGGTTGAAAATTATGAAACCGTGTCCCAGGGCCAGCCGATATTTTCGGTTGTGGATCTCTCAACCATGGAGGTGGAGATCGGGATTCCCGAAAATTTGGTCGGAAAGGTGGACACGTTCACCCATTACCAATGCACCTTTGAATCCATGCCGCAAATAAACTTTAACGCAACCCTGAAAGAGGTGGGAAAAAAACCAAACCCCTCAAACCACACCTATCCCCTCACCCTGATTCTGAACCCGGAAGAGAGTTCATCTGTCCGGCCGGGCATGTCGGCCGAGGTGACCGTCTCCATTGCAGGGCAAAGCAAGACGGCCTGGTTTTCCGTTCCCGCCCAATCCATTGTGAATGACGGCCAGCGGAAAACCTTTGTCTGGATGGTGGACGAAAATACAGGAAAGGTCTCCAAGCGATCTGTTGAAACAGGTGGGTTTACCCATACGGGCATTGAGGTAAAAGGCGACATCCATGCCGGGAATTGGGTGGTGACTGCCGGAGCAAGCTTCCTGAAAGAAGGACAGACAACACGGATTTTAGAACAGGCGTCCAAGACAAATGTCGGCAAAATTTTATAAGTTAAAGGGTTTTTATAAGTGAAGCTACCTGAATATTCAATCAAATACAAAGCCGTGGTGCTCTTTACCATGGTGATGCTCGTTCTAGGCGGTGTGTCTGCCTATTTTAAACTGGGGAAGCTGGAAGACCCTGTTTTTACGGTCAAGACAGCGGTGATCGTCACGGCCTGGCCCGGTGCCTCCCCCCATGAAGTGGAGCAGCAGGTGACCGATGTGATCGAAAAGGCCGCCCAGTCATCCGATGGGGTTGACGATATCCACTCCATCTCCCAGGCCGGCCTCTCCCTTGTTTTTGTGGACCTTAAGGAATACAACCGAACGGCCCAGGTCCCCCAGCTGTGGGATATGCTTCGCCGGAAAGTCAATGGGGTGCAGGGGGATCTGCCCCCCGGGGCAATGCCATCCCAGGTGGTGGATGACTACGGGGATGTGTACGGCATATTCCTGGCACTGACCGGGGAGGGGTATACCAATGCGGAACTTAAGAAATACGCCGCTTACCTGAAACGGGAACTTCTCCTTGTGGCGGATATCTCACGGATTCAACTGTTCGGCAACCGGACCCAGGCCGTTTATGTGGAGATATCAAAATCGCGCATTGCTGATCTTGGCATCCATCCGGGCCAGCTCCTGGATATATTGAAAAGCCAGAACAAGGTACTGGATGCCGGTGCCGTGGAGACTGAAACACGCCGGATTCGCATCGCCACCCCCGGGGATTTTAAATCCATCCAAGAGATCGAGGATCTTGTTATCCAGTCGGAAAGCGGGGAATCCTTTCATTTAAAGGATCTGGCCACCGTTACAAGGGGCTATGTCCAGCCCCCCGAGCCCATGATGCGGTTTAACGGGATGCCCGCCATCGGTATTGCCATCTCCGCCGCATCCGGGGCAAATGTCGTGACCATGGGGGATGGGGTTCAAAAACGCATTGATGAACTCATGGCCGAACTGCCGGTGGGGCTGGAACTCCAGGGAATTTACTACCAGTCGACGTTTGTAAAGGGGGCCATTAAAAGCTTTGTGGTGAACCTTCTCGAGTCCATCGCCATCGTCATCGGGGTGCTGCTCATCACCATGGGTGTCCGAAGCGGTCTTCTCATCGCAAGCGGCCTGGTGCTCTCCATCCTGGGCACCCTTGTGGTGATGCTTTTCTTTGGCATCGATCTCCAGCGGATCTCCCTTGCGGCCCTGATACTTGTGATGGGCATGATCGTGGACAACTCCATTGTGGTCACAGACGGCTCCCTGGTCTATCTTCAGAAGGGAAGAAACAGACTCTTTTCCATGGTGACCCCTGCCATGGAGACCGCATGGCCGCTTCTGGGGGCAACCTTTATCGCCTGTCTCGCATTCCTGCCCATCTATCTGAGCCCCACAAATGCCGGTGAATATTGTGCCTCCCTCTTCCAGGTGGTGGCTGTTGCCCTGCTCCTCTCATGGGTCCTTGCCATGTGCCAGGCCCCTGTGTTCAACCACATGCTCCTGAAGGTGAACAAAGGGGCGGAAAAAAAGGATCCCCATGGCGGACGGGCGTATAAAATTTACAGATGGTGCCTGGATTTTTCACTGAACCACCGCGCCCTTGTGCTGGGTCTGCTGGTTATGCTGATGGTCGCATCCGGCATGGCATTCAAGCATGTGCCAAAGATGTTTTTTGCCGACTCGGACAAGGCACAGTTCTTTATTGATTACTGGCTTCCCCAGGGGGCCAGGATTGACGATGTCTCACGGGATTTGAAGCAGATCGAGGCCCATCTCGGCAAGATTCCGGAAATTAAAAACTATGCCACCACCATTGGTTCCGGCGGTCCGAGATACATCACCTCCATTGAACCGGAGACTGAAAATCCGTCCTATGGCCAGCTCATCGTAAATGTCCATGACTACAAAAAAATTCGCGAGCTCATTCCCTCCCTTGAAACTTGGATTGCAGCCCATTTCCCGGATTCTGACCCCCAGTTTTCCGTATATATCAACGGCCCCAGTGCGGACTATAAGGTGGAGGCACGATTTTCAGGCCCCGATCCCCTGGTACTCCGGGAGCTATCCCAAAAGGCCAAAGGGATCATGGATGATAACCCCAACGCCAAAAATGTCCGGGACGACTGGCGTCAACGGGTCCAGGTGCTCACCCAGCGCTATTCCCAGAACAAGGCCCGGAAAGCCTTTGTTGAACGGGAACACCTGGCCAATGCCATGAAAAAAGTCCATGACGGTCTGCCGGTCTCCTTCTTTCGCGAGGATGACAACCTGATTCCGGTCTGCCTCAGGATGTCATCGCAAAATGCGCCCCTTGCTGACCTGGCAAGTACGCCGGTATGGGGACCGGGCGCCCAATCCGTGCCCCTGGACCAGATCGTAACATCATCGGATATCACCTGGGAGGATCCCCTTGTACGAAGGTACAATCGGAGACGGGCCATCACCGTCCAGTGCGATACGGTCCCCGGCATCACCTCGGACAGTCTGTTTAACGCCCTCAGGCCGCTGATAGAGTCCATCCCCCTTCCCAAGGGCTACAGCCTTGCATGGGACGGAGAGTATGACCTGTCAAAGTCAGGCAACGAAGGGGTTCAGAAATCGTTACCCCTGGCGCTTCTCATGATGATCTTTATCCTGGTGGTGCTTTTTAACGGGTTCAGGCAGCCCCTGATCATTGCCCTGCTGGTGCCCTTTGCCGTGGTGGGCATTGCCTTCGGCCTCTTTGTCACCGGTGAAGCGTTTGGATTCCTGGCCCTTCTGGGCGCCTACAGCCTCATCGGCATGCTCATCAAAAACGCCGTGGTGCTCATCGATCAGATCGATCTTGAGATCAAGACGGGAAAAGATCCCCTTACGGCGGTCAAAGATTCCTGCGTGGGCCGGATGCGGCCGGTGATGATGGCGTCGGCCACGACCATCCTGGGCATGATCCCCCTGATGACCGACCCCATGTTCTCCTCCATGGCGGTCACGATCATGTTCGGCCTGGCCTTTGCCACCATTTTGACCCTGATCGTGGTACCGGTGCTCTACACCCTGTTTTTCAGGATTAAAATCGTTTCACCTTAACCTGGACACGCCCGAATCAAAGCGGTTCTAAGAAACTAAAAAGCAAGATCGCCTCCTGTCCGGGTTTCCACAGACAGGGGGCAATCTTAATAATAAATAGCTAGGAACTAAGTATAACAATGAAAAATATCTGTTTAGCAATAGTGGGAGTGATGGTGCTGGCAACGCCGGTATCTGTTTTGGCGAAAACGCCTGGGATCGCGTTTTCCGTGGACGAGGCGGTGGAAGAGGCGATTGTGCGAAGCCCGAATCTAAAGGAGGCGACTGAAAACATTACAGGTGAAGAAGAAGCCGTGAACACGTCCCGGGCAGCGCTTTTTGCAACGGCCTCCCTTAATTACGCCTACACCGGCCTGGATAAAACACCGGTTCAGAAAACGGGCCAGGGCGAGATTCCGGCCGGCCATACCCATCAGTACCATTGGGATGTGACCCTGGCACAGCCGCTGTTTACAGGGTATGCCCTGACCACCCAGCTTGATCTTGCAAAACTCGGGGTGAGGGATCAGGAGATCCAGCTTAAGGTGGTGACCCTCGACCTAGCACGGGATGTGAAAACCGCCTGCTACACCCTTCTTCTGACCCAGAAGATGCTCATGGTGGCCCAGGGGGAGGTGAACTCCCTCACCGCCCATGGGGATGATGCCCGGGAGTTTTACAAACAGGGGCTGATTCCCAAAAACGATTTGTTGCGGTCGGAGGTGGCCCTGGCCGATTCCATCCAGGCCCTGGAGAAAGCCCGATCAAAGGTGAAAAGTGCCATGGCCCTTTTAAACACCCTCATGGATGCCGATATCAACCGCATGGTCCATGTAGAAGATATTGACAGGGTTCCCGAGTTTTCCTCGGACCAGGAACGTCTCGGCCGGTATGCCACGGAGAAAAGGCCGGTGATCCAGGGGCTGAAAAACAGTGTCGACAAAACAGCCCTTTCCGAGAAACTCGCCAAAAGCAGCCGCTACCCGACCATCTCCCTTGTGGGCAGATACGAACGGAACGGGGATGGGCTTGAGGCCGCAGACAATGACTACACCAACAGCCACAATTCAAGCCTCTCCCTCCAGGCCCAGTGGACCTTTTTTGAGTGGGGAAAAACAGGGGCCCAGGTGAGAAAAACCCGGCATGATAAAAAAGCCCTTCAGGAAAGGATCAAGGGGGTGGAGAACCATGTCAGGTTGGAGGTGAAAAATGCCCTGCTGAACTTAGAGGTTGCAAGAAAAAACATCAAAACCGCGAAAAAATCCCTGGGCCAGGCCAGGGAGAACCACCGGATTACAACCGTGCAGTATACCCAGCAGGTGGCCACCTCCAGCGATGTGCTGGATGCCCGGTCCTTTTTAACCCGGGCCGATACCAACTATTATCAGGCCCTATACGGGTATATGGCCTCCCTGGCCGATCTGGACAGGGCCCTGGGAAACCGATAATTGAAAGCCTGCCCGTCATTCACGGGCAGGCCATATCAGAAAATGGGTTAAATTGTCAGCACGAAAATCCCTCCGGATACGTTAGATTACGAATCCGACAACTTATTCCAACGGTATCTCCCTCACATGCCCCATGGAGAACCGCCAAGGCTCCCATCGACAATATTGTCGACAAAAAAACGCTTTTTGTCGACACCATAACCTTAATCCCCCATCACAACCGGGGTTTACCTGACTATTCATACTGGCACGCATCTTGAACAAAGTCAGAACACAGCCTTTTTAATCCTGGAACATTGTGCTCAGCCGGCACACAATGCTTTTAAAAAAGGTTGCGGTATATCTAAGGTCTATTCAGACCCGGATATCGTTCAAAACATTTAACGGCTCGATGCTAAAGGAGAGTATTATGTCTAAGCTTACGAAAAAAATCATGACCGTTTGCCTGATTCTAATTTGCAGTGCCAGTTTCGCACTGGCAGGAGACAAGGACAGGGATCGGGATCGCCAGAAAGATAAGAAAAAAGACGGCTCATGCAATAGTTTCCTGATGGAACAGGACAGTGCTGTCCCGTTTATTCTGGCTGCCGACAAGACGAAAAAGCAGGATCGAAAACGCGACAAGAAGAAAGACGGTTCATGCAATAGCTAAAAATCAAACCGCATTCCGGGAAGATGTAACGTCGACAAGACTGCACCAGTAAAAGATCCGGGTCTTGCAATGACATACCCCCGGAATGCATCCACAACATCCTGCATAACTCCTAACCCGCAAATCGCTTTCCATCCATATATTCTCCACCCGGATCATCATGCAACGTGGTTACGCCATGGCGTTTTATGGGAAAGTATGATTTACTTTTTCCAGGCCGTTTTTTCCGCTTCAGCAAAACAAATTATAGAACCTGGAGTGATGCCATGGATTCAGCTGACATATTTTCCGGAGAAACCAGAGAAAGACAACTTGCAAGACAAGGTAACACAATGGGATTTTTCGCGATATTGTTAGCTTTTTTTTATACCATGTTTCCATTAAACGCCTACGGAATGGATGCTGTTTTTGGTATTGTCGTGTCCATGGACAGGGAGGAAAAGAAGATGGTGGTTGCCCCGCTCTCTCCGCCCGGAGAGAGCCAACAGACATCAAACGCCCCGGGCGAAATACCGGAGAATATCACCGTGCTGTTTTCCCTGGTGCAACTTCCCGACTGCATACGAAAAGACGGCCCTGTGAGATTGTGGGGTGAATTTGTTTCTGATGCCCCAGCCACTTTCAAGGCAAGCTATATAAGAGGCATGGGCAAAGGGCACACCCATGACCCGACAGGGGTGCGTGGAAGGTTTGAAAAAGGAAGGGGCGGTGCAGGCAGATGATGGGGCTTCCTGGAAAAAAAAACGGTTCTGAAAAAAAAGGTGATGCGCCCTACCCGTTCTACCGATTAAAGCCCGGTTGGCGGGGAAATCTCGCTATTTTTGGTCTCCTGGGGATGCTGATCATCACCTATTTCTACTGGCAGATCCGGCTCGCTGAAAAGACCTTTACCGACCATGTCAACGAACACGCAAGAATGGTGGCCGGGCTTATTCAGCTCAATGCCAAGGGTGCGGTCGCCTCTCAAAATGTGGTGGAAGAGATCATTTCAACCTTTCTGGGAAATTCGGCGCGTTTCATCGATTATTTAGATGCTGTGGCGCCCTTTTCAGAGATGGAGCTCACCGCTTTTGCCTCCGAGACAGGCCTGAGCGGCATAAGAATCTTAGAAAAAGGAGGTGAGTACAGGGAAGGTCCCAGCCAATGGTTATCCCTTGATAAGCATCGAGGCATGGCTGACAATCCTCGTTTTTCCCATCTTACCAAGAAGAGCCTCTACTGCTATTCCCTGCCAAGACCGGAAAACATGGGCACGGTTCTCGTGGGACTCACGGACGTCAGGATCGAGGCGTTCCAAAGACAGATCGGACTTCTTCATCTCCTGGAGATGCTTCCCGGCACAGGCGGCATACGCTATATCCGCATGGAGAAACCCGCATCCCCATCCCCGGGCAGCATCACCGAGCCGATCATCAGGATTTACGCAAAAAAGGCTGACAAAATCGCCGAAGCACGACTTTCGCTTGGTGACGATATTCTTGTCATAGGGATGGACGCCAAACAGTTTCTCATCAGGGTCGACCAGCTATGGAAGGAGTTTATCGTTTTCAGTACCATTCTCATCCTGTCCGGCGTGTTTTTTTCATGGCTCCTCCTCCGCAACCAGAGAGCATACCTGAATGAGGTCCAAAATTTTGAGCGAAGGCTTGCCAAGGAAACAGAGGATGCATCCCTTGGGAGGGCATCGGCATCCATCACCCATGAGATCCGAAACCCTCTGAACGCCATCAGCATGGGGCTGCAGAGGCTTCAACTCGAAGGGGATGAATTGAACGAAGAACACAGGGAACTGGTCGCCAACCTCCTCAAGGCGGTCAAACGGACAGACGGGATCATCTCAGGGCTCAGACGCTTCGCAGGTCCGGTAAAGCCTCTCCTAACCCGGGTATACCCGGACTCTGTCATAAGACATATCCTTTTGCTGTACAAGGAAGAGTACAGCAAAAGGGGGATAACGGTAGAGTACAGGCCCGATTATACAGGCACCGTTTCCGCCGATCTCGCACTTCTTGAAGAGGCCATGGAAAATCTGATCAAAAACGCGATTGAGGCCCAACCGGATGGCGGCGATATTTTCCTAGGACTTTCCAGAAAAGAGAACGCCATCGTCATCTCCATCGCAAACAACGGCTTTTCCTTATCCGAAGATGACACGAAAAAGATACTCCAGCCCTATTTTACAACAAAGACAAGGGGATCGGGTCTTGGACTGGCCATTGTTTCAAGAATCATCAGGGGCCACGGCGGCCATCTCAAAATTCAGGTTAAAAAACCCGGCCGACTCAAGATAGATCTATCTATCCCGGTAAACGCCCATGGAAGCGGAGTTGAACTAAACCTCCTGAAACCATCATCTGTTTTACCCCAACCGATTATCACAGGCGAGGACCATGAGAATACTTGTAGTTGACGACGAAGAGATGCAGCGTTCGCTCTTAATGGGGTTTCTGCAAAAACAGGGATTTAAGGTTGTTGATGCAGCAAACGGCCATGAAGCGTTGCTCCGGTTTTCGGAGGCCCCTTTTCAGCTTGTGCTTCTGGATCACAGGATGCCGGACCTGTCAGGCGACCAAGTCCTCAAGAGAATGAAGGAAAGCAATCCACTGGTGCGTGGAATCATGATAACCGCCTTCGGTTCCGTTGACACCGCCGTTAAAGTAATGAAGCTCGGGGCAGACGATTTCCTAGAAAAGCCGGTTGATCTCACCCTGCTCCTGAAAAAGATTCAGAGGATAGAAAACGCGGTCATGGTCGAGGAAGAGGCTGCCACCGTGGAAAGTTTTATGGACGAAGTGAAACTGCCGATGAAGGTCATTGGCAAAAGTAAGGCAATGAAAGAGACGCTCTCCCTGGTCAGAAGAATCGCGCCCACCCAATGGACGGTCCTGATAAAAGGCGAAACAGGCACGGGAAAGGAGCTGATTGCCCGGCTCATCCATTTTTTGAGCTCAAGACGCCAAAAGCCGTTTATTGAGGTCAACTGCGCGGCCATACCTGAAGCTCTTTTTGAATCTGAACTCTTCGGCCATGAAAAGGGAGCGTTCACCGGCGCATCTTCAAACAGAAAAGGCCGGTTCGAAATGGCCGAGGGCGGCACCATATTCCTTGATGAAATCGGAGAACTGCCCCTGAGTCTCCAGCCGAAACTGCTGCGGGCCCTCCAGGGAAAAAGGATCACCAGGGTAGGAAGTGACACTGAGATCCCCGTTGACACGCGGGTTCTTGCGGCCACCAACAGGGACCTCCGGACAATGGTCGAGGAGGGCCTTTTCAGGGAGGATCTTTATTATCGCCTGAATGTTCTCGATATCGGCATGCCGCCCCTGCGGCGTCGCAAGGAGGACATTCCCATTTTAATCGATTTTTTCATGGAAAGGTATGGGACCCGCCATCTCAGGTTTGACGCGGATGCCATGGCAACCCTTATCAAGTATACGTTTCCCGGCAATGTCAGGGAACTTGAGCACATGATCCAGAGAACGGTAACCCTCTGCAGGTCAGCCGTTATTACCTCCCAGGATCTGCCGGGAGCAATACGGTTTTACCAGGCTGCCGACAACGGAAGCCTTACGGAAAGACTCAAAGCCGTTGAAAGACAGATGCTGGGAAACGCCCTTGAAGAAAATGGCTGGATCCAGACCCAGGCTGCCGACGCCCTTGGCATAAGTGAACGGGTGCTAAGGTATAAGATGAAAAAACACCAGCTCAAAAGGCCTTAACCCGTTAGGATTTCATCGACGCCTGTCCCTGAGGTTGGAGCGGGCGAAATCGTAAAAAAGCCCCATCCTAAAAAAATTACCCCATTGACATTTTACCCTTGACCCTCCTTTAAAACCGTGAAAAAGATAAGGGTACCGCTTCCGGTAATCGTTGCTTTGTCTCTTAACACATCGTTGTCACATTTTTAAATCGTTTTGGATTCGCCCATGGAGTTGCGTGTCTTTGCACGAACCATGTAACCCAGGGGGCGGAGCTTTCTCCAGTATCTATACCGGTACCGGGAGAAAAAATCGTCAAGGGGATTGCAATGAAAAAAAAGATAACAACCATGGGATTGTTGATCCTGGTGGTCATTGGAATCGTCGGAATCGCCTATTCCCAGCAGAACAACCTTCGGCGCCTGGAATTGAAAAAACTCAGGCAGACGGGCATCTCCCTCATTGGCCTGCTCTCTGTGTCAGCCACGGCAAAAGGAATGACTGACAACACCGATGCCCTGGTCCGGACCCTCGCCATGCTTCATTCAACCCACCACCTTGTGTACTGCATCATCGACAACCTGGAAACCGGGTCCTCCCTGATTTTTGCCCCCCGGGCCATGGACGCTGATATCCCCGACCATGTCACCACAAAGGCCGCCCATACCACAGGGCTAACGATTCAACGCTTCAACACACCGGCCAACACCCATGTCACTGAATTTTCAAACCCTGTTTTCAAGCAAGGGGCTCCCGCAGCCCGGGTGCGCCTGGGGATGATAGAACCAACGATATCCATATTCACCCTGGAAGCCCTTGTGTTGCCGGGGAAGATCGCATTGATTATCCTGTTTGCCATGATCTGTGAATATTATTGGTTCATTCGAATGGTCGACTCTCTCCAGCCCATGGATGGGGAACCGATCCCCGAAAAAAAAAGGGCCGGCCGGGAAAACAACCTTATCAAGGTCATTGACAATACCAGGGGCCTGCTTGACGAACTGTTTCAGCAGATTAAACAATCGGAAAACAACACCCGGAAACTCTCCTCCCGGGTGTCGATCATGGAATTTGAAAACAGGCAATTACTGAACATCTTCGACGCCCTTGATTTTGGCATCCTTATCCTGGATTCCCGGGAGACCATCTTCTACGTTAACACCTACTTCCTGGCCCTGCTGGGATCAGAACGGGCCACCATGCTTGATCAGCCCTTTGACGAGGCCATCGACCATGGGGCACTCAAGGAGTTTATTTTACAGCAAAACCTCATGCAGCAGGCAGGTGGCGGCCGTCAACGGGAGACAACGTTTCCGGATAACCGACCGGACCGGGTTTACAGGCTTGGCTCCAACCCTCTTTTGGACTTGGAAGAGGCCCTGTTCGGAAGGCTTATCATCGTGACCGACATCACCAAGGAGAAGAAATCCGAGCACGCAAAACAGGATTTCGTCACCCATATCGCCCATGAACTGAGGACCCCCCTGACCAACATCAAGGCATACAACGAGTTGCTCATGGACGGAGAAGTCACTTCCCCGGAGATGCAGAAGGAGTTTTTCAATACCATCAACGGCGAAACAAACCGCCTGGCAACCCTGATCTCAAGCATTTTAAATCTTGCCGAAATGGAGATCGGACAGGTGTCCATCCATGGGGACCTGGTCAAGACAGAATGGCTCGTGGAAAGCGCCATGGAGGCAATGACGGCCGTTGCAAAAGAAAAGGAGATCTCCCTCAAAACCGAACTGCCGGACAATTTCCCCCTCCTCACCGGGGATAAGGAGATGCTTAAATCCGCCCTGATCAACCTTTTGGGCAATGCCGTCAAATACACCCCGGAACAGGGGGAGGTGGTTTTCTCCCTGGAAGAAGACCAGGAGACGGTGATCTTCAAGGTGACGGACACGGGCTACGGCATAGATGACCAGGACCTGCCCCATATCTTTGATAAATTTTACCGGTCTGAAAACGACCAGGTGGTCCAGGAACAGGGCAGCGGGCTTGGACTTGCCATCACCTCGGAAATAATCAGGCTCCACGACGGATTCATTGAAGTGGAAAGCACACCGGGTTCGGGAAGCAGCTTCACGACCACATTACCCAAAAAGGAGTATCTCATTGGCTAGCAGCAAAACCGTTCTCATTGTGGATGACGATTTTCACATCCGAAAGATACTGGAGCTCAAGCTTAAACCCCGCGGCTTTACGATCTTGACGGCCCCAAACGGCCTCGACGGGCTGGCGCTGCTTCAAGAACAGCATCCGGATGTGCTCATCGTGGACATCAACATGCCGAAACTGGACGGGAAAGCGCTGTGCATGATGAGCGAGCCCATGAAAAAAACGCATCCGTTTCTGACCATCGTTATCACCGCCCGTATCAATCCCGAGGAAGAGGTGTGGATGGCGAAACTCCAGGAGATGCGGTTCATGGAGAAACCCTTTAGTCCGTCAAAGATAGTCGATGCCATTGAGGAATACCTTCACCACAAAAGCAAGGGGAGCCCATGACCTCAACTGGTTTTGAGAGCCTTTTTACGACCCTCTCCGACCTGTCTTCAGTCAAGCTTGAGATTCGGGATAACCACCGGGTGATCTGGCCCGTGAAGAGGGATTGGCCATGCCCGTCCCCGGCATGTATGCAGGATATGGCCCGCAGGGTTATGGAAAATGGAGAGCGTTCGGACAGCAACGGGTCCGGGGCGTTTGAGATCCGTGCCCTGCCGTTGAAACGCAACAACGCGCCGGTTGCAGTTCTCATGGGCTATCGACAGATCGACCCCCAGGCGCTTCAAACACGGGACAAAGATATAGGAACCTTTCTCCGCAAGCTTGCAGATCAGGTGGAAACCCGGTGGCGGGAAGAGGAGGATTCCCTCTCCATCGTCAACGAACTTGACCGCTGTTTTGAACAGATCCACCTGTATTCCAATGTCGCCACCCAGATCAAGACACTCAGGCTCTCAGGCGAGATGCTTAACCACCTGCTCGAGACAATCCTGGCAAACCTGCGAATGGATCTTGCCTTTTCACTGTTGCCCCAACGGCCGGGCTACTCCCTTCAAAGAACCAACCCCGGCCTTGAAGGGCTGTTGCAGCGCCCAAACCATTTCAGCGGGCGCCTGATCCAGGCCATGGATCTTTCATCTCCCTCCCTGGACGAGGGATATTTCATTGTCAACGACTCCAGGGACCATGCCGGGTTTGCAACACTCCACCCCCGTCCGTTCCGGTTCCTTGGGGTACGAATCCGCCATGGTGAGAATACCTATGGATGGTTTGGCGTGCTCTCCTTTAACATGGAGGAGATCATTCGGAGAAGCGAACTGCGGCTATTGATCTCCATTGCCGAACAGATCGGCGTGGTGATCGCCAACAGCGATCTCTACCTTGCCCAGGAAAATTTTGTGATCAACATGGTGCGCACCCTGGTCTTTGCCATTGAGGCCAAGGACCAGTATACCCGGGGCCACTCTGAACAGGTCCATCATCTGTGCAGGCTCATGGCCGAAGAGATGAACCTGGACGAAGAAACCAAACGAATCCTCAGCTGGGCCGCCCTCCTCCACGACATCGGCAAGATCGGCATTCCCGAAGGTATCCTGAACAAGCCCGGCCGTCTCGACCCAGACGAATATGAGATCATCAAGGGCCATCCTGCCAAGGGGGCCAAGATCCTGACCCCCCTTCTCCAGATTCGAAAAGCCCTTCCCGGCATACGGCACCACCACGAGCACTACAACGGCAACGGCTATCCCTCCGGGCTCAAGGGGGAAGAGATCCCTTTTATCGCAAGGATCATCGCCGTTGCAGACACCTTTGACGCCATCACCTCCAACCGGGCCTATCGAAAGGGAATGCCGTACAGCAAGGGAATCGAGATCATCACCGGGGTGGCGGGCACCCAGCTCGACCCCAAGCAGGTCCGGGTCTTTGCCCGGATATATGACAAGCACCTCATTTCCCCCATGGACCCGGGGGACTGCCCATGACATCCATCGGCACCGATATCACCACCAAGAACATCAACGGTAAAACCGTCATCATTCCTTCGGCCCCGTTGACCGTTAAAAACAGCGTTGATCTTAAAACCGTGTTCAACGACCTGATGAAACGCGCCATCACCGATATCATCCTGGACATGGGCCAGGTCGCCTTTCTTGACAGCGCGGCCCTGGAGCTCTTGATCTCCATGCAGGGTCGGCTCAAACAGGCGGACAACGAATTGATCCTCCTGGATATCAACGCGGTGTGCCGGGACATCCTGATATGTACCCGGATGATCAACGGCTTCAAACTCATCTCAAGACACGGCACCCAAGCCTTGGAACCATGAGAAAGAAACAGATCATACCCAAACGGATGAAGCTCGGAGAGCTCTTGATATTAAAGGGCAAGCTGTCTCCTGAGACCCTCTACGAGCTGCTGCAGATCCAAAAAACCACCTCCCAAAGCCTGGGAAACATTCTCATCCAGCAAGGGATTCTCACCAAGGCGGAGCTGAACCAGACCCTGTCCGAGCAGCTGGGGATTCCCCAGATACATCTTCGAAAAGGGCTGGTGGATCCCGCCATCGTCCATCTCCTTGCCAAGGAAAAGGCACTCCAGTTCAATGTCATCCCGATGTTCAGGGTCGGCAACGTCCTGATCCTGGCCACCAGCGATCCCCACGACTTTTTCAAGCACGACACCATTGCCAAACTCACCGGCCATGAAATCGAGCTGGTCCTGACCCGGAAGGGCGATATTCGCAAGGCCATTGACGAGTGTTACCAGGACGATGTGGCCATGGATGAGGTGATGACCAGCATCGAGGAGAGCGAACTCACCCTGGTGGAGTCGGCCGGTGAAGCTGCGGTGAGTGAAATCGCCCAGATGGCAGAAGGAAGTCCGGTCATCAACCTGGCCAACCTCATCCTCCTCAAGGCCATCCGCAGGAATGCAAGCGACATCCACATCGAACCCCAGCCCGACAAGTTCCGGGTCAGGGCCAGGGTGGACGGACTGCTCTACGAGTTGATGAACCACAGCATGGAGAGACACGCCGCCGTGGTCTCCCGGCTCAAAGTGATGGCAAACCTGGACATCTCCCAGCGACGCATTCCCCAGGACGGCAGAATCCAGGTGACCCTGGAAGGACGGCTCATCGATCTCAGGTTCTCGTCCATGCCCGGCTTTTACGGTGAAAAGGTGGTGCTGAGAATCCTGGACCAGAGCAAATCCATCCTGGATGTCAACACCCTGGGGTTTGAACCCGACGTATTGAAGCGATTCAAGCAACTCCTGCGGCGCTCCTACGGCCTGATCCTCGTCTGCGGCCCCACGGGTAGTGGAAAGACCACCACCCTCTATTCCGGGGTTTCCATGCTCAACACCATGGAAAAGAACATCGTGGCCATCGAGGATCCCGTGGAATACCAGCTCTGGGGAATCAACCAGATCCCGGTCAAGGTCTCCATCGGGCTGACCTTTGCCAAGATCCTCAAGCACACCCTGCGCCAGGATCCGGACGTGATCCTGGTGGGTGAGATCCGGGATCGGGAGACAGCGGAAATCGCCATCCAGGCATCCCTTACCGGCCACCTGGTCCTCTCCACCCTTCACACCAACGACAGCCCCAGTGCCATCACCCGGCTCCTGGAGATGGGCATCGCCCCCTACCTTGTTTCCTCGGCCCTCCTGGCCGCCATTGGCCAGCGGCTGGTCAGAAGTATCTGCCCCCACTGCCCCACGGATTTTTATCCCCCAAAGGAGGTACTCGGGGAGCTGGGCCTGGACCCCTCCCAACAGATCCGATTCTCCAGGGGAAAAGGATGCCGTGAATGCCTCGACTCCGGGTTCAAGGGGCGCACCGGCATCCACGAACTGGTGGAAAACGATGGCGAACTTCAACAGATCATACTCACCAGTCCCACCATCGACAAACTCAAGGCGTATTTAAAGAGCCGGGACCACCGGACTCTCCAAACCATCGGCTACCAGAAGGTGATCGACGGACTGACCACCCTGGAAGAGGTCCAGCGGGCCACCTCGGTGGACATCACCTAGCAAAAGGCGCTCCCATGGCCATAGAAATCCAGACCCCCAAAATTCAACCCACGAAGAAATCGGCACCCACCGGATTCAGGCAGTCGGTCAAACCCAAAGAGATGACCTTCTTTCTCAGCCAGCTGGCCATGATGCTCGAGGTGGGCATCCCCTTGAGCCAGTCCATGGAAACCATCGCCAAGCAGGTGACAAACCCGGTCTTTTCCCGGACCATCGCCGCCATGAAAACGGATATCGATGAAGGCCAGCAACTCTCCGTTGCCATGGGCCACCACCCAAAGGTATTCAAGGCCGTGTTCGTGAACATGGTGCGATCCGGTGAGAGCGGTGGATTTCTCACGGATGTGATCGGAACGATCATCAAGATCCAGGAAAAACAGCAGGCCATCCGGACAGAGATCAGGACCGCCATCACCTACCCTGCGGTGCTCCTTTCCATGGCCCTGGTGGTGACCGTTTTTATCCTGGTATTGGTGGTGCCGAAGTTTGCGATAATTTTCGAAAACAACCTTGATCTGCTGCCCCTGACCACCCAATGGATGATGGGGCTAAGTAGCATCATGATTTCCCACGGGTGGGCATTTCTCCTCCTGGGGCTCGTTGGGGCAACCGCGCTAAAACGCTATCTGTCGTCCAACAGGGGCGCTCTTTTTGTGGACTGGATACTGATCAACACTCCGGTTCTCTCCGACGTGACCAGCAAGCTCTACACTGGATTGTTTTTCCAGACCATGGGTAGCGTTCTCAAGAGCCGGGTCCCCCTGGTGGAGGCCCTGGATATCGCCGGGGCCACCATTTCCAACCGATACTACAGCCGTTTCGTAAAGACCATCCAGACCCAGGTTGAAGGGGGAGGGAATTTTGCCCTTGGCTTTGCCGCCAATCCCCATGTCCAGGACTCCATCAAGCAGATGATCCATGTGGGTGAAACCGTGGGCAAACTGCCGGCCGTGATGCTGCGGCTGGCTGATTTTTATGAGTCGGAGATAGAGCACGATCTCAAACGATTCACCTCCCTGATCGAACCGGTTGCCCTGGTGCTCATGGGGGGGGTGGTCTGGGTCATTGTTTCGTCCATCATCCTGCCCATGTTCAAGATCGCAAGCACCGTCCGTTGAATCGCCCCGGGCGGGATTTGCCCGTGGGAAAGCCCTTTCAAGGGCCGGCCGATATTCAGGCTTGACATAAAGGGCCATTTTATTTAAATTTAATCCAGTACATCCAACGTACATTCAACGTACATCCAACCGATAGACCACCACACAATTTTAAGAGGAGGAATCATGAAAGCTTCCTTGTCCCGTTCAGGGTTTACCTTGATCGAACTGCTCATCGTGATCATGGTGCTTGGCATTCTTGCAATGATCATCGTTCCCCAAATCACCATCTCCACCGAAGACGCCAAGGAGAGCACCCTTCAGACCAACCTGCTGGCCCTGCGGAACGCGGTTGAACTTTACTACAATCAGCATGCCAACACCTATCCCGGCGCTAAAGACATCGCCGGCGCCGACCCGGCCGATGCCGCAGCCGCCCAGACTGCCTTTCTTCAGCAACTGACCCGGTACACAGAAGAGGACGGCACGGTATCGGCCACCAAGACGGCTGCGGCCAAGTTCGGCCCATACATCAGGGGAGGCGCCCTTCCCACCAACTCCTTCAACAACTTAAATACCATTGTCTGCGACATCGCTGAGGACGACATCACGGTCAAGGCCTCCGGTAGCGCCGCTGCATGGAAGTTCTATGTCATAACCGGCATCCTCATGGCCGACGACGGGGCCCATGACGCCCTATAGTACACGACCATGAGTCCCTCCATGGGAGCGGTGACACCCATTGCCTTTGACATCCGACGTTCATGGGTGGATGTGGTCCAGATCCGAAAGGGCCGGACCGGGATCTTCATCCACCACATGGCCCGGCACCCGGTTGATCCCGGCAGCACTACCCGGGAGCGGCCCTTCCACCACCTTACCCCCCTGCTGAAAGCCATTTTAAAGGAGCGCCGCTTCAGGGGAAGGCAGGCTATGGTTCACATGCCCGGGGACCAGGTTCTTTCCTTTCCCGTGGCATTCCAGGTCAACCGGGGGGAAAGCCTTGAACATGCCCTGGTAAAGGAAGCAGGGAAACACCTTCCCTATCCCTTAGAGGAAGCCGTCATTGACTATCCCTGCCTTGTGTCCGACCCTCCCGGCAATGGGCACAGGGCAACGGTAGTGGCCGCCAGACAAAAGGAGATCCTGGAACTTTTCCAGATCTTCAAGGGGTGCGGTTTCCTGTCAACGGCCGTGGACTTTGCCCCCTTGAGCCTGATCCGCCTGCACCATTTTTTATTTCCGGCAACGACCGGCCCCGCCATTGTCTGTCACATCGGCCAGGGCGACTCCTCCATACAGGTCGTAAGCCAGGATCGCATTCTTGCCCTGAGGCGGTTTACCTGGGGACTCCGCCACCTGGTCACCAAGCTCAACACCAGCCTCGCCTTTACCGGGGAGGGGCAAAAGGCCTTGAACCTCATCAAAGAACACGGGTTGGCACATTACCAGGTAGAAGAAGAGGGCTTCCCTTCCCCCCCACGGGGGGCGGAGGATATGAAAACCGATAGAATCGTTGCACGAATGATCGCCCCGGGAATTGAGGAACTGGTCCATGAGTTTCACAAGATCATCGGCTATACCCGAAATCAGGAGCAGATTCACGCCTTTGAAACCATCTATTTTTATGGCCATGCCTCCCAGATACTGGGACTGGCCGCCTATATTAAAAAACGGCTCAACATAAAAGGCACCCTGGTCCATCCGGAAGACAAGATCGGGTTCCTCCCCGCCACGGGGAAAGCCCTTTACCAGCAGACCCCCGCCGACCATGCCCTGGGGCTCTGCCTGAGAGCCTTCCAGGACCGGCAACAGGTGATCTGATTGGCATTGCGAGAGATCAACATGATCCCCGGAGAGATTATGGGCTTCGAGCTCCTGAAAAGGCAGCTTAAAGCCTGGGGAAAGATCCTGGTCCTGGTTCTCATGGCCCTGGGGATGACCGGGATGGGGGAGCACCGATGGCTCATGGATCAAAGGCGGGCCGCATCCCACGGGCTTTCCATGGAGACACGCCTGAAAACGGTCATCCAGGAGATCCATGGGATCCAGGAGACCCTTGAAACCATCCGGATCCGCAACAAAACCCTGGAGATCCTGGGAAACCGATTTCATTTTTACGGTGTTGTCCAACGCATTTCCCAACCCTTTGACCACCTCACCTGGCTTGGGCACCTTCGCATCCAGGGCAACAAAACCGCACCGAACCGCTCCCAGGTGGAACTGGAAGGGTTTTCCATGACCCACGCTTCCCTTGGTAATTTCATCAACCGCCTTTCAGCCGTGCCCGGCGTCCGGGAGATCGTACTTGCCCATGCCAACCAGAACCATGGGACCGAATCAGGCCCCTTGGCATTCAAGCTCTCCTGCACGGTGTCAGCGGAAAGCGAGCCCTCCAAATGAGGTACGGAACAGCCCGTGTCAACAACGTCTGCGCACTGGTCCTGATCGCCATCATCCTGATCGGCGGCCTTGCCCTGGGGCGATATTTTTCAACCGGCCGTGCCCGGATCCGTCTGGAAGACCGGCTGGCCCTGATCCAAAAGAACGATCTTGCCTTTGCCGCGACAACCCGGGACAAGCTGCGGAAGATGCTCAAAGAAAAAGCGATCGCCCTCGACAGGGTGAAACAGCGGGTGCCGACCACATCAGGCATGGGCGTCCTTCTCCGGGATTTCCATGGCATCGCTGAAAAACGGGGAATACAGCTGGAAAACCTCAACTACCTTGCCGAAGAGCGGTTAAAAGGCCACCGGCGAATTCCCGTGGAGATCATGGCAAGGGGTGACTTTCACGCCCTGTACGGTTTTATCCACGACCTGGAGACCTTGAATCGGATCTGCATCCTGGAAACCGTCGATATCCACCGATTCAACAATGAGAAACGTCTCAGGGCCGCCATCAAGGCAAGCGTTTTCTACCAATAGAAACCACCACCATTCAAGGAGACGCGTCCATGAAGCTGGACAGAGAAAAGCTCAGACCCATTGTCCTCGTCCTGACCAGCCTGATTTTCGCAACCATGGTCTATTTCCGTTTCGTTCATCAAAAACCGAAAAAAACGCTTTCTGCCACCCCGGCGAAACTTTTCCAGGAACAGACAAATGGGGATCCCCTGGCACCCTTCCGGCATCTTGATTTCAGCGCCGCCATATCCCAGGAAAAACCCCTTCCTCCATTCCGGTCAACCCTGCCGGACATATTCACCTCTCCCCTTGCATCCGCCCCGAAAATGAATGACCGGGCAACACCGCCGGAACCGCCCCTCCCCTCCCCTGTGGATCTCACCCGTATCAAGGACAACCTTCGCTTCCAGGGCTCCATTATCGGTGAGCGGGACGCTGTTGCCATCATCAACGACCAATTTCTCCATGTGGGCGACAGGCTCCAGGGCTTTACCCTAGCATCCATCACAGAAAACAGGGTGGAGCTTGTCCAGGGAGGGGTCGGCATCACCCTGGAGATGATTCCCCATGATTAGGTTCTACTGCCAGATTCTGATTCTTATCTTGACGCCGGCCCTGGCCCTCCCTGCCGGAGGCAATGCCCGGGAACAACAGGCATTGCCCAGGTCCTGGCCCATGAAAGCAACAGTCATTGAAACAGCCAGGCTTCGCGCCATCCCCTCCCTTAACGGAAAAATAACCGCCCTGCTGGCACCCGGTGAAACCGTTACCCCCACGGCACAAGAGGAAAACTGGTATCAAATCACCCGCACCACGGGAGAAAGCGGATGGGTTGCCAGGCACCTGCTGGTTGCCGTCGAAGAACTCCGGGATCAGGGGAGAAGCAAGGCCGCCCCAGGCCGTCCCCCCCTCCTCAACCTGAACTTAAGGGACATGGAGATCAGGGACGCCCTCTCCGCCATTGCCATGGAGTACAAACTCAACATCGTCACCACGACCCAAGTGCAAGGCAAAATAACCCTCCACCTGTTCAAGTCCCCCCTGGAGAAGGCCCTGGGGACCATTGCCCGGGCAGGCGGTTTTGCTTATAAAAAGGAGGCGACGATCCACTACATATATAAGCCCCAAAAGGGCAGTGTTTCCCCGGACCTGGAACTTGAAATGAAATTATTCAAGATCAAGTTCATTGAAATGGACAAAATCAAGGAGGTGCTGGACGCCCTTCCCGGGGTCAGGCCCGTGCAGGTGCATGAAAGCACCAAAACAGTCCTGGTGGAAGATACCCCTGGGAATCTGGACAAGATCGAGAAGATCATCCATTTCTGGGATGCCGTTCCCCAGCAGGTGCTCATCGAGGCAAAGGTTCTCGAGGTGACTCTGACCGATGACATGGCCTTTGGCATCGACTGGGAAGCGATCCTAGACCATACCAACATTCGCACCCAGGGATTCTCAAAAGCCGCGTTTTCCGAAGGCACGCACATATCACCGGTTTCATCGACTTCGGGCACAGGCATTTTCGGCAATATCATCTCATGGGCCGGCACCGACCACCAGATTTCCCTGGCCATTGACGCCCTCCAGGGAAAAACCACCATCAACACCATTGCGTCCCCGAAAATCCGGGCCATCCACGGAAAAGAAGCCAGCGTCCAGGTGGGCGGCCAGCAGGGGTACAAAGTGACCACCACAAATCTTGGCATTGCCACCGAGACCATCCAGTTCATCGACACCGGGGTGATCCTGGCCATCACCCCTTTTATAAATGACGGCAACATCCTTTTGAACGTCAAGCCCAGCATCAATTCCGCTAAAATCGAAGAGGGGGTGCCGGTGGTGAACGCCACCACGGTCTCCACCTGGCTGATTGCAAAGAACGGCGAGACGATATTTATCGGCGGACTCATCGAAACCACGGACATGGATACCCGAAGCAGTGTGCCCCTGCTGGGTGACCTGCCCATCCTGGGATGGCTGTTTGGCAGAACCGTGAACAAAAAGGACAAAAAGGAACTGGTGGTCCTCATCACCCCCCGGATCGTGGACCTTGGATCCGCGCCATGATCCAGGCAAAGAGGGGATTCTCCCTGGTTGACCTCATGATCGCCATGATGATCCTGGGCATCATGGTCCTCTCCGTTCCCCTTATGTTCAAAGATCTTTTGGCAGAAAAACGGTTGATCCAGGCGTCAACGGAACTGGTCCTCGGCCTCGACTACGCCAGAAGCCTTGCCGTAAGCCGCAGACGCCCCTTTTGCGTCAGGGCCAACATCGGCGGTAACTGGTTCCGGGTGGTCGACGCCCTCTACGCCACCGACCCCTTCCCCCACCATGGCAACGATCCCCCCCTTTCCGCCTTTGGCCTGGTTCTCAACCCCCTGGACAAACACTGGTATGAGGTGGATTTCGACCGGGGGGAGCTCCATGGCACCGTCACCCTGACCGCCGTTCCCCTGGGCAATGAGGTCTGCTTCTACCCGGACGGTCACACAGGCAGTGCCGACACCGCCATGTCCCTCACCTGCGCAGGAACCACCCGAACCATAACCATCAACGGAATGACAGGTCAAATTTCGGTGCAATGAATGAACCAAAAAGGCATTTTCCTAGTGGAACTCACCATGGCCCTGGCGATTTTGGGAATAGCCCTGGTGCCCATGATCGCGGCCCTTGATACCGGCGTGTTTCCAGTGGGGTTGCAGGCGGACAGGGCGATCTTTGTCAACCAGGCCCGGGCCACCTTGAACCGGGTCGCCGGCCTTGATTTTTCCCTTTTGGACGCCAACCAGGGGGATCCGGCCAACCTTGTTGCCCTCTTTGGTTCAGCGGCCGAGGCCGCCAAAGAAAACTTTGTTTTAAGGGGGTCGACCATCGCGCCAGTGGTTGCCGTCACAGACGCAAGCGGCGGAACCGGCGGCCTGGTTGAGATCAGGGCCACGGTGGGGGATCTGACCCTGGCCGTTCTCAAGGCAGCCGATTGAACCGGCCGGCACCGGTTTTCCCCTTTTCCGGAAAAGCTTCCCCCATGGGGATCAATCAATCCGGCCCCCTTGGGTCCAAAAGATCACCCCCTGGATTCTCCACGGTGGAGCTCCTGGTGGCCATGGTCATCCTCTCCCTGATCTGTATGGGACTCAACCAGGTGTTGGCCGTGCTGTTCAAGGCTGAGGTCACCTCACGATCCAAACAGGCGCTCTTGATCGAAGCCCGCCAGACCATGGACCACCTGGCAGGGTTTGTACGGGTGTGTGATGTTGTGGCCAAACCCAACGGCCCGGACCAGGAGATCCTTCGGATAAGCGAGCGTCTCCTGGACTGCCATGACAACACCACCCATCTTTTTAAAATTGAAGGGGACGGGCTCCTGGATGCGGACAACGATGGGGACGGGGTGGTCAACGAGGGCGGGGGCGACCCCTACGAATTCGTCACCATGGACCTTGACAAGGGCGATCCTGACAACTGGAAACTCAGGGAAGAGCGACCCGACTACACCACGGCCGCCTTGGACGATTATTTACCCCGGTTCATCCTCTGCCAGGGGGTGACAAATTTCAGCTGCACCCTGCTGGCCCCCGGCCTGGTTGAAATCCACCTGGCCTTAGGCAACGGAGAGAACGGGATCAGCCTCACCACCCGGGTGAAAACCGCCCATTGATTCGGGCATCATCGGTTATGGACGCCATATCCATGAAAAACAACACCAACGGCTTCATCCTTGTGGGCATGGTGATCATGATGCTGATCATCGCCCTTACGGCCATGACCATGAACCGCCGTGCTGGCATGGGAGACAGGATGAGTGCCAACCATGTCCTTGCCGTCCGGACCCAGTTTGGAGGGGATGCCGCCATCCAGTATGCCCTGTGGAAACTCAAGAACGATCCTGACTTTCGAACCCCGCCCGGGGGTGAGCCCTTCAGTTTTGACGGCCTTGGCTACACCCTCACGGTGGAGACAAGTCCCCTTGGGGGATATGAAGACGTGGTAAGGATCAGCGCAGGCCCTTCCGGAGGAACCGCAACCCACACCCTTGGTGTCAGGATCGCCCAGCCCCCGAGCTTCACAGGGGTCTACCTTTGCGACACCGGCAATGCCTGTGTGCGTGAGATCGACCCCGCAACCGGCCTCATCACCACCCTGGCCGGCCAGGGGGGAACCAGCGGTTTCGCCGGAGACAATGGCCCGGCCGACCAGGCGCTCCTCTCAAAGGCGGTGGGGGTCACCGGTGATCTTGCCGGAAACATCGTCATTGCAGACACGGAGAACAACTGCATAAGAAAGGTGGACACAACCGGCATCATCACCACCATTGCCGGCATTCCAGGAATTGTGGGCGGCTATTCCGGGGACAACGGACCGGCCCTGGCCGCCAAGTTGAACGCCCCCGAGGCCATCGACTTTGACCAGCAGGGCAACATCTTCATCGCAGACACCGCCAACGACTGTATCCGTCGAATTGATGCCGCAACCGGCATCATCACCACCGTTGCCGGCATTGGCACAAGTTCGGATTACACCGGTGACGGAGGCCCGGCAACAGCGGCAGAAATGAAGAAGCCCGAGGGAATCGCAGTGGATGCCATGGGCAACCTCTTTATCTCAGATACCGGCAACCATGTGATCCGCCGGATGAACGGGGTGACCGGCATCATCACCACCATTGCCGGCACGGGAAAAAGCGGATTCTACGGAGAGGGAATCCCTGCCCTGATTGCAAAGCTGAACACTCCCGGATCGATCACGGAGGATGACCAGAATAACCTGTTCATCGCAGATACCGGCAACCACATCATTCGTAAAATCGACGCCGTAACCGGCATCATCGCCACGGTGGCAGGCTTGCCCAAAGGGAAGGGGTACACCGGGGACAACATTCCGGTCACCCTGGCCCGCCTAAACGCCCCCGAGGGAGCCCTGGGAATGGCCAATGGCGACATCTACATCGCAGACACGGCCAACAACCGGATCCGAAGGGTGGACGGAGCCACCGGGCTCATCTTCACCATTGCGGGAAACGGCAGCTCCGGTTTTTCAGGGGACGACGGACCGGCCGTAAACGCCCTGCTCAATGCCCCCATGGGCATCCACCATGCGCCCCAGGGCTCAGGGGCTCCCATCATCACCCGGGTCAGCGAAATCTATTAAACCCAATCCTTCCCCTGTTCGTTTCGAACACCATCCCCAAAACCAACCCGCCGGCGTTACCGGAAAAAAGCCCGACATTCCGCCGTTCACGGGCGCTCAAGCGTCTGGAACCGTTCCATGAAACGCCGGTCGATGCGGTCCTTGATCTGGAAGGCCAGGCGTCCGGACAGCTCCATCCATCCTTTTTTCAGCACGCCCCTGCCTTGCCCCAGGTTGAAGATAAACAGGTAATCTCCCCCCGGATCAAAGGGGAGAAGGGCCTCTCCCGTGAGACGGGCCAGGAGGTTGTGAAACAGCACGGGGTTCTGCCGCACCGCATAGACCCCCACCTTGGTCAGGGGGCGTTCCTTAAAATGGATGCAGTCGCCTCCCCCGAAGATATCCGGGTGATCCACGCTCTGGAGAAAGGGATTGACCAGGAGCCCCTGGTCCGGGCCTGTGGCAAGGCCTGAATCTTGAAACAGGGAGGACGGCTTCACCCCCTGGGCCAGAAAAACCAGGTCCGTTGCCAGCCGCCGTCCGTTGTCCAGCACCATGGAACCGGAAGCGACCTCCCGGACCCGGCACCCCTCCAGGATATCGATCTCCCAGGCCGTCAAGGTGCCCTGCACCCGGTCCCGGACCCTGTCAGGGAACCGGGCCATGAACCGGGTACCGGCCACGATGTAAATGATGGGAAGCATACCGCCACGATTTCTAACCAGTTGCCGGACATTGCCGGCGATTTCCGCGGAGGAGGGTCCTCCGCCCACGATGCCGATGATCGGCCTTTTGGACCGGGCAAGGGCCAAAATTCGATCCCGGGCCGCCATGAGTCCCTCAATGGGTTTCACCGGAAAGACGTCCCGGGCGCCGGGTCCCAGGATTTTTTGGGAAATGTGACTGCCGACGTTGAAGGAGACCACATCGTAGGGGATGCGCTCCCCCGAGGAAAGAATCACCGCCTGGGTCCCGGGGTCCACCCCCACGGCCCTTTCCTTCACAAAAACGCCGCCGCCCTTCTCCACCATGCGCCGTGTGGCAAAGCGGACCTGGTCCGGGGTGTAGGTGCCCCCCAGCATTCCCGGCCCCATGCCGGAGTAATAATGGTAATCCGACGGCCCGATAACGGTGACCCCAACCCCCCGCCGGATGAACTCGGGAATACGGGCAAGGGTAACCATATGGGCATGGCCGCCCCCCACCAGAACCAGCTGTTTTCCCGAACGGCTCATTGGGAGAGGGTCTCCATGAGTCGGCCCAGGTGGGCCATATGGGTCTGCTCCTCCCGGGCGATCTTTTCAAGGGCCGCCCTGCCCAGGGCGTTTTCCACCCTGGCCGCGGCCCGGAGATACATGTCCAGGGCCTGGGCCTCGATGGACATGGCCAGGGAGACCACATCCCTGGGATCGTCCCAGTCGGGCATGTAGTAATCGATATATTCCTGGGTGGTCATCCCCCCCTCCAGGGCTCCCGGGGCAAGGCGATGTTCAAACACCGCCGGGGTCACCTCCCGGCCTTTGAGCCGGCCATACTCCCCAAGGATACTCTCCTGGTGGAGGCGTTCCATGCGGGCCAGGGTGCTGAACAGGCGTTGCACCTCAGGATTGTCCACCTGATCCGCCATGGAAAGATAAAATTCCCCCAACCCCTGTTCCAGGCAGTAGGCCACCTCCAGGATCTCTGTCGCCGATTCCCGGCCGGAGAAAAGAGCCAACCCCTGGTCCTCCCGGCCCAAGGCTGCCCCTCCCTCCCAAAAATCAAATCCCCCGGAAAGGTTGATGACCTCCCCTGGAAAGGATCCCCCGGCAAACAGCTGGCACGCGGCCCGGCTCCGGATCCCGGACTTGCAGTACACCAGGACCGGCCGGTCCCGGGGAACCTCCCCCATGCGATCCATGAGTTCGGGCAGGGGAATCAGGCGGGCACCGGAGATATGCCCGGCCTCATACTCCACAGGCTGGCGGACATCCAAAATGGAAACCCGGTCCACAGGTTGCCCGGAAAGAAAGGTCCGGGCGGCTTCCGGGTCAAGGGACCGAACCTTTATCTGATAGGATTTCCATTTCATCCGAACCTTTCCCTCCCCTTTTACTTAACCAAGACAAACCAAAATACGCGAAAAACAGAGATTAGAGCCTAATCTTCGTAATCTTTGACCTGGCTGATATCAAGGCCCAGGCTGACGCACTGTTTGCCTTCCATGCACTTATTCAGGTCCTCTTCCGCAAGAAAGTGTTTAATTTCCTTTCCCCCTCTTTTCAGATACAGGACCCATAATTTCTGATCCTCATCGTATTCGACATGCAGGTCAATGCCACACTGGCCGATATCCGGATAGATGCTTGTGATTTTTTCACACAATTGATTTTTATCGTACATTTGATCTCCTCCTTGCTGTGGTTAGCATTTTTTGAAATGTTAATCCATATCAACATTCATCGGTTACGGCACAAACAACCGTTGCAGAACCAATGAAAACGGTAAAGTTCAGGCGGCACTATCTTTTTTTGAAAAAGGAACGGTGAAATGCCGCCGATTACCACAAATAACAGATGTCGCAAGTTTAAGTCTGAACAAACAACGGGAAAAAAATATCAAAACAGATGGGACCTATGTGACAACCGTATAGGAGTCACCTGGAAAACCGCCTTTTCATCATCATCCCAGGGCAACGTCCTTAAGTTACAAAGACATACTCTATATATGCAACAAAACACAAAATCGAACAAGGAAAAAAATTACACGTTTTTTTGGCAGGACTCAACGCAACCTGTCAAGGCGACGGTTGCGCTGAGTGGGGGAGATTTCTCATTTTTTTAATATTTTTTAAAGAGCTAACTGCAAAACCATAACGCCCCATGCTCCAGGGCCGTGGGATCAGACGTGGCCTCCGAAGAACCCGGGGGCCTCACTGCGGTTTTTGGCCCATGGAACGCTTGGAGATGGTCCGTCGTATCCCACGGATGAAGTGTCGATCTCCTTCTGGCGTTTCTCGTCGGCTTCCAGAACGATATTTTTGCATTCGCCTTCACACTTGCCACTTATATCTCTTGATGGAAACTCAGTCATTTTGGGTTCCTCATATGCTCGTTGGTAATGGAGTTGATACCGTCCGGTATCCCTCCTTGTATTCATTTTACACACTCAATAAAGTTTGTCAAGCCACACATTATAAACACACAAAACAATATTAAGAACCCCATATTGACTTTCGTATTATAAAGATCTACTATTATGGGAATAGGAGACCAAAAAAATAACGGACTCCCGTAACATGAAATAGAGAGGTGGCCCATGAACAAGGGACTGAAAGATTCCATGCGGTGTTGCTCGGTAGAGAATCACCGTCTCAAAGATGTGTTGCTAACCTGTGACTACTGCACCGAAAGCCTGGAAGAAAGGCATCTCTGTTACAGGAAAGCGGCACGGAATAGCGGCAAGCGAACCAAAGCCTGCATTAGTGGACATTGAATTCGTGAAACGCCAGGGTGATGCAAAGCCCCCCTCCTAGGGCGGGGGTAAAAATATGAACCATTGCCTTTGCCCTGGCCCTTATTGCCTAGGATGGGAAAAAAAGTCGGAACGCCCCAAGGAGGCCTAATATGCCAGACGCAGGAAAAGAAAAGAACAAGTTTATCGTGGATTTAAACATATTGAACACCCACAATGCCACCGGCTGCGGCGTCTGCGGCGGCAAATTCAATTTGGGAGAGATGGTGGTGGTGGCCTGCGGCGGCTGGCAGGGCGGGGGCAGCAGGATCATCCATGAGAAGGAGGCGGTGTACGATTCAACCTGTGCCACCTATTACGAGCGGGGATTCTATAACGCCTTCCGGGCAGGGGCGAATTGATGACTTTTAGTTCAAGATGGCCAATATCCATTCTTATTTTGATGTCGGGAATGTGCCTTTTTTCAGCCATGGGTGCCCTTGCAGGGGAACAGGACATTCTTTCTGTGGGGGCATTTTCCCAACAAAAACTGGACAATTGGCTTCCCAAGAAATTTGTCAGTGAAACCCAATACGCCCTGACCGCAATCGATGGAGAGATGGTGTTGAAGGCTGTCAGCCGTAACAGTGCCTCTGGGCTGATAAAAAAAATCCGGGTGGATCTTGAAAAATATCCCTTCCTGAACTGGCGATGGCGAATTGAAAACCGGCTGCCAGGAGCATTTGACGAGAAACAAAAACCCGGGGATGATTATGCCGCCAGGATCTATGTGGTGGTTTCCGGCGGCATTGCCATCTGGAACACCCGGGCCCTGAACTATGTATGGGCCAAGAACCCCCCAAAGGGAGATACCTGGCCCAATGCCTTTGCCGGAAACAATGCCATGATGACGGCCCTGCGGTCATCCGATGCCCCGGTATCGGTCTGGCAGGAAGAGAAAAGAAATATCCGTGAGGATTTTAAAACCCTGTTTGGCAAAGAGGTCCGGTTTATTGATGCGGTTGTGCTGATGAGCGATACGGACAACACCCAAAAAGAGGTGACCGCCCACTACGGGGACATCTATTTTTCGACCCGGTAACTGAGACGGCTCACAGGCGGGAAAGAGAATCCGGAAGGGTGTTGGTGAGTATCTCCCGGATACGGGTAAGCCCCTTTTTCAATTCAGACAGATCCGCTGTATGACAGAGAGAGATCCGCACGGCAGGCGGTGCAACCGCGCCACCAACGGTAAATTTTTCCGCACTGAAAAGGTTGACGCCCACCTCCCGGGCGCGGGCTTCAAATGTCGCGCCGGTCCAGGGTTCAACAAGGGACAGCCAGATAAAAAACCCCGTGGTAAGCCCTGCAAAAGGATGACCTCCCAATATCTTTCCTGCGATGCGGAACCGTTTTTCCGCCTCCACCCTTTTTGCTGCCACCACCCTGTCGGCTGTACCGTCCTTGATCCACATGGAAACCAGCTCCACATTGAGGGGCGGTGTCATCCATATGGTGCTGAGCACGGCTTCGGACAGGGCCCGCCTGAATTTCTTTGGAACGATCATGAACGCCACCCTGAGCCCGGGGGCCATCGCCTTTGAGACACCCGCAATAAACACGGCGTTTTCAGGGTTCCGAACCGTTACGGGAAGATGCATTTCAGGCCCGGTCAGATCATAGGCATCATCCTCGATGAGGGTAAGGTCGTGCTTTGCCGCAATCTGGGCAATGTCATCCCTTCGCGCCTCGGACATGGTCGTGGTGGTGGGATTCTGCACCCCGGGCACAAGGTAGAGCCCCTTGATATCGTTCCTTCGGCAGGCCATATCAAGGCTTTCTGCAATCATACCGTCCGAGTCCATCTCAATGGGCACCAGGCGCAAGTCCAACATGGCGGCCAGGGTTTTCATTCCCGGATAGGTGAGATAATCCGTTGCGATGCGATCTCCGGTCCTGAACAGGGCGGAAAGGCAGCAGGTCAATGCGTGCTGGGCGCCGGAGCAGACAATCACATCTTCGGCAAGGGCCTCAAACCCGTAACGCCCGGCCCACAACGCCCCCACCGCCCGGTGCTCCGGCAGCCCCCGGGGGTCTGAATAGTTCAAAAACCCACCCGGATCGCGGCGCCTTGCCAGCCGCTTCAATCCCTGGGCGAGGTCCGGGTCCATAAAAACCAGGGGGTTGATCAGCCCCATCTCGATCATACCCGGGGAATAGGGTTCCGAAGAGACCATGGGGGTGCTGGTGCCGGCGTCCGATGCCACAAACGTCCCCCGCCCCACGGTCCCGGATATGAGGCCACGGCTTTCAGCCTCCCGGTATCCCCGGGTCACGGTACTGACATTCATGCCCAGTTCGTCGGCAAGCTCCCGATGGGTGGGCAACCGGTGTCCCGGGTGCAATATACCGGAATAGATATCCCGCTCAATGGCATCGGCCAACCCCTTGTACAGGGGCCCCTTGCTCTCTTTGTCTATCTCTGGAATCCATATTGTCATGCATACAATACTTATCTTGACGCCACACAAAGTCAACCCTATAATCCACACAATGTTAACTTTTTGGGATAGATCCAAGAAAACTGTGAGGATAAAATGTTAGAAAACTACCTGCCGTTCTTTTTATTCGTGGTGGCCATGACCGGCACCCCCGGCCCCGGAAATCTCACCATGATGGCCATCGGCCAGACCACGGGCTTTAAAAGCGCCATGCCCTTTTTAATGGGAATGGCCGTGGGAAGACTGCCCATGGATCTCCTTGTGGCCTGCGGGCTGGGGGAAATCTTCCTAGCGTCTCCTGTGGCGGCAACGGCCATGAAGGTCCTGGGCTCGGTCTATATTCTCTATCTTGCGGTCAAGGTCTTGATGATCCAGGCGTCCCCCAAAAAGATCGACAAACGATTCACCTTTGTGGAAGGACTGTTTCTCCACCCCTTAAGCCCCAAAAGCTGGGCAATGATGATCTTCGGATTCAGCCAATTCGTGGATCCCACCGCCCCGCTCCCCCCCCAGATCATCGTGTTCATGGCAAGTTTCATGGGCGGTTTGCTATTCTTTCACAGCTCCTGGTGTGCTGCAGGCGCGCTGATTCCAAGATTTGTCCAGTCCAGACAGACACTCTTCTGCATAAACCTCATCATGGTAACCCTCATGGTCGGCGCAACCGGATATGCCATGTTTTCCTAGCCCTAACCTGGACAAGCCGAACCAAAGCGTTTTTCTGATTCTCTTGCCAAAATAACATGAAGATCAGAGATAAGAACCGGACAAGTCAATCAAAGGTCACCACAATATCCTCAACCCGCTTTCTCCATTTGGGCAAAGCGGGTTCAAAATCGTCCTTCACATGCCCCACGGCCAGGAGCAGGGGAATCCAGAAGTTGTCCGGGATATTAAATTCCTTCCGAACCCCTGCAAGGTCAAATCCATCCATGGGATGGGTTTCCAGCCCAAAGCTTTTGGCCGCAAGCATAAGGGACATGGCAAAAAAACCGGTATTTTTACAGGCAAACGCCTGCTGTTTTTCAGCGGATTCACCATACAGGGAACCCCGGGCATCGGCAAACCACTGGCGCTGGTCTTCCACCATGGCACCGGATTTCACCATCTCATTAAAGACCTTTTCAACAAAGGGATGGCCCTCTTTCCATCCCTCCTGGTCAGCCAGGACAATCAGAACAACCGGCGCTTCCGTTACTTTCGGCTGGTTCCAAGCCACCTTTTTCAGCCGTTCCTTGTCCCCGGGTGTCCTCAGGATCATAAGACTCCAGGGTTGAAGGTTGAACCCCGACGGTGTCATTGCCGCCGTCCGGATGGTTTTGCGCAACAGCTCCTCGGACACCTCTTTTTCCGGGTCAAAAAAGTTTACCGACCGCCTGTTGGCCATGAGATCATCAAAATTCATCATATACCTCTTTTTTTTCATTATTACACCTTAGCTTCTTAGCTCCGATTTTCGCGCTGTTTTGACAAGAGAATCAAAATAACGACTTGGTTATGGCTTGTCCAGGTTAGGCAAAAACGATTCAGGCAGCTTCTCTTCTGCCAGGGCGATCTCCCTCACGGTCTTGCCTGTTTCAAAGGCGCGTTTTGCAATGGCGGCAGCCCTGTCGTATCCCACATGGGGGACAAGGTAGGTGGCCATTGCCAGACTCTTTTCGATGTTTGACTCACACACCGCCCGGTTTGCCGTAATGCCACCGATGCATTTTTCAGCAAAAACCTCTGCCGCTGTTGCAAGAAGACCAATGGACTGCAACAGGTTATACCCGATCACGGGAAGCATGGTGTTTAACTCAAAAAAGCCTGCCTGGGCACCAATGGTGATGGTGGTGTCATTTCCCATCACCTGGGCGGCCACCTGGATCACCGCCTCGGGAATCACCGGGTTGACTTTTCCGGGCATGATGGATGACCCCGGCTGAAGCCCGGGAAGATTGATCTCCCCGAGACCGGCCCTGGGCCCGGACCCGAGCCATCGAATGTCATTGGCGATTTTCAAGAGGCTCACTGCAACGGTTTTTAACGCGCCGCTTGCCTCCACTGCCGCATCCTGGGCGCCCTGGGCTTCAAAATGGTTGGCTGCCTCACAAAAGGAATACCCGGTCTCTTCAGATATGGCTTGGATCACCTGTTGGGCGAACGCCGAATGGGTATTGACGCCGGTGCCCACGGCCGTCCCGCCAAGGGCCAGGGATGCCAGATGTTTTGACGCGGTTTTCATGCGAACAATACCCAACTCAACCTGTCTGGCATAGCCGGAGAATTCCTGGCCCAGGGTCATGGGCACGGCATCCTGGAGATGGGTTCTCCCGATTTTTTTCACGTCGGAAAAAAGGTCCGCCTTTTCAGAAAGTGCCGTGAACAGCTTTTCCAGGCCCGGCACCAGGCGGTTGCCGATCTCGACCCGGGCCGCCATATGGATCACCGACGGGATCACATCATTGCTGGACTGTCCCAGGTTGACATGATCATTGGGATGAACCGGGCTTTTCCCCTTTTTTTCACCCACGAGTATTTCATTGGCCCGGGTGGCAATCACTTCATTCATATTCATGTTGGTGGACGTACCCGAACCTGTCTGAAAGATGTCCACCACAAACTGGTCGTCAAGGGTGCCCGCCATCACATCCCGGGATGCGGTAACAATCGCCGTTGAGACCTGTTCATCCAGAAGCCCTAAGCGAAAGTTCACCCCGGCGGCAACCTTTTTCACCAGGGCCAGCATCCCTATAAAGGGCGGTTGAAAACCGATTCCACTGATCGGGAAGTTCTCAACCGCCCGCTGGGTGTTGGCGCCATAGTAGGCCGTCTTGGGCACACGGACCACCCCCATTGAATCCCTCTCGTTTCGCACGTTCTCATCATCCATGGCATCATCTTCCTTGGAACCGGTTATTATAGATGTTTGCACTCAAATTCCTTGGTTGTTTTAAACGGTTATAATTTCCATCCCCAGAAGGTTAAAAATCTGTCAAAATGCCACATGTCCGAGGCGCTTCTGTTCCAGGGTTTTAAACTGGTATAGAACGGTTTTCCCGTTTCTTTGCTGTCTTTATATGCCTTGTCGGTCCCGACAAAAAAATCCAGACTGATAAGGCTGAGGAAAAGGGTTTCCCAGTATTTTACCGAGCCTTTGACATACCCTTTCAGAATACCTTTTTCGTAATAAAAGCTTGTGGACCCGCCATTTATCGGAATTTCAGCAAGTGTGGCCATGGACACCACCGGCATTGCAACCCGGGTCATATCGTCCAGGGTATGGGCGTCAACCATTCGCATATCTGCGACCCTGTGAACGTCCGGACGAAGGGAAATCAACAGCCTTGGATCGCTTTTACTTTCATAATCAAGCATGCCGGGTAATGTCTCGCCATACACCCCAAAGGAACTTGTGTTCCATTTTTTCGGCAATGCATCCTTTGGCAGAAAAGAGGTGGGCACCATGGCAAGATAGCAACCGCAGGTGTGAGCCGTTGTGACAAGAACCGGTCTTTGACGGCTGTCCAGGGTGACAATAACCATCAAACCGACATTGTTTCCAAAACCCAGGTAAAAGGGAAACAAACTGGCAGGGATCCCAGGAAAATGGATACGATAAATCAGGTTGGTATATTCCCGGCGCGCTGTCTTAAACTTTTTTTCACTAAAATAGATGGCAGGATGATGGGTATCGATATAGATTTTTTCGTTTCCTGCACTGTCATACCTGGCTGACGGGCGTCCGATCCGGTCATGGGAATGGGGGGTATCGGGAATGAGGAAAACAGGGGCAAATCCATGGAACCTCGATCTTTTTAAATCCGTTGGCACATACACAGCCGCAGTTGTAAGCGCCTTTGGAATCGACGGTCCATGGGAACAGGCCGTGGGCGATAGAAAGAGGAACAAAATCAAGATGGCATACCCTTTTATCACCGGCTTCATCCCCCCTCCCCTTTGCCACACTGCTATCCGGCTATCCCGCCCTTCCGTCGTCACACGGATCCTCGTTTTCATAGGGTCTTGAATGCTCTGCAGTGGAGGTTTGAACACATATATTTTCATCTTCATCGCTCTTTTTCAGAAGAGCCAGGACCGCTTCATAATCAGGTTCGTTTGTCAGTTCTTCCACAAGTTTTGAATAGATCACCGTTCCCGTGCCATCAATGACCACAACCGCCCTTGCCATGAGCCCTGCCAGGGGGCCCTGGGTGATGCGAATCCCGTATTTGTCGCCGAATTCCCTGTTTCGCAATTCCGAAACCGGGATCACATCCTTTAACCCTTCTGTTTCGCAGAACTGTGAATGGGCAAAGGGCAGATCCAGGGATACGCAGAGCACCACCGCATTTGGATAACTGCTGATTTCACTGTTAAAACGCCGGACCGAGGCCGAACATACCGGCGTGTCCACACTGGGAAAGATGTTCAGCACCACCTTTTTTCCGGCCACATCCATTAAAGAGATGTCGGAAAGATCGGTCTTGGTGAGCAGAAAATCTGGTGCTTTTTCTCCAACACTGGGTAATTCGCCTACCGTGGTTGACGGATTCCCGTCAATCTTAAAGTTCGCCATACGACCCTCCTTATTGTCTTGAGATTTGCTAATTGTAACGGCTTTGGGGGACCTTTTGTCAAGCTCAAATTTCCTTTTTTCCAAATCAAGGCCCATGGGATGCCATTAAGGTCACCATTATTTATTTACAAGGGGAATTCAGGCTTTATTATATATGAATAGATCCCATTTCTTATCAAAACAGGCAATCTTGGTATCAATTGGAGTGCAAACAGTTATAGCAGCCCATGGCGACAGGGCGGGCGGGAAGGAACAGCATGTATATTGCAAAACAGATCCACCAAAGAAGACCCCGATATACCCTACGGCAAACCTGCAGTAACCCGGACGGCAGCTTGACCTTCCAGGACCTGGCGGATTTGGGCGACACACCGTCCCTATTCATCGAATACCCCGGGGGCAACGCTTTTTACATTGCGGAAGCCCTTGTGGATCACCTGGAACAATCAGGGGTGGACGTGGACCCGGACCTTCTGGAGAGTCTCTTCTGGCCCTTTGTTGCTCCCAGGATTCGCAGGACCGTGGAGACGTTCCACAACCGCTCCCGGAAGACGGTCAAGCGAAGCCAAGAAGAAAACGAGTCCCTCCAACGGTCCATCGCCTCCTTTGACAAACGCAGGCTCCACTACCTGAGATTCGGCACCATGGACCAGGGCCCGGTGGAAGCCATGCCAACGGCCATCATGAAAGACCTTGCAGGAAAGTGCCGGGACGAGATCGAACAGTATTTCCTCCGACAGGAGGCACAACTTGAGCCAACGGAACTGAAGTCCTACGTCTTTGCCGCCTTTGATCTCCATCGTTTCTTCATGGGCATCCTGGCGAAAAAGATGCCCCAGGCCCTGGACCAGGAGCGGGTGGACCGCTATTTTTTAGAGGAGATCTGCCGCCTCAATGAAAAGCTGTTCCAGGACGCTTCCCCGTCCATAGGGGCAGGCCTCCATCCCTATCTGGTTCGGTATCTCATCCTTTTTTTCGACCATGACTACCTCCACACCACCCTGCTGGACGAATTCACAAAGGACTTCATGGACCGCCACCGCTTTTTCAAGCCCCCTCCTCCCAAGCCCCTGTTCAGCTTGGACAAGGCTGCCGCCGTATTCGGACTGAACCCGGACGAGGTCGCCTCCATGACCCGGAAAAGCCTCACCCAAAGATACAGAACGCTGGCCCACACCCACCATCCGGACAAGGGAGGGAGCCCGGAACAATTCGTTGAACTCAACGAAGCCTTCCAGCGCCTGATTCGCAAGCTGGGCAAGGGGGATTAACCCCCGTGGCCTCCGTCATCTTGTCATCCATCCAATGTTAAAACGGTTGTGCCGTCGGACGGATCACCACTTCGTTGACGCTGACCTCCAACGGCTGATTAACGGCAAAAACAATGGCGTCGGCGATGGCCTTGGGCTGTATGAATTGAAAATCCCCCAGGGCACCCTGCTCAAGAAACGGCTGAACCTCCGGGTCTGTGATGGTGCCCATGAGATTGGTCGCCACGGCACCCGGGCGGATCACCGTTGTTCGAAGGGTACCGGACATGGCAAATTCCTGGCGCAGGCCTTCGGTGATGGCTTCAACGGCAAACTTGGTGCCGCAATAGACGGCAGCGGTGGGCATCACCTTGATTCCGGCCACCGAAGAGACATTTATGATATGCCCCCTGTTTTGCGCCTGCATGGCCGGCAAGACCGCACCGATTCCGTTCAGCACCCCTTTGATATTCACATCGATCATCCGGTCCCACTCATCTTCATGGAGGTTTTTCATGAATGACAGGGGCATGATTCCGGCGTTGTTGATAAGAACATCGATCCGGCCCCATTTTTCCAGGGCATTCCCAACCGCGGCTTTCACCTGGTTCCGGTCAGTGATATCCGCAGGACAGACAAGGGCCGAATGTCCCTGGGCTTCAAGCTCATCCCTTAACTTGACCAGCAGGGCTTCCCTGCGGGCAATAAGCACCACATTGAATCCGTTTTCGGCAAGGGCTTTGGCGGTGACTTCTCCGATGCCGGATGAGGCACCGGTTATGATGGCGGTTTTCATAATTTCTCCTTTTGTTAATCGGCTATTGAGCCGGAAACGGTAGGGGTTTCCGACGTAAAGGGTTGGACCCTTCATCCATTGAGGAAGACAATAGCATCAAAGAAAAAGGGATGATGGCATGTTCTTGCTTATCTTTGGAATAATCTTGCGAAACCCGGAAAGGGGGGTTATACCCTGGCAAACACCCCGGGGGAGACGCCTTCGTTTCTCAGGAAAATCCGTCCGAAATGACTTTGATCATTGAATCCGAGCTCATGGGCCACGGCTGCTAGGGAACGTCCTTTTTTCAGCAGGACTTTTGCCTTTTGAGTTCGACTCTTGAGAAGGTATTGATGCGGTGTGTAGCCGATCTTCTCCTTAAAGCGACGGCTGAAGTGAAATTTGCTCATCCCGGCGGCGTTAGCAACCTGGTCAAGGGAGATGTTTTCAGTCAGGTGGGCGGCGATGAACTCTTTCGCCCGGGCCATCTGGCGCTGTTCCAGGCTGGGACCGGACTCCCAGGATAAGGCGGTCCCTGCGTAGCGGGTAAGGTAGTGCACGGAAAACGCTGTCATCAGGGCATCCAAAAACATCCTGCCGTTGGGCCCCCCCGCCTCTGCTTCGGCAAGGAATGCCGTCAACAGGGCTTTGAGCTGGGGATCGTTAACGTTATGCCGGTTATGGAATTCCGTCCGAAGATCAGGGGGCGCGTCAGAGACCATATGCATCAACGCACCCGGATCAATGGTAAGGCAGACAAACTCCTTGTATCCTTCAAATCGCTGGGAGAAGGCGCTGTCAGCCGGAAATACGGAGACATCGCCGGGACAGCTTTTCATTTTTTTAAATCTGCCGTTTTCCAGGGATTCCCACTCATAGGCAGGTCCGGTGACAAGGGAAAAGGCATGTACGGGAAACGCCTGCTTATCCATGACCAGGTGATGTGCCACCGCGCGTTCCACCTGGATTCCCTGCCACCCAAGATCCCCACTGGAGGAGAGAATAGATAGGTCAAGTGATTGCCTGTCTGAACTTAATGTTTCGGTACCCATACGCTTCTGCATAAAATTCATATCAAAACAAAGAATGTGGTTAATGCCCGGCTGACGGTTGTTTTTCCTTCCTGGTACCATTTTAAAAAGAGTTACTCAAGATGATTCTCTTTCTGTTGTTGACAAGCTTCTTTCAAATCGCTACATTCTGTTTTAACGATATACATACAAGGATGACAAATGAAGCAATTTATAAAAGTAATGAAAGCCCTTTCCGATCCCAACCGGGTGAAGATGATGAAGATTCTTCAGCCCCGCCCGCTTTGCGTGTGCGAAATCAAGGAGACCCTTGGGATTGCCCAGTCAACCGCCAGCAAGCACCTGAAGATGCTGGAAGATGCCGGACTTGTGAGAAGTTTCAAGGATGGACTATGGGTCAATTACTCCCTGGCTGACGGCAGTGATTCTCCCTATTCCGCCAACATGATCGGCAATCTGAAACACTGGCTGGAGGAGAAAGAGGAGATCAAGGAATTGAACCGGATATTGCCCGGTATCAACCGGGAAGATATTGTCGGGAAATAATCACCACAAAAAAAAATTTATCACCATATATCGATACATGACCATATATAAAAAACCAGGAGAAGTTATGGAACCAAAATCAACAACAAACATCTTTAACAAGGAAACCTGGGCCAATTTCGGCCTGTTGGCCACCCTGCCCCTCTGTGCCATCGGGGTTTATATCTGGTGGGTCATATATCATTACCTGCCAGACCTCTCCGCATGGGCAACCTACTCTATTTTGCCCCTGGAAAAAGGGTCCCACCTCGGGGCTTCGGTGGAATTCTTTCTGTATGATACACCCAAGGTGATGATGCTTTTGTTTCTGGTGGTTTTTGGTGTGGGCATCCTCAGAAGTTTTTTCACACCGGAAAAAACAAGGGCGTTCCTGTCCGGCAAGAGTGAGTTTGCAGGCAATGTGTTTGCCGCCCTTCTGGGGATTGTGACCCCTTTTTGCTCCTGCTCGGCCGTGCCCCTGTTTATCGGGTTTGTAACCGCCGGGGTGCCCCTGGGTGTCACCTTCTCCTTTTTAATCGCAGCCCCCATGGTAAATGAGATCGCCCTGGGACTTCTCTACGGCCTCCTGGGCTGGAAAGTGGCTGCCATCTATATGGGCACCGGACTCTTTATCGCAATCGTTGCAGGCTGGGTGATCGGCCGGCTCAAGCTTGAAAACCATATTGAAGACTGGGTCACCCAGGCCAATATCTCTGCCGTGTCCATTGAAGAAGAGAAACTCACCTTCAATGACCGAATCATATACGGCTGGGATGCCGTAAAAGAGATCATCGGCAGGGTCTGGATCTATGTCATCCTGGGCATTGCCGTGGGTGCGGGCATCCATGGGTTTGTCCCCCAGGGCGTGATGGCGTCCATCATGGGCAAAGGCTCCTGGTGGTCGGTTCCCCTCTCTGTTGTGATCGGGGTCCCCATGTACTCCAATGCAGCAGGCATCATCCCGGTTGTGGAAGCGCTGCTTGGCAAGGGGGCGGCCCTTGGAACGGTCCTGGCGTTCATGATGAGTGTCATCGCCCTGTCCCTGCCTGAACTGGTGATCTTGAGGAAAGTGCTGAAACCCCGGCTGATTGCCACCTTCGTGGGGGTTGTTGCCAGCGGCATTCTTTTGGTCGGCTATCTATTCAACATGATCATTTGACATCCTCCGCCGCGAACAGACGGAGTTTTACAGCACAAAGGATAAAACCTGAATAGGACAAGCCAGCACCTAAAAAGGGTTCTGCTCCCTTGGCAAAACAATGCAAGGATCAGGACTAAGAAGCGAGAATTCAATTAACAAAAACCTATATAAAGGAGTCAAACATGGAGATCAAAGTACTGGGTCCGGGTTGCGCAAAGTGCAACAAGACCGCAAAGATGATTGAGGACGTTATCAAGGAAACCGGAGCGGATGCCACGGTGGAGAAAGTCACGGATATGATGCAGATCGCTTCCTACGGCGTCTTCGGCACCCCGTCCGTGATCATCGATAACGATGTAAAATGCACGGGAAAAGTACCCAAAAAAGACGATATCAAAGCGTGGCTGAACAAATAGAGAGAAACAATACAGACAGGGCCTGACCGGTTTGGGGAAGGCCCTTTCAAAAGGAGAAATTGAGTATGGGGTTGAATAAATTTTATCTGTCATTCTGGAGTGTTGTCTTTGCCGTTGTTTTTCCGTTCACAGCCGTGTTGGCCGAAGATTTTTCCAATATCCCGGCAAAGGGGATGGTGACCATGGTGGACCTTGGCGCCAAGAAATGCGTTCCCTGCAAAATGATGGCACCCATCCTGGTAAAACTTGAGAAAGCCTATGAGGGCAAGGCCGCTGTTGTTTTTATCGATGTATGGGAGAACAGGGAACAGGGACAAAAGTTTAAAATACGGGCAATTCCCACCCAGATATTTTTTGATGAACAGGGGAAAGAGGTGTTCCGGCATGTGGGTTATTTTGATGAGAAATCCATTGTTGAGCAAATGACCAAAATGGGCGTAGCAGCACCCAACCTTAATAAACAGGGATAATAAAGATGCTGGATTCCGTCTTCATAACAGTCAATCAATGGATGACCCAAGGCATTGCCCTTGCCTCGGTGGGTTGTTTTATATGGGGCATGATCAGCGTCCTTTTCAGCCCGTGTCATCTGGCATCGATTCCCCTCATCGTTGCCTATGTGGGTGGACAGGAACAGATATTAAAACCCAGGCAGGCAAGCCTCTATTCCATCCTGTTTACCCTTGGCCTGTTTACGACCATCGCCTTGATCGGGATCATTTGCGCGTTTCTCGGCCGGATGCTGGGGGATGTGGGAAATTACTGGCAGGTACTGGTGGGACTGATCTTGATCTGGGTGGCACTGGGGATGCTGGGTGTTGAAAAGTGTTCAATGTCCGGCAGCCTTTTATATAAGCTCAACTTGAGGGGACTGCTTGGGGCGTTTGTGTTGGGGCTGGCCTATGGGGTGCTCTCAGGATCCTGCACCTTCGGGTTTATTGCCCCCATCCTTGCCATTATTACGGTGCAGGAAAAGATCACCACCGGGATTCTCCTGATCGTCATCTTTGGCATTGGACACTGCCTGCCCATTATGGTGGCTGGAAGCTCCACCGCTGTCGTAAAGAAACTGCTGGAAAACAGTGCATGGAATGGTGCAGGCCAGTGGTTTAGAAAGATTGCCGGTTCCATCATCATTTTGCTGGGAATCTACTTTATAGCGACACCGTTTTTAACCGCATTTTGAAACCCGGAGGAGAGGCATATGCTGTTGGAAAATTACACCATGGAAATATTCAAATCCAAATGCCAGCCAGGGGCTTTGGGGGTTCATTGCTTTGCCCATCTTGAGCAGGATGTCAGTGAAGCCCTTCCCTACTTGAATTCCGTGCTTGGCGGATTTGAATACTTCACAGACCCGCCGGCGGTGACCTTCAAGGCCCATGGGAAGCTGATCACCGTGCATGGAAAAAAAATCGCCGTCAATGCCCTCAAGGATGAAGAAGAGGCGGCAAAGATTGTCCAGTGGCTCAAAAATGAGATCAACCAAGCCTGGGAAGAGCGGGACACCATTGAGCCCTGCTATACCGGGATGCCCAGGCCGGGGATCGTTGAGATCCTTAAACGCCTGCCAAAGACCAATTGCAGGGAGTGTAGGGAGCCGACCTGTCTGGTGTTTGCCACAAGAATCGCTGAAGGGGCCAGGGGAATCGATGATTGCTCCCAGTTAAAAGAAGAGGCAAACACGGAACTGTCCAACTATCTGGCCCGGTTCAACTTGGATATTTAAAACGCTTGGGGACGTAAGACGCTTGGGGACGCCCATAAAATTATAAGTTTCTCCCCAACCCAAGGGGAGACGCCCCCTTTTATCCTCAGTCCGATCTAATTCGTTATTAACCCGCCACCCCAAATTATACCCTACTTGATAATATGCCAAGGACCGATCGGGATTTTTATTGCCCTGGTCGGTCTTTTTTGTTTGATCACCATCAAAAAGTTTGCTATAACAAACTAATTCTGGCTACATCAATGTTAATCAAACGATCAAAAAATATTTTGGAGAATCCATGAGCAACACGATCAACCTGAGAGAGATGCAGGTAAACCAAACCGGAATCATCAAGTCGGTGGGAGCCACAGGAGAACTCGGCAGAAGAATAAGGGACATGGGACTTGTCCCCAACACCGCAATCCGGATCGTGGGAAGGGCGCCGTTAAAGGATCCGGTGGCCTTACGCCTCTTAGATTTCACCATCACCCTTAGAAACAACGAAGCCGATTTCATCACGGTTGATCCCACAGGAGAATAGTATGACAGCCACCATCACCGCAGCCCTCGCAGGCAACCCCAACTGTGGCAAGACCACCCTGTTCAACGCCCTGACCGGGGCCCGCCAGCATGTGGGAAACTACCCCGGCGTTACCGTTGAGAAACGATCCGGCAATGTAAAAACAGACACTGCCAGCATGAACGTGGTCGACCTTCCCGGCACCTATTCCCTGACCGCCTACTCCCCGGAAGAGCTTGTGGCAAGGGATTTCATTGTGGATGAACGTCCCCAGGTCGTTATCAATGTCCTGGACGCCACAAGCCTTGAGCGAAACCTCTATCTCACCATCCAGTTCATGGAACTGGGGGCTCCCATGGTGCTGGCCCTGAACATGATGGACGCCGTCAAAAAGCAGGGAAAAACCATCGACGTAGACAAGCTGTCAACCCTTCTCGGGTTTCCCGTTGTGGAGACTGTTGCACGGACGGGCCTTGGGAAAAACGCCCTGGTGCAGCAGGCCATTGCCTTTGCCCGGCAAAAAGAGAAGACCTGGCAGCCCCTTCACATCTCCTACGGACCAGTCCTCGATCCCATACTCAATGACATGGAGGAGGTCATCCGGGAAAGCAGTTTTATGGACCAGCGCTTTCCTTCAAGGTGGATCGCCCTGAAATACCTGGAGGAGGACGAGCAGGTCCTGAAACTGGGCGAGGCCTCGGGCGCCAAGGGCCACCAGCAATTGAAAACAGTTGCAGACAAGGCAAAGGAAAAATGTTTTACCACCCTGGATGTGGGGCCGGAGGCCGTGATCGCCGATTTCAGGTACGGCCACATCGCATCCATGATGAAACAGGGGGTGGTCAAGGGAGACACCACCCATCAGAGAATCCATCTTTCCGACAAGATCGACCGGGTGGTGACCGACCAGTTCCTCGGCCCCATCATCATGCTCGCCACCCTCTACGGCATCTTCTACATCACCTTTCCCATCGGCGAAATCCCCATGGGGTGGGTGGAGGCGTTCTTTGGATGGCTCACCAACGCTGCCACGGCCATCATCCCGGAAAGCCTTCTCCAGTCCCTTGTGGTTGACGGCATCATCGGCGGCGTGGGAGGGGTTATGGGATTTGTGCCCCTGATCATGGTGATGTTCATGGCGATCACCATCCTGGAGGACCTGGGATACATGGCCCGGATGGCCTACATGATGGACAGGGTATTAAGGATGTTCGGCCTCCACGGTGCCTCCCTCATGCCCTTTATCATCTCCGGGGGCATCCCGGGCGGGTGCGCCGTGCCCGGCGTCATGGCGGCCAGGACATTGAGGAGCCCAAGGGAGAAACTCGCCACCATCCTGACGGCCCCGTTCATGAACTGCGGCGCCAAGGTGCCGGTGTTCCTCCTTCTTTCAGCGGCCTTTTTTCCAGACAATGCAGCCAGGGTGATGTTCGTCATCACCATCATCAGCTGGGTGGTGGCCCTTTTGGTGGCCAAGCTATTGCGCACCACCGTGATCAAAGGAGAATCCACCCCCTTTGTCATGGAGCTCCCACCCTACCGGATCCCCACCCTCAAAGGCGTGTTGATCCACACCTGGGAACGGGCCTGGCAGTATATGAAAAAGGCGGGCACCGTTATCCTCGGCATCTCAATCCTGATCTGGGCCGCCATGACCTTTCCAGGCCTTCCGGATGAATCCGCCAACACCTTCCAGGAGCAGCGGACTGGGGTTGAAGCAACCCTTGCAGCAGGAACCACGGACCAGCAACGGTCAGCCCTTGAAAAGGATCTCATGGCCATCGACAACGCAGAGGCCCAGGCCGCCCTCAAATACTCAGTGGCGGGAAGGATCGGCTCGGCCTTTGAGCCGGTTTCAAAGCTTGCCGGGTTTGACTGGCGGACCAACATCGCCCTCCTGGGCGGATTTGCCGCAAAAGAGGTGATCATCTCCTCCCTTGGCACAGCCTATTCCATGGGGGATGTGGACCCGGAAGCGTCTGAAGGACTCGGCGCCCGGCTTGCAAACGATCCCACGTGGAGCAGGGCCACGGCCATGAGCCTCATGATCTTCGTGCTACTCTATGCTCCCTGCTTTGTCACCGTTGCCGTCATCGGCAGGGAGACATCCTGGAAATGGGCAGGCTTCAGTGTGGTCTTCAACACCAGCCTTGCCTTTACCCTCTCCGTGATCGTCTACCAAATCATGTAACAACAGGGGTCAGGTCTACCGTGTAGACCTGACCCCGCTTCCGCTAACCTTCCGACGCCATGCGCAATTGTTCCGGTGTGAGCGTGTCCTCTTCTTTGTTCAACTGTAAAACAATGATCACCAGGATCACCAGGACAGCGCCTGCGATCTGCAGCGGTTCCATGGATTCTCCAAGGAACAGGTAGGCGATCAATCCTGCTGCGATGGGTTCCAGGGTGGCAGTAATACCGGCCCGGGCAGAGCGGATGAGACTGATCCCCTTAAAATAGAGTGTAAACGGCACAACCGTCCCAAAGATACCGATAAAGCAAATCCATCCCCACTGGGCAACACTGTATTCCAATTGAAAGGCGCTGAACGGCTTTTCTACGAGGTTCCAGATCACTGCGGCAACCAGCAAGGCATAGAAGGTTATGGTGATGGGACTATACTTGCGCATGCCATACTCTCCGTACATGGAGTAAAAGGCAAAAGAGCAGGCAGCAAGAATACCTGCCACGACACCCATTCGATTCATGGAGAACAGCTCCAGGTTATAGGCCCCCACAACCAGGTAACACCCTGCGGTTGAAGCCACGATGGCGGCCAGGGTGATCTTGCTGATCTTCTCTTTTAAGACAAACGCCGAATAGAGAATAATCAAAACCGGGGCCTGGTATTGCAGGAGTATGGCCGATGCAACATTGATTTTGCTGATGGCAAGGAGATAGGTGTATTGAACTGCGGCCATGCCAAAGGTGCCCAAAAACATCACATAGGGCAGATCCTTGAAGGCGATCTTCAGCAGATGCCGGGAAAAAATCACGATCCATAGAAATAACGCCAGGCTGGCCATGGTCACACGAATTTGAACCAGCTGATCCGGAGAGACTCCGGCATTGAATAGAAACTTTGAGGCAGACCCTGCAGAAGCCCACAGGATGGCGGCCGTCACCACATAAATATATCCAAGTTTTGAAACACTCGCTGTTTTTGAATTCACCATCATGATCTCCGGCTAACTATCAAATTTAAAACGCAAAATGGGCCCATGGCAAGGCCCCAGGAAAAAGGGAGGATCGTTTTGGACAAAAAAGAGGGCACAGTCGTCGTTGGAATCAAAGGCGGTCAGGATGACCACCTTGGGTGGGGGCGGTGCCGTTACATGGCAGGGAAGCGGAAATGCATAGGCCATGCTCCCCCTGTCGCGGCTTGCTTTAAAAGCATGTACATGCTTGATCGCAAAGGCATTGGTGTCGATCTTGAGTCGGGTTAAACAATCCATGGCCCAATGTAAAACAGTATTTTTCCATCCCTGTCAACACTATTTCACCGTTGCGATGGAATCACGGCCAAGGGGAGAGTCCGGGGCAGGCGGTATGGGACGCCTGCCCCGGCAATTCGGGGAGTCAGGTTGCTTGTCAACAGGCACTTGCCGCTAAAAAACAGTCGCGACGACGCTCCCCTGGGATTTTTTTCTCAGACAGGGTCTGGAAATAGTCCAGGCCGCTGTGGGTACCCTCCTGGTCCCGGATCAACACGTTTTTTCCTTCAACCAGGAACCGTGGAACCAGATTCACGATCATGTCGGCACCAAAGGGCACCACGGTTGACAGCTCCCGGGTGTCGATGAGCAGCTTGCCAAGCCCGTGGAAACGGGTCAGGATGGTGTTGGCGAGTTGCCAGGCAGAACTGCCGTCAAACACACCGGAAAGATTAATAAACAGACCATTTTTAAGGATGCGGTATTTCATTGAGAATCTGCGATTCATAACAGCCTCCCCCTCAATTTACTGGGCATTGTTCCTGGGTTGTTTCAAGGCCGGATGCTGTAAAGACAGTGGAGATGGCAGCCAGGCTTGAACCGGGTATCATGTGTATGTCCTTGTTGTGTTTGTTGCAAAATTGCTTGACCTTGATACAGGCGTTGTGGCTGTTGTGGTTGACCGGGCAGATCACCAGGTCCGACCGCTTCACCCGTGCCTCAAGGTTGTTTTTACCGTTTCGGATTCTCCCGGAGTGGTAATCAAAAATACCGCCCTTTGACTCCACGATCTTCCGGTACAGCTCCTTTAGCTTTGTCAGCCCGCCCACGATGAGAATCCGCTTGGAACAGGCATCAAAGTTGGGACAGGCCTCTTTGGTGCACAGGGTCGATGCCTGGACCCGGGCAAAACCGGCAATGAGCTGATTGAGTTCCTGCTCAAGCTGGTCACCCTTGGATGTGCTCTCAAACATCCTGATTTCCGCCTTTCTCCGTTCCCGCTCCAGCCTGCGGATCTCCTTGTCCCGGCAGGCGAGCCGCCGTTCCAGGGTTTCTATCCGATCCCCTGGATCTTTTCCCCCGGGCGGGTCAACCGGTTCAGGAGTGGGGGCAACCGTTTTTTTAGCAACCGCCGCCTTGAGCCGGATATTTTCATCAACGAAATCCCCATTGCGGTGTTTCTCCCGGGCCAGGAGCGCCGTGAGCGTGTCGGTTTTTTCAATGGCAGCGTCCCTGCTCCGGAAACTTGCCGCCATGGCGGTCATGGCCCTGTAGCCGGCCATGTGAACATCGCCGTACACCATGACCAAAAAATCTGGGGACAGATCGTTGCGCAGGGCGGCCACATAAAACAAGGCAGGCATGTCATCGGTGAGAACCGCCTTGGTCCAGGCCTTTTTAAACGTTGCCTCATCCATGGCGCCAAACCGGTCAACCGCTTTGGCATACTTGTTTCTCAAAAAGCGGTCCGCCTTTTCAGCAGTCCTGTTCTTTTCCCCTATTTTCGCCATGATCGCCTGGTGGAGCCCATAGGTATCCATTGCCGCCCCCCTTTGATTGCCAGGGGTTTTCAGCATTTTTTTGATCTCAAAATCCGAAAAGCAGAACCCGGCCACGGGACAGACAAAGCTGGAGTGCATCTCCCAAAGGGGTATCAAATTCTCTTCTGTTTGCCGGGTTGCCATCTGCCTTCCTCCTTTTCTTTGTGTAACCGGCGCCTAACTTAGCGACACTTACATTTGTTTGGATTGACTAACTTTATGTGGAGATTAATAAAGAATTTCGCATCTGTCAAGAAAAAAGATGGCCCTTGCATCACAGGGCCGCCAGGGCGACGGCAATCCCAATGGACACCAGATACCAGAACAAAACCTTGATGATGCCCGCCCCCACGGGCAGGGCCGCCGGCGCCCAATGCCCCTTCTCCTTGCCGGGAGCCGGTCCCGTATCCTCGGCAGTTAAAACATAGGTTATCACTTCCATGGATCGCGATTTTTTTTCCATATCATCCCCCTCCCGGGTAGTTAATGGTGGTGCGGGCTTGCCAACAAATAGGTTGTATGTTCTTTACCCTTTTTGCTATAGAATGATCCAATTGTATGATCTGATAGCCATGTTCACGATTTCTGATGGAGACGGACACCTGTGGAATTCTACCAGCTTCGAACCTTTATCACCGTTGCCGAGGAAAAGAATCTCACCCGGGCAGCCAAGCGCATGAACACCAGCCAGCCGGCGGTGAGCGCCCACATCAAGGCCCTGGAAGAGGAGGTGGGCCTCCCCCTGTTCAACCGGACACCCAAGGGCATGGAGATGACCCGCCACGGCCTGGCCCTTAGGGAAGACGGCATCCGGATCCTTGAGGCCGGCAGCCATTTTCTCAACCATGCTAAAGAACTCAAAAACAATCTTTCCGGAGATCTCACCATCGGCTTGAACTCCGACTCCGATTTTCTCAGGACCCAGGGTTTCTTCGCCTGGATGCACCCCCAATACCCTGGAATAAAATTCAAGATCACCCAATCCAATTCAGGCAGCATCCTCCAGGAGATAAAATCCGAAACCCTGGATGCCGGGTATTTCCTAGGTAAAAACACGGTAAAGGAGCTGGATTTCCTCCACCTGCAAACGTTTAATATAGTGATTGTGGCGCCCTCCGCCTGGAGAGAGGAGATCTGCCATGCACAATGGGCGGATCTGGCACGCCTCCCCTGGATCCAGAACCCACCCCTATGCCCCTTCCACGATGTTTTAAGCCAGCGGTTACAGATCCTGGGCCTGGAACCGCCCTTTGCGGTCACGGCGGACCAGGAAGCCACCATCAAAAGCCTGGTTTGCGGGGAGGTCGGCCTGGCACTGCTTCTGGAACATCATGCCAGAAAGGCAGAAAAAAAAGGGGAGCTGGCCATCTGGGAGGGGGAGACCTTTTCCATTGATCTTAACTTTGGGTTTTTAAAAAGCCGCCGCCAGGACCCGGTCATGAAGGCGGTCATCCAAGGGGTTAGCCAGGTATGGGATTTGCCGGGTTAGCCAGGGACAGGAACCGTTCCAGGATACTGTGATCCGCGCCTTTTTTGTAGACAAGGGAGAGGACGACCTCGGGCAGATCCCCGGATAGTTTCTTTACCACCACCCCCTTTCTTGGAGAACGGGCCATGGACTCCGGCACCATGGAAATCCCCAGGCCTGCTGCCACAAGGGCCACGGCCGTCTGCTTGTATGTGGCCTCCTGTACGATATCCGGTGCAATACCATGGTCATCAAAGATCTTAAACCAGGCGTCATAGAGTCTGGGCTGGATCTTCCTGGGAAAAAAGATCAGGGGCTCCCCGGCAAGATCCATGATCCTGATCTCCTTTTTTAGGGTGAGGGGATGGTCACACGCCAGGGCCAGGGCATACCGTTCCCGGTGAAAGGGCAGGCACTCAAGTCCGGGAATGGTACGGCCGAACAGCCTCACCACCCCGACATCCAGTTGGCCGTCCCCGATCTCTTTAACCTGTTCCCTGCTGGTCTTCTGGTTAAGTTCCAAAGAGACCTTGGGACAGACCTGCTTGAACGCCTTGATGATCTCGGGAAGCCGGGTCTCCATGGCCGGTCCCACATACCCCAGGGACAACCTTCCCCTTTGCCCGGCCGCTGCTTCCCTGACATGCCGTTGGGCCACCCCTACCCGGCAAAGGATATCCTGGGCGTCCTGCTTCAGCACCTCACCGGCCCGGGTCAGGCGCACCTCTCGTTTGGTTCTCACAAAGAGCTTTGTGCCCAGCTCCTCCTCCAGTTTCATGATCTGCTGGCTCAACGGCGGCTGGGAGATGTGGAGCCGCTCTGCCGCCCGTCCAAAATGAAGTTCCTCTGCCACCGCAAGAAAATACCGCAAAAGCCGGGTCTCCAGCATCTTTACCCTCCCTTTCCCTTAACCAGGACCACGGTCACCCCAGCTCTTTAATATGCATTGGATATTAAAAACCACTTATATATATATTAGACATATCACGCTTTCTCCCATACGCTCAACCCCACCTGGAGCAAATGAAGTCACTTACACCCACCCAAATAAAAAGGAGCACCCATGGAACGATATGATAAAGGCTTGGAAAAATTAAAAGAGGTTGACGGCAAGGCAGGAGAGCAGGTGGTCGCATCCCTCAAGGAAATCGCACCGGATCTTGGCAAATATGTTATCGAGTATCCGTTTGGGGATATCTATGCCCGGCCCGGGCTTTCCCTTAAACAGCGGGAGCTCATCACCATTGCCGCACTGGGGGCCATGGGCAATGCCCAGCCCCAGCTCAAGGTCCATATCCGGGGCGCCCTGAATGTAGGGCTGACCCGGGAAGAAATCGTGGAAACCTTTATCCAGCTTTCGGTGTATGCGGGATTTCCCGCTGCCCTCAATGCTGTCTTTGCCGCAGAAGCGGTTTTCAATGAACAAGAAACGCCTGGTTAACGCCATGGAAAAAGGGTCTTGGGAACCGCCCGAGGCCTTTTTCACGAGATCTTAAGGCAGTGCTTACAAATTCTGACCTGAATCCGCCCTTGCAGTCACGGCGGCCAGGAGCCCACTATCAAAAGCCTGTTATCCGAGGAGCTCGTCCTATCAATGCTTCTGGGATATGATCCCCTAAAGGCTTAGCAAAAGATTCAATTTCCCATTTGGAAGGAGGAGACCTTTTCCAATGATCTCTGCTTTGTTTTTTTAAGGGCCATCGGCAAGACGCTGTCATGGCAGTTCCAGGGTTGATTAAGAATCATTTGGCTTTTGTTCCAGGTATAAATTCCAGGTAATCTTTTGGGGCTAACCGGCATGAACTCCTTGACGATCTCGGGATGGTGGGTCTCCATGGCCACATAATCCTGGAAGTATTGCTGACTAAAAAGGCAATGCAGCCTTGCCAGTGTTCCATTTCCACATTGAAGACGAGCAAGTCAGCACGGTTAACCTCCATCCTTCTGCCGATGGTGGAGGCTGGCCTTTGAAAGAATGGTGTAGCATGGGTACTTATCTTCTTTGAGTTCTTTTTTAAGTTCTGATATGGCGCCTATAATCTCCCCGGAGAAAAATTATTTTATTTTTTAATTCAAATCAGACACTTGAAAATATCACTATTAGCATAATACTATTAGTATAATACTAATGGTATCGCTATGGCATTGCGTAAAAATGTAAATATATATATTTAAAAAAACAAGTGAGAATCACATTTCGATGTGGTATAGGGAGGGGAATTGATAATAAATTGATTATGTTTATGTAGTTTTTTGAAACGATAGGTGGTTGGGTAACGATGAAATCAATGGGTACAATAGATAATAAATACAATCCATATTTGGCACGTATTTTTTCAAGCAACGTGATTTCTGAGCTTATTAAGAAAGGCAGATCCGATTATGTATCAGATATAATTAATTCCTCAGGATATATTAAGCAGCTTGATAAAGAAAACTGTTTAAAAGATTTTTTTGAAAAATTATATAATCATCTTTCACGAACATATAGAAATGAGTATATTTACAAGAATGCAATTGCAAACAAGATATTACTCGGTAAACATTCTCTAAACACTTCTTTTATGCTGATGGAATTTCGTGTAGCGAACTGCAAAGCTGATACCGTCATTTTAAACGGCACTTCTAATGCTTATGAAATAAAAACAGAGTTAGACTCTCTTGATCGCTTGAAACGTCAAATATCAGCCTATGAAAAAGTTTTTGATATGGTTCATGTCATCGCTGCTCCTTCCCAAATAGAAAAAGTAACGGAATCGGTAGGGCCCCATGTTGGCCTGATGGAGCTTAGTCATCGGAATACCATCAAATCTGTTCGCAAGGCTCTATCAGGCAAAGCAAATACCTGCCCGGATGTAATATTTGAGTCATTACGAAAACCAGAATACATTTCAATAATAAAAAATAAATTTGGGTATATTCCAGATGTTCCGAACACACAGATCCATAGAGAGTGTAAAAAAAGATTCTCTCGACTCAGTCCAGATGAAGCTCATGATGCTATGGTAACGGTTCTAAAAAAACGTGGAAGTAACAAACTTTTAAAGGATTTTATAACAAATCTAGTAAATATTCGGCTTAGTCATTCAGAATTTATTTTTTCAACAACACCCTAAATTTTTTGTTGAGAGGATACATC
>JAEINR010000138.1 GCA_016342325.1 Desulfobacterium sp.
CAAACTTATATCATTCTTAGCAAAAAGTCAATAACAATAGGGTTTTCAGCCCCTTATGTCAGGAGCTCTGAAATTACGGATTTTTTAAACAGTTCCAGATCTTTTCATTTGATGTGGTAAATCATTTTTATTGTTAATCGCCATCTTTAGGGTTCATGCGAAATACCTCATCAATAAGTTGGTTGATTTATGCGACAACGGTATACAAGTAATTGAATCATTTCGGTCCAAAATTCGAGACCAAAATGAGAGATGTAAGTCGCTTGGGGACACGTACTTTCTGATTATCTTTCATTTCTTAAAATAAAAGATATTTTTTTGCAATTATCATGAAAAAATGTCGCTTCAAGATCTGAAATATAAATTTTTTTTATTATACAATAAGAGACCATAAAAAAGGATAACAGAATAAACAGTTTGAGCCCTTTGCTATTAATTTGGGTAACAATAAATATTATGCTTCCATTCAAAATGAAACATCCTAGAACAATGGTCTTAATCTTTTTATTAAAATGATCCCCTGAGAATATATGAACCAATAGAAATAAGCCACACGTATCAAACGTTACTCTAATTAACCAGGCAATAGCAGCTCCATTTATTCCATATATATTTATCATTTTTTTTAATAATAATAAATAAAAAGGTAATTCAATCATATGCATTTTTGCACTCAAGTCTGGACGACCTATGCTTTGCAAAAAGTTAAACGGGATATGACCAAGGCTGTTGATCAGTACTCCTACAGTCAAACATTGGGCCACAAAAATACTTTTTTGAGCAAATTCTTTGCCTAACCATAAAGTCAATCCTTCTTGAGCAAAGGTAATAACAGGCAGAGTTATGCAACACATTACAATAAACAAATATTTTGCTGTTGTGACATATATTAATGATCCTGTGGTCTTGTTAGTTGCATTGGCATTTGACAAAACAGGAAAGAGGACTCTGCCTAATGAACGAGGTATAATCAATATTTTTGTTATAACCTCGTATGGAGTTGTATAAAAGGATACAGTTCCAACAGACAAAATGCTGCCTATGAACAAACGGTCCATATAAACCATTATGGGACTGATAATATTGCTTATGGTCATCCAACCCCCAAAACCTAACAGAGGTAAAATTATTTTTTTATCAAAAGCAAATGAGTGTCTTAGTGATGGTATAATATAAAGGCAGGCTATGAAGTTAGCAATGAAACCAACGATTCGGCTCACAACTAAGACGATGATAATAGGAACGAGGCTTATGCTAAACTGGAGCACAATCACCGGACCTAAAAACGAAATAATTCCTATTGGAATTTTTATGCTATTGACGATCCCAAAACATTGTTTTGCCTCCAAAACACTACGGAGACCTATTGATGTAATAATAATTGGAATAGAAAAGATTAAACACTTAAACCCCTGATATGTTTCGTTTTGGATATCAGGTGGAATCTCAAGCCATACATAGACAATATATTTAAGCAGATAAAATAAAATAAGAACGCCAAAAAAACTTAATATAAACATAAATATAAGTGACGTCCAGATAATACCAGGTATTTTATGCTCATTTTTTGTATTCACTCTTTCTGCTACTAATTTGGTCAATGCGCGTCCAATACCTAAATCAAAAAGGCTAAAATAACCAACAATCATCCAGATAATTGTCAGTATACCAAAGCGCGTTATCCCGAGTCCTTCAATAAGCCGTGGAATGGCAAATACAGCAACAAAAAATGGCAGTCCTTCACCAAGTAAATTCAAGAGAGTATTACGTATTAACTTACTGCCATGAGCAATTTCTTCTGTTTTTCTTTTCAAATCATTCAATTACGATCCGTCCATTTTTGGTCCTGAGTTATTGCTATGATAGAAAGGCCTTTCACCTAAATTCCCTGTAATCTCTATGGGCAAGAATTGACTCTTGCGAACGACCATACAAACTTTCAAATAGCGAAAAGTACTACAACCGGTCATTATTGCATCTTTAGAACTTGAGAGTTGACAGATTTTAGGAAGAATCGTGATAAATGGAATTGAGTAGTAGATAAGGGGATTCCCATTGAGTGGACGTAGATTTTTTCTTGGAATTCCTTTGGAACCTCCACGAGCTGGAATAACCACAATGGTTTTATAATTTTTCATAATGCATTTTCCCACCTACCAGTTTAAATACGCAAAGAGGCTGTTATTGATTCGTGTTACGGGATATATAAGTGCTCCTGCCATCTCTATAGCTTCGCCCGGTCGGTTACATGACCGACTTAGGGAAGGATGTGCGGAGAACAGTTATATTCAAGCGTGAAAGCCGTTCTTAAACAATAGGGCGAGCCACACCAATACTACATTAAATACTCTTGTTCAAGGGATTTTAAATAGTTGAGGATTTCAACAGGGTTCTCTTTCCTGCCGGTGCCGTAGGCATTGAAAGAAACCCCGTTTTGATATCGATAGCTGAGTTCTCGGTTTCTTGAGACCCACCTGACAACGGCCTTGATCTCCTTGGGGTAATCAAGGCCGGGGAAGTTGATCCTAAGGGTGAGCCGGGTGCCGGCTGAAACCTTGTGGTTGCTGAGAAACTTGAGCCCCCCCCTGCTGATGTCGAGCACGGGGTAGTAGTCGTAGGAGAATTTTCCCTTTCCCCAGAAAAGCGGTTTTTCCTTATAGTGAAGGGTCGTTCCCGTGACGTTGAACCGTTGGCAGTGTCGTTTCTTCAACATTCTATCCCTGTTTGAGGTTGTGGGTGGCGGCGTATCAGATGGCTGCTGCTTTTATCGAGTCACAGATCCTGTGGCAGTACGCTTCGGTTCTTTGGGGGTCCGGCCCCTCGACCATGACCCGGAGCAGGGGCTGGGTGCCGGAATACCTGACAAGGACCCGGCCGGTGTCCTTAAGTTCTTGTTCCACGCGCTCAATCTCATCTGCTATGGTTTTGATCTTCATGAAATCGGGCCTGGACGCATCCACCTCCACGTTCATGAGAATCTGGGGATAAACGGTCATGATGGATGCGAGGTCGGACAGGGGTTTTCCCGTGTCTGCCATCACCCGGATAAGGCGCAGGGCCGAAAGGATTCCGTCTCCGGTGGTGTGGAAATCGGAAAATATCATGTGGCCGGAATCCTCGCCGCCCATGACAGCACCGGTTTCCCCCATCTCCTTGAGGACCTCCCTGTCTCCCACCCCTGCCTTTACGTGATCGATGCCAAGGGTTTTCAGTGCCATTGAAAGGCCGATGTTGCTCATGACCGTGCTTACCACAAGATTGTTTTTTAATTTGCCCTGGCTTTTTGCATGGTTTGCGCAGATGGCAAGGATTTTGTCCCCGGTGATTTTAACACCGTTTTCGTCAATAACAATGATGCGGTCGGCATCACCGTCAAAGGCAAGGCCAATGTCGGCCCCTTTCTCCACCACCCGTTCAGACAGGGGCTTTGTATGCTGGGAACCGCATTGGTGGTTGATGTTCTTCCCATCCGGCGTGTTAAAGATGAATTCAACATCAAACGGCAATCGGGAAAAGACCATGGGCGCAACGTCAGAGGAGGCACCATTGGAACAGTCGATAACCATGTTGAAGCGTTTTGGGGCCGGGGTGGTGGTATTGGCGTCTCGTTCATAGCTGTGCTGCAGAAAATCGGCATAGCGTTCAGATGCATCGACAAGGGTCCCGATGGTTCCTGTTTCAATGACAGGCCCACTGTTTTTTTGCGCGCCGGATTCCTGGTCATTGGTAGACAGGATTAATGCTTCAATCTCCTCTTCTTCAGGATCGGTGAGTTTGAGGCCGCCGGATTTGAAGATCTTTATTCCGTTGTCCTGGAAGGGGTTGTGGGATGCGGAGATAACCACGCCGGCACCCGCCCCTTCAACCGTGGTTGTAAGGAACGCCACCCCCGGTGTCGGGATGACACCGGCAAGGAGCACGTCCATGCCCATGGAGGTGATGCCTGCGGCAAGGGCCGCCTGGAGCATATCCCCGGACAGTCGCGTATCCTTCCCGATAACTACCGTGGTTGCGCCCCGTTTTTTTGCAAAGCGGGCAACGGCCTGCCCTGTTTTCAAGGCCACTTGAGCCGTCATGGGATAGCGGTTTGCAACCCCCCGTATTCCGTCCGTACCAAATAGTTTTCCCATTGATAACCCTGTCATTTACCGGTGTTAGAGTTTAACTTTTTCCACTATTGTCTGTTCGATTGTTTTGAGCCAGTCGCTTCCAAGGGAAGCTGTGGCGGAATCAAGACCTTTGATGGTCTCGATGTAACGGGTGCCCCCATTGAGGGCGTCCAGGAACGGCTCCGGAATAGCAGCCGAGTGGTCATGATCGGTCTGGCTGATGAAAATGGCTTCCACATCCGGCCATTGCTTGATGATGGCATCGTGGATACGGATCGGTTCGGTCATTTCACCGTTTGCCCGGGAGCTGAGAACCTTTCTTGAGGCCGCAAGTTTCACGCAGAAAGCCCCGAGTCTTTTGATCCGTTCATCGATGCAGACCTGAAGGGTGTTCTTCATACCCAGGAGCAGCTGATCTGAAAGGGGTTCCGATACAAACCGGGATCTGACATGCCTGTACCAGTTCATCAGGCTGATGAGCCCTGTAATATAAGCGCAGTTGGCGTCGTAGATTTTTTTGGCATTGGTGTAGACGCCCTCCTTCCTGGGAACGGACCCCCCTTTTAACGCCCCGCCGAATATAATCCGGTCGGGTCTGGGCTCGTCCCTTCTGCAGATGGTGCCTGCGGCCGTTACCGTTCCAAATGCAAGCCGGCAGGGTCCCACCAGACCGCCCTGCCCCCCCATAAAAACGGGCCGTTGGTTGAGCAGTACGCCCTGGTGGACGTTTCCAAGCATGGAAGGGGTGGCCTTGTCCTGGTTCGGGGTATAGTTGAAATGGATAAAGGAACTTCCCACTTCACTGTGATCCTTTCGGCTGGTGCCGCCGGCCATGAGGATGTCACAAAAATTGATCAGGCTTCCCAGGGTCACAAAGGGAAATAGGATGGTCTGTTTCAGGCCCACCGTATGGGCAGCCGAGGCCTCCTCTTCAAGGATGGTCCCTCCCCTGACATGGGCGCCGGAGCCAAAGGCGTTGTACCCCGCAAACACGGCATCCTGGAAAAACCCGCCCTTGAGGCTAGTTCCGGGGCCGACCATGGTATTGGAAAGGGTGACCGGGGCCTCAAATCCAATGGATGTTCCCGCCATGATCAGGGTCTTTTCTCCAAAGATTCTCGTTCCGGGATAAAGGGTTACCCCTTGACCGGAGATCCTGTCCGGATCGACATCCTCCCCGATGGACACCGATGAAGGATTCGGAACCTTTACTCCTTTGTCAATCAATCGTTCTATTACTGTTTTTGTGATCATACCCGGTTAAATAATGGTCTATACCTGCTGTTGTCAAGAAGATTGTCAAGAAATTGTGACCAGGAGCGGTCGGTGAAGGAATAAAAAAACCGGGTGCCGGGGTTTCCACCCTGTGACACCCGGTTATTGTAAAACGCGTGGGACGACTTATGCGAACCGGTAGAGAACGCCTCCCCAGGTGAGTCCGGCCCCCAGTCCCAGGAAGAGAACCGTATCGTTCTTCTTGCCCACAAGTTTCTGCTCTATTGCTTCGTCAAAGGCCATGGGAATGCTTGCCGCGGTTGTATTCCCATACCGTTGGATATTGTTGAAAATCTTTGACTCGTCGATCTTCATGAACTGCCCATAGGCCTGGTTGATCCTCAGATTCGCCTGGTGGGGGAAAAACATGTCAACATCGTCAATTGCCAGATCTGCCTTTTCAAGCACTTCCTTGGTCACTTCGGGCAATTTTCGAACCGCCTTCTTAAACACCTTTTTACCGTCCATGCTGGGAAAGTAGCGTGGATCATCAGCGGGTAGGTCCTTGGGCATCCTGTCCGGAAGCCGGGATGCGGGTAGCTCCACCATGAGGGAGTCCGCCCCAGACCCGTCCGCATGGAGACAAGATGCGATAACGCCTACATTCTCGTCGGTCTCGATACCTTCCACACAAACGGCGCCTGCGCCGTCACCAAAGATCACGGTCACGTCCCGGCCCCGGGTGCTCTTGTCAAGTCCGGTGCTGTGGACCTCAGCGCCGACAACCAGAACCTTACTGGCAAGCCCGCTCTTGATGTAGGCGTCTGCCGTGGCAAGCCCGTAGAGAAATCCCGTGCACTGCTGACGGATGTCAAGGGCCGGGGTGGAGTTAAGGCCGAGCTTGTCCGCGAGAAGGCAACCCGAACCCGGGAACATAATGTCGGGACTCAGGGTGGCGAATATGATAAAGTCAAGATCTTCAGCCTGCCATCCGGCCAGATCAAGGGCTTTTTTTGAAGCTTCAAGACCGAGGTCCGATGCGCCCAGCTCCTCCCCCTCGGGGATCCAGTAGCGCTGTTCGATGCCGGTTCTCTGGCGAATCCACTCGTCCGAGGTGTCCATTATTTTTGTCAGGTCTTCATTGGTAACGAGGCGGGATGGGACCGCTCGGCCGGTTCCCCTGATCACGGATCTCTTCATATAAGCTTCCTTTTGAGAATAGTATTTGATATTAATGATTCAATGTTTATAGTGTGCGAATAATATAATAAAATGTTGTTTTAGGCAATAGCCGGACAACAATAACAGGGTGTATAAAGGAAACATAGTGGTTATAGAAGTAGGTATTCTCTTTGTCGGATTGGTTCTGCTCTATCTGGGTTCTGAATTTCTTGTCAGGGGGGCGGCCTCAACAGCCATACTCCTCTCAATCAAACCCGTGATCGTCGGTCTCACCGTGGTGGCCTTTGCCACATCCGCCCCGGAACTACTCGTAAGTCTTGTGGCCTCGGTCAAGGGGGCCGGTGGAATTTCCGTGGGCAACATCCTTGGAAGCAACGTGATCAACATCGCACTGGTGCTCGGCATCAGCGCCGTGATAAAACCGGTGACCATCAACCGCCAGATCACCCGGTTTGAGCTGCCCTATATGCTTGCTGCAAGCGTTGTATTCTGGGTGCTCTGCATGGACGGCCATATCAGCCAGGGCGACGGCGCCCTGCTCATTATCATCCTGGTGATCTTTCTCATATTCGGCATCAAGAACGCAAAGGACAAGAACAGTCAAAAAACGCCCCGGGAACGCTCCACCAGGGCCATCGCCATCAACTCCGTCATGATGGTGGCAGGCCTTATCGGACTTGCCAAGGGCGCTGACATGGTGGTGCGGTCGGCCATTGTCATGGCAAGGAGCATCGGGCTCTCCGAAGCGTTCATCGGCATCTCCGTTGTGGCCCTGGGCACCTCCCTTCCGGAGCTTGCCACATCGGCCGTTGCCGCATCAAAGGATGAGAGCGATCTTTCCGTTGGTAACATCGTGGGCAGCAACCTATTTAACATCTGCCTTGTGATGGGAACCGTGGGCCTGTTGAACCCCATGCCGGTGGATAAAAGCCTCATGACCTTTGAGTTTCCCTTTATGGTATTCATTGCGGTGTTGCTGGCTGCCATCGCCTTTGGAAAGGGAAAAATCGGCCTGAAGACCGGGATTGGCTTTATCCTTCTCTTCATCCTATACATATTGATCTCCTATCTGAAATAGCCGTCTTTCCCTGGGACTTGGGAAATAAATGTAATTTTCGCTTGCTAAATTCGTTCCGTAGGTATAACTTTTTTTAGAATTCAGTGTTTTTTTGCATTGGAACCCAATGCCGTTGTTTTTAATCTAAAAATTAAAGTTCTGGCCTCAGGGCCATAATAGTTGCTATTATGTTGCGAGGCGACAATGTCCCAACCTTACAGACTTCTCATTGTTGAAGATAACGAGGATATTCTCCTCTCGTTCTATGATTTTTTCATATCCCTTGATTACAGTGTAAAAACAGCGACCAACGGCCTTGATGCCGTGAAGATCCTCAAAGACGACTCAAAGGGATTTGACGCCCTGATCACCGACCTTGTGATGCCGAACATCAGCGGTGTTGGCCTGATTGCCATGACCAAGAATCAGCACCCGGATATGAAGATCATCGCCATTACCGGCTGGGGAGACCACCCTGGTGCCTTGGCTTCCGAGGCGGATGCAGACCTTGTTCTTTACAAGCCCGTGGATCTTTTTAAAATCGAAACGTTACTGAAAGACCTTCTTACCAACACTAAAGCTGGCAAACAAGAAGAATTATGAACCCACCCATCATCGGAGTAAGCAGACAGATACTGAAGATAAAGGAGCTGATTCGGCACGTTGCCGACACCTGTCTTAACATCGTCATTACGGGTGAGACCGGTGTGGGTAAGGAGGTGATCGCCCAGACCCTTTACCGTGAATCTCCTCGATCCAAAAACGCCTTTGTGAAGGTCAACTGCGCCGCCCTTCCGGAAACCCTCCTGGAGAGCGAACTCTATGGGTATGAGCAGGGAGCGTTCACCGGTGCCCAGAAAAAAAGGCGGGGAAAATTCCAGATGGCCCACAAGGGGGTGCTGTTCCTCGATGAAATCGGAGACATGCCCCTTTCCCTGCAGTCCAAGATCCTCCATGTCCTCCAGTGCGGTGAATTCTCCCCCCTTGGGTCTGAGCAGGATATCAAGACCGACGCCTGGGTCATCGCTGCAACCAACTGCCAGCTGGAAGACAAGATCAAGAACAAAGAGTTCAGGGAAGATCTTTTTTATCGGCTTAACATCATCAAAATCGAGATCCCGCCCCTGAGGGAGAGACCCGACGACATTCCCCCCCTGGTGGATTATTATCTCAAGCTCTATACGTCCCAATACCCTGACCGGAAGATCGATAAACCGGACAGAAGCACCCTGGATCGACTTTGTGCCTTTCCGTGGCCCGGCAATGTACGGCAACTCCAGAACAGCATCAAAAAGCAGGTGGTGCTCAACAACTGGACCCAGGTGCTTGGCGAACTGACCCAGGCAAACACCCATAACCTGGACCAGAACAACCCCATGCAGGACCCGGGTGCGACCACGATCAACCATCCCATTCACCCCAACTCCCTGCTCTCTGAATTCCTTGATGTCTCCAAGAGTGCGGACAGTATTTTTGAAGACATCTCTCTGAAAAAGATCAAGAAAAAAGCCGTGGACCGGGTGGAGAAAGAGGTGATCGGCTATGTGCTCGAGAAGACTGGGTGGAACCGGTCCAAGGCCTCCAGAATTTTAAAGATCAGCTACAAGACCCTCCTGTACAAGATCACGGAACTGGGGCTTGAACCCCCCAAGAAAAGACTTTAGCTGCCCAACTCTGATTTTCGCGTTATTTTGGCAAGGAAATCAGAACCCTTTTTTGGCTCCGGCTTGTCCAGTCAGACCCCCGACGACCCCAAGATTCAAACGTTTCCCCACCGAATCCACGGTAAACGTAACCGTTGCCCCTTCCCCCACGCTTCCCTCTAAAATCGCCATGGACAGGGGATTTTCAATCTGCTGCTGAATCACCCGCTTGAGCGGCCTTGCACCGAACACCGGATCATACCCTTCCTTAGCAATAAACGCCTCTGCCGACCCATCCAGAACAATGGTAAGCTTTTTATGGGCAAGCCGCTTGTTGAGATCATCGATCTGAATACCGGCAATGGTCGTGATATGATCGAGCCCAAGTGCGTGGAAAATGATAGTCTCATCGATGCGGTTCAAGAACTCCGGCTTAAACGCATGGCCCAGGGCCTGGTTGATCTTTTCGCCGATTCCCATGGCACCCGACTCCTGGATCAGGCGGGAGCCCACATTGGAGGTCATGATAAGGATGGTGTTGGTAAAATCCACGGTCCTGCCATGGCCGTCGGTCATCCGTCCATCGTCCAGCACTTGGAGCAGTACATTAAAGACATCCGGGTGGGCCTTTTCGATCTCGTCAAAGAGCACCACGGAATAGGGCCGGCGCCGGACCGCCTCAGTGAGGTATCCACCTTCGTCATACCCCACATACCCCGGGGGTGCACCGATGAGCCTTGCCACCGAATGTTTCTCCATGTACTCACTCATATCGACCCTGACCATGGCATCCCGGGAGTTGAAGATAAACTCCGCAACCACCTTGGCAAGCTCTGTCTTTCCCACCCCGGTGGGACCCATGAAGATAAAGGTGCCGATGGGCCGATCCTCGGGTTTCAGGCCAGCCCTGGCCCGTCTGACCGCATCCGACACCGACTTGATGGCGGCCTCCTGGCCGATCACCCGTTGTTCGATATACTCCTCCATGTGCACGAGTTTTTCCCGCTCCCCCTTGAGCATCCGTGCCACTGGGATGTTGGTCCAGGAGGAGACCACTTCGGCAATGTCCGACTCCTCCACATCCTCCTTGAGCATCCGCCGGTCGGCTTGAAAATGGTCCAACTCCTCTTTCTTCTGGTCGAGCCGGGCAGTTAAGTCTGCAAGGGTGGCGTAACGGATCTGGGCGACCCGCTCAAGGTCCCCTTCCCGTTCAGCACGCTGGGCCTGGGTGGCTGCCGTGTCCATCTCCTCCCTGATCTTGCCGATCTCCTGGATAAGCCGCTTTTCGTTTCCCCAGTGCAGCTTCATGGGCTGCACCTCCTCCCTCATCTCTGCCAGGGACCGCCCAAGCGTCTCCATGCGCAACAAAGACGATTCATCGGTCTCCTTTTTCAGGGCCTGGCGCTCGATCTCGATCTGGATGATCTTTCTTTCAATCTCGTCAATGGCCAGGGGCATACTGTCGATCTCGATCCTGAGCCTGGACGCGCACTCGTCAATGAGATCGATGGCCTTGTCCGGGAGGAAACGGTCCGCAATATAGCGTTTGGAAAGGGTGGCCGCAGCAACGATGGCCGAATCCTTGATCCTGACACCGTGGTGCACTTCATACTTCTCCTTCAATCCCCTGAGGATGGAAACCGTGTCCGCAACGCTTGGCTCCTTTGCCAGGATCGGCTGGAACCGCCTTTCAAGGGCCGCATCCTTTTCAATGTAGCGCCGGTACTCGTTGATGGTGGTCGCCCCGACGCACCGCAGGGTTCCCCTGGCAAGGGCGGGTTTCAGCATGTTGGAGGCGTCCACCGATCCTTCAGCAGCCCCGGCCCCCACAACGGTGTGGAGCTCATCGATAAAGAGAACCACCTGGCCTTCTGCATCCTCCACCTCCTTCAGCACGGCTTTGAGCCGCTCTTCAAACTCCCCCCTGAACTTGGCCCCGGCCAGCAGGGACCCCATGTCAAGGGCAACCACCCGCCGGTTCCTGAGGGTTTCGGAAACGTCGCCCTCAACGATCCGCTGGGCAAGCCCTTCCACAATGGCGGTCTTGCCCACCCCGGGCTCACCGATGAGCACGGGATTGTTCTTTCGCCGCCGGGAGAGCACCTGGACAATCCTGCGAATCTCGTCGTCCCGGCCGATCACGGGGTCTAATTTCCCCAGCCGTGCAAGCTCGGTGAGATCCCGGCCGTACTTTTCAAGGGCCTGGTAGGTATCCTCGGGATTTTGGCTATCAATGGTCTGCCCCCCCCGGATCTCCTTTAACACCTTTAGAATCACACCCTTGGTCACCCCTTCGCTGTTCAAAAGATCCCGGGTCTTGCCCTTGGCCGTACAAAGGGACAAGAGCAGGTGCTCCTGGCTCACATACTGGTCCTTCATGGCGTTTGCCTCAACAAAGGCCGTATCCAAAAGCTTTTTAGATGGGGTTGAGAAATAGGGGTCCCCGCCTTCCACCCGGACAAGGGTGTCGAGCAATTGATCGGTCCGGGCACGGATATTTTCAATTGAAACCCCGATCTTGTTCAGGATGGAGAGGGGAACGCCGCCCTCCTCCGTGAACATGGCCTTAAGAAAATGGACCGGCTCAATGGCCTGGTTGTTTTTTCTAAGGGCGATATCCTGGGCAGCCTGGACCAGTTCCTGGGATTTGATGGTCAGCTTGTCGAAATTCATGGCATCTCCATTCTTATGAGTTTTTCGCATTGACACACATAAAGTAATGCAGATCAAAACAGTGTCAATACCATCGAAGAAGCTATTTTTTGTTTTTGAGGGTTTCGTTACTATCTATAGAAATATTTACGTTATCCACAACATTCATGCCAACATTCTTTTGACTTTTTATAAGTTCGCAATTTACCAAAATAAATCAAGGTTTTGTTTATTGATATTTGTGTTGCCTTGAAAACCTTGGCATGGTATCCGCTTTAAGTCCGTAGACGACTGCCTTTAGGGGCTTCGATGGCGCTTTGCCGGCACATCCAGACCCTTCTGTTCGGCCAAGTGATTGCCGCGGGCCCGCTAAAAGGGATATGTACTGGAAGTGACCGTGAAACGTTTTGTTGGACGAAGCCGCTACGCGGCGGAAAAAGCAAAAATAGTGTATAACTCCTATACTTGCCCAATACCGGG
>JAEINR010000139.1 GCA_016342325.1 Desulfobacterium sp.
TACTATAGGGCCTCACTATGTCATTCGAGTGAGGCTAAATGATTTTTTTTCAATTTTCAAAGAGCGAAATGTGAGGTGTAAATATTGATGTTCGAAATTCCCAAATAGAAAATTTCAATGCATGTTTTTTGATCATTTTTATGTGATTGTTAAGAGAATCTATTGTTAAAAGCTTGTCGACCACATCCTGGAATGTAATCTGGGAGTGGCATCGATGTTTTGAAAGATCCAGTTCGTTTCTGTTTATAAATGAGATCAATTCTATTTCGGAATTGTCTGAAATAACACCTTTTTCATAAAGAAATGTGATGATCGATTTTACGGTTTTCTTTCTGTCTTTAATATTGGTCTCATTCTTATTGTCATTTTGAAATTCATTTTTAAACTCAAGAAAGGATGTCTTGTTTGGAAACATATTTAAAACTGCAAGAGTTCTCTCTTCAGTTGTCATATTTGTTTTGGGCATCTTTGCTCCTGTAACTTTGCAACGTTTCACTAATCTGATTTGAAATGTTTTATTTCACCTTGATTGTATTTTATACTTGCAACAATATTTCCCAATAGGTAGTTTTGTTTCACCTTTTTAAGAATGGTTGTTTGTTTGTTTCACTGTTGCCTGGTCGTTCGAATAAGTCAAGAAAAACAGAAAAAGAACTGCAGCAAGTCTGAGTCAGGGATGTTAAAAAAATAGTACAAAAACGGTATGGTAAATTATTAATATTATTTCGGAGGTATACATGGTTAACATCGCTCTTATTCAAATGAAGGGAACCCCCCTTAAGCTTCAGGAAAATCTATCAAAAGCTGGACATTATATTTCACAAGCGGTTAAGGACGGAGTTGAGATCGTTGTTCTGCCGGAAATGTTTAATGTCGGGTTTACTGTTGATGAAGAATTGATGAAACTGGCCGAACCCCTTGACGGTTATACTGTGAGCTGGCTTAAGGACCAGGCCGCAAAATATAATATTTATATCATCACAAGCATTTATGAACAGCGTGAAAGCTATTTTTACAATACCATGGTAATGGTTGGAAGTGACAGGAGCCTACAGATATACCGCAAACGAAATCCCACTTGTCAGGAACGGATGGTCTGGAAACGATGTGATGATCCGGGACCGGGAATTTTCGAAACACCATTCGGGCGAATCGGCGGAGCTATCTGCTTTGATTCTTTTTCCAAAGAAACGTTTGAAGGCTTTAAACAAAGTGGTGTTGAGCTTGTTATCATTGTTGCATTATGGGGAACCATTCTTCCTATTATAAAATATCCCGACACATTTTATTTTAATAAACTTCTTAAGCATCAATCCTATTTAGCCTCGGAGGTGGTTCCGCACCAATATGCAACAAAATTAGGCGTGCCTGCCGTTTATGTAAATCAATGCGGTAAATTAAATTTCCCCATGACCCATCCTCGATTTTACCCGACACCTGACTGGCCCAATTCAGTATATGAATTTGTTGGAAATTCTAACATTTATGATGCATCAGGCAAGAAGTTGATAAATGATGTGGATTCAAAGAGTGAATTTTGTTCTGTTAAATCTGTTGAAATTAATCAGGTGAAAAAAAGACCGGAAATTTCAAGGGTCAATATCCCCCCCGAATACATGAATAAAAATTATTACTTTGTTGAGCCTCCGTTCATGTTTAAATTATATCAAAAGTTGTGCTTTAGCGGATTTGAAAAGAAGTATGATGAAATGTGCAGTCGTAATTTATGATCGGGCTGTCGGCCAAATCTTAAGGCGGTTTTCGTTATTCGGAGTGACAAATCCGATTTCGTCCCTGGTCTTTGGCACTGTACAGGCATGTGTCCGCCCGCTCAATAAGCTGCGCTGTCTGGCTCCTTTGGTCCGGAACCATACAGGCAAGGCCGATGCTCACGGTGATATGGGGGGACACATCTGACTTCCTATGGGGCAGGGCCAGCTGTCTGATGTTCTGCTGCATTCTTTCTGCCACCACCATTGCCCCCTTCAACCCGTTTTGGGGCATGACCGCGACAAACTCCTCGCCCCCGTACCGGGCAATTAAATCCCCCGGGCGAAACATGCCCTCCTTTAAGGCGTTGGCCACCTGTTTCAGACAGTCATCTCCAGCCTGGTGACCATAGGAATCATTGTAGAATTTAAAATAGTCGATGTCGATCATGGCAATGGCAATGGGAAATTTATCCCGCTTGGCCCGACGCCATTCTTTCTCAATCATCATATCAAAATATCTGCGATTTGAAATGCCTGTGAGGCCGTCAAGAAAGGAGAGCCGCTCCAGCTCCTGGTTCTTCTCTTCCAATTTTATCATCAGGCGATGTTTCTCCCGGGCCAGCTGATAATGATCCCAGGCATGCTCAATGGCATGGACAAAGGTATCTTCGATATTTTCATCTTTTAGGAGATAGGCATTGGCGCCACTATAGATGGCACTGACTGCGGTTTTAATTTCAAGGTTGCTTGTCAGCACAATGATGGGGAGATTGTTACCCTCATCCCTGAGTCTGCGAATGAGTTCAAGTCCGTTCATTTCAGGCATGTTCATGTCGGTGATGATGAGATCTATATCGTTGCTTGCGTAGAATGTTTTCAACGCTTCCTGTCCATTCTCAGCCATCTTTATCCGATACCCCTGGTCTGAAAGGATCTGCTCAAGCATGGCACGGGTAAAGGGATCATCTTCCGCAAGCAGAATCGTTAAATTTGGGGTAGACATGTGATATTCGCTCCTCTGCAATTAGACTGAAAGATTCAAATGGTTCCCAATAAATTTTCAATGGTTTCCAGCAGGTTGTTTTTATCAAAATCTCCCTTGATAATATATGCGTTGGCACCCGCCGCAATTCCTTTTTGCATATCCTCCTGGCTGTCCCTGGCAGAGATAAGGACAACAGGGGTATGGGCATGCATGGATGTGGCTTTAAGTTTTTCGATCATGGCAAAACCGTTAAGCCCGGGCATATCCACATCGGAAACAATGAGATCATAGGAAAAATCCTTGGCCCGGTTCAATCCGTCCACGCCATCCATTGCCAGGGTGACCTCATATCCATTGGATTCGAGGATTGATTTTTCAATTTCACGGGTGGTCATCGAATCATCCACCACCAGGAGATGGGGACGCACTGTTTCAGGGGCTCGGGGTTTCCGGAAGAGCCATTCCCCTGTTCTTTTGATATTTTTGGCCTGTTCAACCATGTGGATCATGTGCAGCACCAGAATGATTCCATGGGTATCGGAAATAATGGTCCCGGTCACCAACTCCACTCCCCGCATGTGCAAGGGAAGGGGCTTTACCACCTGTTCCTCCTCACTGACCAGGGTATCGATAACCATACCCATGCGTTCATCTCCTTGACCTGAAATAAGAATAAGCAGAAATGGGTCTTTTTTGAATTGGCCGTCATGGGGGGGGAGGCCCAGCGCATCTCCCATGGGAACCACGGGAACAAGATCTCCCCGCAACCGCAGCACCGCTTTTCCCTGGGCATTGATGAGTTCATTTCCAGGCACCTTGACAATTTCAGTCACATGGCTTGCTGGAATGGCATAAAATACAGACTTTAATGTCACAACAAAGACATGGAGAATGGCAATGGTTTCCGGCAGAAGGATGTGGAACGTGCTTCCCTTTCCAGGCAAGGTCTCAACGTAAATCGTGCCATTGAGACCATTTTCAATGTTTTGTCGTACCACATCCAATCCAACCCCCCGGCCGGAAATATCGGTGATGATCTCTGCCGTGCTGAGCCCGGCATGGAAAATCAGCTGAACCACATCGGAAGGCCCCATTTCCCTGAGGCCCGATTCCGTGATGATTCCCCGGGTCACCGCTTTTTGGGCAACCCTGTCCACGGGAATGCCGCCACCGTCATCGGCAATGAGAATATGGACTTTTCCGCCATCAATGGCTGCTGAAATCCGGATGGTCCCATGGGGTGGTTTCCCTGCCTTCACACGGACATCCTCCGCTTCCATGCCATGGTCAATGCAGTTTCGAACCATATGAATCAGGGGATCTTTCAGCTCCTCCATCATCTTTTTGTCCATCTCTGTTTCTCCGCCTGTAACCTCAAGAAAAACCTTTTTACCCGAACCACGGCAGAGATCCCGAACCACCATGTGCAGGGTATCAAAAATGGTGGACAGGGGCAGCATGCGCATATCCAGTGAGCGGGTCTGCAGCTGCGCCATCAGGGGCACAAACACCCCCAGATAGTCATGAATGCCCAGGTTCAGGGTTTTTATCATGGCATACAGGGAAGCAAATCGTTTTTCAAACGTGCTGTCCGTGGTTTCTGCCGGGGGGTGAGCGGTTTTGTTCCGTTCCAGGAAGGTTTGAAAATCGTCGGCTGCCATGGAAAGTTCGCTGAGCTGCCGGGCATGGCTCTCCACGGTTTTATGGGTTGAAACCACTTCACCCATGAGGTTGATCAGCCCATCCAGTTTCTCCACATTGACACGGATGGTCTCTTGTTCTTTTCTATTCTTTACTTTGCCGGAAGCTGGCTTTTCAAGTAAGGTCTTCCCTGTCTCCGATTTGCTTTCCGGGTTTGGTTCGTCCGTGTCAAGGGGGATCTTCGATGCCGTGTTCATCGGCGCTTCGCTTTCTTCCAGCTCGGCTTCTGCCGCCTGTTTCAGCTGCTTGACGATCCCTTTGGGTGCGGTTGTTTCATCTCCTTTGGAAAGGGCTTCCACCATCCGGGACAGGGTATCCATCCCCTCAAACAGCACATTGAAAATGGCATTTGAATAGGGTGTTTTTTCTTTTCTTAATCCATCCAGCACATCCTCTAGAAGGTGGGCCATGTCACTGATGTGGATTAATTTCATCATTCGGGAAGAGCCCTTTATGGTGTGGGCCGCCCGGAACACAGCGTCCATTATGGACGGATCTGAAGGGGCGTCTGCCAGGGCAATCAATCCTTTGTTCATTTCACGTAAGTGATCACCGGCATCTTCGATGAACCGTTGAATAAATTTGGATCTGTCAAATGCCATGGGTCAGTTCCTGTGGTTAAACATTTTAGGGTGACTGTTTACGGCAAAGTTGAAGAATATCAGCCCTGGAAAAGGAAAAGGGAAAATAGTCAAGCCCGTGGTGACTTTCCTGACCCTTCTCAAGAAGCCTGACCACAACGCTGGCTTGCCCGGAAGCCTTGTCTTTGTTGCCCAATGCCTGGTATGTCTGGAACATCAGAAAATGGGCCAGCCAGTTATTGGGTTCAATCTCGATGGCTTTACGGAATCGTTTCAGGCACTCCCGTGGGTGATGTTCCATGCCGGCAAGCATGCCAAGAAGCAGGTAGGCCGGGGCACAGTGTTGATTGGTTCCAATAAGGTGTTGACACGATTGGGTGGCTGTTTCCGTATCCCCTTTCTGGAGGAGCAGACCTGCCCTCAAAATCCAGGCCTTCTCCACCATCGCATCTTTTTTTTTCAGCATCGGTTCAAGCAGGGTCAGGGCATGGTCAAATTCTTTTTGCCGGGCCAGGGAAAGTGATTTTTCATATAGGTGCCTGGAATTTTCCACCCTTGTCCCTGAGATTGCCGTTGAACGATTTCCTCTTTTTCCGGTGACTGGGGGAGGATCAAAACCCGGGGCTTTTGGGCATGGATGATCTCCCTGGGTGTGGCCGTCGGCGTCACAATGGGCGGACGCACGTGTTGCCGTCTTATGATAAAAAAAGCAGCCATCCACCTCCACCAGGGAGAGTTGGCCGGCATCATGGGAAAGGGTTTCTGCGCACCCCATCACAAGATATCCACCTGGTTTCAACATCCTGTCCAGGTGTGAAAACACCTTCATCCGGGTGGACCTATCAAAATAGATGGAGACATTGCGATAAAAAATAACATCCATGGAAAGGAACATTTTCGCCTGGGGAGCATCCAAAAGGTTCTGATGGGAATAGGCTATTTTTTTAAGAATTTTCGGTTTCACAACATATCTACCCCCATGGACGGGATCAAAGTAACGTGACAATGTTGCCGGGGAGATCTGACGCAGCTTCCATTTTCCATAAATTCCGGTGCGGGCCTTGGAAAGGGCGGTGCGGTCAATATCCACCCCTGAAATGTTAAGGCTGGAGAGGATGGATGGGCCGTGGGCCTGCTCCAGGGTCATGGCAATGGAGCAGGGCTCTTCCCCTGTGGAACAGCCGGCACTGAGAATGGAGATTCCCTCTTGCTTTGTTTCCCCTGCCAGCAGTTCGGGGAGCATCCATTGGGACAAGATATCCAGATGATACGGTTCGCGGAAAAAATAACTCTCATTGATGGTCAATCCATCCACAAGGTCATTAAAGCGTTCTTTGTTGTGGCGGATTTCATGGCAATAGGTTTTCATATCATCCATCTCCAATGCTGCCATGTGCTGGGTAATGTTCTCCTTAAGAACCATGGTGCGATAGGCATCAAAGGTGAGACCGGTTCGCTGGTAAACCACTTTCTTAATAGAGGAAAAGGTCATGATCCTTTCCTGGCCATGAAATTCAGGCATTTGCCAATTTCATTGGGGGACATTACCTGATCGATGCAGCCACTTTCCACGGCTGCCTTGGGCATGCCATATACCACAGACGAGGCTTGATCCTGGGCAATGGTTGTGCCACCGGCTCGTTTGACGGCCTGGGCACCTGCTGTTCCATCATCGCCCATGCCCGTCAATACAATGGCCATGGAAAATTGCCCATGGACCCTGGCAGCGGATTTCAGCAGGCGATCACAGGAGGGCGTATAAATATCCCCAGGCTCCGGGGCAAAGACCTCAATGGTATTCCGGGGGGTAATCTCCATGTGTCCCCAGGAGGGTGAAAGATAGATGACCCCCGGCTTGATCTGTTCCCCCGGAACCCCCTTTTTCACCTGGGCATTGGGGGTCTTCCGGTTCAGCCACGTTACCAGGCCGGTATCAAATCCCCTGGCAATGTGCTGGGCCACCACAACCGGTACATCCGGAATCTGTTCAAGCCCGGCAAACAGCCCGGCCAATACCCCGGGTCCCCCTGTGGAGCTCGCAATGGCAATGATCCTAGGGCTTATTCTAACCGTGGTCCCCTTTTTGACATCCTCTTTTTTATAGGTTCCGCTTCGAATATGGCGCACCACTTTTACTTTGGAAAGCAGTTTGATCCTTTGGGCAAAATAATCGGCATTGGATTGCTTCATATTCGGTTTGGGCATCACTTCCAGGGCCCCCCTGGAGATTGCGTCATATGCGGTGCCGGAATCATCCCGGGAGGTCACCACCAGAATGGGCAGTGAATTTTCTCCTCCCATGATCTGTTCAATGGCCACCATCCCGTTCATTTCCGGCATTTCAATGTCCATGGTGACAAGATCCGGCTTGAGCGCGGCGATTTTTTCCAGGGCATCCACGCCATTGACGGCCTTGCCCACCACCTCAATCTCCTTGTCCGATGCCAGAATCTCCACCAGGAAATCCCGAACCAAGGCGCTGTCATCCACAATCAAAACCCGTACCGGTTTCATGGCGTTTTTCCTCGGGTTAAATAATCAGAGTTTAAATCCGTGAATAAGCGTATTTAACTGTTCCGCCAGCTGGTTTAGTGTTTCCCCGTTCTCACCGATCTGCTTGATGGCCTGGGTGGTATGTCGTCCACTCTCGTCGATCTCCCTCAGGGCCTGTACCACCTGGTCACTGGCGGTTTTCTGCTGCTGGGTGGAGAGAGTGATCTGTTGCGCCGCATCCCGGGTATCCTGGGATCTGCCGACGATATTGGCAAGGGTTTCCCGGGTGTGGGAGGTGAAACTCAATCCCTCATTGATGCAACGGGTATTTTTTTCCGACGCCAGCATCATGTTCTCCACAGCGTCCTGTATTTCGGTTATCCTTTTTTCCGTCTCCCGGGTGGAGGATTCCACATTTTCAGCCAACCGCCGGATTTCAATGGCGACAACACCAAACCGTTTTCCGGCTTCACCGGCACTGGAGGCTTCCAGGGCGGCATTAAAGGCAATCAGTTTTGTCTGGTCCGCAATGTTGTTGATGATCTCCATGATTTTGGCAATTTCACGGGTTTTGTTTCCCAGTTCATGGATCCCCTTTACCGTATTCTCGTTGTCGGTGTGAATGTCCTTCATCTTATCCGTCACCAGGGAAACGGAATTTTCCCCTTCATTGGCATGATTAAGGGCCTCTTCGGCAATGGTGAGAACCGTATCGGCATGTTCTGAAATCTGCTTGGAGGATGCGGAAAATTCAGCCATGGTGGAGGTGATCTCAGACACCGATGCCGACTGTTCCGAAGCGCTGGACACCTGGTCCTGGAGGGCCTTGTTGATCTGCTCGCTGTTGGCCGTCAGACGGGTCACCACCTCAACGAGCTTGCCCACCATCTCCCGGACCGACAGGATCATGAAATTGATGGTTTCCGACAAAAGGCCCATTTCATCCTTTGAGGTCACTTCAACCGTATTTCTCAAATCTCCCTTGGACAGTTGCTTTGATACGACCATGATGCCGGACACCGGTTTTAAAATGGTCCTGGACAGAAACAGCGAACTGATCACGCCCATGCCGATGAGAATCAAAAGAAGCATCACCATCTGGAAGACAATAATGTTACGTACCAGGGCATACTCCTTGGTCATATCCGCTTCCAGCACCATCACACCGATCTGGGTTGCCTTGTAATCTTTGATGGGAAAAGCCGCCATGGCTTTTTTCCCGTTCATTTGAATGGTAAACTTTGTCTTTCCCTGTTCCATGAGGGTCCGTACCCATTCCCCGTGGGTGTTTGCCTCTATTTTGTCGCCCATGACCCGGACATAGAGATCATTAACAACGGGATATTCTTTTGCATCCTGAAGCCGATGGGTAATGGAGAGGAACGTCTTGTTCATGTATAGCCGCACGAAATAATTTTTATTTGAAAACAGGGTCTCCACCAGGGGCGCAAAATCAAACAGTACTTCCACCGATCCAAGGGGGCGTCCCTGGGAATTCACAATGGGCGAAAGTCCCCGGATCACAAAACCGCCCCGGCCAAGCTCAATTCCCATGACCGGTTTCCCCGTGGTGTTGACGTCCAGAACCGTATGGCGAAAACTGGAAATATCATCGGATCTGTCCTGCCATTCCCCGTTGATCCGGATCTGCCGCTGTCGCCACATGCGAACCAGGCTTCGGCCATTGGGCAGGTGAAAATGAAGTTTCATCGGGCCATTGCCGGTGATCAATTCGTATCCGTCCATGGCGGTTCTTAGTTCCCGCCTCAGCATTTCCCGTGCCAATTGACCCTGGCTGTCCCGGGGATCATTAATGTTTCCGGAATGGGCAAGTTCAAAGGCCTGTATCACCTGGGGTAGCCTGGAGAAAAGTGAAGACTTTTCCAGGGTCTGCTGGGCAGTGAATTCCACGCTGCGCAAAAGCATCTCCATGGCATTTTCCATGGGCCGGGAAACTATTTTCGCCTTTAATTTGTTTAACTGATTTACTGCTACCAAAGATCCTAGGGCGAAAATGGCGATCATGATAATGAAAGAAGGAATGGTGTTTTTCTGTTTTAAATTCATGGTCAATCCTCAAGTCAAAGGGTTAGACACCTGAGTTTAAATCTTGTATCCCGGGAATTGTATTCCCAGGGGGCATCGGGGAAATTCACCGACCCATTTTAAGGGGGTCCACCAGTAACAAAATGCGCTCTTTGATGGGATAGATGGCCCAAAGCGGTGTGGCATGGAGAAACTGTTCCACCAGCACTGGAAAAGGTTTTATCTTGCCAATGGGGATAACAAGGGGCATATCCCGGGGATTATCAATGATCAGATGAAACGGTTTCTTTCCTGTTTCAATGCGCAGCGCCCTTGGAAAATCATATACCACAGGGGTTCGGGGTAAATCGATTTTTTCATGGAACCAGACAATTCCTGATTTCGCGCTCAAAAGGCCTTCCACGTGCTCCATGGCTTTGACCGGTGCCACATCCATCCCAAAATCAATACCCATGATATTGAATAAAAGAAGGGTTAAGTCACTTTTCACAGAAAAGGTTCCTTTTTATTTTGTCCATGGCAGGATCATATTGATAGTTTTTTTAGTATTTTATCAACACTGAGTACAATGACATAGTGACCTTTATACAACTCCTCCCCGCCATGGGCATAGTCCCTTATGGCAGGGGGCAATGTGGATATGACCGGCTTTATCCTATCCGCTTTGATGGAGATCACATCCGCCACATGCTCCACCTGGATACCGGATAACAGCTCCCCGGACCGCCCAAGGATAAACCGGGTTGTGGGAGAGACCGGAACGTCATCCATTTCAAGAAGGGTGTGGAGGTTTATCACTGATTCAATCGTTCCACGCACATTGATAATCCCCCGGATGGTCCGGGGACATCCCGGCACCTCGGTGATTGGCGAAAAAGGCAAAATCTCTCTTACATCTCTTCCCTTAAAGGCAAAATAGCGTTGGGTCATGGTGAATATGACAAGATCCAGGGTCTCTTCCCGGATCTCCGGGTCCATGGCGTCCCCAGGATTATTCCGGACGGCCTCCAGAATCAATTGGGTCTTTGACGGTTCTTTTTCGGTGTTACACATGATATCAGCCAGCCCTCAATCCTATTATGATACGATTCTCGTAACCCAGGGCAACAGGGCCCTAAAGGTCATTGTGACAGGGTGAATTTTAATGGTGTCAGGCGTTCTGGAATTATATTTGGAGATCCGGAGGTGCTCTGTTCCAATACAAAGGCTATCTTCTTCTTATAAAGGAAATTGCCACGGGTTTCAATGGTGGTGATGAACTATCGGGCGGAAAAGTCGAAAATGCACGTTTCAGAGCAGCAGTTGATCCCTCCTTTTTGTGTAAAAAAGCATGGATCTGTGCGTTGAAATCATCGTCGCTTACTGAAGAAATGATCGAAAAATATACAATAGCTGCAGTAACTCCCTGGAAACCCGAATACAAAATATCATCAGAACTGATGGATGGAGACTTTGAAGAATGGGCCGTTGCCGAAAACGGAGGAATCAAGCTGCTGGTGACGTTCTATGACGATCTTGACAAAAAAGATATGGAAAGCCTCTTGGAACGGTATTCGTCTACCTATGAGATCTATATGGGCGATTCAAGTTTCACCGGGTCTGATTGATGGTTTGATCAATGAAACGATAATCCAAAACATTGAGGAAGGGCCGCCGCCTTTTGAGCCGCTCAATCATGTGTCAAGATCACTAATCAACGTTGACCCTGTGCAAAACGTTGATTTATGGTCTGGGTTATGGCCCTTTTAGAATAGATGCAAGCAACCATTCTTATGTGATGGAGGATGGAGACTATGGCGGAAGAGCCACATCGGTTGATAGAGACATCCGGGGACGTAGGGGCTTGGCCTATCAAAAACCACATATCTGGGCCGTAGCAAATCAAGGAATGGAGGCTGCCTACGGTGGTAATTGTATTCGCTGGGACAGTAATGGAAAATGCCTGGAGTATGATGGGGCAGGTGAGGAAGGGTATTACTCTATTTATGCGCCTGCGAAAAATTCCATTGGCGTTGGCGCTGTCAACGCCAATGATGCCTCTCTGGCGGTTTTCAGCAGTCTCGGCTCGACATTTGATGGCAGGATCAAGCCGGATGTTATGGCCGCCGGGGCTTCCGACCCGATACCGGAAAGCTTTGATTCTCCAGGGGACGCCGTAGGGGAAGACATCGATTATATTCGGGTGTTGGATGCCTCAAATACCGTTGTTCGTTCCTGGGAATTTGAAACCCCCGGGGAGCTGGAAGGGTGGGGGTAAAGTGGACCCCTGAGTCAAGACAAAAAAACAATTAGTTTAAGCTGCACATGGATATTTATCCACAATCATC
>JAEINR010000019.1 GCA_016342325.1 Desulfobacterium sp.
GTTCAAACCTTAGGCGGATGGATTCGTTATGCACAACTTAAACTGCTGTCTTAAAACCTGGGTCCACTATAACCCTTTGTACCGGATGCCGCCAAGGTTGATCAGGATAAAGATCTTCGCTTAACTGCCATCGCCAAAATTATTGCCGAAGTCTCAACCGTTCACTCTGCTACCACATGGATCATGGAAAACAGCGAGTGGGATTTTATGGCTGTTTATTATGATGCCATCGATCATTTTGGGCATGGTTTTATGAATTATCATCCTCCCCAACAGGATCATGTTTCAGACAAAGATTTTGAAATCTATAAAGGGGTGGTGGAAGCCGGGTACCGTTACCATGACATGATGCTTGAACGGCTCATTGAGCTGGCAGGAGAAGATACAACGGTAATCCTTGTTTCAGATCATGGTTTTCACTCGGATCACTTACGGCCACAGTCTTTGTCAAAAGCGCCAGCTGCTCCGGCAGCACAGCATAGTCCCTATGGAATATTCTGCGCCAGTGGGCCGAACATCAAAAAGGATGAATTGGTTTTTGGATCAACCCTATTGGATATCACGCCAACGATCTTAGACCTTTTTGGATTACCTGTTGGTAAGGATATGGTTGGAAAGCCGATCTTACAAATTTATGAAAATCCTGAAAAACCGGATTATATTCAAAGTTGGGAGAATATTGCCGGTGAATGCGGGATGCATACCTACGAAGCCATAAGAGATCCCTGGGCGGAACAGGAAGCCCTGGATCAATTGATTGCCCTTGGTTATATTGATCCTCCCGGAGAAAATGTAAAAGAGCATATTGATAAATCCGTGCGTGAATCAAAATTCTATCTGGCCCGTGTACATCTGGATTCTAAAAAACTGGATAAAGCCCTGTCCATTCTTGAAGAGATATATAGGCAAACTCCTGAAGAAACAAGGTACGCACTTTATTTGATGAAATGCTACCTTGGATTGAATCGTCCGGAAGATGGATTGAAGATCATGGACGATGTTAAAAAGCTTATTCCTGAAACGACACCTCAAATGAATCTTATGACAGGGAAACTGTTATTGTTAAAAAACGACCTTGACGGTGCCCTGGAATATCTGGAAAAAGCAGAGCAGCAGGATGCTGAAAATTTTGCCATTTATCTTGATCTCGGCCATATCTATTTGAGAAAGAAAATATTGGATAAGGCTGAAACGTCTTTTTTAAAAACCATAAAAATAAATAAAGACAGCGCAATGGGTCATTTCGGTCTGGGCCAGGTTCTGCAAAAAAAGAATCATCTTCAGCGTGCCGCAGAAGAATTCTTAACGGCGGTTGGTCTGCTCTATTTTTTTCCAAACGCACATTATTTTTTGGGGGAAGCTTTATTTAAGCTCAAATATTATGAACAGGCTGAGGCGGCATTTAAAACAGCGGTGTCCCAGGCCCCTGGAATGGAAAAGGCTCATCTGTATTTGATAGATATTTATACAAACATTCTAAATGAGCCGGAAAAAGTTGAAATCCATCAAGGAATTATCAGGGAAAAGATATTGCCTCAAAAGTTGAAGAGGGGAACGGAATGATAACAATTGTTTCAGGTTTGCCAAGAAGCGGTACCTCATTGATGATGCAGGTTTTGGAAAAAAGCGGCATGGAGATTCTTACGGACAATGTAAGGGAAGCCGACGAAAGTAACAAATGCGGATATTATGAATTTGAAAAAGTAAAAAAGATGATGAACGATGTCTCCTGGGTCCCCCAGGCTGAGGGCAAAGCCGTTAAGGTTATTGTTCAATTGTTGGATTATCTCCCGGATGGTTTCGAGTATAAGGTGATTTTCATGGAACGGGATTATGATGAGATTGTTAACTCACAATCAAAAATGCTTGATCGCCTTGGTCCTAAGAAAATAAAGACCGATAAAGCTCAGTTGAAGAAAACGTTTCAAAAGCAGGTGGGTGATATAAAAAACAGGTTGCAGCAGAAAGATAATTTTTTGTTAATAAATGTTTCCTATGGCAATTTGATTTTTCATCCGGAAAGCGAAATTGAAAAAATGGAAGCTTTTTTTACGACGAAATTTGATCGTAAGACAATATGCTCGGCGATCGATCCTGATCTCTATAGAGAAAGAAAAGGAGTGCGAGATGAATAAAAAAAAGCAAGGTAAGCTGAAAAAACAATTGGCATCCTATTCCTCCATAGTCGGTGCCGCAATGCTACTGACACCGGGTGTTTCAGATGCCAAGATTGTTTACACCAATCCGGCCGATAGAAGTGGGTTGCAGAATGTGTCCATTGATTTGAATGGTGATTCAACGGTTGATTTATTGTTAAAAGCCGGTGAGCAGGTCAGCGTTGCCGCAGATGATGTATGGGCTTCCTCTGGAACTGTAATGGGACCCAACAATATCGGCGTCAGCAGCAATCATTATGGTGCGGCATATGCCTCCGGTGTTTCCATAGGGCCTGCCGGTGCTTGGGCTGGTCCCCTGCCTAACGTATTAATGTATTGTGGTGTAGGGCAGTGGGCAAACGCAAATCGAAAATTTTTAGGCATAAAATTCACCATTGGTGGAGGTACCCATTACGGGTGGGTGAGAATGTCCTGTACGGGTACTCCGCAATATAGATTCACACTCTATGACTACGCCTATGAGGATACAGTGAATACACCAATTTTAACCGGGGCTGTGGGGGTCGTTAACACCGACCCCACACTTTCCATTGACAACAGTTCCCTTGCCTATACGGAAAACGGTGCAGCTGTTCAGATCGATTCCGCGGCAACGGCCGATGACGGAGATGGCGATGCCGACTGGGACGGCGGTAAGCTTGAGGTCCAGATCACAGCCAATAATGAGGCTTCGGACCGCCTCACCATTCCGGATGATGTGGTGGGCACGATCAATACGGACGGCACCGATATTCTAAACATCACCACTGTCATCGGCACCCTGAGCACGTCTGAAGGCACGGTCACCAACGGCACTAAGCTTACCATCACCTTTAATGCGAATGCGACCAATGCATTGGTTCAGCAGGTGGTCCGGGCCGTTCATTACGATAACACCTCGGACAATCCCGGAACCTCCGACAGGACGGTTACGTTTACCGTCACCGACAAGAACAGTGGGGCGGCAAGTGATACCCGAACCATTGCTGTAACGGCAGAAAACGATGCACCCACCGATATTTCCCTTTCCAGCACAAGTGTGGATGAGGGCCAGCTCTCCGGTACCGGGGTGGGAACCCTTTCAGCCACCGACCTGGACGATTGATGTGTGGCCTCCATGACTCTTTACCGACCACTTACAGAAATTGACAATATCTTTCAATTCAATGGAGTGTAGTATTCAGATGATCTCTAAATCTTGGCTAAGTAAAGCCCCTTTGATTTGTAAAAGCGTATGCTTTTGGATAATTATGTTTACAGGATGTGGCCTGTTCGGGCTTTCCCCAGTAACAACGGCCCATGCCGCCCACACCTATACATTGGTATCCGGGACGGGTGGTGGTGATAACGCCCAGTTCACCATTGCGGGTGACCAGCTTAAAACCGCAGCAACATTTGATGCTGATGTTAAGAGTTCATACAGCATCCGGGTTAAAGTCGATGACGGCAATGGTGGCACCTTTGAAAAGGCGTTTACCATTTCCATAAATGATTTGCCCGCCCCCACGGCAACTACCAATGCCGCCGGCAGTATCGGCACGGGTGGCGCCACCTTGAACGGGACGGTGAATGCCCAGAATCACACGACCACGGTGACCTTTGAATACGGCCCGGACACCGGTTACGGTACGAGTGTGACTGCGGACCAGAGCCCTGCCGCAGGCGGGGGCAATACCCTGGTTAGCAAGGCGATAACAGGCCTTAGTGCCAACACCGTTTACCACTATCGCGTAAAGGGCGTAAGCGCCGGCGGAACCACCCACGGGGCCGATCAAACCTTTACCACCCTCCAGCCAGCCACGGTAACCACCCAGGCAGCCACGGTCATAGGCACGACAACGGCTACGGGTAACGGCAATATCACCGGTCTTGGGATTCCCAATCCCACCGAGCACGGGGTGTGCTGGAGTACCACGGCCAATCCCACCACCGGGGACAGTAAAACCACGGAAGGAGCCGCCGGGTCCACTGGCGCCTTCACCAGTAACATGACCGGGCTTTCTGCCGGTACGCTGTATCACTACCGTGCCTACGCCACCAACACGGTAGGCAACTCATACGGTGCGGACGTCACCTTTACCACCGATCCCGAGGCGCCCACGGTTACCACCCAGGCAGCCACAAGCCTTACCGGGTCAACGGCCACGGGTAACGGCAATATCACCGATCTCGGGGCACCCAATCCCACCCAGCACGGGGTGTGTTGGAGTACCTCGGCCAATCCCACCATTGGGGACAGTCTGACTACGGAAGGAGTGGCTGGGTCCACCGGCGCCTTCACCAGTACCATGGCCGGTCTTGCCTCCAACACCCTGTATCATTACCGGGCCTATGCCACCAACACGGCGGGCACGGTATACGGTGGGGGTCAGACCTTTACCACCCTTCAGACGCCCATGGTAACCACCCAGGCAGCCACGGTCGTCGCCACGACAACGGCCACGGGTAACGGCAATATAACGGATCTGGGGAGTCCCAATCCTACCGAGCACGGGGTGTGCTGGAGTACCACGGCCAATCCCACCACCGGGGACAGTAAAACCACGGAAGGAGCCGTCGGGTCCACCGGTGCCTTCACCAGTAGCATGACCGGGCTTTCTGCCGGTACGCTGTATCATGTCCGTGCCTATGCCACCAATACGGGGGGTACGTCATACGGTGCCGACATCACCTTTACCACCGACCCTGTTGCCCCTACGGTAACCACCCAGGCCGCCACAAGCGTCGATACGACAACCGCCACGGGTAACGGCAATCTCACCGATCTCGGGGCACCCGCTCCCACCGAGCACGGGGTGTGCTGGAGTACCTCGGCCAATCCCACCATCACGGACAGTAACACCACAAAAGGAGTGGCCGGGGCCACCGGCGCCTTTACCAGTGAAATGACCGGCCTGACGCCCGAGACCACGTACCATTACCGGGCCTATGCCACCAACACGGCTGGCACGGTATACGGTGCCGACCAGACCTTTACCACCCTGGCCGTGGATCTGACCGTTACAAACTCCAATGATGCCAGCGGCAGCATCGTACTGGGGAACAATTGGACCTGGACAGTGAGCATCCGCAACTCCGGCAGCGGTGGCGCCCTCTTTACAGACGGCCAGGTGATCCTGACCGACCAGCTGCCCGACAGTGATATTAATTATGGTGTCACAAGTCTCAGCAACGTCACCAGCATCACCAACCAGGGGAATATAAATGCCGTTATCGTGGGCAATGTCCTGACCGTGAAAGCCAGCGGCGGTCCGGTCTCCATGGGCGGCCCCAACGGGCGGTTTGATGTGAATTTCACGGCCACGCCCACCGGAGGCACCTCCTTTTCCAACCCCAGGAGCGGCGGCACCTGTACCGTGGATCCCGGCAATTTGATCATTGAAACCAACGAGGGTAACAACACCCCCACGACCAACACGGTCACTGTCCTGGCACCGGACCTGTCGGTTGTTAAATCCAATAATAAATCAGGCAGCATCGAGTTGGGTGAAGACTGGACCTGGCGGTTGAGTCTCAAAAATACGGGTAATAGCGATGCCGTCTTTACCAACGGCCAGATTCTCCTGACCGATGACCTGCCCAATGCCGATATCAATTATGGTGCACCCAGTCTCATCAACGTCACCAACATCACCAACAGCGGGAATATCAATTTATCTGTTGCGAGTAATATCCTGACGATTTCAGCCTCTGGCGGCAGTGTTACCCTGGGTGCCGCTACCGGTGGGTTTGATGTCGAACTTACGGCCACGCCCACGGTCGAGGGCTCCTTTGTCAATCCCAGGGCCGGGGGGATCTGTACCATGGATCCCAATACCCTGATACTGGAACGCGATGAGACAAACAACACGGCAACGGATACGGTGATTGTTGCCTCGTTGCCCACGGTAACCACCCATGCCGGGACAGCCGTTACGGAAACTACCGCCACCGGGAACGGGGAGATCACAAGCCTTGGTTCTCCCAATCCCACAAACCACGGGGTGTGCTGGAGCACAACAGCCAACCCGACCATTAGTGACAATAAAAAAGACAATGGCGCAGGCACGACCACGGGCACGTTCACGGCCGCCATGACAGGTCTTTCCGGCGGCACCACCTATCACGTGCGGGCCTTTGCCACCAACCTGGCCGGAACGAGTTACGGCGCTGATATGACATTTACCACCTCAGCACCTCCTTCTCCTCCACCGCCGCCGGAGCCAGAGCCCAATTACACGGTGACATTTGCTTTAAGCGGTAAAGGGGTGCATACCGGAGGCGGGGCACTGGTTCAGAGTGTTCCCAGGGGGGCGTCTGCAAATGCCCCGGCAGTTCAGGCCAATACAGGGTATGATTTTGCCGGCTGGGATAATGACTTTACCAATGTGCAATCAAGCATCACCGTAACCGCCCAGTACGATTCAACGGCCCATACGCTGACCTATAGTGCCGGAACAGGTGGCACCATCACCGGCACAACGGCGCAGACCGTGAATCCCGGCGCTTCCGGAGCCGCAGTTACGGCAACACCTGGTGAGAACTATCTCTTTGTCAACTGGAGTGACGGCTCAACCGAGAATCCAAGAACAGATACGGATGTAAGGTCTGATATCTCCGTCACTGCACACTTTGAAATCAAATCCGTCACTTTGCCGGTTGTGACAACCACCCCGGCCTCACAGGTAAGCAATGTCAGCGCGGTCAGCGGCGGCGATATCACCGATGACGGTGGCGATTCAATAACGTCAAGGGGGGTGTGCTGGTCAACGTCCGCCAACCCGACGGTCAGCGATAGTAAAACAGGGAACGGTGCAGGCACGGGGGCATTCTCAGCCGATATTACAGGCCTTGAACCCGGCATCACCTACCATGTCCGGGCCTATGCTGTGAACTCGGCCGGGATCGGCTACGGTAATGCTGTTTCCTTTACAACCCTGACGAGTCTGACTGCTCCTTTTGCGACACTCTCAGATCTTCCCAATACCACGACCAATGCAATATTTTACAGGATCATCATCGGCGGAATCGGCGTTGACACCTACAGTTTCAGCCTGGACAACGGGGCCTGGTCCCAAGAGACGTCCGTAAACCAGCCGCTGACATTTGACCTTGCCGTGGACGGAAGACACACCCTTTATGTTACAGGAAAGAACCGCGACGGCATCTGGCAAACCCAAGCCGATGCAACTGTCTTTGAGTGGATTCTCGATACCACCCCGCCCCGGGCTGAGGTGTTCAACGCTCCTTCGGGCACGGTGGGTACCACATCCATTGATGTCACTGTGGGAGGCGCGGATGTAACAGCTTACCGGTACCGGCTGGACAAGGCCGAGTGGAGCAGTATCTATCCTGTCTCCGCTTCTGTCTCTGTGCCGGCTCTTGGCGAGGGCGGTCACACCCTTGAGGCCATTGGCGCGGATGCGGTGGGCAACTGGCAGGAAGAGGCCGATGCAACAAGCGTTGCCTGGATTGTCAGCCTGGGTGTTCCAACGGTCGCATTAACGGGGTTGCCTGGAACCATAACAGATCAGACATCTGTCAACATTACCGTTGGAATGGCAGAGGGCAGCCCGAATGTCGAAGCGTACTATTGCAGCATGGATGGCGGCGTGACTTGGGACTACGGAAACTCTACGGAGCCCATCGCGCTGACCGGACTTGCCGAAGGTAAACAGACCCTGTTTGTAAACGGTTTTGGAAACAATGCCTGGCAGGACGGGGCGGACGGCATGACAATAGAAAACGCAACGTTCTATCAATGGCGGGTGGATCTGACCCCGGCCGATCCTGCTGTGCTTGATTTGGCCAAGGGAGACCCTGCTTCCTCAACGGTGAGGCTCTCATGGAGATGGTCCTCGGATGATGATCAGGAAACTGTTCAAAAATACCTGGTCTGGTACTCAGATGGGATGATTACCCAGGAAAATCTTGAAAATGCGACTTCGGTTTTCTGCGGTATCATGCCGGGGAGTGCAAATGTCGGAGAGCGTTTTACCATAGACCAGCTTGCATCCGGGCAAAAATACTATTTTGCCGTGAAATCGGTTGATGCAGCCGGCAATGTCTCAGCGTTAAGCAATGTTGCAGAGCATACCACTGCAAGCCTGCTCCCGAAGATTACGAGCATCGCCCTTGTTGCCGGAGGGAATGCCGGAGATAATTCAGTTGCAAGGGAGATATCGATCACCGGTGCAAATTTTCTTGAATCCGCAGACTGCAACATGGCCCGCTTTGAAAATAGTGCATCTGTTTTTGATGTTTCCTGCAATGATGGAACCAGAACCCGGATCTCCGCAAATATGCCTGAAGGCGCTCCAACAGGAACCTATGGGCTGCGGGTGATAAACAAAAACGGCATATCCCAGCTGTTTGAGAACGCTTACACTGTAAACCGCGCAGCAACGCCTGTGCCCGAGGTCACAAATCTTTCTCCCATGGTCGTCAGCAAAGGCCTTTCCTATCAAATCACGATAACCGGAAGTCATTTTGCAGATGAGATTTCAGGTGTACGGCTTGTGGGTGTGGGCGGATCCCTGCTTCAACTTTACGATACGGTGCGGGTCGATTCTTCCACGATTAAATCGATGATCGATGTTCCAACCGATTTTGTGGAAGGCCAATACTCCGTGCAGGTGATAAATTCAGATGGCGGCAGGAATACCGTGAGTGCGGTTAAGCTGGATGTGTGCGAGGTGATAAATCTGAGTCTGGAAACGGCCACGATAAACACTACGGCAGTCGTCACCACCGATGACGGTGTCATACCCGTCACCACGACGTTGACAACCGATGACCGGGATGAAGTCGCTGTTGTCAGCAGGTATGTCGCCAGAATCGAGGCGGTTTTCGATTCCGGTACGGTTCTGGAGGAGGAAGAGGGAGATAGCGCCGGTTGGATGGATTACGATGGGCTGCTCAGTCCCCCCCGTCAGATTCCACTGACCAGGGAAGTCAGCGACGCGCTAGGTGAAAACAGCGTGCTTTTCACCATGGGCGCGGACCAGTATCTGAGACTCAAATACGGCAAAACCATGTTCGTTAAAATCGAAGTAACCATGCCGGACTCAGAACCTGTGCCAACGATTTACTATGTGGCCCCGGGCGGCAGTATCACCATCGCAGGTGTTAACGGAAACCGGGACGGTGTTGCGTATCCTCCGGGCGGAACGGTCCTTGCCACCCGTCATGATGTACCGGAACCGGGCATGACCACATACACCATCGGCCTTGTCCTCGACCATATGTCAACATATGTCGCCGGATCATATACCGAACCCGAACCCGAACCCGAACCCGATCCCGATCCCGATCCCGATCCAGGATCCGGTGACAGCGGCGGGGGCGGCGGATGTTTCATCGGAACAACAATGGCCGGCAGTTTTGGTCTTGGTAAGATTTTTTCCCTTGTTCTTGCCGCTCTGTCTGGATCCGTATTCATTTGCGCCGCCAGGCGACAGGGATGAACTGAACCTGTCAAACCACTTGTTTGACAGGTCCTATTGTTCCATGACTTAAGGGAGTTGAAAAGCCCGGCAGGCGCACTTGGCCTGCCGGGCTTTACTCTTTCTGCCTGGTGGTTTTTCCCTGAAGTGTCCCAGGTGTCAGCCTTGCCCGGTTAGATGGGCCTGGATCCACTCCTTGACCTCCTGGAACGGATAGCGTCCCAGGGCGCCGAAGCCGGGGCTTGCTCTGACCTTCAGCCGGGTTAACACCGGCGTATGGATGCCGCAGAGAAATTTTGCCAGGTTCAATACAGATGCCAGGTCCGGGCCCGCATTCATGAAGTCTTGGGTGAGTGTGGTGAAATTCATGGAAGAGAGGGGGGCTAACGGGGTCGAGTGACGGATTAGGGCCTGGCCGTTTTCACAGAAGGAGCAGTGGTTGCAGGAGGGCTGATCCAGGGTTTCGCCAAAGTAGAGGGCCAGCCGGGTCGACAGGCAGGCGTCGTTTTCAAAGAATTGGATCATGCTTTTTATTCTTTGGATCTCATGGGCCTCCTTGGTCTGGAAGAGATGGAACAACCGGCGGGAAAGTTCGTTCGTATCAAATGCCTTGCTCTTTATTTCATACAGCTCCACGGACTTCTGGGATTTGAGCCGGATCCAGCCATTTTCATCAAAGAACTCAAGGGCCGTAATGATGCGTTTACGGTCCGTTGAATAGGAACTGAGTATCCCATCCAGGTCGACCATGGTCCACACCTTTTTTGTCTGGCAGTGGTCAAATATGGTCCTGACAAACCCTTGTCTCTCCTCCTGGAAGGTGTGGATGATTTCTTCGGGCGACCGTATGAACTTAAACGCGTACTCTTTGTAATAGGTGAATTTCGGGGCGATGATCCCTTGGATTTCAAGATAAACCAGCAAGGTTTTCAGGGGCAGCACCCGGATGTTGAGCTCGTTGGCCAGGGTGAGAACGGAAATTTCCCAATTGTCATCTTCAGTGGCCTTGATCAGCCCGAGGATGGCATCAATGGATCCTTGGTCCGGGGTGTCGCCGTAGATGAAATTCTCCAGCACATGGATGGCGTCCCGGTTTGCCAGGACCTCGCAAAAGGCGTCGTTCCCGTCCCTTCCCGCCCGGCCGATCTCCTGGCTGTAGTTCTCGATGGTCTTTGGCAGGTCATAGTGGATCACCCGTCTAATATCGCGCTTGTCAATGCCCATGCCAAAGGCGATGGTTGCGACCACACAGGTGAGATCACCCTGGAAAAAGCGGTTTTGAACCGCTTCTCTTTCCGGGTTTTTCATCCCTGCATGGTAGTGGGCTGCATGGATCCCCTGCTCCCTGAGAAAGGCCGCCACCTGCTGGGCTGTTTTTTGGAGGATCACATAGACAATGGTGGGGGCAAGGGGGTCCTGGTTGATCCGCCCGGCCAGGTGGTTTGCCTTTTCAGCTTGCTCCAGGGGGGTGATCTGAAGAAATAGGTTGCTTCGGTAAAACCCGGTCAGGGTGACATTGTTTCTGGGAATGTCGAGCTTTTCGCACATGTCGTCGATCACCGGGGGCGTTGCCGTGGCCGTGAGGACCAGGGTCTGGCCGACCCTGAACTGGCGCTGATATGCCGGGAGCTTCAGGTAGTCGGGCCTGAAGTTATGGCCCCATTCCGAGATGCAGTGGGCCTCGTCGATCACTAATAGAGAGATATCGATTGACCCTAAAAAATAACGAAACCGCTCGTTCTTGAACCGCTCTACCGAGATCATAAGGATCTTGAGGTCTTTGTTTTTCGCCCTTGCCAAAATCCGGTTGTACTCGTCCCGGTCAAGGGTGGAATCGAGCCTTGCCGCCGGGATGTTGCAGGAGAGCAGAAAATCCACCTGATCCTTCATCAACGATAGCAGGGGCGAAACCACCAGGGTCAGGCCCGGCAGCACCATTGCCGGCAGCTGGTAGCAGAGGGACTTTCCCGCACCCGTAGGGAATATGGCTGCCGCGGATTCGCCCTTGCAGATGGTGTCGATCACCGGGCGCTGTCCGTTTTTAAAGGTGGTAAAACCAAAATGTCTCTGCAATATTTTTTCCAAAATCGCTCCTTGTCGTATTTTTTTCATTGAGTTTCAGACCCATTGAAAAATATCACAACCCAAGGGACTGGTCTACATCCTTTGAATTCCGGACAGAATTCCGGGGATACCTTACTTAACAGGGACGGAAAAATCGGTGAGTTACGCGAGGTTATTCGACCTCTTCCGGTGCAGACGACACCCACACGGACACCTCTATCCCGCTGATCCCGTCCATGGTGATGTCCACCATCAGGATGTCGAAGCGGTGCTTTTTCAGCACCCGAAGGCAGGTCTTGCCCCCCGGGGCCGTCCGCACGTGGCAGTTATCCCCTTCGAGCCAGCCGGAGATCGATTCCCGGATGATGGGCTCGTCATCGATGATGGGGATCTTTGTCGTGTCCATGGACGGTTGTTCCCTGGGTTTACCTTTCAATAAAGCGAACTCGCCATTGCCCGTTGTAAAGACCGGCCGGTCTGTTCTGTCTGAAAAATATTGTCTTAGGTCGCCTGTTTTGCTACCGTGGCCCTTTAACGGGGAGAAGGATGTGCAGCCAATAGAGGGAATGGGGGAATTTACGTGGGCGGTTTTTACATAATTGACCATGGCAGAACCGTGTCCATGAAGATCAAGCGGTCCGAGTTTATCTGTGTGCTTGAGCCCGTCACCACGGTTGTTGATGCCAAGGCGTTTATCTCCGCTATATCAGCCCAACACCGCCAGGCCAACCACAACTGCTGGGCCTATCGGGTGGGGGAAACAGGAGAGATGAGCCATTGTTCGGACAATGGGGAGCCTTCGGGCACGGCAGGTCGCCCCATGATCAGCACCCTTGGGACAAACGGGCTTACCCAGGTGGCCGCTGTGGTCACCCGCTATTTCGGCGGGGTGAAGCTTGGGAAGCGGGGATTGATCGATGCCTATGCCGGAGCGGTCCAGGCGGGCGTCGACCTTGAACCCCTCACCCGGCTTGTCCGGCTGACACGTTTTGTGGTCGAAGTTCCCTACCCCTTTAACGACACCTTTCTCTACGCCGTGAAAGAACATGGCGCAAAGGTGGTTGATACCGTTTACACCGAGGTTGCCACCCACACCCTTGAGGTGGAGGAGGAACGTTTGGCTGCCACCGAAGTCATGCTCCAGGGATATGGGGCTGCCGGAAAGATTGTCCTGATCTCCTGAGGTTTTAGCGTGTACACAAAAAAAGGAGGTAACCATGAAAAAAAGATTAATGGTACTGCTGTTCGCTCAATTCCTGGTATTCAGCTTCTCCCTGGCTTGTTTCGCGGATTCAACCCTTCCCCGGAAAAAGCAGACCGTGCTTGGAAAATACGTGACGGCCGGCCAAGCCTATGAAAAATACACCCGGGATCCGGCCAAGGTTAAGATCCTCGATGTCAGGACCATTGGAGAGTATGTGTTCGTGGGCCATCCCCCCATGGCGGTCAACATTCCCCTCTTGTTCCTGAAGCCCGGCATAACGTTGATGAACAGACCCGTGATGTCCGTCAATGAAAACTTTGTGGGTCAGGTGATGAAACGGTTTCAAAAAACCGATACCATCCTTGTCATATGCCGGTCCGGCGGCAGGAGCGCCGCTGCTGTCAATAAACTTGCCAAAGCCGGATTCACGGATGCCTACTCCATCACCGACGGATTTGAGGGAGACAAGGACAAGACCGGCCAAAGAACCGTGAACGGATGGAAGAATTCCGGGGCTCCCTGGACCGGCAAGCTTGATTCGGCCCGGGTCTATAAAGGGCTGTAGCTTCTTAGTTCTGACGTTCGTGTTATTTGGGCAAGGGAATCAGAACATATTTTGGGTGCGGCGTGTCCATGTCAGGACCCCCCATTCCGTTTTTTTGTTGACAGTCTTCCCATGGAGGGGTATTTGACTTATTGGCATATGCCAATTTGAATCAACGATTACACCAGGAGGAAGAATGTCAGCATTACCGGAACTTGTAGCCAAGGCATGGGAAGACCGCCAGGGTCCCATTATCCTTACCACCGTTGGCCAGGACGGGGTCCCCAATTCGATCTATGCGTCCTGTGTCAGCCTTTACGGCAACGACACCGTGGTGGTTGCAGATAATTATTTTGACAAGACAAAAAAGAACATCCTTGCCGGCAGCAAAGGCACCCTTCTCTTTATCACCAAGGAGAACAAGTCCTTTCAACTCAAGGGGTCGTTTGACTATCTGACCCGTGGCGAGGTCTATGATGACATGAAAACCTGGAATCCTTCCAAGCATCCGGGCCATGCCGCCGCAGCATTGAGAATCGAAGCCGCCTATTCCGGAGCAGAGAAGTTGTCCTAGACAGTTACTGGAACGGAACGCGACCCAAGGTTGAGCCGCGTTTCGTCAGACTCTTTTTGCGAGGTTCCCCATGTCATTTAGAATATCGCCCTTGTGGTGGCCGGGGCTTGTCCTGGCTTCCCCTGTTATCGCCCCCTGGTTATTGATTAAAAACAGCCGCTACCGGGAAAATCTTGCCAAGGCGGCCGGCTTGAACCAGCAGCGGATCAAGGCTGCCGAGCCCCTTGACCTGCCGGAGCTCGATTTTCTGGAGATCACGGTGCTGGTGGAGTGGAGGGCCGAACCCGGATTTATGGGAGATGCCGGGGTCTCCTATCTCTTTAAAACCAACCTTGGCACCATGCTCTTTGATGTTGGTTTTGGCCCCTCCCGTCCCTCCTTCAGCCATAATGCCGAAAAACTCGGGTTCCATCTGAACCAGGTCGATGCCCTGGCCATTTCCCATTTCCACTGCGACCACATGGGAGGGATTGCAGCCCAGCGGTCCCGGCGGGTCTCCCTGCCCGACGGGCTCATGCCCTTGGCGCCCAAACCCTGCTTTCTGCCGGACCATGGCCATGCCCCGGGATTTGAGGCCGAGGTCGTCACCGCGCCCAGGATGCTTGCCGCCGGCATCGGCACCACCGGCCCCCTGGCAAGGAGCCTTTTCGTGATGGGCTACACCGAGGAGCAGTCCCTGGTGGCAAGGATTCGCAACAAGGGCCTGGTGGTCTTCACCGGCTGCGGTCATCCCACCATCGAGGTGATCCTGTCCATGGCCGCCCGTTTGTGCGACGATCCCCTCCATTGTGTTGGGGGCGGCCTTCATTTCCCTGTTTCCGACGGCAGGGGTAACAGGGCCGGTATTCGGTTCCAGACCTTCATGGGCACGGGTAAGCCGCCCTGGCAGCGCATCGCAGACTCGGATCTCGACCGCACCATCGGTGCCATCAACAGGGCCGCTCCCGCTAAGGTGTTTCTCTCGGGCCATGATTCCTGCGATCGCTCCCTTGCACGGATGGAAACAGAGCTTGACAGTGAAACCCGGGTGCTGAAAGCCGGCAAGACCTACCGGTTCTGAGTGGGCATTCATCCCCCCGTCACCCGGGTCAGACCTATAAATCGCAGGTGTAGTACTAAGTAGTAAATGTCGTTGCATAACTATTGATAGTTTTGTATGTAACCTATCTGGTATGCCGGTGTTAACGTCGATTCTGTGATTTAGGGGGGGAGTTGTTATGGGCCTGACCTTGGTTGCTGAAAATCCCTTTTTGATCCAGTGGATCATGGATGGCGAAGCCCCGGGGGATGCTGACAAGGTGTATGCGCTTCTCCAGGGGGTTACCTCCCATTTTCGCACCAACGGGGCCAACGTGGTCCTGTGGGACACCCAGAACTACTACGATATCCGCGATTCAAAACAGACCCTGAAAAAGCTTTCCGACCAGGATACCTGGTTTAAGGCGTTCAAGGAGAGCAAAGAGCGGGTATCGATCAATGTGCACATCAATGACAAGGTGTATGGATCCACCGCTTTCATCAACCGGCGAATTGAGAAAAAAGGACGATTTTTGGGGTTAACTTCGGTGTCTCTGGATCTTGAGGCCTTTGTCAAGAGCGTGACAGACACGGCCGTGGGTACCCGGGGCGAAACCTACATGGTGGACAAAGACGGCCTTGTGCAGATGCATCGAAACCCGGCCTGGCTCCAGACCCTGAACCTGGGGGACAAGCCCGGGTGGGCCGACCATGTCAAGGAGGTGCTCTCAACCGAGCAGGCTTCATTCACCATGACCGACGGGAACGGGGATGCCATCATCGTCATGACCCGGTATGTGCCGGCACTTGGATGGTATCTTGTGGCTGAAGCCAATGAGGCCGAGTTGATCGAGACCGCCTCCAAAGCGCTTCTCGGGGACATGGGCGGGGCGCTGTTCGCCATCCTCCTGGCCAGCCTCCTGGCTCAACATCTTCATGGAAAAGCTCCAGGGAATTGTCTCTAACATTTCCACCAGCGCCAAAAATGTCAGCACCTCGTCCGGGGACCTTCTCACCATCGCCTCCGATCTTGTGACCGAAACCATGGAAACCTCGGAAAAGGTGGTCACCGTTGCAACGGCCACGGACCAGACCAGCAGCAACATCGGCGCCATTGCCGTCACCATGGGGGAAACCTCGGCCAAAACCGGCATGATCGCTTCTGCCGCCGACCAGATGAGCGCAACCCTCCAGGGCGTTGCCACAAGTTCAGACAATGCACGGCAGATGACGGAAGCGGCTGTTATAAAAGCCGATAAAGCCCTGGAAAAGATGGATCAACTCGGGGTCGCCGCTGAAAAGATCGGCCAGGTCACCCAGACCATCAACGAGATCTCCGAGCAGACAAACCTTCTCTCATTGAACGCCACCATCGAGGCTGCCAGGGCCGGGGAGGCCGGCAAGGGGTTTGCCGTGGTGGCCAACGAGATCAAGGAGCTTGCCCGGCAGACGGCCCATGCCACCGATGATATCAAAACCAGGATCCAGGGAATCCAGGCCACCACGGAAACCAGCGTGGGGGATATTGCCGAAATCTCAATCGCAATCAAAGAGGTGAGCGCCATGGTCAAAACCATTGACATCTCCATTGACGAGCAGTCCTCGGTCACCAACGATATCGCCACCAATATCGGCCAGGTGGCCAGCGGCATCGACGATGTCACCGAAAACGTCAACCAGAGTTCAGAGGCTGCATCAAGGATATCCGCCGATATTAACGGGGTAAACGCCTCCACCCAGCGGATGTCAAACAGCGGCGGTGAGGTGAAGATCAGCGCAGAGCTATTGCGCACCCTTGCAGACAAACTCCAGGACGCCGTGGGTAGCTTCAAAATCTGACACGGGTTATCGACCAAACAAACACTGCCAGGGCGTCAGGCGTCGGTCACCTGGCACTCCATGAGCAGGGCCTCGGAGAGGAGGATGCGCTGGGGCAGGCTCTCCTGGGGGAACGCCTCCTCCAGAAACAGGTTGTTGACGGCGGACAAGAGGGTGTTGAGCTGCTCCAGATCCAGGGAAAAGGCCTTCTCCGGTTGTTTTTCTGTGGTGAAATTCAATGGGCAGTGGTCCAGGCGGGTGCCGGATTCCGTTGTCACCAGGATGGGCAGGCCGTGGGTCTGGCAGATGATGGGTCGATGGCGGTACATGAGGCAGGCGCCGTTTGCAAGTAAGGGGCATGCTCCGTCGGCGTCCGTGGCCTGGGCCCGGTGCCGGATCGTTTCCCGGGTCTCCGGGGGCAGGGTATCCAGGGCCATGCTGAGGGCCATGGCCTCCACGGGAAAGAGGGAGATGTGTCTGCAGCAGCTGCTGCACCCCTTTTTGCAGGCCAGGGATTCCGGGTAATTATTATCCATGGCCTGGCAGAAATTGTCGATCTTTTTCACCAGGTTGTGGTAGTTTGAGAGAAGGGATTGTTCCAAAATAGACTCCATTCGGACGTGATGTATGAAACTCACTGCTGCTGGTTAAATTGAGAATCATACCAGCATCGGCCGGAAAAATCAAAACCTACAGGATTTTGGACCGGGTGTATGATTGATGAAAGATATGGGAAATCCGGGTATGAAAATACCCGTGGATGTTAGAAATGGCAACGATAGATAAGCCGCCAAACCCGGTGACTGGCAACCCGGGGGTAGGGCTTGAATCATCCATGTAAAAAAAGGAGGAATCTTCCATGACTATCAAGACCATGGACGCAGTCAATCGTCTCGCCCGCAATGCCCAGGACAATTACCTTGAAGCGATTCGTAAAGGCGACCGGTTATTTGAGGCCCACGGGATTACGACTCCCCTGCGTATGTCCCATTTCCTTGCCCAGGCCCTGCATGAGACCGGTGGTTTCACGATCCTGCGCGAGAGCATGAATTACTCTGCACCTCGCCTCGTCGAGATCTTTGGGGTTAATCATCATTCCGCTGCGGTGACGGCTGTTGAGGCTGAGAACCTGGCTCGCCACCCGGAAAAGATTGCCGAGAGGGTTTACGGCCTCGGCAACCGGCGCAAGGCAAGGGAGCTTGGCAATACACAGCCGGGTGACGGATTTCGCTACCGGGGTAACGGGGTGCTCCAAACCACTGGACGGGACAATCATCGACGCATGGGAGACGCCTGCGGGGTCGATTTTGAAGGTAAGCCTGATTTGGTGATTGTTGCTGAACACGCCTTGAAACCCGCCCTGCATGAGTGGACGCAAAACAACCTGAACCACTCTGCTGACATGAACGATATCCGCACGATCACCCGTCGTATCAACGGGGGCTTGATCGGGTTCGCCGACCGTGAAGCATGGTTCAACAAGGTGTGGCAGTTGCTGAAGACCGACAGTCAGCCGGAGGAGGCCTGGGAAGCGAGTCAGGAGGATGACCATGTGACATGGCTCCAGCGAGCCCTCAATGACCTTGGCGCTGCGCCCAAACTCGTTGTTGACGGTCTCAATGGCCCAGCCACGCGAAAGGCTGTGAAAGCGTTTCAAGTGGCCGCAGGCATTGTGGTCGATGGCATCCCGGGCCCGGTCACCGAGGCTGCCATCAAGCTGAGACTTAATACAACCAGGGGAGCCAGGGAGCCATCCCAGCTGTAGGGGTGATACGTGGGGGAATATGACAAGGAACGGATCAATCCAGGCGAAATCCCTTGAACAGCTCCTTGACCTTGTCTTCCGTCTTTTTTATTTCTTCCCTGTCGATTTTTTTGTCTTTGATAATCTTTTCTATCTGCACCGTGTCTATTTTACCATCTTTGATGACTTTTTTGAGTTCCTCTTCAGTCGGAAGGACGGACTTGACCAGTGATTTCAGGTCCGGGCTGAACGTTGGTTTGGCAAAGGTGCCGGAGACCAGGATCGGCACCATGATGCCGGAGCGTTCCTGGGTATCTCCCTGTCCTTTTAAAGTGGTGACGAACTTGGGTTCCACCCGTATGTCCAGGGTCTCTCCTACGAGATCGGTCTTTCCCTTTGCCGTCAACCGGAAAAGGGGAGAGGCAAGGGTCGTGCCCCGGGTGTTGACAAGGCCGTTGGTGATGGTGAAGGGCATATGGAGTTCTGCAAAGTCGGTGCGGGGTTTTTCCGTTGTTTTTTCCCCACCCGAGAAGCTTGCCTTCACGTTTCTCACCATCCCAGCAAGGTCGATACCCACGATGGCGCCGTCCATGAATTTTAGATAGCCGTTGCCGTTCAAGGCCTTTTTGACGGTGTCCGGTGTATCGCCCTCAAGGGAGAGCTTGAGGCTTGATTCGAGTTTTCCATGGATGATCTCTTTTTCCAGTACATCGGTGAGAAGGGGACCGGATTCTATTCCCTTGGCTTCAAGGGTGAGGTTGATCTTTGGCATGTCGGCCCTGACATCCAGGCCCGTCGAGGATGTGATGCTGCCTTGGTAGAGATTGAGTCCCAGGGGATTGATCTCGAACCGCCCGTTTTTTCCCTTGATCTTCATCCGGACCTCTTCCAGTTTTGCCCGGCTGGCCACAAGCTTTCCGATCCTGATGCTGCCGTCGAGAACAAGTTTCCTTAGGGGGGTGTAATTTATTTTTCCCTTGGTGGCAGGTTTTGGCGGCGGCTTGGTGGCCGGGGAAGTGGACGGGTCTCCTTTTGGGGGGGCCGGGGGGAGGTAGCGATCCAGATCGATCTGGTCAAGATCCATGGCAAAGGCAAGATCGGGTTTGGCGAATTCCCTGGCCTGGGCCGAGAAGTTCATGGTGGAGTCGTCCAGGCCGAGAACCCCGTCTGAAACAGCAACCGCGGTGGGATCTCCCTTGAGGTTCAGGTTCAGGGAGAGACGCTCCAGAACCGTTGGGTCGGTTGTTGTTACTGGAATCGCAATGCCAAGGGAGGCCATGAGCTTTTTGGGGGAAAAGGGTGACACGGCAAGGTTCAGGTCAACCCCCGGGGCCTGGATGGGATCCGTCACAACCCCCTTGACCGTCATGGTGATCTCTTCCAGGGCCTTGAGGGTGATATCAAGGGGGATGGCTCCCATGCCGGGCGTGTCTCCAAGGGGGCCGATCCGACCGTTGAGGGAAACCCGATGGCCGTCTGCCAGGGCTGAGAACGTGAGTTTGATCGGGTGGGTAAGGTTGAGATCCTCCAGGGTCAGGGTGATGCCGGAGATCTCCTTTTGAATTTCCTGGGCCTGGTCATTATAGCGGACCAGGCCGTTTGTGATGGCAAATTGATCCACGAACAGGGCTTTCACGGGCAGGGCCGTGGGCGGTTTCTTTGGAGGAGGGCTCTTTTCTGTGGGTTGCGTTTTTTTGGGGGGCGATCCTGGCGGGACCATGGTCCAGTTGGTTTGGCCGTTCTTCTTTTTTTCCAGGTAGATTTGGGGGCTCTCCAGGACAAATTTCTTCACCTCCACCGTTTTTGAGAGCAGGGGCAGGAGTTTTACCCTTACTTCAAACCGTTTCACCGTGACAAATGTTTCTTCGGCAAACCCTTTTGGATTGCCCAGGGAGATGTCGGAGAGGGCCACGCCCGCCCAGGGGAATATGGAAAGATCGAGGTCTCCCCCAAGGCGAAAGGGTCTTCCCGTGGCCTCTGTGACCCGCTTTTCAATCTCCGGCTTGTACTTGTTGATATCCACAAACTGCGGTATCACCAGGATGGCCAGGACAATTAAACCAACAACGCTTGCGCATGTGATCAACCCCCATTTTAAGAGCTTGTTCATGGGTGACTCCTTATTGTTTGCTTTTAAATACGGTCTTCAACAGGTCCGTGACCCGGGCCGCGGGATCCTGGCGGATCTTCAGCTCCTCTTTTTCCAGCATGAGAAAGAGGCCGTCCAGGGCCCTGGCCGTGACATAGGCGTCAGGATCCTGGGTCAAGGTGCCTGCAAGGGGGATGGACGCGGTCTTTGCGGAAAGATCCTGGAACAGCCTGGTGGTGTCTACCTCTGCCATGGCGTCGTGGACCACGGGTTTAAACAGGCCGGTCAGTTTTTGTTCGGTTCGTTTCTTAAAGTAGAGGGTCGCCTCGTTATCCCTTCCGTTGAGGATTTTCCGGGCATCGTCAAAGGAGATCTGTTTGATGGTGTCGACAAACAGGGAGAGTGCCTGGGGAGCGGCACGTTCTGCTGCCCGGTTCATGCTCTGTTCAAACTGATCCACCGTGCTGCCGAATCCAACGGATCTGAGAATCGTTTCCACCTTTCGGACCGATTGGGGCAGGGGAATCTTGATCTCGGGATTCAGGTAGTAACCGTCGGGTTTGGAGACCATGGCCACCGCGCTTTGGGTGCCTTTCTCCAGGGCCTCCTTCAGCCCCTTGATAATGGTTTCTTCGGACAAGGGGGAAGGATCGCTTGTCACGGTTTCTCCAAGGCCCTTGAAGATATCCATGAATCCTGCATGGGCGGGGTGCAGGGGAAGAAGAAACATGACGATAAGGGCCATTATGATGGTGGGGCGATGCTTCATGATATGGATGTTCCTTTTTTTTGCGGGTGAGCAGAGTTATTGGATGCCATCAGCTTTTTTTAAGGATGGTCACATGGATTTTTCCTTTGAGGCCGCTTTTAAAGGTCTCGGCATCGTTTCCATCCCCCACGATGCTGCCGTAGTGCATGGGGATGGCAAGGGAGGGGGTGATGGCAAGGGTCGCCTCCACTGCCTCGTTTGCCGTCATCACATAGGTGCCTGACACGGGAACCATGGCGATGTCGGCGTTGATATCCTTCATTTCGGGAATGAAATCCGTGTCCCCGGCATGGTAGACCCGTGTGCCGTCAATGGTGAGGATGAATCCGAGCCAGTTGTTTGCCTTTGGATGAAAGTCTTTGTTGGTGTTGTAGGCGGGCACGGCCTCGATCTCCATTCCCTTGACCGTGAGGCGATCCCCCGGGGCCATCACCCGGACGTCGCCGGAAAGTTTTTTAGCGGAATCTTTTTCCGTGACAATGACGGTGTCGTTTTTTTGGACCTTTGCGATATCCCCAGGAGAGCAGTGGTCAAAGTGTTCGTGGGTGATCAATATGATGTCTGCGGGAAGACCGGATTTGATCTTGAAGGGGTCGATGTAGACGGTGAGATCGGCATCGATTCGCATGGTGTCGTGGCCAAGCCAGTGGATCATTCTGCTTACAGTTTCAACGGACATGGTCGTCTCCTTTTGTTTGGTTTTGTCATCCAATGGCGATTATAGCGCTTATAACATAGGAAAATCAATCGTCCTCGGTGGTTCTTGTTTTAAAAAATCCGGCCCCGGTCTGGTTCCGGCTATCCTGGAACACCGACAGGCTCATCCGGTTGCAACAGGAGGGGACATGGATCAGGTGGATGACGGATTCAAGGTGGGAAAGCTCGGGCCGGCTCTTGGCAAGTTGGTTCGGGGAATCAAGGAGGAACGCTTCCCTGAAGAACGACTCGGGATCGTCCGGAAAGATGGCCACATGAACGATTCCCGACTCCACAAGGTCGTTGAAAAAGTGGGTGCCGTAGGAGACTTCCGGGGTTGATCCGTCCTCCGCAAATGCGACCTCTCCCAGGAGAAGGGCGTTGTTGATATCCTCGTATCCCGCCCTCACCCCGAGGTTGATGTCGTTGCTGCCCCAGCGTCCCGGGCCGAACAGGGCATAGCGTTTGCCCACAAGGCTCTGGTTGATACGGCTGATGGCCCTGCTGATCTCGATTTTCTTCTCCACCGTGGGCAGATTGCCATAGGCCCTTGGATCCACGTAGACAATGTATTCGATATTGTGGACCGCCCCTCCTGAAATGATCCGCTTGTTTTTGAAAAAGAGCCTCTCTTCGTCTATATCCTCGGGCATGACGATGGCCACGTCCTTTGCCACGCTCAGGGTCCTGCACTGGACGATGTAGAGATGGTCCCCGTCCCAGGCAAATTCCACGTCCACGGGCCCGCCGTAGGCCTTGGCCAGGATGGCCAGGCTCTTTTTCAGCAGCCGGGGCAGGGGGGATTTCCCAACGAGGTTGTCAAAGGTGATGCAGGTGCGGTTGGTGGTGAGTTTTTTTGATTTGAACATGGGCGGGGCAAGATGACCCTCTGTTTCTTCGGACAGGGCATAGAAGAGATCCGGGTGGTCGATCTCCCCCATGAGTTCTTGGTAGTGTTTTGACTCGAGCTCTCCTGTCTCAAGATTGAGAACATCCATGAACCTCTGGGAGTACTTCTTTATCTTGTCCGGGGTGACCTCGGGCCTGAGCATGGGGTTGCTCAGGTGGATCATCCTTGGATAATCCTCTCCAATTCTATCCACGGCCCGGGTGCCTAAGCCCATTACCAGGCGCATCACCCCGTCCTCCTTGTTGATGCGGGGGGTCCAGGAGTAGGCACTGAAGCTGAAACCCACCCCGGCGGCAAAGGGGAAAAAATAGCGGCCGAACCGTCTGCCCACCACCTTTTGTACAAGGACGCTCATCTGTTCGTTGAAATCCAGCAGGTTGTTCTTTCGCCGGTAGAGAATCGGGGCCGGGCCAAATGTGCTCATGTGGACCTGCTTGAGCCCCCAGATAAAGGCGTTGAGCCGGGTCTTTATGTCTCCCTGGTTGCCCAGGAAAACGGAATCGTATTTGCCCGAGAACGCATACCCGAAATTGTCTTCTAACAGGCTCGAGGAGCGAAGCACAAGGGGCGCTTCCCCCGTGATCTCCAAGAGGTATCTGAATTTCTCCAGCATCTCCTTGGAAAAGGAGGCGTTCACAAAGAGGTCGGCGATCTTTTTATACTCCTCTTCGATCATCTCCCGGCTCTTATATTTCTGGGAGTGAAAGTGGAAGAGTGCGTTCCGGTCGATGAAATCCGAGAACACCCCGGTGTTGACGTACCAGGAATCCGGGATGCGGATGTGGCGCTCAAGCTCCGGGTCCCCCTTGTGGAACCGGGGGACCAGTATCCTGTGGGCCAGGACCATGCCAGCCGATTTTCCACCGATCCTTCCGGGCCTGCGCCGGGTACGGATGATCCTGTCCGAGATATCCCCCACGTCCCTCACTGTGATGTGGTGCTTTGCAATGCCGATAAAAGGGAGCTGGTTTGAGATGAACTGGTTGATGAGCCCCACCCTAGCCCCTTCCGCCTCAATGCGGGAGATGAGGATTTCTCCCTCGGGGATGGCGCAAAAGGCCTTGAGTTCCCGTTTTATGGTGCCGTAGGTGAGTTGCTCCTTGTTGACCTGGGAGACCAGCCGGGAGAACTGGGTCTGCTTCCTGGCAAAGTTGATGTAGCTTTCGATCTTTTCCCTTGGAAAGGTGGTGGCTGCAGTGATGTCGATGAACATGTTGAAGATCTCGGTGACCTGTCCTTCGTCGGAAGGGTCATCCCCTGAGGCCTTGAGGAAGGCTTTTGCCTTCTGTATGAGGGTTTCCCGGTCGGTCTCTCCCCCATCGACCATGTTCTGAAGAAAGATTTTGCGCATGGTAGCAAGGCTGTCCGGGTACGCCATCATCCGCTGGAAGAGGCGGTAGGCCTTGAGCAGATCCTCCTTCATGTCCATCCCCTGAGCCTGCATGCCTCGGCCACCCTGGCCACGGCCACAAGATAGGCGGCCTGGCGCATGTTGATTCCCTCTGCCTTGTGCATTTCATAGACCGCCTTAAAGGCTGCGGTCATCTTTTCATCCAGCCGCTTGTGTACCTCCCACAGTTCCCAGTAGTAGTTGTAGGTGTTCTGCACCTGTTCAAAGTAGGAGACCGTGACCCCACCGGCATTGGCAAGGAAATCGGGAAGTACCACCACTTTGTTTTTGTAGAGGATCTCGTCGGCCGCAGGAGTGGTGGGGCCGTTGGCAAGCTCGCACAGGATTTTGCACTTGATATTTCCCGCATTCTCCCGGGTGATGACGTTTTCCAGGGCCGAGGGAAAGAGCAGGGTGACATCGAGTTCAAGGAGCGCCTCGTTATCAATGGCCGTTGCATTGGGAAACCCCTTTACCCCACCGGTCTTGAGCTTGTGATCGATCAGGGCTTTGGGGGTGATCCCGCCAGGGTCGTATACGCCCCCCCTGGAATCCGAGGCCGCAACCAGCTTGAGACCGAGGATCTCGTTGCCGAGAAGGGCGGCAAACTGTCCTGCGTTGCCAAATCCCTGGATCGCCATTGTTTTGTTCTCAAGGTCGATGCCATGGGCTTTGGCCGCCTCCCGGGTCACGTAGATGCCTCCCCTTGCCGTGGCATCCCCCCGTCCCTGGGAGCCACCCAGGGCAATGGGTTTTCCCGTGATCACCCCGGGGTGGTGCTCGCCCCTCATGGTTTCATATTCATCCATCATCCAGGCCATGATCTGGGGGGTGGTGTAGACATCCGGGGCAGGCACATCCCGGGTCACGGAAAAGGTGCTTCCCAACGCCCGCATATAGGCCCTGGCAAGCCTTTCTTTTTCGGTTTCAGACAACTCCTTGGGGTTGCAGACGATGCCCCCCTTGCCACCGCCAAGGGGGATGTCCACCACGGCGGTTTTCCAGGTCATCCATGCGGCTAAGGCCCTGACCGTGTCGATGGTTTCGTCCGGGTGCCATCGCAGTCCTCCCTTGGCCGGCCCCCTGGCCGTGTTGTAGGGAATCCTGAACCCGTGGAACACCCGGGTGGTTCCGTCGTCCATTCGCACGGGAAGCAGTACTTTGTACTCCTTCATGGGCCACCGTAGCAGTTCGTGGGTGGCAGGATCAAGCCCCAGTCGTTGGGCGGCGTCATCGAGCTGCTGCTGGGCGATGGCAAAGGGGTTAAGGGCTTTTTCGGTCATGGTCACCTCCTTTGGATAGCAGCTGGGACGTTAAGGCTTCCGTTGCTGCCGGGTCGATGAAATCGATCAAAAAAGGACTGAGGAACGCAAGCTCATTGGGCCGGGCAGGTCTCCAGGTTGCCGAAAAAAGATCGTTGCCGCCAATTATCGCAACCCGGGTGAGGTTGGCCACCTGGATCACCTGGTGATCATTTTTGTCTATCTCAACCCAGAGCACCCTTGACACGTCGAGGTCAAACCGCTTGGACACTTTTTTGGCAAAGTGCTGGATGCAGTTCCTGATGGAGGTGCCCTTGCCCTGGTTACAGCAGATCACAGCCCTTGATTTCAGGTGGAGAAGATCCGGTCTGTCCCCGGTCAGGTCAACGATTCGTATGCGATAGACACCGGGTGACCAGGCCACGGGTCTTTCTCCGTCCCTGTTCTTTCCGTCCCACTCATATATGGTGTCATGGAGTATCACGTTTCATCCTTTGATGCACCACTGCCTCAATGGCCGCCACTGCATCGTCCAGTTCAAGTTTTTCGGTGTTGATCACCAGGTCGTAGTGGTAGATATCCGATATGGAGGCGTTGAAGTATCGCCTGACAAAGGAGCGTCTCCTGGATTCAGTCAAGGTGATGCGCCGTTCCGCCTCGGTCTCGGAAAGGTTGAACTCCTTGGCAACATGCCTGCGCCTCAGGTCAAAGGGGGCGACGACACGGACGCTGATCCGGGTCTTGATGGGGAGGATAAAATTGGCGCCCCTGCCCACGATGATGCTTTTCCCGTGCTTGCCGATGGTGCCGATCACCTTCATCAGGTGCTGCATGTACTGGTCGGGCCAGAGGTAGCGATCATCCACCAGGGATGCGATCCAGTTGTCCAGCATGTTGAGGCCCCGCTCGTCCAGGGTCTCCATGAACCTGACGCTGATGTCAGCGTCCTTGGCCATCTCGTGGACCACCTCCTGGTGAAAGAGATCAAACTCGAGCTTTGTTGAGAGTCTTTCAGCCACGAGCCTGCCGCCGCTTCCGGCCTCCCTGGAGATCGTGACCACTGGAACCGGTTCGGTCTTTTTCGTCCCAAGCCCGGATTTCATATAGTTCCATTTTGTTACCTGCTCTTCGACGATTTTGTTGGTTGATCTTCTTTGTGTTACCATGGAGACCTCCTTGCCTGGAAAGGCGAAATAAAGATTTATACATGGTGCAAACCGTCTGTTCAGGTCAAGGCAGGTAACGGTTGTTTCTGCAGCTAAGGGTCGGGTTCATGCGGGAAAGTACTGTATTACTATCCCATGGAAATAGAGAAATGTCAAACCGCACCCCCTGGAAGAATTTCCTTGACTTCCCCCGGGCAAATTATTAAATAATTGCCGACCCGGGGATGGAGTTCCCCGTATAACCGCCCTAATCGGCTGATGACTCCTACCACTTTAACATAAGCAGTGGTGGAGTGCGTCCTCCCCCCCTCCTGCTTCTGTTATTTAACCATTAAACGGAGGCCTCCCCCTATGGAGCATAAGTTTGTTTTTATCGCCCTGGCAGGTGCCCTGGGAACCCTTTGCCGGTACAGTCTCTCGGGGTTTGTCCAGCAATTCAACTCCTCGTTTTTTCCCTTTGGGACCCTTGTGGTCAACATCACGGGGTGCTTTGTTGCAGGATTCCTATGGACCCTGTTCGAGAACCGCTGGGCGGTTTCCGGCGAGATCCGGACCTGCGTCCTGGTGGGCTTCATGGGGGCTTTTACCACTTTTTCGGCATTTATCCTCGAGACTGGCATGCTGGTTCGGTCCACCGAGTGGTTCTATGCCGCTTTGAATCTTGTGATGCAGAACGGCCTCGGCCTCGGGGCCCTGTCCGCGGGAATCGTTGTTGCCCGCTTGATCTAAGGATACAACCATTCGCGGAATTGTCATCGGACGTTTAATATAAGGAGAAAACCATTCGTGGAATCGTTATCAAAAGCCTGTCTCATGCGAATTTATATTGGTGAGGACCAGAAATACGGTAAACGGCTGCTTTACGAAGCCATCGTGGAAGCGGCAAGAACCCGGGGCATGGCTGGGGCAACCGTGCTCCGGGGGGTGCTTGGGTATGCGGCCGAGGGCAAGATACGGACCTTTAAGGTGCTTTGTCTGTCCGAGGATCTTCCCGTGGTGGTTGAAGTGGTTGACACCGAGGAGAAGATCCGGGAATTCACCCGGGCCGTCGGTCCCATGGTCCAAAAGGGAATGGCCACCTTTGAAACCGTGGACCGCATCCTGTTCAATGGTTCAGGCAGGGTCGGCGGCAAGCCTTGACCGGCAGGCCAGGGCAAAATCCTCCGGGTAATGCCCGGTGATCCACCGGAGCTGGGCTTCGCTGAAGGCCCCGGGGGAGTGGGGCAGCCTCGGCAGAAACGAGTAGAGGAGCCGCTGGTCTTTGTCCGTGTTGTCAAACCGTTTTGAATACTCGATGTTTGTCACCATCCTTGCGCCCAGGGCTTCCAGGGTGGCAAGGGCCATGAGGATGCCCCGGTCCAGGGAGTCGCGCATGGCAGTGTCCGCCTCAAGGATGTTGCCGCAGGGGCGTTTGGCCATGAGCTGGAGTTCCCACTGGGAGGTCTGGGCCTTGGGCACAAAGAGGATCGCGTTTTCATCCTCATGGACCACCAGGGCGGAGGTCCTGTCCGGATGGCCATCGGTCCTTGTGTTGGATCGGATGGCCTTAAGATAATTGTCGAAAAAGCCCTTGCCCGTGCTTTGCCTGTACTGGTGAACAAAGTCGGCCACCAGATCCCCGCAGGCATAGGAGGCAACGGGTTGGCCGTTGTTCACAGCTACAGCGGCCGGAACCATGGCATACTGTTGGTGGATCTGTTGGTGGGAGGCGTGGAGGCGGTACCCTGACTGGGCAAATCCGAATCCAAAGTTCCATCCCCACAATGAGCCGTTAAACTCAAGATCACACTCGCCCCCATCCAGGCGTTGGCAGATGGCCCGGCGAAGGGTTTCCAGCTCCTGCTCTGAAACGGTTTGCCGTTGCCCGGGCAGGGGGATTTCCAGCTGTTGGGCCACCATGGCATAGATCCGCTGGTAGCACAGGTGGCGCATCCCCTTCATGTCGGCAAGGGTCAGGTCCCGGATCCTGTACCGCACGGTGTCGTCCGCCGTGTTGGCTGCAAAATGGCCCCAGGGAATGTAGGAGTTGGTGCGAAGGTACTCAAACACATGGCTGTCCTCTGCCTGCCACTCCCCTACGATCTCGCTTTTTCCCTGGACCCCGGGGGTCAATACCATTGCCCGCTTGTAGGGGTCCGGCAGAAAGGGGTTGTTGGCAATGATCTCGAACAGGGTGTGGTCATGGATCACGGGAATTGCCGTGTCCGGGGTGTCGCCCTTGAATGCAAGACCGGTGGGGGGTGTGCCTCCCTCCTCAAAGGTAAAGTCGCAGCAGCCGTTGGCAAGGGCGACAAGTTCCCTGGGATCGGTGGATGTGTTGGCAAGGGCCAGGCGCATGGGGGGGGGCAGGGTCCTGAAGAGGTCCTCCGGTTGTTTGTCCTTGATCCCGTTTTCAAGGAACCAGTCCTCCAGGGTCGACAGAAAGGAGACCTCCTCTTCCCGGGGCAGCTGGATGGTCTCCGGGGAGCTGGCCGTTCGGTCCGCCCACCTGGAGTTGACATAGGTGACCCCCCTGAATGGGAAGGGGTTGGCAATTTCATAGATGCGGTCGGCATGGGGCTCTTCCACGTCGCCCAGGGGGAAGTTGGCCTGGTTCTCCACCAATGTGCCGTTGGGCAGGCGGCCAAGGGGGTGAAGATGGTCGTTTTTCCTGAGGTTTGTGACCTTGAATCCGGGATCGTGGATGCCGACGACAAAGCAACCGTCTTTGTCCACGCAGCTCCTGGGTGCCATCACAGCTCCGGTGCGCCGGCAGGGACAAGGCAGACAAAGACCAGGGGCGCGTCTCCCTGGTTGCGGATCTGGTGCGCTTCGTTTCCGGGAATCAGGACGGCTGTTCCCGGTGATACCGGTGTCCACCGGCCGTTTGAGAGAACTTCCCCCTGGCCTGCATGGAAAAAGATCTCGTGTTCCCAGTCATGGGTGTGGCAGGGGGTGTGGCCATTACTTTCAAGCTCAAAGACCCTCATGCAGAAGTTGTCGGCTCCGTCGGCCTTGCCGATTACCACCCTTCCTGCCACCCCTTTTGCCACGTCGTTGTCAAATCGTGTGGGCTCGATCTCTTTGTAGTTTACTATTTTCATGGATGTTTCTCCTTGTCATTCCGGTTTTGGGTGATATAGGTTGTACCTTTATATGGCGTCCATACAAAATTGTATATTTGTAGAAAAATCGAAAAAAAGTCAAGGCGAAGCAGTGCTTTCGCAGGAAAGGAAGGATGAGATGATTGAAATAGAGGTGCCTGGATTTGGTGGGGTTGCCCTGGACCATCTGGTGATGGATTACAACGGTACCATGGCTTGTGACGGAAAGCTGCTTTGCGGGGTTGCCCCGCTTGTGGAGCGCCTTGCCAGGGATCTGACGGTCCATGTGCTCACGGCTGACACCTTTGGCCAGGTGGCAAAAGAGCTTGACGGACTGCCCGTGAACCTGCACATCCTTGGGCCTGGGAAACAGGACCTGGCAAAGCGGGACCATGTGGAGAAACTGGGGGCCAAGGCCGTTGTCAGCGTGGGCAACGGCAAAAACGATGGCCCCATGCTGAAACTTTCAAGGATTGGCATCGCCCTTGTCCAGGAGGAGGGGGCAAGCGTTGCAACCCTCATGGCGGCGGACATTGTCTGTAAGGACATTAAGGACGCCCTGACCCTCCTGCTCAGGCCCCAGCGGTTCATCGCTACCCTAAGAACGTGATTCAATGGCCTCAAGGGCCTCAGTTGCCGCCTCCTTGAGGTCCGGGTTCTCAAGGCTGGGGGCAAGCGCCTTTATCTTCGTGGCGATCCCGGGATCGCCCGACTCGCCAAGGGCGTAGAGGATGTCTCCCTGTACAGGGGTATCCGCCCCTTCAAAGGCCTCCCACAGGGGGGTGGTGATCCGGGCCGCAAGCCCTGGCATCTCTTCCGCCACTTCCTCTACCACCACCATGGCTCCCAGGCGAACGGACCAGGTCTCGTGGATCAACAGTTTGATAAAGGCCGGAAAGATGGCGTTGGCTTCCATCATCCTGGCTGCGATCCAGTTGGCTTTGCCCTCTTCGAGGATCATCTGAAGGGAGGCGGCGCTCAGGTGGGACGGATCCCGGTTCACGATCATGTCCACCACTTCAACCGGATCCACGCTGCCGGTCCACCGAATATCATTGTCCAGGATCAGGCAGGGGGCCGACATCACGTTATCCTTTGACGCCTCTTCGGGAAACCGGGTGCCGTCCACCACGTTCAGAATAATTTGGTCACAGGCGGCGGTCAGCGGGGTCATGGCACGCACCATGGCCGGGCAGTGGGGGCAGTGCTGGGCCACGTAGAGTTTGAGCCGGGTTGGAATCTCGATCCCGGCAAGTTTTTGCTCTATCCCGGTGGGCAGCCCGGTGGGTGGCACGTTTACCTGGGAAAGGGCCTCGAGAAAGGGGTCAAGCGCCTGTTCCAGGGGGAGGGCCGAATAGACGAGGTTGTTGGAAAGGTGTATTTCCGGAAGGGGCTTTTCACTGTCGGTCTCTTGGGTGACCTTCACCTTGGGGAGGGCTGCTGCCAGGCGGTCGCAGAAATCAATAAAAGGGGTGTCCAGATCGCTGCCGGTAATGACAAGGGTGATCCCGGTCTCTTTTTCTAAGCGGGTGTTCCAGGCGTGAAGTTTTTCTTCGAAGTTGTTCATAGATCTTCCTGTTGGATGGGAAGCCGGATGATGAAATTTGTTCCCTTGCCGGGAACAGAAGCCACCTCCAAGGATCCGTTGTGGTTTTTGGTAATGATGAAATAAGAGACGGATAACCCAAGGCCGGTGCCGACCCCAACGGGTTTGGTGGTGAAGAAGGGTTCAAATATTCGTTTGCTTTGTTCCGGGGGGATGCCCGGTCCGTTGTCCTCGATTTCCACCTGGATCGTTCCGGCGCAGGTCTTTGCTCTGAGAATGAACCGGTCCGGTGCGGTCTTTTCCGGGTTCTCTGCCATGGCATGGGCACCGTTCCGGAGAATGTTTAAAAACACCTGCTGCAGTTTGCCCTTGTCGCAGGGAATCTGGGGAAGGGCGTCTTCATACTCCCGCTGGATAAGGATCTTTTTAAAATCAAAATGCTTTGTTAAGTTGTAGTCGGTGCTGACAATATTCAGGGTGTCGTCCAGGAGCCGGTCCAGTCGGTGGGAGGAGACGCAGCCCTCTTCCTTGCGGGAAAAACTGAGCATCTCCTTGACAATGTCGGCCGCCCTGATTCCGGCCTGGTGAACATTATCGAGCAAGGGTAATATCTGTCGTTGCTCCATGTACGACTGGATGGTTGCCATGTCGGTCCGGCACGCCTCTGCCGCCTTGTGGTTGGCGGGAAAATCCCTGGTGAGTCGGTTTTTGATGACGGCGGCATTCTGGAGAATCCCGGCCAGGGGGTTGTTGATCTCATGGGCCATGCCCGCGGCAAGCCCGCCCACGGAGAGCATCTTTTCCGACTGGATCACCATCTCTTCCATTTTGACATGGTCGGTGACATCATCCATGCGGATGACGGCATCTGTTCGGCCCTTGGTATCCAGGGGAAAGACGGTTATGTCCAGGAAGCGACGGTCGTTGTTCAGGGGTACAGGGATTTTTGTCTGTTTTTGGACCTTTTGCTCTTTAAGCGACTTTTCGATGAGGTCGGTGGGAAATTCCTTCCAGGTAAAAACCTTGTGAACGGCCATGCCCGTTGCCTTGTCCGGAGGGAGCCCCGTCATTTTTTGCGCTTCCAGGTTCCAGTGGGTGATGGCTTTTTCCTGGTCGATACCCACGAGCACGGAAGGCATGGAGTCGATGATGTTTTTCAGGAACAGTCGCATCTGGTTGCTCTCCTCCTGCCGGGTTTCGATCTCCCTGTGAAAACGGGCAAGATCCTGGGACATGCGGTTGAAACTTGCGGCCAGGTCGCCGATCTCATCCCGGCTTTTGATCTGCACCCGTTCCCTGCTCTTCTGTCGGCCCACCTGTTCCATGGCATCCCTGAGAAAGGTGATGGGCCGTAGAATTGTCCGGGAGATGATCAGGTTGAGCACCACCAGCATGACAACGAGGATGGACGCGAGGATTCCTGCCACTATCAGGGTGGCATGGCGTTCATCCCCTTTTATCTCTTCAAGGGAGTAGCAGATCCGGATCCAGCCCATGGGTTCTCCGATGACGGTGATTGCCTCAAGGTAGGTCAGGGTGTCGATTTTTCCCCATCGCTTTTGCCGGATGCCGGGATCCCCTTCCAGGCGGGTGAGGTCATAGAGGGCCGGATCACGGTTTTCCTGGACGAGCAGAATTCCCGTTGCATCAAAGACACTGATGGCAAGCATGCCCTTGACTTCCATCATCGCCTTGATCCGGATTGCCATGGCCCGGATGTTCCCGTCAAAGATTTCATTGCCAAGGGGCTCCTGATCCCGCTGGACCAACGTCTCAAGAACCAGTTCTATCTTTTCGGTCATGCTTTGGAAGTGCCGGTTTTGCAGGGGCTTGTGAATGGTCGAAAAGATCATTGCAATGGAGAAAAAGGTAAGCAAAATGGCCAGGTTGGTTTTGTATCTCAGGGAAAACTTAAATGGTTTCACGGGGTCACTCTCTTGTGTAGGACGGAACCTTTGTTGTCAAATCTCAGTATGATTACCGGTCTGTTTATGGGGTCTCCATTGGAATTAAATGTGATGGTGCCTGTGACGCCTTGAAAATTTTTTGTTTCTGCCAGGGCTTTTCTGATTGAAGCAGGCGTTGCTGATCCCGCCCGCTTTATGGCATCTACAACCAGGTGGAAGGCATCATAGGTATGGGCGGTATTGGTTTCCACCGGCTCTGGGTATTCTTTGGTATAGCGCCGGATAAACAACTGGCCGTTTTCGTCTGCCCCATGGGCATCCCATGGGACGGTACGATAACTGCCATGGATGGCGTTTCCCCCATACCTGTACATGGTTTTTATCCAGCCGTCTCCCCCCAGGAAAATTGCTTTAATTCCCATTTTTTTTGCCTGTTTGATGATGTAGGCCGATTCCCTGAAATGGTCCGGGATAAAAACAACATGGGGATCAAATGCCAAGACCTGGGTCAACAGGGTTGAAAAATCCGTTGCATTCCGGGAGTAATCTCCTTCCCAGATGAGTTTTCCTTTTTTTTGAAAATGACGGCTGAAATGACGGGAAAGTCCCATGCTGTAACGGCTGTTTGTGTTTGTAAGCACCACGGCAGTGCGGGCATTGAGATCCTCCAGGGCAAAATTTGCCAGGACCTTTCCCTGGAAGGCGTCGGTGTAGCAGCCACGGAAAATATGATCCCCAACTAGGGTGATTGCCGGAAGGGTGGAGGAGGGAGACACCATGGGGATCTTCGCTTTTTGCAGTTCCCTTGCCATGGCCAGGGAGTGGGAACTCCAGGCGGCGCCGATGACGCAGACCGCGCCCTGTGCAATAGCGTTCCTGGCCGCCATCCTTGATCCCAGGGGCGTGCTTTTGTTGTCAAACTCCAGCAGTTGAATGGGGCTTTTAAGCACTCCGCCGGCACGGTTGACCTCATGGGCGGCAAACCGTGCGGCATTAAATCCGCTTCCGCTGTCCGGGGTCGCCGGGCCTGTCCGGGCAAAGATGACACCTATTTTTATGGGTTCTCCCGCCTGGAGGGAAAACACCATTGCCATGACCATGAAAAAACTCAAGGCTGTAATTCTTATTTTCAATGCCAAATCCCCCTTTGAACCGAACCGTACAGACTGGCGGATATCATTCCATGATTTGCCCTGGATTGTCAACGCCCTAACCCCCACGGTTGTCCAATAACCCCCTTTAAATAAAGTGAAGAATCGTGTAGCATAATAAACCTTTAATGTCAGTGTAATTTAACCTTTCTATAGCGGTGACCATGGAATTTATAGCGGATCTCCACCTCCATTCCCATTTCTCAAGGGCAACGGCCAAAAACCTCGATCTTGAGCACCTCTATCAAGCGGCCCAGCTCAAGGGGGTCACCCTCGTGGGCACGGGGGATTTTACCCATCCGGGCTGGATGGCTGAGCTTGAAACAAAGCTGGTACCGGCAGAACCCGGACTCTTTAAGCTGAAAACCAGCATGGAAGCGCAGCTTGACCGGGAGATCCCCCAAGGGTGCAGGGGGCCGGTTCGGTTCCTTCTCCAGTGCGAGATCAGCAGCATCTACAAAAAAGCGGACCGGGTGAGGAAAAACCATAACCTGCTCTACTTTCCCGACCTTGAAGCGGTGAAGCGCTTCAATGGCAAGCTTGACAGGATCGGCAACATCAAGTCCGACGGCCGGCCCATCCTGGGGCTTGATGCGGAAAAGCTCCTAGCGGTTATGCTCGATACCTGTGGGGACGCGTTCTTGGTTCCGGCCCACATCTGGACCCCCTGGTTCTCGATGTTGGGTTCGAAATCCGGGTTTGACTCCATTGAGGAGTGCTTCGGCCCCCTGTCCCATGAGATCTTTGCCGTAGAGACCGGGCTCTCCTCGGATGTTCCCATGAACTGGCGGGTGAAAGATCTTGATCGTATCACCCTGATCTCCAATTCCGACGCCCACTCTCCCATGTATCTTGGCCGGAACGCCTCCATGTTCAGGGGGAAGCTCTCCTTTGACGGCATAAAAAAAGCGCTGTCAAAAGGGGATGACACCTTCCTTGGGACCATTGACATGTTTCCGGAGGAGGGCAAATACCACTATGACGGCCATCGAAAGTGCAACGTCTGCCTCAACCCCGAAGAGACGGCAGCAATGGCGGGGCGCTGTCCCCAATGCGGGAAACCCCTTACCCTTGGTGTGCTGTACAGGGTGCAGGAGCTGGCCTCACGGCCCGAGGGCTATGATCCCGGCAACCGTCCCCCCTTTCGGAGCATTATTCCCCTTGCAGACATTCTTTCAGAAATTTTTGATGTGGGGCCCAAGACCAAGAAGGTGGGCCTCCACTATGACATGGCCTTGGAACGCCTGGGGCCTGAACTTGGGATCCTGTTGAAAACCCCAATCCGTGATATTGAGGCTTCAGGCATCCCCCTTCTGGCCGAGGCCGTCCGTCGCATGAGACGGGGCGAGGTCTCCATTTCTCCGGGGTTTGACGGCGAGTTCGGGAAGGTCAAGATCTTTGAACCGGAGGAGAAGCGCCGGCTCAAGGGGGAGAAAGATATGTTCCCCCAGCCCAGGCCACGGTCCCCTAAAAAGAAGACGTCCATAAAGGGCATAACGCCAAAAAAAGCCGGGTCAATCGTTCCGGTCCCGGCAAAAAAAACAAGGTCATGCCAGGCGGAGACCACGGATATCCTCACGTCCCTCAACCCGGAGCAGCAGCAGGCCATCAACGGCCAGGGGCGTCCCATTCTCATCGAGGCCGGCCCCGGCACCGGAAAGACCCGGACCTTGACCGCAAGGATCGCCTGGCTTATCCGGGATCAAAAGGTGGATCCCGGGGCCATTCTTGCTTTAACCTTTACCAACCGGGCAGCAAAGGAGATGGCCGGGCGGATAGCGGAACTGGTGCCCGGTGAAACCGGTTCTGTCTGCGCCGCAACTTTTCACTCCTTTTGTCTCATGGTCTTAAAGGAGTATACCGGGTTCACATGTGCCATTGTGGATGACATGGGCCGGCAGGAAATCTTCAAGGAGGCGTTTGCCAGGGCAAGTGCTTCCGCGCCCGCCATGGATGCCCTGGACCGGATGATCTCAACGGCCAAGCAGCACTGCTTAAGGCCCGGGGACGACCTGGCCCCTTTTACAGGAGACGAACACGCCCTTGTGGCTTCAAGGGTCTGGACGGAGTACCAGGCGCTATTGGCTTCCCGGAATCTCGTGGATTTCGAGGATCTCATCTCCATGGTGGTGAATCTTCTCAAAACCGACCCGGACCTTGTTGCCACCCTTCAAAAGCGGTTTTGCCATATTTTTGTGGACGAATACCAGGATATCAACAGGGGCCAGTATCTGTTGACAAAGCACCTTGCTGGAACTGGGGAAGGCCTTGTGGTGATCGGAGACCCTGACCAGTCGATCTACGGATTCAGGGGGTCGGACAACGCCTATTTCCAGCGGTTCTTCACGGACTATCCCCATGCCGACAAGATCGTTTTACAGCGAAATTACCGCTCCACCCAGACCATCCTCAACGCCTCCTTTCAGCTGATCAGCCATGGACACGGCCAGACAGGAGAGCAAAAAGTGTTTTCTAATATCCATGGACGAGAGCGGCTGATCATGCTTGAAACGGCGTCGGACAAGGCCGAGGCCGTTGCCGTGGGGAAAAGGATCGAGGCCCTCATGGGAGGGATCTCGCTCTTTTCCATGGATGCCGGGAAGGCAGATTCGACAGACGCGGAGGCGTTTTCCTTTGCCGATTTTGCCGTTCTCTATCGAACCCGTCGCCAGAGTAGAATCTTTGCCGAGGTGTTTGAGCGGGCAGGGATTCCCTTTCAGACCGCGGACAAGGAGAGTATTTTGCTTAATCCGGGCATTGGTGAACTCATCTCACTTGTGAAGATCTTCCGGAAAGGGGGAACCCACCAGGATTTTTTCACGGTTCTCGACCATATGACGACGGGTATCGGCAAGCGGACACGGGAGCGCCTGGGCCAATGGTTCCACGGTCTGGACCTTCCCCTTGACCGGGCGGTTGCGCGTCTTGCCGCAGCACCGCTTCCCGGGGTTCGGAAGAATGTTGCAGAAAAGCTGTCGACCGTGGCCGGGATCCTCACGGACCTAGGGGAAACGATCCATGGACTTGGCGCCTGCGAGACCCTGAAAACCCTGGCCCGGGGGGGCGATCTTTTGCCGCTTATCCAAGACAACCCGGGGAGCCGGGAGGTGTACGATCGCCTCTGTTGTGACGCCGCAAACGGTTCCGACGACCTTGGGACATTTCTTGACACCCTTGCCCTGGACCGGGACACCGAGAGCCTTTGGCCCGATGCCGAAAAGGTTTCCCTCATGACCATGCACGCCGCAAAGGGGCTTGAATTCCCCGTGGTCTTTGTCACCGGGTGTGAAAAAGGCCTTGTCCCCTTTGCCCATCCGGGAAAGGCGCCGCTGAACATCGACGAGGAAAGACGGCTCTTTTATGTTGCCATGACACGGGCCCGGGAGATTCTCTGTTTGACATATGCCAAAAAAAGAAGGATATACAGCACCATGAAAGAGACCGGGCGCTCTGTTTTCCTTTCGGATATCGAAGAGGCGCTCAAGGAGTATAACACCAACACCTACCGGGGCAAAAAAAAGCAGCCCTTGGTGAAACAGCTGGATCTGTTTGATTGATTCCGGCTGCAACAGGAGAGAGCATCAACCCATGGATGAGACATTGGAGACATTGGAGATATTGATAGAGACCGTTGAACTTGACAACGGCCAGACCCTTACCATTGAGGATCGATCAAAGAAGATCGGAGAGGACGCCTATCAGGTGGCCGTTGAGGCAAGGATTGCCGTTGCCGTGGAGGCGGCCCTTTTTCCGGCCGGGGCGCTTGGGGAGATCTCCATGGACGATCTTCGAAAAAAAGTGGGGGATCCGGTTGTGTTCGAGTACCGGACCGAGAGAAATTTCATCATGGCCCCTGACAAGGCGGACGTGGTTAAAAGTCTTGTGGACACCTTCAAGGCCAGCCTTTTACCCTATCTCTCAAAACCTGATTTTCCGGCAAAATTTGTATTAAAAGAGTATCGTAAGATGTAAACCCACCCTTTTACATAAGGAGTCCTCCATGAGCGCCTGGTTACCCTATGTGGTCCCCTTTGGACTGTTTGGCATCCTGACCTATGCCGGCCCCCTGCTTCACCTCTCGCCAGCCCTTGTCTATCCGGCCAAGACCCTGGTTACAGGTCTTGCCCTTTTCCATTACAGGGGAAGTTACGGGCGCGAGATCCGGCCCTCGCTGGACCTTTGGGCCATTGGTGCCGGGGTTCTCGTTTTTCTCCTGTGGGTACTGCTTGATCCCTTTTACCCGAAGATGGTGCCGGATGGGTTAAATCCATCTGACCACGCCACAGGGGTCGGCCTTTATCTGTTCATCGCAACACGGCTTGCGGGGGCGGCGCTGATCGTTCCGGTCATGGAGGAACTCTTCTGGCGAAGCTTTGCCATGCGATACCTGGTAAAAAACGACTTCAGGAAGGTTGCCCTGGGTCAGTTTACCTGGTTCTCTTTTGCCGTGGTGGCCCTGGCCTTTGGGCTTGAGCACCACAGGTGGCTTGCCGGGATCCTGGCCGGGATTGTTTACGGACTGCTCCTGGTTCGAACCAAAAATCTCTTTTCCCCGATCCTCTCCCATGGAGTGACCAACCTGCTTCTCGGGGGGTATGTGCTTATAACCGAACAATGGATATTCTGGTAGATGAATAGATTCAACAGGCTTTTGCTTTTGGTGCTGGTCGCACTTTTCCTGCCGTCATGGGCAGGGGCGGACATCTACATGTACATCGACAGCGAAGGCATGGTTCATTTTACCAACGTTCCCACTTCGTCTGACTACAAGCTCTACATCCGTGAAAACCCCAAGCCCATGAAGGGGAAGGGCGTCAGGTTCGGCCCGGAAATCGAGCGAGCAGCCAGAGCCTTTGGCGTGGATGCCTCCCTTGTAAAAGCCGTGATCAAGGCGGAGTCCGACTTTGATCCAAGTGCCGTTTCAAGACGAGGGGCAACCGGTCTGATGCAGCTCATGCCCTCAAACTATGCCGATTTCAAGGTCAGAGACCCCTTTGATCCGGGTCAGAACATCATGGGGGGGACCCGGTACCTCAAGCGCCTCATGACCCGGTACAAGGGAAAGCTGCCCCTGGTGCTGGCCGCCTACAACGCAGGTCCGGACGCCGTGGACCGGTACAAGAGCGTCCCGCCGTTCAAGGAGACCCAACGCTACGTCAGCAAGGTGATGAAGTTCTACTCCCTTTACAAGCGATGAGCCCATGGGACAGACCATCGCTCTTTGTATATCGATAGATCCGTTTTCTTCTTGCAATCGCTGAAGCCAGCAGGGACATCCATTTGTTAGTTCCGGGCCTGTTCCTGATCCACCTGGCGAATGAAGGCCAATAGTTTTTCCCGGATCTCGGGGCGCTCCATGGCAAAGGCGATATTGGCCATCTGGAATCCGGCCTTGTCGCCGCAGTCGAACCGGGTTCCCTCAAATTTGTAGCCAAAGATGGGTTGGGTTTTGAGGAGTTGCTCCATGGCGTCGGTCAATTGGATCTCACCGCCTGCCCCGGTCTTTTTCTTGCCCAGAAAATGGAAGATCTCAGGGGTGAGGATGTAGCGGCCGATGATGGCAAGGTTGGAGGGGGCCTCTCCCGGGGGCGGCTTCTCCACCATGCCCCTTACCCTCACCACGTTGTCCTCGATGGGATCGGCATCGAGAATGCCGTACTTGTCGGTCTGGTCCTTGTCCACCTCCATCACCGCAGCAATGGAGGCCCTGAGCCGGTCAAAGCGCTGCATCATCTGGGAGAGGACGGGTTGTTTGGTCTTGATCAAATCGTCTGCCAGGAGCACGGCAAAGGGCTCGTCTCCCACGATGTGCCTTGCGCACCAGATGGCGTGGCCCAGCCCCAGGGGTTCGTTCTGGCGGGTGTAGACGATGGTGCCGGTCTCGGGCACCAGCTGCTCCACCTGCTTGAGAAGATCGTTCTTTTTTTTGTTTCTCAGGGAGAGTTCCAGCTCATAAGAATGGTCAAAATGGTCTTCCAGGGCCTTCTTGCCCCGGCCTGTCACAAAGATGATCTGCTCGATGCCTGCATCCAGGGCCTCTTCCACCGCGTACTGGATGATGGGTTTGTCAACAACGGGCAGCATTTCCTTTGCCATGGCCTTGGTCGCCGGTAAAAATCGTGTGCCAAGCCCAGCAACAGGGAACACAGCTTTTCTTATTTTCATAAACTCTCCCAATGGTTCTTATGCGTATACGTTTTCAGGGATGTACGGGTGGGTGCCTCTTACCACCTCAACCCCTGCTTTTGCCTCTATCTTTTTGACCAGGGTCTCGCCATGGGGGCAGTGGTCCAGGATGCAGGGACCAATGTGAACCTTTGTGGGCTTTTCCCCCAGGGGTTTGTTCCACAGGGCCACCTGGGCAAGCCTCGGAACGATGCCGGCACCGGGGCAGTCTCCACAGCTGAGGATGCCCAGCACCTCGGCATCCAGGTCCTTGTACCGTGCAAATTCACCTTCCCGCCTGTTGAACGCCACAAGGCATCTGGAACAGGCGATGCAGACGCTGTCCATAACGCGATGACAACCGATGATCAGAATTTTTTCCATGTCTACTCCTCTTCTTTTAAAGTAAACTGTCGCTTCTGCCAAGTCCATTTTGAAAAAAGTGTAAATAGGAGGGGCCAGGCTTAGCTTATAAGCCTGGCCCCTGTTAGGCCTTTTAGTGATTGCAAGGCGATCCGGGCTCGTGGCCGCAGACGTTCTCCCCGGTGACCATGGTGTTGTCAAGGTACTGCTTTACCAAGGTCTCGGGGGTCTCTGTGGGCGCGCCGGTGATCACCTCGATGCCTGCCTGGGCGAACAGTTCCTTGGCCTTCTGACCCATGCCGCCGGCAAGGACCACATTGATGCCGTGGTCGTGGAGCCATTTGGGCAGGACGCCGGGCTCGTGGGCCGGCGGCTCAAGGAGTTCCGTTCCTGTGATTTCGTTATTCTCAACGGTGACAAAGCTGAACTCCCTGCAGTGTCCGAAGTGGGCGGTCAATTTTCCCATTGCCATGGGGATTGCAAATTTCATAGTAAAATCCTTTTCTTGATTCAAGTTGTTCCGTATCTTATACCCAGTGGCCTTCGACATTGGGGCCACCGGCATAGGCCAAGCTTCCAGTATTCAGTTTTTCCACAGCGTCTTTTACGGTTCCGCTGATTCCGGTGATGACCTTAACACCTGCGGCCTCAAGCACGTTGAACGCCTTGGGACCGCAGTTCCCCGTGATAACGGCCTCAACCTCCAGGTCGGCAACCGTTTTTCCAGCCTGTATTCCCGCCCCCTGGGGCAGGTTCAGGTTCTGGGTATTCTCCTTGATCTCGAAGGCCATGGTTTCGGTGTTGATGATGATGAAGTTCATGGCCCTGCCGAATCGTGGATCAATGTCCGATTCAAGGGTGTTTCCGGATGATGAAACTGCTATTTTCATGGGTCTCTCCTTTCTATTATATGAGTCTGTTCATGGTGTCATTGATATACGATGTCACGTTTTTCCATACGTTTTGTACGGCCTTTGAGGCAGGCCCCTGGGAAAATTCCACCAGGCTTTTGCCCGCGTTCATGGAGGCGGTCACCTCCCGGTCAAAGGGAATTTCCCCGGCAAACTTAATGTTGTTTTCCCTGGCAAATTCTTTCATGAGATCCGCCTTCTCCTGGTTCAGGTCGGCCTTGTTGATGCAGAGGAAGGCCGGGACCCTCATCTGATCTGCCAGGCGCTTTACCCGTTCCATGTCGTGCATTCCCGACATGGACGGCTCGGTGACGATGAGTACCCCATCGGCATTGGTGATGGATGCGATCACAGGACACCCGATGCCGGGCGGTCCGTCAACGATGATCATGGGAATGTCGTTCTCTTTTGCGATCTCCCGGGCCTGCTGGCGGAGCTGGCTCACGAGCATGCCTGAGTTTTCCTGGGCGATGCCAAGTTTGGCATGGACCATGGGACCGTTTGGGGTGGTGGAGAGAAAACGCTCTCCGCAGGTCTGCTGTTCAAAGGTGATGGCGTCCATTGGACAATAGTGGACGCAGACCCCGCACCCTTCACAGGCAATGGCGTCCACGATGAAATCGGTGGAGATGGCGTCGAACTGGCACCGCTCCAGGCACTCTCCGCATTCGGTGCAGATCACAGGATCGATCTCGGCAAGTCTTCCGCCGAGAAAGTTCTCCTTTTGGATCGTGGTGTGGGGAAGGGTGAGAAAGAGGTTGGCGGCGTCCACATCCGCGTCAACCACGACCCTGTTGGCTGCAAGGAAGGCAAAGGCGGCGGTCACGCTTGTCTTGCCGGTGCCACCCTTACCGCTTATGATGGTGAGTTCCTTCATTTTCTCTCCCCCCCTTTGTCCGCTTTTTCCATCAGTGTTGAAAATAGTTCCGTGAAGCGGAGGCGCATTTCAGGAATCTCGTCCACCAGCAGCAACCCTTTGGAGCAGACGGCCGCAGCCTCCCGGGTGAAGGGCAGTCGTGCCAGGATCTCGATTCCCTCCCTGGCTGCATAGTCATCGATCACCCGTGACTTGCCGTCATCCCTGTTGATGACAATGGCCATGGGAACATCAAGTTTCTTCAAGGCCTCCACGGTGAGGGCAAGGTCGTTGAGCCCAAAGGGGGTGGGTTCGGCAACCAGCAGGGCAAAATCGGAGTGCCTGAGGGCTGCCACGGCAGGACAGGAAGTGCCGGGAGGACCGTCAACAAAGGAAATCGCTTTGGGGTTGATCCGTGCTTTGACCTTCTCTATCAGGGGCGGGGACATGGCCTCTCCCACCCTCAGTTCTCCCCAGGTGAGGGGGATGCCGGCGCTGTTGGTTCCCTGGATGAGATCCCCCAGTACCCGTGATGATGCCGTGATGGCGTTTTCCGGGCAGACCATCTCGCACCCCCTGCAGGAATGGCACATCTCCGGAAAGGTCATCACTTTTTTAGCGATGGTGGTGATGGCCGAGAACTGGCAGATCTTTTCGCACGCCTTGCACAGGGTGCATTTATCCATGTCAACCTCGGGCACCATGGTCGATATGGGTTCTTTTGAACAATTTTCAGGTTTGAGAAAAATGTGGGAGTTGGGCTCTTCAACATCGCAGTCAAAGACCTGAACCCCGGCGCCAGGGGCGCATGCGGCAAGGTTGACAGTGACGGTGGTTTTACCGGTTCCCCCTTTTCCGCTGGCTATGGTGACGATCATGTCGTTATCCTTCCATCGTGGGTAAGTGAGCATATACTCGTAAGTATATGCTCATAATTATATCAGTATGGGTTGTCTGTCAAGTATCAAATGCAGGCACATTGACTTTGGGCTCAAATTTTTATATGAATGCCTAAAACAATTTGAAATTCTAAGGAGTGTGGAATGAATACAGAGAATGATAACGATAACCCCTCGGCAATAATGCCGGTGCAGATGAGCTACAACACCAAGTTCAAGTTTGATTGTCACAAGGGCGTCAAGTGCTTTACAAAGTGCTGCCGGGGCATCGACATCATGCTGACCCCCTATGATATCCTGACCATGCGAAAGCGGCTTGAGCTTTCTTCGGAAGAGTTTCTGGCCATCTTTACCGACCTGAAGCTTCTGGAAAAGGGAGACCTTCCCATTGTGACCATGAAGCTTCTGGACGATGACCAGCGCTCCTGCCCCTTTGTCAGGGACGAGCAGGGCTGCATTATCTATGAGGACAGGCCCACCACCTGCCGGTATTATCCCCTGGGTGTGGGGTCCTTGAGCTATGCCGAAGATCCGGGCAATTCCGACGAGTTCTTTTTCACCGTCAAGGAAGATCACTGCCTGGGCTTTGAGGAGGACAAAGAGTGGACCGTTGCCGAGTGGCGGGAGGACCAGGGCGTCGACCTGAGGGATAAGGTCAATGCCGGATGGACCGACCTTATTGTGAGAAAAAAATCGCTTCCGGCAAGCCTCATGTTGACCGAGCAGAGCAAGCAGATGTTCTTTCTTGCCTGTTATAACATCGACAAGTTCCGGACCTTTGTTTTTGAAAGTTCCTTTCTTGAGAAGTATACGGTGGATGCCGCAAGGATCGAGGAGATTCGGGAGGATGATGTGAAGCTGCTTCAGTTCGGCTTTGACTGGATGAAGACCGTTCTGTTCGATGAAGGTGACATCAGGCCGAAAAAATAGGGTGAATCGCCACCAAAAGGTCAGGAAAATCAGGGCTCTTTTGTTTGTTATTTTAAGATAGGGATCCGGGGGGAGCGCTCCCGGATCCTTAGTTCGTTTTGGGTCGAAACTTACTCGTAGTCGTACCAGAGACCGTTTCTGTAATCCGGATTATTCAGCCGCTCTTCAATGTCCACATGGAAGAACTCGGCCAGGGGGGCGAAGATTTCAGGATTGTTCGCCTGGACCTGTTTGGCGGCCTTGATAACCACCTCCAACCCCTGTTTTGTCATCTTGCCCATGGGGGGTCTGCATCCGCCTGCCGGCATGCCCAGGATCTGCATCAATGTCTTGAGGGCAAGGGGGTTTCTGGCCCTGCACGTCACTTTGCCAAGGGGAGAGGTTTCGGTGGTGGTGACCGTGACAAGTCCCAGGAGCGGGGAGAGAGCCTTCTGGATTTTCTCGGCCGCCTCTGTTTTTCCCTGGTCCAGGAGCATGACAAGGTCAGCCATGGCCTTGGGCGCCAGGTTGGACATGACGGAAAATCCGCCTGCGGCCTTGATGGCAGGATCCGTCATCATTTCAAACACCAGGGCGTCATCTCCGGACATGATGATGAAGTCGTTGCCGCAGCATTCCCGGGTCCGCCGCATGTTGTCGAGATCGCCGGTGGCTTCCTTTACCGTGGTGATGTTGGTGAAGTTCCGTGCGGCCAGGGCAAGGTCTTCGGGCAAGAGCTGTGCGCCGGTTCTTCCCGGGATGATGTAGGAGATGATCTTCATGTCGGGAAACGCCTTTGCAACCGGCTCGATATATTCCCGGCGGATCTCAAGGGAGCTTGGACCATTATAATAGGGATCCACCAGGAGTACGGCGTCGGCCCCAGCCTTGGATGCGTGGCGCACCGCCTCCAGGGCTTCCCGGGTGTTGTTGCTGCCCGTTCCTGCGATGCAGAGGCACTTGCCTTTGGAACCCTTGGCAACATCGGCAATGACCCGGTTGTGCTCTTCCCATTTAAGGGTCGGGCTTTCCCCGGTGGTTCCTGCGGCAAGGATTCCGGTTATACCGTTTTCGATCTGAAATCTGATGAGCTGATCGAGTCCGTCGGTGTCAAGTTCTCCATTGCCGGTGAATGGCGTTACCAAGGCCGTATAGCATCCTGTCTTCATAAAAAGCTCCCTGTGGATTATGGTGTGTGTCATATTTTTTTTGAACGTGTAAGCCTCTTTGTGGCTCTGTTTAACCAGTACTTGCTACCATATGTGGGGACGCAGTTCAACCTCTTTTCCCTTGACACCTTGGCTTGTAAAAAATAATATAAACGGATTTAATATTTAGCTTGAATAAAAGCCGTCATAAATAAGGATTGATCCATGGGAAATACAGCAAGACCACAAAATGCGGAAGCGTATATTGCCAACTTACGTGCACAGCTGACCGAGAACAGCGAGTGCGGAAACTCCCACTATAATCTGGCCGTTGCCCTCATGGGTCAGCAGGAGTACGATTTGGCCGAGCAGGCCCTTCACGATGCCGTGGACTGCAGTCCCAACCTGGCCGAGGCCTATGTCCTTCTTGGGGGCATCTGTCTCCAGAGAAACGATATGGAAGGGTGTCTCCGGTACAACCGTGGTGCGACCAAGGCAAGGGCAGGTTTTGCCGAAGGGTATGCCAATATCGGTTTTGTGATGCTCCAGTTGATTGACGGCAAAAATGCCAAGGACGATGAAGAGAAACTCGACATGGCCATTAAGAATTTGAGAAAGGCCATTGTTCACAATACCAACTTTGTACAGGCCTATGCCACCCTGGGCAATGCCTACTACATGAAGGGGCTGATTGACGAAGGGATCAAGGCAAATCTTGAAGCGATCAAGATTCATCCTGACTTTCCCATCGCCCACAACAACCTTGCGGTGGGCTATCTCCAGACAGAGGAGTATGCCAAGGCCGTCGAGCATTGTGACAAGGCAGAAGCACAGGGGTTCGAGATCGCTGAAGGCCTGAAAAAAGAACTTGCCCCCCACAGGCAATAGGTGAACCTCCTGACTCAGGATTTCACATATCGCATGGCAGGGGTGGCCGGAGCCCTCGATGCAGAATCGCGCCTCTGGAATCTTCCCCTGGAGGCGGATTCCCCTTCCTTTCTCCTGTCCCATTTCTTTGAATCGGCCACCGCCTTTATTAAACAGGACGATTACAGGGGCCTGCGCCAGGGGTTGTTCTTTTACGACCGGGAGGACACCCCGCTTTCGGAGATCTCTTCCATCGAGATTTGCCTTGAAAAGCACGGCGCTTTTTACCATCCCGCCCGGGTTTCAGTGTTTCTTGCATCAAAAGACGTTCTGCTCTTTGTTCTGAATACGGCTGTTTCAGATTCGGGGCGTGGCGTCATGGATTCCGAAGCAAGGGCCCTTTTACGGCTTGCCCGGGAGGTCCCTGAAGTGCCGCTTCCCCGGGTCTTTTCCGCCGGACAGGTCACCACCAAAGCGGGGGAAGCCGGTTTTTTTCTGGCCCAGTGGTTTGAGGGATTCCTCGAGTTTCACATCACGGGCTCCCCGGAATCCCGACGCCTGGATCTCTGGGAGAGCGACGGCACCACCATTCCTGTTGAGTCGCCCGGCTATTTTGTCCTCTATGAACAGGCTGCCGAGATTCTCACCCGGCTCTACAATCTTGAAACCTATGAGCAGGTGTTCCCCTGGCACCATGCAGCAGGGGATTTTGTGGCAAAACCCCTGGACAAGGGGTTTGACCTTCGCCTCATCACCGTGAGAAATTACGACTCCATGATAGGAATCGCCGGCGAATCCGGCGATGTTGACATGGACGGGATCAACAGGGCTCTCTTTCTGTTTTTTCTCAACCTAGGCTTGAGAATGCGCCTGGACAGGATCGACGGCACCGAGGACTTCTGCCTGGTCGACCCCGGTGTCGTACCCCATGTGGTTACCGGTTTTTTCAAGGGGCTTCAATCAAAACGCCTGGGGACCATGGCAGGAGCCGACCTCTGCCAAAGCTTCGTTGATTTCACCAATGAATTGGACCCGGGTGAACTGATGGAAGTCCTTGAGATGACGATCGCTTCTTACAATCCTTCGGCCCCCGAGATCCCTCTGATTCAAAGGGAACTTGTCGCCCACAGTGAAATGCTGGTGTCACAACTGGGGAAAATGGGGAAAAAGAGCTTTTTTATTGACAAGGCTTTTTAGAAATTTTATAGGAGCTCTAATAATCTGAAAGAACAGTGCATCATCATACTGTGAAAATTTGGTGGTCTTCAAGGCCATCTTTGGAGATAGCTGTGAGGTAAGACTATTGATTGAAACGACGTCCACCCCTGTTAAGCAGGAAGACTTTTTTCATCAAGAGAATGTAATTTAACTATTAACGGAGGTAAGTAAATGGCAAAACATGAAACTCCTTTATTGGATCAGCTTGAGTCTGGTCCATGGCCGAGTTTTGTCTCTGACATGAAGCAGCAGGCCGAAGTCCGAGCAAAAAATGAAGCAAATGTGGAATTTCAGATTCCCCAAGATTGTGTGGATGATCTCCTTGGTGTTCTGGAGCTTTCCTTTAAGCACGGACGTACCCATTGGAAGCATGGTGGTATCGTAGGTGTTTTCGGTTACGGCGGTGGTGTTATCGGTCGTTACTGCGATCAGCCCAAATTGTTCCCCGGTGTTGAGCATTTTCATACAATGCGTGTTAACCAGCCTGCTGGTAAATACTACACCTCGGAATATCTCAGGCAGATTACTAAGATCTGGGACATGAGGGGTTCCGGCATGACAAACATGCATGGCGCCACAGGCGATATCATTCTCCTGGGTACCACGACTCCCCAGCTCGAAGAGGTTTTCTATGAGCTGACCCACAACATGAACCAGGATCTGGGTGGTTCAGGTTCCAACCTGAGAACTCCGGCCGACTGCCTTGGTAGCTCCCGTTGCGAGTACTCCTGCTACGACACCAATGCGCTGGTTCATTTCCTGACCAACGAGTTCCAGGATGAGCTCCATCGTCCTGCGTTCCCCTACAAGTTCAAGTTCAAGCTTGATGGTTGCCCCAATGGCTGTGTTGCTTCCATCGCTCGTTCTGACATGTCCTTCATCGGTACCTGGAAGGATGATATCAAGATCGACCAGGATGCCGTGAACAAGTACATCGAGTGTGATGCGGGTTATCCTGCAAACGCCGGCGCTCATAAAGACCGCGATTGGGGCCCCTTTGACATCCAGAAAGAGGTCATCGGCCTTTGTCCCACTGGCTGCATGAAGATGAACGGCAAAGAGCTTGAGATCGACAATTCAAACTGTACCCGCTGCATGCATTGCATCAACACCATGCCAAGGGCTCTCAAGATTGGTGATGTGAGAGGATGTTCCATCCTCGTAGGCGCCAAGGCGCCTATCCTTGATGGCGCTCAGATGGGTTCTCTGCTGGTTCCCTTTATCGAAGTCAATCCTGAAAACGATTACGAAGCTCTCACAGATGTTATCGAGAACGTATGGGATTGGTGGATGGAAGAGGGCAAGAACCGTGAGCGTCTTGGTGAGCTGATTATGCGCCAGGGCTTCCAGAAAATCCTTGAGGTTACTGGTATCAAGGCTCAGCCCCAGCATGTTGCATACCCCAGGACCAACCCCTACATCTTCTGGAAAGAAGATGAAGTAGAGGGTGGCTGGGAGCGCGACGTTGTTGAATACAGAAAACATCACCTGAGATAAGGGAGGGAGAATAACAATGGCATTTATATCATCTGGATACAATCCAGCGAAACCGATGGAAAACAGAATCTCTGACATCGGTCCGCGACATTTTGAAGAGTTCTACCCTGAAGTGATCAAGAAGAATAAGGGTAAATGGACACATCATGAGATCCTTGAGTCTGGCGTACTGGTTCATGTTTCCGAGACCGGCGACGAGGTTTATACCGTTCGTTGCGGTGGCGCTCGACTCATGGGTACTGCCCATATCAACGAGATCTGTGACATTGCTGACAAGCATTGTGACGGACACCTTCGTTTCACCACTCGTAACAACATCGAGTTCATGGTTGATTCAAAGGACAAGGTCGAGCCCCTCATGAACGACCTTAAGAGCCGTAAATTCCCCGGTGGAAGCCAGAAATTCCCCATCGGCGGAACCGGCGCTGGTATCACCAACATCGTTCATACCCAGGGTTGGCTCCATTGCCACACCCCTGCCACCGATGCTTCCGGTACGGTAAAGGCAACCATGGATGAGCTTTTTGACGATTTCCAGAGCATGAAGCTTCCTGCACACCTCAGGGTGTCCATGGCATGCTGCCTCAACATGTGCGGCGCCGTTCACTGCTCTGACATCGCCATCCTCGGTTACCATAGAAAGCCCCCAATGCTTGATCATGAGTACCTTGACAAGCTTTGCGAGATCCCCCTTGCTGTTTCTTCATGCCCCACCGCTGCCATCAAGCCTGCCAAGGTAACCCTTGCTAATGGCGAAGAGGTTAAGTCTGTTGCAGTAAAGAACGAGCGTTGCATGTTCTGTGGTAACTGCTACACCATGTGCCCCTCAATGCCCCTCGCTGATACAGAAGGTGATGGTATTGTTCTTATGGCTGGTGGTAAGGTTTCCAACAGAATCAGCGATCCCAAGTTCTCCAAGGTTGTTGTGGCGTTCCTCCCCAACGATATGCCTCGCTGGCCCTCCATGACAGACGCCATCAACAAGATGGTTAATGCATACTCCAACGGCGCTAACAAGTACGAGCGTCTGGGTGACTGGGCAGAGAGAATCGGATGGGAGAAGTTCTTTGAAGTATGTGAGCTTGACTTTACCCACCACCTCATCGATGACTTCCGTCAGCAGGCATACATGTCCTGGCGTCAGTCCACCAACTTCAAGTTCTAATTTAAGAACCCGTTGGTGTTGACAGGATAAGATTCAAGGCCGGAGCGCGTTTCCATGCGCTCCGGCTGTCACGTTTTTTTAAATATATAGGGGTAACACCATGAGCGATCTTCTCGATAACAAAGAGGAAGCCCAGAAATTAGTCGTAGATTTTCTTACGAAAAAATCAAAAGCCAAGTCCAAATTCTACCTTAAGGACTTTTATAAACTTTTCCCCGATGACAAACCCAGGATGATCAAAAAGGTTGTCAACAACATGGTCACCGAGGAGATCCTTGAGTACTGGTCAAGCGGAAGCACGACCATGTACGGAATCAAGGGTGCTGGAAAGCAGTCTGCCACAGAAGGCGAAGATTAACAGGTTCAAGTAATAAAACCATGCAGCAGATGAAAAAAACAGTTCCAGGCCTTGTCGTTGCAGGTTTGAGGGGCGGGTCCGGTAAAACTGTAATATCCCTGGGTATTGCAGCTGCATGGAGCAACTCCGAAATAGAGGTGGCTCCGTTCAAGAAGGGGCCAGACTATATCGATGCCGGCTGGCTGTCCCTAGCAGCCGGCCGGTCCTGCTACAACCTCGATACCTACCTTTGTACACCTCCCCAGGTCGAGCACAGCTTCTACTCCCATTGCAGGGATTGCGACATTTCCGTGGTCGAAGGTAACCGGGGCCTGTTTGACGGCATCGATCTTGAGGGGCGGACCAGCACGGCCGAGCTTGCAAAGCTTTTGAACCTTCCCGTCCTTCTTGTCCTCGACTGCACCAAGAGTACCCGGACCATGGCAGCCCTGCTCCTCGGGTGCATGCATTTTGATCCTGACCTTACCATTCTAGGGGTGGTTCTCAACCGTGTGGCAGGAAAGCGCCATGAGAACAAGGTCAGGGACAACATCAAACAGTTTTGCGACCTTCCTGTGTTTGGTTCGGTTCCCAAATTATCGGCCAGGGATTTTCCCGAGCGTCACATGGGGCTGGTTCCCATGGAGGAGCACTCCCTTGCCACGGATTCGGTGGCGGCAGCGGCAAAGGTGGCCCGGGACTACATCGACCTTGACAGGCTCCACCGGGCCTGCATGGAGATCGCTTCCCGGGTCCCATCCAGGGAGCCCCTTGAAAACCCCGTTCCCGCCCGCCAGGTTCCAGCTACCGTTCCATCGGTTTCACCGCCGTCATTTTCCTCAAAAGTGGAAGTGGAGCCGCCTGTTGTCGGCATCATCAAGGATTCCGCGTTTCAGTTCTACTATCCTGACAACCTTGAAGCCCTGGAGGCCTGCGGCGCAAAGCTTGCGTATATCAGCCCGTTGACGGAGCGTGTCATCCCCCATGTGGATGCCATTTACATGGGGGGCGGCTTTCCCGAGACCCATGCCCCCCAGCTCGCAGCCAACAAAGGATTTCGTGAAAGATTAAGGGAACTCGCCCGCCAGGGACTTCCCATCTATGCCGAGTGCGGGGGATTCATCTTCCTCGGAGAGAGTCTTCTCCTGGACGGCGTCTCCTATGACATGGCCGGGGTACTTCCGGTTCATTTCGGCCTCTCAAATCGGCCGGTGGGACATGGGTATACCCAGGTGACGGTGGTGGCAGACAATCCCTATTTTAAGAAGGGGGAGACCATCAGGGGCCATGAGTTCCGGTACTCCACCGTCCTTGATCTGGATCAGACCCAGGGCACCATGGCCTTTGCCATGGACCGGGGGAAGGGAATCGTCAACAAGCAGGACGGATTCTTCCGGGACAATGTGTTTGCCACCTACACTCACATCCTGGCTTCTGGAACCCCCTCCTGGGCCGAGTCGATCATCAGGCAGGCCTTGGCGTACAGAGACCGCTAAACCTTTCCTAGGTCCCTTTAAATTCCCGACCATTCATTATGACCGTCGCCCAATAAAAAAAGGGCTTTTCCGAACAAACGGAAAAGCCCTTTGGAACGCCTAGGCGTGGTACTGATTAATTCTTGGGATGGCAGGCCTTACAGGATGCAGGAGCAGGACCCTTGGTTCCCTTGGGATCCTTGGGATCTTTCAGGGATTTGTTGTGCGTCTTGTGGCAATCGATGCAGTTTGCGTGCATGGCGTCCTGCTGGTACTTCTTGATCTTGTCTTTTTTCTTGAGTTTCTCGCCCTTGACCTTTTCGGTCTCGGTGTGGCACTCTACACAGCGCTGAACATCGTCACCCATTTTGAGAGAAAGGGCTTTGCCCTTGTCATCATGGTGGCAATCGCCGCAGCTGATCTTGTAATCCTCAGCGTGCTTCTTGTGGGTAAACTCCACAAGGCCTTTCTTGTGGGTTGCGTATTCCTTTGTGTCCATGTTAAAGGTGTCAGCAACTTTGGTTCCAGCGTAGATACCAGTGGATGCAAACAAAATAGCCATTCCGGCTACCACTAGCAAAGTCAACAATTTCTTGCTCATAATCCCATACACTCCTTTAATTGTTACAAGTTTAACGAATCTCTTATTGTCTCACAGCCGTCCAGCTGTTAAATCCCGTACGATTATTTGCGAACTGTATAATAGAGGGTCAACCCCTGTCAATAATAAAAATTTAGGTTATTCGCTATCTTCTTCCACAGCGTCATCCTCCGGATCTTCTTCCGTGTCCGCTCTCTTTTTTTGAAACACCCTGGCACCCACGATGCTGATCTCGTAGAGGATCATCAGGGGGATGGCCATCATGATCTGGGTCACCACATCCGGGGGCGTGATGAGGGCGGATCCGGTAAAGAAAATAAGCACGGCGTATTTCCGGTTCTTCTTGAGAAAAGCAACCGAGACAAGGCCCATCCGTGCCATGAAGGTGATGACCAGCGGCAGCTCAAACACGAACCCAAAGGCCAGCAGCATCTTGGAGGAAAATCCCAGATATTCTTTCATGGAGGGCATGGCCTGGATGGTGTCCGTGGAAAATCCCAGGAAGAACTGGAATCCATAGGGGAAGACCACAAAGTAGCCAAAGGAGGAACCGAGCATGAAGAAGACGACAGAGAGCATGACCACCGGGATCATGAACTTTTTCTCACTTCTGTAGAGGCCCGGGCTCACAAACATCCAGAACTCGTAGAAGAGGACCGGGGTGGCAAGGACGAGGCCGGTGAGAAGTGAGACCTTAAGGTAGGTGAAAAAGGCTTCCGGAAGCCCTGTGAATATCATCTTGTTGCCGGCCCCCAGGGCGGTCACCAAAGGGGCGGTCAGGAACTCGAACAGGCGCTCCTTAAAGCAGTAGGCAATGACAAATCCCACACCTACTGCAATGAAGGCCCGAACCAGCCTGTCCCTCAACTCTGTCAGATGTTCCGTGAGCGGGGTTCTTTCTTCTTCCTGGGTCATTGCTTGGGCCCGTCCTTGTCCAGTTTGTCCGAGGGCACTCCCCCACCGTCCGAGGGCAATCCCTCACCGTCCGAGGGCACTCCCTCACCGTCTGAGGGCTTGTCCTTATCGTCCAGGGGGGCCGTTGCCTCCTTGAGGGTGTCCCGTAAGGCTTTGGAGGGCTCCTCAAATGTCTTGACCGTCTCCTCCATGTCGATACTTCTCTTGAAATCCTGGGCAGCTCGCTTGAACTCGCCCATGGCCCGGCCCAGGGTTTTGGCAAGTTCGGGCAGCTTTTTCGGGCCGATCACCATGAGGGCAATGGCCAGTATAAGAAGGATTTCAGGCATTCCTAAACCAAACATTCTGTGGTTACTCCTTTATCAAAAAAAAATGTAAATTAACCCAACCTTTTACAATATTGGACCTGGATGTGTCAAGAATGTGGGGTGTCCTTCTTTTTGGAATCCCTGGGCGGACGTCTCCGCTGGCGGTTCTGGGGCCTTTGGCCCCGGTCCTGGCCGGGTCTTTTTGCTGAGTTCGGTTTTTGGGGCGGTTTCGGTCGGGGGATTTTTTTGGGCTTTGGCAGGTTCGCCAGCATCGCCTCGTCAGGATATTCACACTCAAGCGCGTTGCCGAGGACTTTTTCTATCTCGGGAATGTAAAATGAGCTCATCTCATCGGCAAAACTGACCGACATGCCTTCGGCACCGGCCCGTCCGGTACGGCCGATCCTATGGATATAGTGCTCCGGATCCTGGGGCAGGTCGTAGTTGATCACATGGCTGACCCCGTCGATGTGCAGTCCCCTTGCGGCAACATCCGTTGCCACGAGGATCCGCACTTTTCCGTTCCTGAAATCCTCAAGGGTTCTGAGCCGCTGTTTCTGGGAGACTTCCCCGGAAAGAATCTCGCCGTTAAGGTCATATTGCTGGAGCTTGTGGGCAAGCTTCCGGGTGGCGTCCCGCCGGTTTACAAACACGATGACACGTTCGAGTTTTTCCCCGTGTACCAGGTTGTAGAGCAGGGGGAACTTCTCATCTTCCGTGACGATGTAGACCTTCTGGTTGATGGAGTCGGCCGCTGTTTTGTCCGGGTCGATCTCCACCATGGCGGGATCAACGGTCCACTGGCTCGCCATGCGTAGGATCTCGGGGGCAAGGGTGGCACTGAAAAAGAGGGTCTGCCGATCCTTTTTGTGGGGGGTGGCGTAGATGATCTTCCGCATGTCCGGAATGAATCCCATGTCGAGCATGCGGTCCGCCTCATCCAGGACAAGGATCTCCACATTTCCCGCTTTTACAAGCTTCTGCTGCATGAAATCGATGAGCCGTCCAGGTGTGGCTGCGATGATGTCCACATGGCTTGATTTTAGCTGTTCCTGCTGTTTCTTGTAATCCATGCCGCCAAACACCGCGATGGTGCGAAGGGGGCAATAGCGTGTCAGGTCCTTGGCATCCTTTTCAATCTGGAGGACAAGCTCCCTTGTGGGCGCAAGGATCAATGCCCTGGGCGTCCCTTTGATGCGTTTTCCCTTGGGGGGATTCTGCAACAGTCTTGCAATGATGGTCACAAGGAAGGCCGCGCTTTTTCCCGTACCCGTCTGGGCCTTGGCCGTGGCGTCCCTGCCCTTGAGGGTGTAGGGAAGCACTTCCGCCTGGACCGGCATGCAGTAGTTAAATTTTTCCTGGGCAATGGCGTGCATGAGGTTCAAGGGTAGATCCAGATCGTGGAAGCGGGTTTTCCCTTCCACCACAGGTACCGGGAATTCGTCAAGGGTCCAGCGGGGTTTCTTGGGTGGCGGCGGGGCAGGGCGGGTTTTATCAACTGCTTGGGGCGGCGGCTGTTTTGCCATCGCTGGAGCAGGGTCCGGCTCCTTTGCTACCGCTGGAGCAGGGACCGGTTCCTTTTGTTGGGGGGTTGGTTGCTTGTCTTCTGTTTCGGGGATGACAGGTTGGGGTGTCGTTGCTGGATCTTGTTTGAAGATTTTCTTAACCAGCGAGGAGAAAAAGCGTATCAATACAGTTGGTTTCCTTTAACAGCCTTTCCGGGCACCCAGCTCTATCCGGGGGCGGTCCGAACCGGCCAGGGTTTGGCCTGGGCAAACAGGTCGGTTAAAAAGGGCGCCACGGCCAGCAGGCCGAATGGAGCCCTTTGCGTCCATTTCTTTTTCTGTTGAGTGGAAACTGCAATGATTTCCATCTTAACTCAATCCCTATTTTTACCATTTCTGTCAGAGAAAGCAATAGCTCATTTGTTTGCTTTTTCAATGGCCTTGATGGCTGCAAAGGCAGTTGCAATGGCGACGCCCGATCCACATTTCATTCTCATCCAGTCTGAGCCGGCCAGGATGGCGCCTGCCACATGGAGATTTTTCACCGGTTTTTCCGGGGCTGGAACAAGGGGGGTGAAGTGATCATCGGTCTTTATGCCGGCCCTGTTCACAGGGTGGCCCTGGGGGGAGAACAGGTCGTTTCTGTGCCACTCTTCCCTTGTTTCCGGCTGCTCCACCGGAAGGTCCATCAGGGTTTCTTGTATGCCCTGGCGGCTTGCCGTAAGGCCCTTGCCCAGGAAACGGCCCGTTGCCAGGAGCACGGCCTTTGAACGGATGGTTTCAGGGGTGTTCCCCCCTGTGGTGATGGTGAAACCTGAATCGGTTTTTACATGGGTGACCATGGTGGAGAGGGTGCGGAACAATTTATTCTTTCCAAGTCCGCTGATGAAGGTCTCCTGGAGCCTGATTCCCGGCACCGATACCGGTGGGGTGGGAATCTCGAAAATGGGGCGTTCCAGGAGCTGTTCAAGCTCTGTGACGGCTTCACGGGAGCTGTACATGCCAAGGAGGGCGGGAAAACCGACGTAGGCGGCATCCTTGACAAAGGGCTTGATCCTGTTTGCCAGTTTGACCCGGTTGGCCGACAGGTCCAGGGCCCTGGCAACATGTTCGGGGTGGAGCTCTTCCAGGGCCTCGCTTCCAGGAAAGACAATGGTCTCGTGCCCCAGGTCCGGCCATCTGTCCGCCAGGGAGGAGGCGATCTGCCGGGCGCTGAAAAGCTTCATGCCGTCAAGGTCAACGATGAGGGTCGGGCTCTTTTTTTCCAGGGCGACCACCCCGTTCCACATGGTCTCCGGCACGGCGTAGGTCTTTTTTATGGTGCCCACCGAGGTGATGACGTTGATGTTTTTACGGGCCGCCCGATGGTAGGGAAGCGCCTGGTCCTTGAGAAAGCCCAGAAGTTCTTCCATGGCGTTTTCAATATCAAGGTTGTCGACCTTTACCAGGGGATGGTTCGGAAGGTCCTTCCGGACCCTGTCCAGGGCTTTCCAGGGGTCGTCCCACTCCTGGCCTGCCGGGTGAACCCCCATGAGATCCATGACTCCGCTTGCAAAATTCATGGCAGAGTGCTGGCCGATGAGGGTGGTTGAAATCCCCCGGTTCACGGCAAACAGGGCCGCTGCCATACCGGTCATGCCCGATCCGATGATGGTGAGCTCCGTGTGGATGGTGTCAGGTGCTTGGCTATTCATGGGACTCCTCTTCAGTTTCTTCGCTCTGATTGTCGTGTTGTTTTGGCAAGGGAATCCGAAACCTTTTTGGGTTCTGGCTTGTCCGGGTCAGGTGTTGTAAGTTCAAGGTCAAACAGGCCGCAGTGCATGGCTTCGGTCAGCTCGGCCTGGACGAGCTGGTCTCCCCAGAAGATGGGCTTTTGGCCCTTCCAACGCTCGCTGAGAAACGCCTTGAGCTCATTGGCTCCGTCAGGGCCGGAAAGCCTGCCGTTGTTGTACATATGGGCCAGCACCCGGGTGCTGCAGAATGCTCCCTGGCAGGGGCCCTTGCCGAGTCTGCTCCGTTTTCCGATGTTGAGAAGATCCGGAGCCTGGCCGTTTTTTTCAAGCGCGTCTGCTAGGGCGTCCACGGTGCTTTCAGCGATCATTTCGCATTCGCAGAGAATTCGGTCTTTCTTGCCGGCCGGTTTCTGCATCCAAACCCGGGGAGCGATTCCGGGTTCAGTCCACTTGCCCTCCTGGGTGGAGGGAAGGGGCTCGGTCCGGGTTTTGCACGGGGTGGTGTTGCCCAGTCGTGCGGCCACAAGGTCGGCCGTTTTCTCGGCCATGAGCCTGAAGGTGGTCAGTTTGCCGCCGGTGATGGTTGCAAAATTATCAAGCCCTGTCTCCTGGTGGTCCAGGAGGACAAAGCTCCGACTCACGGACCGGTCGTCCCCCTTGCCCTGGCTCACAAGGGGACGGACCCCTGAGTAGGCCCGGATGTAGCGGGTGGTTTCCAGGGTGGGGATCATCTGGGCGCCCTGGGAAACGATGAGGTCGGTCTCGGCCACCGTGGGTCGGATCCGGTCCGGATCATTTACCCTTATGGAGGTGGTCCCGAGGATGGAGACCGTTCCGCCCGGTACGAGGATGTCTGCGTTGGACGGGGGCCTCAGGCGATTGATCACCCCTTCGGTCATCCTGGACTGGGTGACAAGCAGGGTCCCCATGGAATAGATGATCTCGGTGGCGGCACCCGCCAGGGCATCCACTTTGCCTGACCAGGCCCCTGCCGCATTGATCACCTGCCGGGGGTCTACGCTGAAGCGCTGGTGGGTGTGAATGTTTTCAAGCCATACCCGGGTGATGCAGTGGTTGTCCTTTTCAAAGGCAACCACCTCGGTGTGGCAGAGCAGCTTGGATCCAAGGGCTTTTGCATGGGCGATGTTCTCAAGGGAAAGCATGAAGGGATCAATGGCGCCGTCCCGGACCCCAAAGGCGGCAATGAGTTTTTTCGAAAGCAGGGGTTCGGCTTCCATTGCCGTTTCAATTGAGATCGGTGTGGCGGAAATGCCGCTCCTGGCGCAGAATCCCTGGAATTCCCCCACATAGTTTTCATCGTCACCCTGGACAGCCGCAAACATCCCGCCGCAGTCGTCAATGCAGTGGGGGGCGGTTTGTCTCAGGATCTTTCCCTCTTCCATGCACTCACGGGCACTTTCGCCGTCGTTGGCAACATAGCGGGCACCGCTGTGGAGAAGTCCGTGGTTTCCCCCGGAAGCCCCTGCATTGATATCCCCTTTTTCCACCAAAAGGCTTGTGATGCCACGCAGGGCAAGGTCCCTTGCGATCCCTGTTCCTGTGGCGCCGCCTCCTATGATCAAGACATCTGTCTCCACCGTTGCCTCCATAAAAAAAATTAACGTTGACAGAATAATAACACTTGCCTCCGGCTTTTTCAATACATGCTTTTTCGTTTTTTGACATGGGTTTTCGGTTTTTAACATTAAGAGGCAATTTCTTGATTTTCAAAGGGATATTTCTAACCCTGTGCCGACCGATTACCGCGTTGGTGTAACGGTTTTTGACTGGGGCGTCTTTACAATTCAGGCTGGGATTGGTACACAAATTATAAATTGACAGCAGGTTTCCTAACCTGGACAAGCCGGAATTAACAAAAAGATTTCTGATTGTCTTGTCAACATAACATGATAATCAGGGCTAAGAAGCGAATTAAAGGGGAGGGTTGATGCAGAGAAGACAGGCCAAGATTGTTGAGCAGGTTCAGGCACTGGGGTACGTGTCCATCGAGGACCTTGCCCGGGATTTCAAGGTCACGCCCCAGACCATACGGCGGGATATCAATCTGTTGAGCAAGGAAGGACGGGTTCGGCGTTACCATGGCGGGGCAGGGCTTGCCACAAGCGTGGAGAACATCGGGTATTCAGCCCGGCAGATCCTTTGCCATGGGGAGAAGCGGGCCATCGCTGCAAACGTTGCCAAGCGGATCCCCTCCAGGGCCTCCCTCTTTATCAACATCGGCACCACCACCGAGGAGGTTGCAAGGGAGCTGTTGAAAAAGGAGGGCCTCCGGGTGATCACCAATAACCTGAACGTGGCCGTTACCCTGAGCCGGAACCCGGAGCTTGAAATCTACATGGCCGGCGGGATAGTGAGGCACAGGGATCGCGGCATCACGGGCCATGCCACCCTTGAATTTATCCGTCAGTTCAGGACCGATTTCTCCATCATCGGCATCAGCGGTATCGGTTCCAACGGCGATCTTTTGGATTTTGACTACCGGGAGGTCCAGGTGACAAAGGCGATCATCCAAAACTCCGCAAAGGTGTTGCTGGTTGCCGATCACACCAAGTTCGGCAGGGAGGCCATGGTTCGCCTGGGCCATGTCTCGGATATTGACGAGCTGTTCACCGACATCCAGCCCCCAGAGGCCATGGTGGCAATTTTGAAGGAGCATGGTGTCAAGGTTCACATTTGACTTTTTGTCAAGAAATCCCTGTCCTGGACCAGTCAATACAAGTCGACCGTCTAACTGTTTTCGTCCACCAGCACCGTTTCGAGGCGTTTGACCAGAAAATCCATCTCATGGTCGTTGATGATCAGGGGCGGAGAGATCCTGATGGTGTGACCGTGGCTGTCGTTGACGATGACGTTCAGATCGAGGAGCTTTTTGCAGAACGCCATGGCATTGCCGCTGTTGACCTCAATGCCGATGAAGAGGCCTTTTCCCCGGACCTCCTTGACATGGGGGGATCGGTCGGCAATGGCCTGGATCCGCTGTTTCAGTACTGCCCCCTTTGTTGCCGAACCCTTTGCCAGTTGCTCCTTTTCAAACACCCTGAGGGCTGCGGTTCCGGCGACACAGGCCAGGGGGTATCCCCCAAAGGTGGAGCCGTCCGACCCTTTGCTGAAAACAAGGTCCATGAGCCAGGCGTTGGTGATGAACACGGATAGGGGCACAAGCCCTCCGGCGAGCGCCTTGCCCAGGATGACGCCGTCCGGGACAATCTCCTCGTGCTCAAAGCAGAAATCCTTTCCGGTTCGTCCCATGCCTACCTGGATCTCGTCACACACCAGAAGAAGGTCGTTTTCATCGGCAAGCTGTCTCAGCCCCTTGAGAAATCCTTTGGGGGGAATCGCCATGCCCCCCTCTCCCTGCATGGGTTCCACCAGGATGCCGCAGGTGTTGGCGTTGATCGCGTTTTTAACGGCAAAGAGGTCGCCGAAGGCCACACTCACAAACCCCGGGGTCAGGGGGCCGAATCCCTGGCGGTATTTTTCGGTGGAGGAAAACGAGACCACGGAGATGGTCCTGCCGTGGAAGCTGTTGGCAAAGACGATGATCTCCTGGTTTCCGTCCCGGATGCCCTTTTGGCTGTAACCGTAGTAACGCATGGCTTTGATGGCGGTCTCAACGCTTTCCACCCCCCCGTTTTTTGGCAGCACCTTGTTGCCGTTGTTGCCGAACCTTTCGGCCAGCTGGGGCGGGAACCGGGCTGCCTCTGCCAAAAAAAGACCCAGGGGGTCGGTGTAGACCACATTGGAGAGCACCGATGCAAACTCTCCCTTAAGTGCTTTGATCATGGCCGTTGTGATGGCGGGATGGTGGTGGCCCGTATTGGCGGCGGAGTAGGCGGCAAGGCCGTCCAGGTATCTGTTCCCTTTTTCGTCAAACAGCCAGCATCCCCGGGCCCGTCGTACGACCATGTGGAGCCGTTCGTAATGGTGGGCACCGAACTGCTCCTCATACGCCATGATGGATTTGTCAGGAACGGTTGAAAAACCGGCATTTGGCGTCCTCTTCTCCAATACATCCATGGGCAGTCTCCTTATCTGTTCGCACGTGGTTTTTCGAAATACCCTGGCGATCTTAAGTTGAACCGGTTGTTGACCCGGGGGTGCCTCAATTACATACTAGCGACAATGTCCCGGCCCTGTCAACGCCTAACCTGGATAAGCCAGAACTAAATAAATCTGATTCACCGGCCAAAATAACACGACAACCAGAGCTAAGAAGCTAAAACCCAAGAGGGGTTGACGACTGGGGAACGGCCAGGTAGAGTTCCAGGGGACAAGGTGATAACAACAGGAGGTGGGGGATGAACGCTTACGGGGCTGCGGTGATGGAGACGGTCAACTTTTTAAGAGAGCGCCTGACAGCCGTTCCGGAGGTGGGGGTTCTCACCGGCACGGGTCTTTCCGGCAGCATGGATTCCCTTGGGGTCGATCTTGCCCTCGACTATTCAAAAATCCCGAATTTTCCGGTTTCAACCGTTGAGACCCATAGGGGACGGTTGGTGTCAGGAACCCTGGCTGGCCGCAGCATCCTTACTATGCAGGGGCGGTTTCATCTCTACGAGGGCTATTCCCCCCTTGAGGTGACCTTTCCTGTCAGGGTGATGCAGGCGTTGGGGGTGACCTGTCTCGTGGTTACCAATGCTGCCGGTGGTATCAACCTGGATTTTTCCGAAGGGGATATCATGGTGATCCGGGACCACATCAATATGACCGGTGCAAACCCCCTTGTGGGAACCAACAACGAGGCCTGGGGCGACCGCTTTCCGGACATGGTCCATGCCTACGATGCCGGCCTTGTTGCGTCTGCTCAACATGCCGCCAAACGGGCCGGCTTCACGGTCAGGACCGGTGTCTATGCTGGGCTCCTGGGGCCCTCCCTTGAAACGCCTGCTGAGATACGTTTCTTGAAGATAGCGGGCTGCGATGCCGTGGGATTCTCCACGGTGATGGAGAACATTGCCGGTGTTCACGCCGGCATGAAGGTTCTGGGGCTTTCCGTGATTACCAACATCAACGATCCCGATCATCCGGAAAAGGCCTCGGTGGATGCCATCATCAAAACAGCCGAAAATGCCGCCCCGAAACTCGATGCCATCCTCAGGGGAATTGTTGAATAATTGCACTGGTTTGACCTGTTTTTACCCGCCCTGTTTTTTGTGTACATTTTCAAAAAAACCGTGGTAGAATAAACCAACTTAAAGAAGGGCGTGATTCATCGGACTCCCATCTTTGGAAAACCCGCTGCTGTTGACAGGGTGCATCGTGCTTTGCGTCGTTTTTCTCCCCTTTGTTTTTCTAATTGCACTTTCTTCTTTATAAAAATCTTTTTTTAAACAGGAGGTGTAAAATGGAAACCACATTAAAGAGAAACTATCCCAGACGGTATATCGAGGTTCCCATCCTATACTCAGACAAGGAAGGGGAGCGTTGCGCAAAAATGTACAACACCTGTGTGGACGGCATGTATTTTGAAACCCTGCTTCCCCTCACACCCGGCGACAACATCCGCATCAAGATCGAAAATCCTTTTCCCGACCTCTATTATTCCCCCGAGGCGTTCACGGTCAAGACCGCAAGGGTGAGGTGGTGCAGCAGGATCTCCGATCCCGATATCTACGGCTATGGGGTTGGGGTTAAATACGATTGACCCTGTGGGACTGGGAGGCGGTCTCAATTTTTCCTTGAGTATTGTCAATGACCATACTATATCAGATGCACTCCCTTGCAGTATGGGGGGCTGACTGTAACCTCGAAACGCTGTTGAGCTGATTCGGCCACAGGCCATGCAATTGACAAAGGGTGTCTTTGATGAGCAAGATCGCATTGATCAACATTACCGGACTGGATAGAAAAGGACTCGATTCAACGTTCACGAGTATCCTTGGAGAATACAACGTCAATGTCCTCGATATCGGCCAGGCCGTCATCCATGAACACATCTCCCTGGGGATTCTGGTGGAAATTCCAAGGGCGGAGGATTTTTCGGCCATTTTCAAGGACATGCTCTTTGAGGGGCACAAGCTGGGGCTTGCCATAGACATCAAGCATGTGGACCCGGAGGATTATGAAACCTGGGTTGCGGCCCAGGGAAAGGAGCGGCGCATCATCACCCTTCTTGGCAAGAAGATCTCTGCCCGTCAGATATCCAGGGTGGCCGCGGTGGTGGCGGCCAACGATCTCAACATCGACAGCATGACTCGGCTGACGGGCCGGATCTCCCTTGGGAAAGACCAGGAAAACCCAAGGGCCAGCATCCAGCTCTCCGTGAGCGGTTCGCCCACCGATATTCGGGCCATGCGGGGCAGTTTCATGGAGATCTCCCAGGAGATGGGCATCGATATCTCCTTTCATGTGGACAATATCTACAGCAAGAACCGGAAGCTTGTGGTGTTTGATATGGACTCCACCCTGATTCAGACTGAAGTGATCGACGAACTTGCAACCCTCGCAGGGGTTGGGGAGCAGGTGGCTGCCATCACGGCCTCGGCCATGGCAGGGGAGATCGATTTCAAGGAGAGCTTCAGGCAACGGGTGGCCCTGCTCAAAGGGCTCAAGGAGAGCGAACTTGGAAAGATCATCGAGACCCTTCCTTTGACCGAAGGGGCCCGCCTCGTCGCCCGGACCCTCAAGGGCCTTGGCTACAAGCTCGGCATCCTCTCCGGCGGATTTACTTTTGTTGGCGATTATCTGAAGGAATGCCTCGGGTTTGACTATGTGTATGCCAACGAACTCATGATACGGGACGGTGTGGTGACCGGCGAGGTGTCAGGCGAGATCATCGACGGAGAGAAAAAGGCACTCCTGCTCCAGGAGATCGCTAAAAAGGAAAAAATCTCCATCGAACAGACCATCGCGGTGGGGGACGGGGCAAACGATCTTCCCATGATCAGCATCGCAGGCCTGGGGGTTGCCTTCCATGCAAAACCCATTGTCAGGGAAAAGGCCAGCAACGCCATCTCCAGCGTGGGGCTGGACGGGCTGCTCTACCTGATCGGGATGCATGAACGGGAGTTCAACCACGGTTTGGTCCAGGGGCTGAACTGATACAACCGGCTGTTTGCGTGGCGCTTGCCACGCAGATGGGAGATGTTACCGGCTGTTTTCGCCCTTACCGATGTTGCTTAGAAAGTGCTTTCTCCGGATCTTGAACAGGCGCTTGTCCTCGTTCACCAGGTAGAAAACGCCCTTGTTGTCGTCATCAAAGCATTGGTAGAGCCCGGTGAAGTTCTCTAGGGTTGTTACGTCACAGATGCGTTGAACGTCATCATTGAACCGGGCGCATACCTCAACCCAGTTCTCCTGTTTCGCGCCTTCCTGGATGGTGATTTCGTTGGTCTCTTGGTGGTATTCGGCCAGAATCGATTCCATGTTCCCCCCATGATTGTTTATTCCATGTAAAAGGGTTACCAGAAAAACAACAGTTTTTCAAGGATGTGGGCGCTTTATTGAATGTAATCCTAGGATGCGGGCAACCAATATTGCAACATATAACTGACCAAAGATCGCTTCCAACACGGCAAGGTCCCTTGCAACCCCGGATGACGGCGCGATGTCACCATATCCGAGTGTGGTTAAGGTGGTAAAAAAGTAACGCAGATCAATAAGCAGGATGGGTTCCGCAAGGGGAAGTGATTGGGTGTCCCAGGTAAGTAAAATCCCATACAATAATGCCCAGAAGCGCCCAATGCCCATATCCATGGCCTGCCTTCCATATAGACAAAGGAGGGAACAATATTGAAATGAATAAACGACTTGTGGCTCAGTTCAGTATTTTAACGAAACGGACAACATCTCAATTGCTGTCATTTCCGGGAGGCCACTTGTTTGAATATAATTCTTTTCAAATTTATTTAAAAGGGCTTATAGTTGTGGGGCTGACTGTTTACGGAAAAATCTAAAATAGAAACCATGAAAGGAAAACAGCTAAAAGCGTGTTGGGATTATCCCTTGCAAGGCTATCTTTTATCTGGTAGCGTCACTGCCTTTCAATGAAACAGTAACATAGAGGAGTTTTAAAAAAATGTCGTTGAACCGCTTGAAGACCCGTGTCAGACTGGGGTTGGGATTCGGAACACTGGTTATCCTTTTTGTTGTGACCATCAGCTTTTCCTTGATGGGTACCCGGTCGATTTCCAGCGCCATGAAAAAACTCTACACCAACTCCTATGCCAAGAGCACCGACATATTGCAGATCGATGCCACCATGTCCAAGATACAGTTCCTACTTTCCCAGTCCTCGGACGCGGACGAAGAGGTGTTGGGGGCAATGGTCACGGAAATTGAGGGGAAGAATGTTAGGATCGATCAACTCTTTTCCGCAGTGCGGGCCGTGTGCGAGGGGGAAGACGTGGAAAAGCTGGATCGGGGAATGGCCCTGTTCAAAGAGTGGCAGGCATTCCAGAAGAGGGTCCTGGACTATGCCATTGAGGGGAACATCATCGAGGCCGATGACCTCGTGCTAACGGAGGGGAAAGCGTTTGGAGAAAAGCTTGACCGGTTTACCAGCGAATTCATAACCCTTGCCCGGACAGAGGCTTCGGACGCCATGGCGTCTGCCCAAGGTGCGGAGAAAACCCTGTTCAGGGGGGTTCAGGCCTTGGCACTGGGTTCCCTGGTGGCGGGCCTTTTCATCGTCTATCTTCTGTCCCGGTCCATCCTTGTTCCGGTTGCGTCCGCCGTTGCCCATGCAAAGAGAATGGCCACAGGGGATTTTACCGAGCGGTCCGGCAGCGATGCAACAGATGAGTTCGGAGAGCTGGCCCATGCCATGGACGCCACCAGCGATAGCCTGGGGGCCATGATACAAGAGGTGAAGGGGAGCATGGCGCTTCTGGTGAACGCCTCCCAGGAACTGATCGCCTTGTCCGGCACCATGACCGAGGCAGCAGCAACAACCTCCCAACGGTCCGAGAGTTCCAGTGCCACCATTCAGAAGCTTGGAACCAATGTGAGCAAGGTGGGCACGGCCATGGAGGCCACCCGCAGAAATACCGAAACGGTTGCTTCGGCAACCGCCCAGATGTCGTCCACCATCCGTGAGATCTCGGAACAGTCTTCCTCCGCCCTGTCCATTTCCGCAAGCGCAGTTGAGCTGACCGCAAAGGCGTCCGGCAAGATGGAGGAACTGGAGGGGGCTGCCCGGGAGATCTCCAAGGTTACGGAGACCATCAACGATATTTCCGAACAGACCAACCTCCTGGCCTTGAATGCCACCATCGAAGCGGCCAGGGCCGGTGAGGCGGGCAGGGGATTTGCCGTTGTGGCCAACGAGATCAAGGAGTTGTCAAAACAGACGGCCCTGGCAACCCAGGAGATCGAATCCAGGATCCACATGACCCGGGAGACGACCCGGGAGGCGGTGGCGCATATTAAGCGTATTGTTTCGGTGATCAATGAGGTTGACGATCTTATTTCAGTCACGGCGACCTCGGTGGAAGAACAGTCCGTTGCCACCCAGGATATCATGGATAATATCACAACAGCCACCCAGGCCATCAGCCAGGTGGGTTCGGTGGCGTCCGACAATTCAAGCTATGTGAGGACGATCACCCAGGAGGTGGGGGAGGTACGGGTATCGGCGGATGAAATGTCGGAAAACAGCGGTCTGGTCAACCAGAGCGCCATCAACTTGAGACAGTTGGCAGATCGGTTGAACCACGAGATGGCACGGTTCAAGATTGTTTAAACGCCATGGGATAGACAGGGAGAGGCACCCAGCCCAACCGGACCGGTTCCCTGTCCATCCTCAAGATTTATAACAGGGGCCTACTCAACATCAACAACTTCGGCCTTGACGATGGTGATGGTCTCCTTTGGCACATCTGCATGGCCCGCCTTGTTGCCCGTGGCAACCGCCTTCATCTTGTTGACCAGCCCGTGGCCCTTGGCAACCTTACCGAAAACGGTATAGCCCCATCCCTGTGCGGTCTTGGACTTGAAGTTGAGCATGTCGTTCTTCTTGACGTTGATGAAAAACTGGGCCGTTGCACTGTGGGGATCCATGGTTCTTGCCATGGCGACGGTGTATGCGTCGTTGGTCAGGCCGTTATCCGCCTCGTTTTCGATGGGGGCGTTGGTGGTTTTCTCAGCCATATCTTCTGTCATTCCGCCGCCCTGGATCATGAAACCGTCGATCACCCTGTGGAATATGGTTCCGTCATAGTGGCCGGCGTTTACGTACTCAAGGAAGTTGGCGCACGTCTTGGGGGCTTTCTCTTCATCAAGTTCGATCAGGATTTCTCCCATGGTGGTTTCAAGCTTTATCATTATACATTCCTTTGTCTTAAGTGTTAAAAAAATAAAAATAAGGGGAGGAGACGTTGATCATCCCCTCCCCGGATTCGTACACGGTTTTACTCTCTTATAAACCAGGCCAAAAGTCAACTGGCGTGTATGGACCGGGGCGGACCGCCCCGGAAGGGTCAGCCTGCTCAGGAAAACTCCTTGGGCGCGTTTGCGGCACAGGTGCCTATGCTTTGACCCATGAAGCTTGCAGCGCTCATCAGCTTTTTGACCGCTTTGTTTCCGCAGTCAGGACACTTTACCCGTGTTTCATCGCCTTTAAACACCAGTTTCTCAAAGGTGGTGTTGCAGCGTTCGCATCGGTATTCATAGATTGGCATGGTCTGCTCATATCCCTATAGGGTTTTCTTGAAATCTTTGTAGCTCATGGTATTGTAGCTATCGGTCTTGATGAATTTCAGAATGCCGCCCATGGTTTTACCATCCACATATCCCGGCAGGCTGCTGAGTTTTGTGTGGTCGGACTCCAGGAACCAGATGGTTGGAAACGCCCGCACGCCATAGGAGGATGTGATCTTCTTTTCCCGGTCCCCATCCACGGTGATAGGGATGAAATTATCGTTGATATAGTCGATCACCGACGGTTTTTTCAGGGTGGTCTTTTCCAGTTTTTTGCAATAGCCGCACCAATCTGTGTGGAAATAGAGCAGCACTTTTTTTCCCTGATCCTTTGCCATGGCCATGCCCGTATCATAGGATTGCCAGCGGATTTCGCCGGCAGGGGCGGTTGCGGGAATCAGCACTGCAAACAGCATTATGGCGATAAGAAGGGTTGCGATCTTTATTTTCATTTTCTGAAACTCCTTTGGTTATAGCCTGGCAAGAATTCCCAGGTGGTCCGTGATCAACAGCACCCCCAGGACGATCAGCAGAATGCCGGAGACTTTGTTGACGTACATGAGTACCCGGGTGGCACGCTTCATGATCTCAAGCAACCGGTTGATGAACAGGGAGATGAGAATAAAGGGAAGGGCCAGTCCTGCCGAGTAGACGCCCAGGAGTAGCATCCCCTGGAAAATGGTTTCCTGGTTTCCGGCAACGATGAGGATCGAGCCGAGAAGGGGGCCGATGCAGGGGCTCCATCCCGCGCCAAAGGCCATGCCGATCACAAAAGTCCCCATGAGGTGGAGGGGCTTTTCGCCCACGTGGATTCGCTTTTCAAAGTTCAGCCCCTTGATGTTGATGATTCCCAGCAGGTGGAGGCCGAAAACGATGACGATGCCGCCGCCCGCATACCGGATGAGCCAGGTGTATTTTGCCATGAAGCTCCCAAGGAACGATGCCGAGGCGCCAAGCAGGATGAATATGAAGGAGAACCCACATACATAGGCCAGGGTGGACAGCAGTACTTTTTTCCTGGTCTCCCTGGCATCCAGGGTCAGTTCATCCAGGGTCAGTCCCGTGATAAAGCTGAAATATGCCGGTATAAGGGGCAGGATGCAGGGGGAAAAAAAGGACAAAAGCCCTGCGATCAAAGCTGCCTGATAGGTTATGGTTTCTGTGAACACGTTAAAAAAAACTCCCTTTAATATAGTGGCTCGGTTAATTGCATGCCACCTATACTAACCACACTTGGCGCTTTTTTCAAGGTTGTGCCGACGTTTTTACCGGTGGTTGAGCCGCTTTTTACCGAAGTTTCTCCCCGTGTTTCCGGACAATCCCCCTGAATTGGTCATAGGAGAGGCCGAGGATGTTGGCGGCGCGTCTCTGGTTGTGCCGTGCGAGGGAAAGGGCACGTCTTACCAGGCGAATCTCCAGGGTCGCCACGGCTGATTTAAGGGGCATGGTGGTGAAGTCTGGAAAATCTTTTTCCGGTTCCCGGGGGTGTCGGTCCGGTTCGACAGGGCCGGGCAGCTCTCCATAGGGCGACACAAAGGGGTTGAAGACGATCTCCTTGATTGTCCGGTCATGGGAGCGGTAGACGGCCCGCTCCACAACGTTTTTAAGTTCCCGGACATTGCCGTTCCAGGGGTGGGTTTCCAGGGCCCTTGCCGCTTGTGTCGAGAAGGCCGGAAGGTGTTCTATTCTTAGTTCATGGGCCATTCGCTGGGCAAAGTGGTTGGCAAGGAGGAGGATGTCCCCGCTCCTTTGGCGCAAGGGGGGAAGAAAGAGGACCTCGAAGCTGAGCCTGTCAAGGAGGTCCGGCTTGAACCTGCCGGTCTCGCACTGCCTGGAGAGGTTGGCATTGGTGGCGCTGATGATCCTTACGTCCACCTCGATGGGTACCGAGCTGCCCACCCGCTCAAAGGAGCCGTACTCCACCACCCGCAAGATCTTTTCCTGGGCTTCCATGGGGATGGCCCCGATCTCATCCAGGAAGAGGGTGCCGTTGTGGGCCGCCTCAAATCGTCCTGTGCGGCGCTTGTCCGCCCCGGTAAACGCCCCTTTTTCATGGCCGAACAGCTCTGTTTCGACCAGGGAAGGGGCAAGGGAGGAGCAGTTGAGGGTGACAAAGGGGCCCTGCCAGCGCCGGGAGAGGAAGTGGAGCCGTGTTGCGGCAAGTTCCTTGCCGGTTCCCCGTTCCCCAAGCAGCAGCACGGGCCGGTCGATGGGGGCGACCCTGGAGAGGCGTTCCTGGAAATCGAGAAAGGCCTCTGACTGGCCGAGGGCTTCCCGGGATGTGGTCATTTTTGCTCACCTTTGGTTGAATTTACCATAATGTGTTTATCTTTACCATTGGTCGTGGGTGGGTGTCAAGGGGCAACCCCTTGATATTCGGGCGGTTTCAGCCGTTGCCTTTGTTGGCACGGATCCTGCTATATTGATATTAAACCCGTAACATAAGGAGAACCTATCATGGGAATTTTTACACGATTCAGGGATATTGTGAGTGCGAACATCAATGCCATGCTCGACAGTGCAGAGGATCCTGAGAAATTGATCAAGCTGATGATCCGTGAGATCGAAGACACCCTTGTGGAGCTTAAATCCTCCTGCGCAGGGGCCATGGCCAGCAAAAAAAGAGCCCGGCAGAGCCTGGAAAAGGCCAAAACCCGGATGGACCACTGGGCAGGGCGAGCCGAGCTTGCCGTCTCCAAGGGCCGGGATGACCTTGCCAGGGAGGCACTGCTGGAGCGGCGCAGGTTTGCCGCCATTGTCGACGCTTTGAACGAAGAACTTGAGGAGCACGCAGCCCTTGTCAGCCAGTACCAGGAGGATATCGTCCAGCTGGAGGAAAAACTCCTGAGTTCCAGGGAGAAAAAGCGGATGCTTGTCCAGCGCCACATCCATGCCAGGAAGAAGCGGCGGGCCCAGGAAGAAATTCGGCGCATGGACAGTTCAGATACCCTGACTAAATTCGATGATCTTGAGAATCGCATCCATCGCATGGAGGCTGAGGCCGATCTGGTCAATTTCGGGAGCAAGCCGAGCCTGGACGAGCAGTTCGAATCCCTGGCCACGGACGATGGTGTCGAGCGGGAATTGGCTGCGTTGAAATCCGCCCGCCCGGGCAAGGAAAAAGGGGACGTGAAGTATGACGGATGATCAACCCCTAAACCCGGAAAGGTGGCGAAAATGAAAGGGTTATGTTTCTTGGGATTCATGTTTGTCGGGGGGCTTCTTGTCCTGGCCGTTGTCTGCGGTGTCTTTTTCCTGGTTGTCAAAATGATGCGGGGCGGCCTTGGGACCGGAGGGGGAACCGATCAAAGCGAGGAGACCCGGATGATCCAGGAGATTTACCAGGGACTCTCCCGGATGGAGGAGAGGGTGGATTCCCTTGAAACCATCCTCATGGAGCGACAGAAAAAGGAGGGGTGATGAGGGGGCGTTTTAAAAAAAGTTGTAACGGTCGTTCCGGCTATGGCAGAAGGGGGCCCGGGGGGCATTCCTGGAACAAGGAATTTGCAAATCTGGGCCAGGGCCTTTATCGCTCCAGGAACGGGGTGGTGATGGGCGTCTGCCGGGGGGTGGGTGACCGGTTTGACCTGTCGGTCTTCTGGGTCCGGGTGGTGATGGTGGTGATGCTCTTTGCCAGTGGGTTATGGCCCGTGATCGGTCTCTATCTGCTGGCGGCTTTCACCATGAAACCTGAGCCCGTCACTCCCATCGAGTCCGAGGAGGAGGGGGATTTCTATGACAACTATGTCACTTCCAGAAAGGCGGCCTTAAGGGTGCTGAACAGCCGGTTCAAGCGCCTTGAAAGAAAGATCCTGCGCCTTGAGGATGCGGTCACCTCCCGGGAGTTTGACTGGGATGAAAAGCTGTAGTAATAGAGAATGGATTCAACTTTCGCACTTCAGTTTTATTGACGGGTCATGGCAAAAAGGGCAATAAGCCAGGTCTGGCCCCAATTATGACCCCAATCAACCAAGGAGGGCCCATGAGATTTTTGATCATTGGAGGAGATGCCGCAGGCATGAGCGCGGCAAGCAAGGCAAAGAGAAAGGACCGCAACCTTGATGTCGTGGTCCTTGAAAAGAGCATGGATGTCTCCTACAGCGCCTGCGGAATGCCCTACAACATTGCGGATGCGGCCACCAGCATGGATGCGCTGGTGGTGAGGGCGGCCGATACATTTATCAACACCAACAAGATCGATCTTCGATGCGGCCACTGGGCCGAAGCCGTTGATCCGGTCTCAAGGACCGTCACGGTTGTTGGGCCTGACAATAACCGTTTCACCTTAAGCTATGACACGCTTCTCATCGCCACGGGGGCCTCGCCTGTCATGCCGGAGATTCCCGGGGTCGGCCTTCCCGGGGTATTTCCTTTGAAGAACCTGGAGCATGGCCGGAAAATCAAGCATTTTATTGGTTCAAGGCGTGTCAAGCGGGCCGTGATCATCGGCATGGGCTACATCGGACTTGAGATGTGCGAAGCCCTGTGTGCCAGATCCATTGCGGTTGAGATGGTCAAGCCCGGTCCCGTGCTCCTGCCCTGGATGAACCCCGAACTTTCAGATGTGGTGGAACAGGAGTTGGCCCGCAATAGGGTGGTTATCCATCCGGGGCATGGAATCAAGGCCATCCGGCCCAATAGCGGTTCCCTCAAAGTGGTGTGCGACACCCTGGACCTTGACGCCGATATGGTTATCCTGGCCTCGGGGGTCAAACCCAACAGCCGCCTTGCAAAGGATGCCGGCCTGGACATCGGTCCCTCTGGTGCCGTTGCCGTGGACGCCCGGCTCAAGACCTCCGACCCCCACATCTATTCGGCAGGGGATTGTGCCGATGCCATCCATGTGGTCACCGGTGGGAAGTGCTGGATCCCCCTGGCTCTCAGGGCCAACAGGGCCGGCTGGGCCGTTGCTGACAATGTCTGCGGGGTCGAGACCCGTCTTTCCGGGGTGGTGGGAACGGCCGTTTTCAAGCTCTTCTCCCTGGAGATCGCCCGTACCGGTCTCACGGTAACGGAAGCAAAAGCGGCCGGGTTTGACCCGGTGGAGGTGGTGGTCAAGACCCGGTCAAAGGCCCACGGCCACAAAGGCTCCTCCACCATTTACACGGCCATGGCCGGAGACCGTCGCACAGGGCGCCTTTTGGGCGTTCAGATGGTGGGGCACGGCGGGGTGGCCCACCGGATTAATGCCCCTGCCGTTGCCCTGCATAACCGCATGGATGTGCAAGGCTTTGCCCAGGCCGACCTTGCCTATGCCCCTCCCTTTGGTCCGGTGTGGGATCCGGTACTCACGGCCGCCAACCAGCTATTGAAAAAACTCTAACCGTTGAAGGGGTTTTGCCTAGGGATTGATGTTCTTCCCAAGGGTCATGTCTTGTTTCGGGGCCGCCCCGGTTGCAGGGGGGCACGCCCCGGTATCAGGCTTTGGCCGGTGTCAAGAGCCGGTGAATTTGGGCTTGCGCTTCTCCATGAATGCGGTGACCGCCTCCATTAAATCATTGGACGGGATGATGTTGGCGCTGATGGTTGCCACATATTTGAGACCGTCCTCAACGGATTTACCCACGCCATAGTTGAGCACATCCTTGGATGCCTGGACTGCCAGGGGCGATTGGGCGGCGATCTCCTGGGCAAGGGCTTCGGCGCTGTCAAACAGGGTCTCCCGGGTCTCGTAAACGTCGTTGACCAGAAGGATCTCCTTTGCCCGTTGGGCCGTGATGTTCTTTGCCGTAAAGGCAAGTTCCCGGGTATGGCCCTGGCCCACGATCAGGGGGAGTCGTTGGAGCACCCCAACGTCGGCAACAAATCCCACGGCCGCCTCCCGCAACGAGAACAGGGCATCCTCTGAACAGAGCCGGATGTCGCAGGCCGTTGCCAGGTCCAGGCCTGCGCCGATGCAATAGCCGTGGATGGCGGCGATGACCGGTTTTTTACAGGTTTCCACCGAGGAGATGGCTGCCTGGAGGGCCTTGATCTTGGGCAGCAATTTCCATTTGACGCCCCCCTTTTGCTCCGGGTCCATGAGTTCCGGAAGTGCCGGCATCATGTCCATGAGATCGATTCCCCCGGAGAAGCAGGCGCCTTTTCCCGCGATCACAATGGCCCTGATTTCAGGATCGTTGTCAAGCTCGCTGAAAATGGCTTCGGGTTCCTGCCAGGCGGCAGGCCCCATGGCATTTTTCTTTTCCGGACGGTTGAGATAGACCCAGGCAACGGGCGGCCGCTTTTCCACAAGATAAAATTCGTATTCGCTCATACTCCCCTCCTTATAGGTTTTTAGCTTTGATTTCCGTGTTGTTTTGGCAAGAAAATCAGAAAAACGCTTTGGTTCGGGCTTGTCCAGGTTGAGTTGTATGCACAGGATCTGTTCCGCTTCTCTCACCTGGCGGCTCCCCTCTGCAGGGTTCCAAGGCCCGGCAGGTAGACCATATTTGCTACGTCAGGGAATGATTGTCAACTGTTATTGGAGATCGGCGGGAGGGTTGTTTTGTGCGGCATGCATCTTGCGTATGAGTTAAGAGTGATTCGGGGGCGGTTTCACCCAACCAGGCCCTGAACCATGAATACCTCACTTGATGATGGGAGGGCTCTGCAGTGCAGACCTGCAGAGCCGTCCAACAATGTTGACAGGTGTAAACAAAAATTTACAGGATCGTTTACATCAAGGTTCTTTTCCTCTCTTTATTATTTCCCATCAAGTACTTTTCTCACAGCCAATGCAAGTTCTTTTCTTGAAAACGGCTTCATGATGAGTTCTCGAAATCCGTGTTCCTTGAAGGTCTCCTGGGAGATCATCGAGCTGTGGCCCGTGGCGAGGATCACCGGGATGTCGGACCGGTTGGCCAGTATTTTCTGGGTCCATTCGATTCCCGACATGTGGGGCATGGTCTGGTCCGTGATGATCAGATCGAAATCGTCGGGCCCGGATCGAAAGGCTTCAAGGGCCTGGCGGCTGTCCGTGGATGTGGTGATCCGATACCCCTGGCGTTCGAGCATCTGGCGCCCAAGGGTGACTATTGCCTGCTCATCGTCCACCAGCATGATGTGTTCGTTGCCCGTGGGAAGGGGGGGGCTGGTTGACGGGATGGACACCACAGGACGGTCTGATACCGGAAAATAGGCATCAAATGCGGTTCCCTTTCCAGGGTCACTCCTGACGGTGACCATGCCGTGGCCAGCCATGACGATGCCATGGACCATGGCAAGTCCCATGCCAGTGCCCTTACCGGTTGCCTTGGTGGTGAAAAAGGGCTCAAAGATCCGATCAATGGTTTCGGGGGAGATCCCCGGGCCGGTATCGCTCACCGTGAGGCGGACATAGTCTCCCGAATCCATGTCCGGCCTGTGGGAAAGATCGCCTTTGGTGAGATGGATCTGGTTGAGGGTGATGGTCAGTTTTCCCTTTTCCCCCATGGCGTGGACGGCGTTAGTGGCAAGGTTTGTCACCACCTGGTGGATCTGGGTGGGATCGGCAAGGATATTGCCGCATTCGGGATCGATCTTGGTAACAATCTTAACGGTGGTCGGGATGGTTACCCTGAGAAGCCTCAAGGTTTCCTCAATAATCGTCTGGGGGGCGATCTCCCTGGACCTAGGATCGTGCTTCCGGCTGAAGTATAGGATCTGCTTGACAAGTTCCCTGGCACGGTTCGACGCCTCCAGAATCTCCACAAGGCTGTTGCGGGTTTTTTTTTCGTCGGAAAGGGTTTCCATGGCCATCTCGGTGTAGCCGATGATGATGGAGAGGATGTTATTGAAGTCATGGGCAATTCCGCCTGCCAGGGTGCCGATGGCCTCCATCTTGTATGCCTGGTTTAATTTTTCCTTTAGCTCCTCCTTCTCCTTTTCAGCCTTTTTTCGGTCGCTGATCTCCCGGACAATGGCCATGGATGAGACTTTGCCCTGGTAAATGATCCGTTTTGCGGATAGTTCCACTGGTTTCCGTGTGCCATCCTTGCACAGGATAACGACCTCGTAAATTGAAGAGACCCGCTCCCCGTTGATCCGTTTTGTATAGTGTTCAACCACTGTTTCCTGAAATTCAGGGGCGATAAGATCAAGAAGGGGGAGCGCCATCACCTCCGGGATGGTGTAGCCCGTGGTTTCGCTAATGGTGGCGTTGGCAAATTTAATGGCCCCGTCCCGGACTACAAGCACGCCGTCCCTGGCCTGTTCCACAACGGTGGCGTATTTTTCCTCGGATGCGCCCAAGGCTGTTTCAACCTCTTTTCGCTCCATTATCGACTGTTGCAGACGCTGGTTCATGGCGATCACCGTCCTGTGGCGCCACAGGAGCAGCAGAAGAATGCAGAGGGCGGATATTCCTCCCATCATGGCAAGCGCGGTTTTTCCATTCCAGAAGGACAGGAACGGGTCAACCTGGAGATTGTCCTGGGAATAAGCGTTTGGCGTAATGCACGGAACCTGATCAAAGAAGAGGAGAAGGAAAATAACACAGGCCAGGAGCGCCCATTTTTGGTTTATTTTCATGGCGAATGGCTCGTCTTGTTAATATGTGCAGTGCCAGGATCTGTTTGATGATGATCTATCCCTGAAGTCTACAACAGACCTTTGGGGGGAGACAAGGGGAAAATGGTTTTTGAACAGGAGAACCCTTCACTTCCCTTTGTTGAAAAAAACGGACCGCCTGTGATAGAGTGGCGCAGGAACCGGGGATCGCGTTCACTCAACCTTCGGACGTAAGCGTGCACGGATGCCATGGGAAAGTGGTAAAATTCGAAGGTTGAGACATTAATCGTTCAGGCACAGGGAGAAAATATGACGACGGAAAAAGCAGGGGTGTTTAAGGAGACCTATGAAAATTATCTTCAGGAGATATCAGGCTTGGATCTTGGAAGAATTGCCGTGATTCTTGGCGGAGAAATCCGTGACAACGGACTTTTGATTTCCTATTTCAACCGGGAATACACGGTCTCGTCAACAGGGGTGAAGGGTCCCCAGGGGACAACCCCGGGTTTCGCTATCAGCGTTGTTCTTTTGAAGTATATTCTCATGGCGCCGGAGGCACGGCCCATTCCCCGAGGTGAGTGGCGAAGCTTCAAGGATTTTGCCGATGCAGGTCCCCTTGTCACCTATTTTGCTTCAACGGCCACCCAGGTTGTGGAACGGGCTTTTGACGGAAAGGTTGACCTGCTTTTTGCACGATGCCGGGCGCTTGGGGCAAAGGCATCGACCTTCTCTTCATCCTACGATCTTTCCATGGAACTCCCCATGCTGCCAAACGCTCCCCTGGTGGTCAACTTCAACGACAGGGATGAGGAGTTTCCTTCCAGTTGTACCCTCCTGTACGACCGTACCGTCGAGTCCTGCCTGGACATGGAGAGCGTGGCCATCACCGGGGCCACCCTTGCAGGATTGTTGGTGAAATCTGATTGAGTTACGTTGACCCGCCCCTGGGTTTACCAGGGGCCGGAAAGGCAGGAGCGCCTTAGTTGTCATTCCTGGAGAACAGGGCAGCCCAGGCGAAGCTCTTTGTTGTCGACGTCCTGGTTGGGCTTGAACAGCTTTGCGAAAACAGGGCAGCCCCGGCATTCCTCGATCTTGTCTTGCCAGGTCTTATGGGCCTTGCCGCTACAGATGGTTCCGTTGATAAACCAGCACAGGTCCCCGGAATGAAACTCCCAGGCAGGGCATTGGGTCCGGAGCTCTTGGGGACATTCAAGGATATCCCAGCATTTTTCTGTATTTCCATTGTTCTCGTTTCGCCTGAAGAGCAGGAACAGCAGCTGCCGTTCCACATGGTGGGGGACCCGTCGCCATCCCTGTTCGTAGCTGTGTACCGCCTTGATCGATGTCCCGATGAGCTGGGCCATCTCCTTCTGGGTTTTGCTGAGCCTCGCTCTGATTTCCTTGAACTGCTGTTTCTCCATAATCGCTCTTTTCTTAAGGGTTCGCTTGGTGAAAATCGAATTATGGAAAGAGGTTATACCACAATGTGGCGTTTGTCAACGGGTAGCTCTCCCACCGTGGCTTTGGGCAACCGACCGGTTATTTTTTTCTGGGTGGACTGACCACGGCTCCGCCGTCGAGGACCAGGGTCTTGTCCTGGTTGAAGCAGCGGGTGGCAAGGGTGACTATTTTCCTTTCCAGGTCGATTTCGAGCACCTCGACGGTTGCGCTGATGGTGTCCCCGATGTAAACCGGCGCCATAAACTTGAGATGCTGTTCCCTATAGATCGTACCGGGGCCTGGAAGCTTCATGCCGATGACGGCGGAGATGAATCCGGCCGAGAGCATGCCATGGGCGATTCTGGCCTTGAAAAAGGTGTTTGATGCGTATTCCTGGTTGATGTGTGCCGGGTTGAGGTCTCCGCTGATGCCTGCATAAAGGTAGATGTCAGACTCGGCCACGGTCTTTGTGAACTGGGCTGAATCCCCGGGATTCAGCTCCTCAATGGTTTTTCCTGTCACAGTGTCTCCTTAGGTTTTTATCTCTGGTCTTCGCGTTATTTTGGCAAGAGAATTAAAAAAACGCTTTGGGTCCGGCTTGTCCAGGTTAAGTTGGGGGGGTAGAACCAGGAGCGGTGGCTCCAGATCTCTTTTTCCAGGTTCTCCTTGTCCTGTTGGAGCTGGAGGTACATGGAGGCGTTCAGGATGGCAAGTCCCCCAAGGCGTGCAAGGGAGCTCAACAGGGTCACGGCGTCTTCGGAAAAGTTCCTGTCCTCCCCGCAGTAGACCCTCAGGATGCCGATGATTTCCTCTTTGACGGTGATGGGCAGGTTCAGCATGGTGACGATCCCTTCCTTTTTTTTCTCCGCAAGGTAGTCAATGGTTCTGCCGTCACCGTTGTTGATGCGCATCATGGTGTTTGAAAGGGAGGGCGTAAGGGTGTCGGCCGACACCGGTCCCTTGTTCAGGTAGCTTTCGCTCAGGCCGTAACTGGACATCAGCTTCAGCTCTTTTTTCTCCTCGTCCATGAGCCTGACTGAGGTGCCCTTGACGTTGAACGCCTCTGCGATTTCCGACGACATGATATGCAGGATATGCTTGATATCCAGGGATGAATTGAGATCCTCTGTAATGGTGAGGAGCAGTTCGGCATTGCTTTTCTTTCGCTTGATGAAACGGGCCTTCTGGATCGCCATTCCGCCCTGGTCGGCCAGGGCGCTTAAAAAATCGATTTCGAGTTTGTCAAACTCCCTGGGCTCCGCCGTGTAGAGGGATAGGGTGCCGATGGCATTGCCCTCCGCAATGACAGGGACGACAAGGATGGATGCGATCCCCTCGGACTTTTTTCCTGCATGGTGTTCGATTCTCGGGTCTGAGGTGGCATCCTTGACGGCAAGGTATCCCCCCTGCTTCAGGATGTCCTTGGTCAGGGCCTGGGCCTTTTCCGGCGCCGCATGGACATAGGCGTCGGAGAGGCCGGTTTGGGCCACCGGAAGAAACACCTCCTTGTCTCCGTTTTTCAGGAACAGGGAACTTGCCTTTGCGTCCATGGCCTGGACGGCGCTGTTGACGATGAGATCGAGAACCTCTTCCATTTCAAAGGTGCGCTGCATGGAATTGCTGATGCGACAAAAGGTCTTAAAATAGGCGTTACAGTTTCTCATTGAGCTCTCCATTCGGGTTGATTGATGGTCATTCCCTTTCTTTTAACCACTCTACGATCTTGGGCGCGAATCCTGCCTGGCATTTGCTGCTCACATAGATGCCGATGTGGCCGGTCTTGAAACAGATGTCCTCGGTGTCGGTGGCGCCCACTTCCCCGGTCAGGAGTTCGCAGGCCTCGGGGGGGACCAGATGGTCGTATTTTCCGTAAAAGTTCAGCAACGGCATGGTAATTTGCTTCAGGTCCACCCGGTCGCCGTCTATCTCCATCTTGTTCTGGATGAGAAGGTTTTTCTTGTAGCAGTCGTTGATAAACTGCTTAAAGGTGGCCGCCGGCACATCCGGGCTGTCAAATATCCATTTCTCCATGCGGATGAAGTTTTCGACAAACACCTTGTCGTCCATTTTGTTGAAGAACCCTACATACTTGTCGATCATGAGTCGGGCCGGATTGAGCAGGAGAAATCCCAGGTTCATGAGATCCCCGGGCATGTTGCCGTAGGTGTTACCCAACAGATCGGCGGCCGTGTTCTTCAGCCAGATGTGGAGCAGTCCCTTGTCCGTGTCAAAGTTGGTGGGCGTCACCGTGGTGACCAGGTTCTTTATCTTTTCCGGGTGGAGGGCCGAATAGATTACGGAAAAGGTGCCGCCCATGCAGATGCCCATGAGGTTGATCTTTGGTTCGCCGGTTTTCGCAATGATGAAGTCGACGATGTTGTCCATGTAGCCGTTTACATGGTCGCCGATGGTCTGGTACTGGTCCTTCCGGGTGGGATAGCCCCAGTCGATCATATACACATCGAGTCCCTTTTCCAGAAGGGTCTCCACCACGCTCCTTTCGGGCTGGAGATCCAGCATGGTCTCCCGGTTGATCAGGGCATAGACCACGAGGAGCGGTGTTTTGCTGGTTGAGGTCTCGGGCTTGTAGTGCTTGAGTCTGACCCTGTCCTCTGTGTAAACGATGTCGTAGGGGGTGGTGGCAAGATCGGTCTCAAGTTCTCCGATCAAAAGCTCCCGCCCCTTTTTGATGCGTTTTTTAGTGGTCTTCTGCTGTTTTGACAGATTGTTCAGAATCAGATCCACTGGAATCGTGGGGGTTGGCATGGTGGTGTCTCCTCTGAAGATTACTTCCCGGTAAGCTGGGCGATCTCTTTTGAAAGTGCTTTGAGTTGTTTTTTCATGGTGTGGAGTTCCTTGTAAACTTCGTCCATTTCCCGGTTTGTGGGGATGGGAAGCAGTTTCAACACGTGGCAGAGCACTTCGTCCCGGGCATTTCTGTAGTCTGCCATGGAGCCGATGGTCTTCTTGAGAACCGTTGTGTATTTCTCGGATTTGAGCAGCACCATGTAGTGCCCTTCAAGGACCTTCATCCATTCGTCATATCCCTTGCTCGTGTCGTCGAAAAAATCGCCCTTGTCGAGCATCCCTTCCATTTTATCCTGCATTACCCGGTTGGCCTTCTCTATGGGAACCGAAAAGAGATAGCCCAGCTCGGACAGGTGCAAGTGGAAGAGGTTGAATTTGTCCATGAGGGTGGCGATCCGCTCCTGGTAGAATCGTGGCAGGCCGAGCTGGGGAATGTGGAGATATTTTTGGAACTCCTGTTCGTAAAGGGTGCGAAATGACTCAAACATGTTCTGGTCGATCTCTTCAAAGTCGTAGGCCTTTGTCCGTTGGCCGATGGCTGTGAGGGTGTTGAGGAATTGCTCCTGGAACTCCATGGTGTGTTCTGCCGAGTCCCCCGACATCTGGAGCAGCATTTCGTAGAGGCTACCCATGCCCTTGGTGGCCGATTCCTGGTTCTCGGGACGGGTCATCAGTTTCAGGAAGGAGGTGAGATTATTGCAAGTGGTTTGCCAGGTCTCAAATTTTTTGTAGGCATTGTTGTTTTTTGTTCCCTGGGATTCTTTGCTGCCAGGGTTTCCCGGGGGGACACCGCCCAGGTCTTGAACCTTTGCTGCATTGTCCCAGAAACTGGTGGCCATGTTCATCCACGAAGAGACAAGATCCTCGTGCACGTTTGTGCGGGTCTGCTGTTTTGTCATGAACGGCTCCGTTGTTCGGTTAAAAAAGAAAATCGCTCAACATTACTTTTTATCGTCGTTGTTTCCCAAGGTCGCGGAAAAGAACCCCATGGGATCCAACTCCTTTAAGGTCTTTTCGGCAAGGTTTGAAAAATCCATGCCCATCTCAAGATAGGCATGGACCTGATCATCCATCGCTTTTCGGTATTCCAGGTAGTTCTCCATGGTCTTTTCAAGGTGCCGATCGAAAAAATCGTGGAGAATGTTTTCACCGTGCTGTATGACCAGGTGGAGAAGGGATACAGGCAGCAGGGAGTCGGCCTCCTTGGCCTTGTTCATGATGATCTGGGTCAGGATAAAGGCGGTGACGTCTTCTCCGGTTTTTACGTCAACGACCTCGATCTTGTGTCCTTTCCGGACCGAGTCCGAGACATCCTGGAGGGTGACATAGGCACTTTTCCCCGTGTCGTAGAGCCTTCGGTTGGGATATTTTTTTATGCGTATGGTATTGGCCACTCTATTTTTCCCCTGGTTCGCGTGAACGTTATTTAATAATAAAGATGCTGTTTAACTGGCACTATAACGAGCTTGGGAAGTATTGAACCTTATGACGTTGCGAACTTGAAATTTTCAATTTATTGTTGCATCTTACAGCGCAACATTGTTGATGTCAATGGCTAATTTTTCATGACAAATGCGTGGGTAACCCATCGATATTAAAGCGATTATTGGTGGAATAGTCAAATTTATCGTATGGAATATTAAAATTGTGCGATGCATCATTTTTCCCTTGACAACCGGATTCCGCACCCTTACTATGTGGCATACGAAACAGAAACGCAGAAGAACGATGCCGTGGCAAACGCCCCCTTCAGTTCGGTGTACGAAATATCCCGGCAAATTTAAAAAACCGTCAATACAAAGTGTTAAACGATCCTGTGTCTGGTGTGACAGTGTTCAGCGGATCAACTCCCCCAGGATGGATACTCGTTATCGTTTCGCTTTGTTTGATTAACCCCGAAAAAGCGTTTAATTAACCCCAAAAAGGAGTCACGATTATGGAAACAACAAAACTTGCAAAACAGATGGTCGGTTTTCAAAAATCAGTTTTCGACAACAGTTTCAATGCCATGTGCATTGTCCAGGAGCAGACCGAAACCATGATGACCAGCTTTTTAACCCAGCTTCCCTGGATTACGGCAGACGGCAAAAAGACCATGGACACCAGCCTGGCGTTTTCTAAAAAGGCCAGGACTGATATCAAGAAGACCATGGACGATGGCTATAAAAACATGGATAACCTGTTTGACATCAAATAACACGGCACCATAGAACCATAAAGGAGATCCCATGGAAGCAAACAAAACCTTTACCCAGATGGTCGATTTCCAGCAGGTGATGTTTGACAACACCTTTAACCTGATGAAAACATTTCAGTCCCAGGGGGAAGCGTGGATGAACCTGTCCATGGACCAGACCCCCTGGCTTCCGGAGGATGGAAAAAAGATGTGTTCCTACTGGAATGAGACCTGTCAGAAGGGCATGTCCAATTACAAGGACCTCATGGACACCAGTTTCACCAAGGCACGGGAGATGTTTGAGACCCCGGCAAGCGAAACTTCGGCAAAGACAGCAAAAAAATAGTAACCCCAGACCCTGCCGGCAGGTGTTCTCCTGCCGGCAGAAGCAGTACTCCCATAGGAGACAATGCTATGCATACCAGTGATGTGGATTTTAGCTGCTTTTCAATGGAAACCCTTGTCCGGAACATGGCCTCCCAGCCAAGCCGTTTTGCCGATCAGGTCAGCACGGCCCAGGAGTTTTACCAGGGCTTTTCAAAGTATCACAACGAATTCCTGTTGCCATTGTTGATATCCACCAACTACTTCAGCAACGTCGAGATAACGCGGTTGTTCAGTAAATCGCCCCTGGAAAGTTTTAACGCCTACATGGGGCTGCTTGAATTCAACTTGGATATCTTTAGCCGGTACTTTTCAGGAAGCCTGAATGCCCTAGACGAGTACAACAACAGGGAACTTAAAAAAGGCGTGACTTCCTGGTACAACACTGTTTTTAATCTCAAGGGCGAAAAGCTGGACGGTTTTGTTTCCCGGCAGTCCGAGATGATCTACAACGTCACAACGCTATTTCCCCAGGCCATTCGGGATATCGAGCCCGAGTACGGGTTTCACTTTGAACGGGGGGAGAATCCGGTTCTGGCAGAGACCGAGCGGTTTATCGTCTATCGCATCGCCCCGAGCGACAAGTCGGTCAAGACCGATGGCAAGATGAAACCGGTGCTCATCATTCCGCCCTATGTCCTGGGAAGTAACATCCTCGCCTTTCTTCCCGGCGAAAATAAGAGCTATGCCCACAGTTTCGCCAACCAGGGGATTCCCACCTATATTCGCATCATGAAGGATATCGAGACCACGCCTGCGTTCCAGACCATGACCATTGAGGCAGATGCCCTGGATACCCGCGAATTTTGCGAAAAAATAAAGGCCGAGCACGGGAAACCCGTGACCCTGAACGGGTATTGCCAGGGAGGGTACACTGCCTTGTGTAATCTTTTGTCAGGAGAGCTTGACGATCTGGTTGACGCCTTTATCAGCTGTGTGGCCCCCATGGACGGCACCCGGAGCCAAGGGCTTGGCAAATTTTTAAAAACGCTGCCCACCCAGTTTAATGACCTGACCTACGGCACCAAGACCCTCCCCAGCGGCAACAAGGTCGCGGACGGAATGCTCATGGGCTGGGTCTACAAGCTCAGGAGCATCGAGGCCGAGGCGCCCATGGTTTCCTTTTTTCGGGATATGGCCATGGTTACCGGCAAAAACAACAAGCCGGTAAAGATCAGCAAGACCGCCGCCGCCCTCAATTACTGGCTCCAGAACGAGCGCTCAGACCTTCCCATTGCCGTCACCGAGATGAGCTTTGCCTCCTACAACATTCCGATTACAGAGGACGGTACCTTGCCAGTGAAAATGTTCGGCAGAAAGCTGAACCTCAAAAGGATCGCCGAGAAGAAAATCGCCTGGCTCATCTGCTATGGAGAACATGACGACCTTGTGGAAAAGGAGACGACACTTGCGCCCCTTGATTATGTGGATGCAGAGGTGACCGCGTTTCCCAAGGGCCATGTGGCCATTGCAACTTCATGGTCAAATCCCGAATCCGCCTGTGCCCTGCACACACGGTTCGGAAAAGAGCAGGCCCGTGGACCGGTGCGGTACCACCTTGATCTTGACAAGGTCCTTGACGATGGTTTGAAACCTGTGAAACCGACCCCGAAGAAGCCGTCTGATCCTGAAACAAAAACAGCACCCCCAAAGAGCCCAACGCGGCCAGTTCCCCAAAAAGCGGCAAAGCCGACTCCGAAGGCAACGCCCGCTTCAACACCCTCAAAAAAGGCGAATGAAAAATCCGCTAAAAAGTCAACCCCTAAAAAAGTCCCGGGTGCAGCCAAGGCCCGCCCCCGGGAGAATAAGAGCGATGGGGGTGGCGAAAAAACAACCCGGGGAAGTGCACCGCCCCAGGTCAAAGAGTAGATCTCCACGACACTGGTGTTTTGCTTTTGAACGCCCATTATTATAGCACTTATCCTGCTGGGTCAAAGAGTAGGTATCCACGATACGGGTGTTCTGTCCGTCATTTCCAGGGGGGATTTGGGGGGAAAGAAGTGGTCTTTCCAAAAGGGAATATGGGGTAAATATGAAGGCGTTTGTCAAGGTTTGCAAAGCCATGTCTGATGCAAGCAGGGTGAAAATTGTCAAGATGCTTCAGTACAGGGTGATGTGCGTGTGCGAACTTACCCATGCCCTGGGGCTTGCACAGCCCACGGTGTCAAAGCATCTGAAGATCCTGGAACAGGCGGGATTCGTCAATTCCGCAAGGGATGAACGCTGGGTCAATTATAGCCTTTCCGACGGAAGGGATAATCCCTATGTTGCAAGTTTTCTTGGCAAAATAGCGCATTGGATGGAGGATGATCCTGACATGGCGTCCCTCATCCGCCGCCTTCCGGATATCCGGCGGGAAGAGGTCTGCTGAAAGGATCTGCTGTAGATCGTCCGCCACTTTTTTTGCTGATTTTATATAGGTGAATGGCAATGTGTAGGGTTGATAAAACCTTTCCCGGATCAGTTTGCCGTTGTTCGATCCGGATCAAGCAGATTGCCGGGTTCGATGTGGATGATGGCGTCCGCAAGATCCGGTAACCGTGAGATGAGATCGGTTTTTATCTGTTCTGCAATGTCATGGCCCTGCTTGATGGTCAGCTCTCCGTCCACGACCAAGTGAAAATCGATGCGAAGGGTTGAGCCAAGATAGCGGGTTCTGAGTTGATGGATCTCGATCACCCCCGGGTGGCGCTGCACAAGGGTGTTGATCTCCTCCAGGGTTCCGGGTGAGGCCCCTGCTTCCAGGAGCTCTCCAAATCCCGGCACCAGGATCTTAAACGAGGCCTGGATGATGAAGATCGAGACGATCAGGGCACCCACATGGTCGAGAAAGGTGAGGTTCGGGAAGAGCATGGCACCTGCCACGGCCAGGAATACCGGTATCGAGCTGATGGCGTCCAGGCGGTGGTGCCAGGCATTGGCCTGAAGCGCACTGCTCTTGACCCGTTTTCCTGCTCGGTCGGTCCAGCGGAAGAGAATTTCCTTGGTGACAAGGGAGATTGCCGCCACAACCAGGGCGATGGGACCGGGGCTTGTACCCGCATCCTCCTGGTGGAGGGTGGTGACTGCGTGCCATCCGACCCCGACACCCGCCAGAAGAAGGACGGTGCCGATGACGATGGTGACCATGGTTTCGATGCGCTGGTGACCGTGGGGGTGGCACTGGTCCGGCGGTTCAGACCAGAAAAACGATCCCAGAATCACGGCAACATCCGTGATGGTGTCGGAGAGGCTGTGGACGGCGTCCGCCATGAGGGCCTGGCTATCTCCCAGGATGCCTGCCATAAACTTGATACCGGAGAGCAGGATATTGGCAATAAGTCCGATCCAGGTGACCCTGCGAACATAGTGCTCAGGGCTGTCCATTATATCCTCCGTTGGGGTTTTCATTTGAGGGAGTCTGCAAAATCGGCCGCCCTGGGGTCTTTTTCAAGGAACCTGTAGAGCGTGGCCCTTCCCACCCCCAGATCCCGGGCCGCCTTTGCCTTGTTTCCCCCGGTTCGTTCCAGGGCTATTTTCACAGAATCAAGATCGAGTTTACCCGGGGTGACCCTTGGTCCGGGCAGGTGGGGGGGCGGACCGTTTCCCGATACGGCCCTGAGTTCCATGGGCAGATCCATGGGCATGATTTCGTTGGATTTGCACCGGACGATGGCGAACTGGACCGCGTTCTGGAGCTCCCTGACATTGCCGGGCCAGTCGTAGTCCATCATCACCCGGATGGCATCCTTGGAAAATGAGGGCACGGGTGCATGGATCTCGCCCTCGGCCCGCTTCAGGAAATGGGCGATGAGCAGGGGAATGTCGTTGCGCCTTTCCCTCAAGGGAGGAAGGTGCATGGGTATTACATTGAGCCGGTAGAACAGGTCTTTTCTGAAATTTCCCGTTTCCACCTCCCTGGCAAGGTTCTTGTTGGTGGCACTGATGATTCTGACGTCCACCTTGATGCTCTTTTCACCTCCCACCCGTTCGAGCACGCCCTCCTGGAGGAATCGCAACAGCTTCACCTGCATGGATTTTGGAAGCTCCGCCACCTCATCAAGAAACAGAGTGCCGTTGTGGGCAAGCTCAAACCGTCCCTTTCTTTCCTTCACAGCCCCTGAAAACGCCCCCTTGACATGGCCGAACAGTTCGCTTTCCACCAGTCCGTCGGGGATGGCGCCGCAGTTGACCGGTACAAAGGGGGCCCGGGCCCGCTTGCTCTCCGAGTGAAGGGCTGCGGCCACCCGCTCCTTGCCCGTGCCGGTATCTCCGCTGATGTGGACGGGATAGTCGTACTGGGACACATCCTGTATCTGCTGGAAGATCTGGCGCATGGAGTTGTCCTTGCCGATGATGCCGGAAAACGAGGTGAGCTCTTCGGCCCGGGCGGCAAGTTCGGTGTACTCGGTCATGTCCCTGAACGAGGCGATTACTCCCTTGAATATCTTTTGGGTGCGGCTCTTTTGCAACATGCCTGACAACAGTTTTTAGTAGTCATACATATTCCTCATTTTTTTTTATAGG
>JAEINR010000140.1 GCA_016342325.1 Desulfobacterium sp.
GTCCATAAACGACTCAACAACCCTAAAATATTAAATTCTTGATATCAACTCAATATCCTAATTCCGAGGTCTGAAGTCAAGCATACATCTTTTACTTGTGGAGCGTCTGGATCTGTCCACTGTAACGGATCTGTCCCGGGCCGAACTTGAAACAGCCATCCGGAACATGCTCAACGAGATCACCCTTAACCAGGATATGCCGTTGAACAAGCAGGAGAGAGCCCTGCTGGTCTCAGATCTTGTCCATGAGATAACCGGCTTGGGGCCCCTGGAGGAGTATATCAACGACGACTCCGTCCAGGATATCCTTGTCAACGGCCATTCCCAGGTGATCGTTGAAAAAAACGGCATCCTTGAAGTTACCCCGATCCAGTTCAGGGACGACAAACACCTCATGCACATCATCGACAAGATCGTCTCCGGTGTGGGGCGGCGCATCGATGAATCCTCGCCCATGGTGGATGCCAGGCTTGCCGACGGCTCCAGGGTCAATGTGATCATCCCCCCCCTGGCCCTTGACGGGCCCATGATGTCCATCCGAAAGTTTGGTAAACACCAGCTCACAGGCGCTGATCTCATGGCCAAGGGATCCATGGGCAGGGGTATGTATGAGTTTCTGCGGGCGGCCATCCGTTCCAAGCTCAACATCCTTGTCGCGGGGGGAACCGGTGCCGGCAAGACCACCCTCTTGAACGTGCTTTCCGAGAACATACCGGATACCGAGCGTATCATCACCATCGAGGACAGTGCGGAGCTCAGGCTGAGCCAGTCCCATGTGGTGCGCCTGGAATCAAAGCCCCCCAATGTGGAAGGCAAGGGCGAGGCCACCCTTACGGATCTTGTAAAGAACAGTCTGAGGATGCGGCCGGACAGGATCATCGTTGGCGAGACCCGTGGAGGGGAGGTCATGGACATGCTCCAGGCTATGAACACGGGGCACCCGGGTTCCATGTCCACGGTCCATGCAAACACCCCAAAGGACGCCCTCTCCCGCATGGAGGTCATGGCAAACATGGGAACGGTTTCCTATTCGGAAAAAGCCCTTCAAACACTTATTTCAAGCGCCATTGACATCATTGTCCAGCTGGCCCGGCTTGCCGATGGAAAACGAAGGGTTATTTCCATCACCGAGGTAAGGGGCCTGAAGGAGGATTCCGTGGATCTTGCCGAGCTCTTCAAGTTTGAGCAAAAGGGCACGGATGCGGATGGAAATGTTTTGGGGAAATTCATGGGAAAATCCATCATCCCCCATTGTTTCAGGCATATCATTTTTTCAGGGCTTGAACTTGACGAGACGATTTTCAGCCAGGAGTGGGAGATCCATTGACAATGGAAACGATCATCTATCTTTCCGTGTTTTCCGTGATCTTTCTTGTTTCTTTTCTGGTGTTTTTTTTTAAGGAGAAGGTTGAGACCCAGCGGCGGCAGCGGTTTTTAAAGACTGCCTTTGGAACTGATGCATCCTCCGGCCGGAACAGAACCGGCAAGGTACGGCTTGACCCGGCCACTGCCAGGAAAAAGGGGGCTCCGGACAGGCCCTTGAGCCTTGCCTCCTTGAATTATCTTCTCATCACCGCCGGGATCTCCTTCTCTCCTGAAAGCGTCATCATGGGTACGGCAGGAGCAGGAATCGTTCTGTCTTTTCTGGCCTTTGCTATTTTAAAAAATCCCATGGCAGCGGCGGGTGTGTTTGCGCTCTGCCTTGGCCTGCCCATCGTATTCCTCTATGTAAAAAAAAGAAAAATCGAACAGCAACTCATCCTCCAGATGCCAGATGCCCTGGGGATGATCGTAAGGGCTTTGCGGGTGGGCCAGTCCGTTGATGCGTCCCTGAAGGATGTGGCCGACGCCATTCCCGTGCCGTTCAGCACGGAGATACGGATCATATATGAAGAAATACGCATGGGCATCCCCTTTGACAAAGCGCTTCGTAATTTTGAGGGCCGTTATCCCTCCCTTGCCGATGTGAAAATCTTCACCACCGCTTTCATCATCCAGCGGGAGACCGGCGGTAGCCTTTCCCAGATTTTAGAAGGCCTCAGCGACACCATCAAAAAAAGGTTTCATTTCCAGCGCCAAATAAAGACCTTTAGTGCCGAGGCCAAGATGAGTGCGATCATCATCGGACTGCTTCCGCTTTTGTTTGTTGTCATAAACTATGTTTTCAACCCCGATTATATCACCCGGTTAACGGATAATCCCCTCGGCCGCATCCTTGTTTTCATGGCCTTTGTCTTTGAATTTGTCGGTTTTCTGGTGATGAAAAAAATGGCTGAGATAAAGGTATGATTTCCTTTAGTATTCTGATCGATGTTGTTGTGTTTTTATTTGCTTCCGGTACTACATTCTTTTTCTTGTCCTGGTATGAAACCCGTGGGAGAAGGCTGATAACCGAGAACCGCCTGGGAAACAAAAAACGTGCCCCCGCACAACACGGAGACCACCCCGTTTCCCCCTCCCTGAACAGGTTTGCCCTCACCCTGGGTCAGGTCGCAGCCCCGAAAAACGGCAAGGAGATCTCAAAAATCAAGGCGCAGCTCTGCCATGCCGGCCACAGGGAAGAAGGGGCCGTCACGGTTTATTACGGGTTCAAGCTTGGCGGCGGGATTTTTCTTGCAGTCCTTTTCTTTCTTTTTCAAGTGGCTTTTGGCATGGTCTCTACAAGGACCCCCCTCATGCTTTTCATCCCCTTTGGCACTGGATATTTTCTGCCGGATATGATTTTGAAAAACAGGGTTAAAGCAAGGATCTGCCGGATCTCCCAGGAGCTGCCGGACACCCTTGATCTTCTTGTTACCTGTCTCTATGCGGGCCTTGGGTTTGACTATGCCCTTTTCAGGGTGTGCAACGAACTAAAGGACATTGCCCCTGTCCTGTCAAAGGAGTTTGGCCGCTACTTCCTTGAGACCAAGAGCGGCCTTGTCAGGGAAACAGCCCTTAAGAACCTTGCTGACCGCAACGGGTCAGAGCCCTTGAAAAGCGTTGTAAGTGTTTTGCTTCAATCCTCCAAGATTGGAACGGACATGGCAAGGGCACTGAAGATTTACACGGACACCATGCGCAAGGAAAGGCAGCAGATGGCAGAGGAGCAGGGGGCAAAGCTTGGCACCAAACTCACCCTTCCCCTGGTGGTTTTTATTCTTCCGGCCCTGATGTTCATTATCCTGGGCCCTGTCATCATCAATTTCGTTACACTTATCGCAGATGGATTTTAAGGAGATTATACTATCATGGAAGTTTGTTTAAAACCGGGTAGAATATTGAAAATAATGGTTTTGCTGCTGGTCATGACCGTTTCGGTTACGGGCTGCATGGGGGCCCTGGAGAAAAAAAATGTTATGGCCCTTGATGAAGAGACACGGAACCGGAAGACGCCCAAGATATGGGATACCAGCCAATTAAAGCCCAACCATGTTGCCCTTGCAAAGGAACTCATGGACAAAGGGTTTTATGACGTTGCCCTGGTACAACTCAAGACCGCCCTGGAAAAGGATAAAACCAGCTTTGACGCCTACAACCTTGCAGGGGTATGTGCAAGGGAGACGGGAAAACTAAAGAAAGGTCTTGATTATTTCGAGTATGCACTTCTCCTTGACCGGGACAATGCCTCTGCCCACAACAACATCGCCATCCTCTTTTCCATCATGGGACAGGATACATCCGCCCGGAACCATTTCAAGCGTGCGGTGGCGTTAGACCCGGCAAGGGCGGGTTTCTTCAACAACCTTGGCTATTTTCTCATGGACCTGAAAGAATACGGGGAAGCCGAGACACGTTTCAACCAGGCCCTTGTCCTGGAGCCTTCAAATGAAAACGTCATCAACAACCTTGCCATCTGCCTTGGCCACCAGAAAAAGGATGACAGGGCCCTCAAGCTTCTCATGGAGCACCAGCCCCTTGAGCTTGCTTTCTACAACATGGGATGCATCTATAAGCTTCGAAACGAGACCTCAAGGGCGGATGCCATGTTTGAGCTGTCCCGCCGCAATTCTGCCAAATCCACTGCAAAAAAACAGAAGGCCTTTGATCTCCAGGTGATGAATCCCTCGGCACCCGTTGATCCCACCCCGGCCGATGGGATGAGCGGGGATGTTGCCCACACCATCTATACCAAGAAATATCTTTCCAGCATGAAGTCGGACGCAAATGCCCTGGAAGATGCAAAGGAGTAAAATTGCTGTGAAACGCCTTTGTTTTCCCGGAATCATAGGTTCTGAGACCGGCAGCTTTGCCGTTGTCATGGCCCTCTCCCTCATGTTCCTTGTCTCGGTTCTCGCCTTTGTCCTTGACCTTGGTTATTTTACTAAGGAAAAGGGAAACTACCAGGCCTGTGCCGATGCCGCAGCCATGGCTGCTGCTGAAAACCTCTGTTGCGGCAGATCCAAAGAGGCAGCCCTGGCCGTTGCCATGGGTACCAATGTGCTGTTGCCCGAAGATTCCATCACCGTGACCCCCGGCTTTTATGACATATTTGATCTTTACGATGATTTTGGTGAATACAAGGATTTTGTAGAAGAAGATGGGGATGATTTGCCTGAAGGTGAGTATGTCAATGCCATGATGGTGGTCATTGAAAACAAGGTTGAAAGTCTCACGGGATTTAATAAAACTAAAACCATCAAGGCCGCAGCCGTCTCCTATGTCCCGGGTGTTGATATGGTTGCGGCCAAAAATATTCTAACTTCGAATGCGAAGAATCATGGTGGTGGTGGTAATATTGCCTTTCATAATGGAAATATCTATGTGGGAAAAAAGGTTTGCCTATATGGGGTAGATGCTTCAGATGGCATAAAAATTGCGACAAAACCGGGTGGTAAAATATCTATCAAAAACTATACGGGAAACCCTGACAAGCCATATGTAGATGGCCAATCGAGGCCAGCGGACGAGATTGTCGAATCGGCGCTTATTGAGAATTATTTGATCGCAAAAGAAAATCATGATCCCCTGAATGACTATGTCAAGAAGATGTTGATAAAGGCAGATAGGGTTTACACCGTTGGAGATGAAGCCTCTGGAAGTGAATTTTATTGTTCAATTGAGGATGGGGATAACCTTTATTGCTTTTTCGACCTTTCTGAACCCCATGAAGAACATGAGATCATCTATTTCAACGTTTCCAAAGACCCTGCAGATCCGGCGTATGACCCAAGAAATGTAACGGCTTTTATCACAGCAACTCCTTGCAAGAGTGAACGACATGGTGGTAGCTCTGCGAATTTTACGACTACTGTTGATTGCGGAAGTACTGAAAATGAAAACAAAATAAAGCCTTTTGGGCAGACCATAAAAAATTTAACTTTTGTTTCGACTGTCTCCATTTCCATTCCTCGACAGAAGGAGCCTGGGATTGAGTTTGGCGGTAAAAAGAATGAGCAGGTGAATTTTGTTTCGGCAGGAGATGTTTTTTTTAGTTCAGGGTTCAATCCCCTGAAGGGGGTATCCTTTTTTTGCCAGACATTCAGGATTTGGATGGAGAATGATGTAGGTTATAAGTGTCCATCTAAAAATTTTATCAAGATTATTGCCAACAACGGTTCTATTCTATTCGGAAAATATGATAAAAAACACCCGAATAATAAATATGATTTTTACCTGAGGTTTGGCTACCCTTGCCCCAGAGTGTTTCCAGTTGCCTTGGGGTGTCTGCAATAGTGTTCAGTTCAATTCCAGGGTTACTGGAATTATCAAAGATGATTCCCCTGGAGATATCATATTGACGGTGATAGAGGTTTCGATTTTTCCGGGTTTTACTGATGAGAGGTCCGGAGAAATTTCAATCCTGCAGATGCCCCGTTTTTTCAGTCTGATAATATTTGTGGAAAAGATAGGCTTCGCAGGTTTAATGGAGCATATCTCAAAGGGTTTGCCATCATAGGATCTGATGGTGAGTATCATTGCCTTTGGATGTTGGGGGGGGACGTTGCCAAAGTTGATTTTTTCAGGTATGGCCTGGAACTGATTGACTATCTTTGAGTAAACCGGGATTGTTATCCTGGGTCTTTCTCTGAGATTGGTCTCAAAAAATACCCTTCCCCTAAAACTCTCCGATCGTTCAGCGTTGTTTCTGAAAATCACCTCATAAGAGGAGTCGTTTTTATTTTTCTTTACATAAAATCCGATTTGGTTCGATAGCTGGCTTTTAAGTAGTTTTAGCTCAAAGGATCTGTTATCAGGGGCTTTTATTGCGATGGTCTTTTCAAGAGGAGTTCCTTTGATGCCTCTGAAAAATATTCTGTCTGGTTTTATCGTGACCCTTTCCAGTATGTTTGCTCCGATTTCAATAACGGTAACAGGATTTGCCGGATCATTGGAATAGAGAGTTACCTTTTTGAAGGTTTCGCCAGATCCTCCCTCAGTGTCAAAAATGACCGTTATGATACCACTTTCCCCAGGCAAGATGGTTCTATCTGAGGTCGCCGTTGTGCAGCTACAATCGGTTGTGACCTTTGGGAGGTTGAGGGGCTGTTTACCCTTATTTATAACTTGAAAATCGTGAGTTATCTTGTCTCCTTCCACAATGGTTCCAACGTGAAATGCTTTTTCCTCAATGGTGATAACTGGGACGTTGGTTGAACTGTTGTCTTTATTCTTTAAATTCGTATTTCCCCATGCATAAATTGTTGTTGCAATAAGAATTGCAGCTGAAAACAAAAAGGATTTCATTTTTACGTTCATTGATACCTACCAGTTGTTCGTCTGTTATATGCAAAATGAACAAGGCACCGATTCCAGAGATTTCTTGGGGATTCGGTGCCCTGTTTTATACAACTGTTAATACTGGATCTTGTATTAGGTCATTTTGCGCCTGATACCCACAAGGCCTGCAAGGCCGGAACCAAGGAGCCAGAACGCTGCTGGAACCGGAACAGAGGAGGACGTACCAATGTCTGTATAATTTGCTGAAACAACGGCTTTTAAACTGTCGCTATTTGTGTTTAGATCGTATGTAATACCATCCACTTCAAATGCAAACATCTCATCTTTTAAGTCAAAGTTGAAATCAGATATGGTGTCGTCATCTTTGATCGCAGAGGGGTTTTTAACATTAAAGACAAAAGAACCTAATTTCGTCGTGCCCGAAGATACTTGAGAAGAACCAAAATTAGTGGCATTAAAGCCGTTTAATGTTCCGTTCGCTTGATCGGCAGTAGTGGGGAGCATTTCAAATGAACCGGGTAGTAGGTCATTTGTGTAGCTTGCAAACTCCAACTCTGTTTGGTCAAAAATAAATTCAAATCCATACATGCCGCCTAACTCATGGGTCGCATCTGAATTGAAACTAACATCAAAAATTGCCGTATTGCCTCCTGCGGCATAATTAGTAGAAATGTCAATGGAAAAACTTGCAAAAGCATTGCTGCAGAACGTTATTACTATAAAAAGTGAAAATATCGCTTTTGTGTATATTTTATTCATTTGATCTTCCTTATTCTTAAAAATTGTAGAAAGGCGCTTTTTTTCCGTAAAGAGATCTGAGTTTGTTGAAATCGGTAGCGTTAACTATACCGTCTCCATTTAGATCTGTATTCGCATTGGATGAACCATATGTGCCTCTCCAATGATTAAAGTCCGTAGCATTGACAATGCCATCATTGTTGAAATCAGCATCAATGATATTGCCGTAGCCATCACCATCGGAATCAATGTTGTCGGGGTCAAAAGTGTTGGGTGAATGGTCCTCGCAATCGGTGTTACCGTCATTATCCCCATCCCTTTCAGTATTGATCTTGTATGTGGTGAGACTTGCCACTATACCATCCTGCCAGTAATCTTTGGCTGAACCGGGGGTGCAGTTTACCTCATTCGTGGGGTTCCAGGAAACGGAAATGCCGCCGTCAAAGGCGATGATACCCGTGGCGCTGTCATTCTGGCAGGGATCCGGGGCAAACTGACGGTATTCAGCTCCATTTGCTTCGTTAACAGGATCAGCCTCACCAGGTTGTGCCGCAACCACACGTTCCATGACCTTGTGGCTGATCAAAGCGGCATACCCATTCTCCGAGGGCCCGCCTACGCCAAAGGCATCGCCACCGCCAACACAGAGGTTGCCGTTGGGGTCAAACCCGAGATAGGCAGAGCTGAGGGCATTGGTGGCCAGAATTCTCCCCTGGTCATCGTAGTCACCACCGGTCATGGCGCCGCCATTCCACCATTCGTTGGTTTTCCAGACCTTGAGCTCTCCTGTCCTGTTCGGGGAGGTGCAATATCCAATTCCGGTCACGAGGTTGAAATTTTCATCTACTGCTATGCTTGCAGAAGCACCTGGGATCTCCTTGATCAATCCCATGGTACTTCCGTCCTGGGTATCCAGGGAGATCACGCCGCTGCCATAGGGCGGACCGGGCCATTCTCCGCCGTTGACAACAAGATGGCGGTTATCAGGGGCCCAAGCAGCGTCATAGTAGTTGACGTCGTGCATGGTGACTCCATCGCTGAGAACGTAGCTTTCCGGATCATCGGGGTCTTCCAACTCAAAGAAGGTTGCCGGAGTTGAGTTCTCCGCAACGAAACTTGGCAGAACTAAAAGTGGCTTGCCAAAACCCATGCCCAAGGCAATCTTGGATCCGTCCGGGGATACTTTGATGAAAGAGGGGTCCATGGTGTAAGTGACGGATCCTATTTCAGTCCACGCTTCCGGATCTGTGGCACTTTGAATGTACACCTTTGATCCTGTGGCGGAGATCATCCTGCCCTTGTAGGGACCGGACCTGAAATAGTCCACAGCCGTGAACCAGCTGTAAACATTTGGGTCTGTTTCGCCACCACCGGCTTCGATGAGACTTGCTGTTGTCACATCCCCTGCATCCTGGTTGCCGTAGAGGAAAAAATCCTCGGCAGCAAAGGTGGGTGCAGCAATTAACAACAGGCCGACCAGCAGCGCAAAAACGCTTTTGAGTCGAGACCTTTCCTTAATGTTCATAAAAAACCTCCTTTTATTGGATTATAAAGGCAAATCAACATTTGGTTTGCCTTGAACTGCCTGTCTTTATCAGTTGACAAAGTCATCCGGGCCATAGGTTTCTTTGGACCAGGGCCTGCCGCCCACCCAGTGGAGCACGGTGATTTCATCATCTGGATGTTCAGCATTTTCATGGTAGAGATCGGCCACCTGGGCCATGATCTCCCTCATCTCCCTTGAATTCTCCGGTTTGATTCTGATCCAGACTTCTCCCTGGGGAGGGCCGAAGAATTTCGGGTTTTTCTTTTCCTCAATGGGATTGTGGGTCTGGACCGTGTACACGGGGAAGGTCTCCATCACCTCGGCTTCAAAAATCTGGTTGAGTTGATACTCGGTTTCGGCATCATATGCTTCGCCATCGGCCTTCATGAGTTCCACGGCATCGGCCAGGGGGTGATCCGGTTGGTTTGCCTTTGTTGCTGGTTTCGCCGTGACGGGAAGTTCGCTTGATGCCTGGGGAGCACTTTCCATGTTGGAGGGTGGGGCTGACGGTTCTGCTGGAACGATGATCTTTGTTTCTGCCGTAGTTTTAACAGGAGGCGTTTCATCCTTGGATGAACTGGGTGAAAACAGGATTGCAGCTCCTGTGATGCAAACGGCTGCAACTGCGATGGTTGTTATGAGAGTCTTCTTTTCCATTGAATCCCTATGTAAGTTCTGTGTGGTTCGAATTTCTTCCCATTGCCCATGGTACTTTTTATACGCTACATTCTATATCTTTGCTTTCAATTTGTTGCTGATTATCAGGAGTTTTTTGCTGTTTTTGCTGTTTTTTTGATCCCCGGTTTTTTACCGGGTGGATTGCATCCTTTTCTGCGTTTGGCCGCAGGGTATTTTGGTTGCCATTTGAGGTGTTTATTTGTCAAAAGCAGTTCGATTACTATTGGGTGATGGGTGGGTGGTTACGGGGTAGCAAAGAAGTGTCCGTTTTAAGCAAAATACTGATGAAGAATAGCAATAAAGTCACAGCAGTTCTTGGTCTGAAAGTATATGATGTTCGCGTTAAATGCCACACCCGTCGTGAGGCGGGGTCGGAAAGCCGCGGGTCTCAACAATGAGAAAGCCGGGTTGCATTGCTTAATTATTCAATAATAAGGAGTGATGTTAAAATGAGATTTGTAAATTTGAGATTGTTTGGAGCCGGTTTGTTAATGGTTGGGGGGCTTTTTTTAATTCAGCCCGTAGCTTCAGAGGCTTCTTCGTCCTATATCAACCTGGATATCCCAGGCGCTGCAAGGGATGTCGGTGCGGGAAAGATTAAAATAGAGGGTGGCTTCAACGTTCACAATAACACTGGCCACTACTGGAATGCTGCAACCGGATACAGCAAGGTGGATCTTGCCTCAGGTGTGGTTACGAGCATGGGAAAACCGGAGAACATCAACAGCAATATGGGCGGCGATCCCTTTGGGCTGTACGACCCTGCTTCCAATTCCTTTTACGGTGCAACATTCGCAGGTTCCGATGCCAGTTACGTCTATAAATACGATTATGCAAGCAACACCTGGGCAGACCCCATAAGATCGGTGAATATCTATAGTGGTGCAATGTCAAGCGGAGAGCTTTATATCTCCGGGCTGCGAAAACCATGGTCCGGCGGTTACGATGACAACTATATCTCCCTGTTTGACTGGTCCGGGGAAGGATATCACGATGCCCTTATTGACACCGGCGGCGCTTCTGCCAGCGTAGCCCTGGATAAACAGGGAAATGTCTATTATGCCAATTACAATCCTGCCGGGGGCACCGAACTCTTTCGGTGGTCTGCCCGCCAGGTGGATGGCGTCAAAAATGATCTTGCCGGAGGTGCTGTGGACACGTTCCTGACCCTGGCTGACGGTGAAAAATTGAGTGACCTTCCCGGCGGTGGAAACGGTATCACCGTGGATGATGCCGGCCATGTGTTTGTCACCACCAACTCCATGAGTGAGGGGAAAAGCCGGCTGATGATGTGGAACGGTGTGGCTGGGGAGGGCGATAACTTTGATCTGATTGCAAGTAATCCTGATGGTTCCTTTGCCTGGTTCGGCCCCATGAGTATTGAAGGGGATTTCACCAAGGGTGATTCCCTGTACGGATCCTTTGGCTGGAACGGACCCATTACCGAAATAACCTCAGCAGTACCCCTGCCCGGCGCTCTGTGGCTCATGGGGTCCGGCTTGCTCGGCCTTGTGGGTGTCAGGCGTCGCCGTAACTGATTCGTCCTTAATGAGTAAAAACGTAATTTGTGGACCGGTTCACGGGTTGTTCCGCAAATGCGGTGGTGTTTTAGTCGGATGGCAAAAAAATGCTGTTGTTTCGCAATAAACTGCTGAAAGAGAGCAAAAAAGTAAAAGCAGAAATTTTTTTACCAGAGTATATTAACCTTGAAAATGAAAAAGCCACACCCGTCGTGAGGCGGGGCCGGAAAGCCACGGGTCTCAAAAAAATGAGAAAGCCGGGTCGCCATAAGGGTGACCCGGCTTTTGTCTTTTTTGGATCGTTCACCTGAAGAGAAGAGAAAACGCGGGTCGATGGCAATTTTAAGTACAAAGGAATAAAGAAATGAAACTCCTGAAGCAAATTGTAAGCATGGCGGTTGCAATCTTGACCGTTGGATTGATGGCATCTGCATCCCAGGCAAGTCCTTTTGCCACTGAACTGGTTGATCACTCTGCCTCCCTGGATGGATCCGGATGGTACAACGACCCCAACGACTTGTTGGACGAAGCCGCTACGCGGCGGAAAAAGCAAAAATAGTGTATAACTCCTATACTTGCCCAATACCGG
>JAEINR010000141.1 GCA_016342325.1 Desulfobacterium sp.
TACCCGGTATTGGGCAAGTATAGGAGTTATACACTATTTTTGCTTTTTCCGCCGCGTAGCGGCTTCGTCCAACAATCTTTTTCATCACGCCTGTGTTCCACGAAAAGAACAAGATGAAACGGAATGCCGTATACTGAATGGTACGCTTTGCTTATTGTGGATTCCCTATAAACAAAGGATAATACTACGGATTAGAATGTCAACTTGTAATTCACGCCAATTCAGCCCCCAGCTTGGGTGCGCCCAGACGTGAACTTCCCGGCGGTAACCCGTCCGGGGCGGCCCCTATGCTGGGCGTCTCCCGGGTAACGGTGTGGAACCCCATGGAAAGACACGGCTTCAATCTCAACCGGCGAATTGAAGAAAAATAATTGTCCATTGGGTTGACAGGGACTCTTTTTCAATGCTACCCCTGAATACTTGAACCGTACCTGGAGGACAAACCATGAAAGCCCATTATATCCCTGAAGACCGATTTCCCATCCGCCTTACCCCCCATGTAACCCTGGTGGGCAATTATTTTTTCAATCTGTTTTTAGTCACGGGCAAGAACAGATCCGCCCTTTTTGAGACAGGGATCTCAGGGTGTGTGGATGAAGTGATCAGACAATTGGAACGTCTGGACGTATCCGTGGACTATCTGATTCCCAGCCATCCCCATACGGACCATATCACCGGTCTGCCCGGACTGATGAAACGATTTCCCAAAGCTCAAATATTAGCGGCGGCTGGTGCGAGGGAATTTATCACCCATCCCAAGGCCTGCGCGCTCCTGGTCAAAGAAGATGCGTTCATGTCCAAGGGACTGGCCGGAATGGGCATTTCCCCGGGACGCCCTGCCCTTGAAGCCATCCCGGATCTCCATGATGCCCATGTCATTGAAACGGCCCATCGCCTTGACCTGGGCCAGCTCACCCTGGAACTGATGACCGTGAAAGGCCATTCTCCGGGCAATCTCATGGGGTTTATCAAGGAAGAAAAAATCCTGTTCTGCTCCGACAGCCTGGGATTCCATTTTCCCGGCAGGGGATTCTGGCCCCTTTTCTTCACCGGTGCAGCGGCCTATCTGTCCACCCTTGAATTCATAAAAGACTTTGATCCTGAGATCCTGTGCCCGGGCCACCAGGGACATCTGGAAAAAACGGCTGCAAAAGAAGGCATCATAGATGCCATCAACATCACAGTTGACACCATCAGGCAGGTGAAGGACACCCGCTTATCCGATCAGGAGCTCGCCCAAAAAATGTTTGACCAGAGCTATAAAGATGAATTCACCCTTTATACTAAAAGAAATATCCAAAACTGCACCGACATTTTGATAAAACGGGCCAGGCAAGCCTCATAATAGGAAGAGATCCGACTTCCCCTGGGGTCTTGTCTTATCATATTGTCTTTTTTGTCATCTATGGTATTCTGTTCCGGTCAGTTCGAAAAATAGGTCTTTGCGGGAAAAAATCCGTCTGTCAAAGACTGTTTCCCTTTAAAGCACATGCCAATTAAATTTCATTTCCAGTACAAAGACCGAACAAACACTCCGCTCCTTTGCATCTGCTTTTTTAATTAAAGCAAGATATCAGCGGATGACCCATTTCGCGAATTTAAAAGTTACCTATCCCCCAAAGGAGGTCACCTTGAAACATGAATTCGAGTGTGTGATCGTTGGCTCAGGCGGTGCCGGGTTGTATTCCGCACTGGAGACAAGTGCCTGCGCAAAAACGGCTGTACTATCAAAAGTATACCCGGTCAGGAGTCATACCGGCGCAGCCCAGGGCGGAATCAGTGCCGCCCTGGGAAACAGGGAAGAAGACAAGCCAGAGTGGCACGCCTTTGACACGGTCAAGGGTGGGGACTACCTGGTGGACCAGCAGGCCGCCATGATCATGGCCCAGGATGCCGTACAAGCGGTCTACGACCTGGAAAACCGGGGACTGCCCTTTAGCAGAACAACGGACGGCAAAATTGATCAACGCCGCTTTGGCGGGCATACGAAAGCCTTCGGCAAGGGCCCGGTTCGCAGGGCCTGCTATGCCGCCGATAGAACCGGTCACATGATTCTCCAGACCCTCTACCAGCAATGCATTAAAAACAAGGTGACCTTTTTTGATGAGTTCCAGGTGGTTGACGTCATCCTGGACGAAAAGACCTGCAAAGGGGTCATCGCCATTGAACTTGCGACGGGACAACTCCACACCTTTGCAGCCAAGAGTGTTCTCTTTGCCACCGGCGGGTTTGGCAGAATATTTAAAATCACCTCCAACGCCTTTGCCAATACAGGGGATGGTCCGGCCGTGCTTGCCAGAAAAGGAATTCCCCTCCAGGACATGGAATTTTTTCAATTTCATCCCACCGGCATTAAAGGGCTGGGCATATTGATCACCGAAGCGGTCAGGGGAGAAGGCGGTATCCTGCGGAACAACGCAGGAGATCGGTTCATGGAGCAATACGCCCCGACATTGCTGGACCTGGCACCACGGGATATGGTTTCCCGGGCCATTATGACGGAAATCGCAGCCGGCAGAGGCATGCGCGGCGATAAAAAGATTGATGATTACGTGAATCTGGATGCCACCCACCTGGCCAAGGGGGTCCTGGAAGCAAAGTTGCCGGATATCACGGAATTCTGCAAAACCTATCTGGGAATCGACCCCAACGAGACCCCCATCCCCGTGCTCCCCACGGCCCACTATGCCATGGGCGGTATCCCCACGGATTTAGATGGCAGGGTGGTGATCGATGGAAAAGGCACCATCATTGAAGGGCTCTATGCCGCAGGGGAATGTGCCTGTGTGTCGGTGCACGGGGCCAACCGTCTGGGCACCAACAGTCTGCTGGACCTTGTGGTGTTCGGCAGACGGGCCGGCATCCACATTGGCGAGTATGTAAAGCACATTGATTTCCCCGCCATACCAGCCGATGCCGCAGCCGAGGCCCAGCGCTGGATCGACCGATTAACCGACGGGAAGACAGGTCCCCACGGCGGTCACATGGCAGAGGAGATGCAGACGGTGATGATGGAAAACGTCGGCATCTACCGCAATGAAGCCGATATGGCCCTGGCCGTAGAAGCCATCCGGAATTTACGGGACCGCTATGGGGACGTTCGGGTGCAGGATTTCAGCAAGCCCTTTAATACCGACCTGCTTGAGCTCATCGAGCTGAAAAACATGCTGGATCTGGCACTGATCACCGCGGCCTCTTCCCTGAACAGGCAAGAGAGCAGAGGGGGCCATTCCAGGCATGATTTTCCGGATCGGGATGATGCCAACTGGCTCAAACATACCCTGGCGACCCTTGACGGCAATCAGGTGAACCTGGCGTATAAGCCGGTGGACACCTCAATTTGGAAACCCAAACCCAGGGCGTACTAGACTTAAAGGAGCAGCGCATGAAGATCATTCTAAAAATAGAGCGATTTAATCCTGAAACCGATACGGAATCAAGGTTTCAGGAGTACACGGTGGAGGTTGCCCCCACGGACAGGTTGTTGGATGCGTTAATCATAATCAAACAATTCCAGGACGGCACCCTGGGATTTCGAAAAAGCTGTGCCCATGGGGTGTGCGGCTCAGATGCCATGCGGATCAACGGCAAGGACCGACTGGCCTGCAAAACCCTGGTTCAGGAGGTGGCGGATGCAGATGGCGCTGTCGTGGAAATAAAACCCCTGGGGCATTTGCCGGTTCAAAGGGATCTGATCGTGGATCAGACAGAATTTTTCAGTAAATACCGATCGATTCAACCCTTTTTGATCAACGACGACCCCGTACCGGAAAAAGAGCGCCGCCAGTCCCCGGAAGAGCGGATGAAATTTGATGATGCCACCAATTGTATTTTATGCGCATCCTGCTATTCCGCCTGCCCCATCTTTGATAAAAACAAAAACTTTCTGGGGCCTGCCGCCTTGTCACAGGGGTATCGATTTATCGCTGATTCCCGGGACAAGGGATTTGAAAACCGACTCCCTGATCTGGACAGCCCTGACGGGGTCTGGGCATGCCAAAACCATTTTAAATGCACCGAGGCCTGCCCAAGAGGGATAAAAATCACCAAACGGATCAATCAAACAAAAAAAATGATCCAGGATCACCGCAAGGGCAAGGGGGAATCCATCAATGATGGTGCAACCGATTAAACCACGGCATTATAGCGCCTTGCATATGGAATGAATCCCATTTCTTATCAGAATAGGTAATCCGGTATCAATTCGAGTGCGTACATCCCTATCTGGTGTTTGACCGGATCAGAAACTGTACTTGATATCCATAAAGAGTCTGTCATTTTCCCCCATGGATTCAAATGCCGGTATATCGCCAGACTGATACAGCATGTAACCCGTTCGTATGGTGAGATTATCGGTGAAATCATACAGGGCTGAGAATCGGTGTATGCCACCGTCCTGGGATTTTTCCCCGTAGATGATGGAAAGGAGCTCAAGGGTTAACCGGTCATTGAGAAAATCTTGTTGAATGCGGATGGATGTAACCAGGCTATCTTCATGGACACCGGCTTTTTCCCCGGAAAGGTCATGGCCGTGTATGTGGGTGTTCATGGCTTCAACGGTTATCAGGGTGTCGGTAAAGCCTGAATACTCAATCCCTGCCAGTATAGCGGTTTTGGAATAGGTATCCGGCACCCTGTGAATCCCGGGGGGAACGGTTTCCATGTCAACACGGTCTGAAAATCGCCCCCCCTTAAAAAAAGCGCCTTCAGCCTTAAATATAAAGTCACCCCTGGCGATATTAAAGTCTGCTCCCATCATCTGTTCATGGGCGTGGCGCAAGATAAAAAGATCGGGGGAGAAAGGCAAAAATTCCAGGTGGGGCGTGTCCCCATAAAAATCGGCATAATATAAAGAAAAATCCCAACTTGAAAAAACACCTTTGATTGACACGGCATATTCTGTGTTTTCAAGGTTTTCGGTGGGCGTTTCTTCATGGGGGAGTGGTCCGTCGAATGAATAAAAATCACTGCCGTATTCCGGCAGTTTGTTCCATCTGCGTTCATGGACGGCAATTCCCGTAATACACCATTGGCCCACATAATAGTCAAGTTTTGTCATCCATACCGGTAATCTCAGATCTTCCAGGTCGGTTTTTCCAGGTTCCCTGTGATTGACCGGGTTCAGGATGTCCGTCAGGCGAAGGGTGTCGGATTTTCCCCACACAACAATTTGCCTTCCTTCTTTTAAATCCAATTTTTCAGTGAGCCGGCCCTGGATATATGCATTCTCCAGTTCAAACCCATGTTCGTAGTGATCCAGCACCCCATCGGTATAGTCATCCCTGCCGTTAACCAGGTATGCCCCGTCCATAAATCCCAGGCCGGACACCTTCATTTTCCAAGCCCCGGGCAACCGTGCCTCCATCTCCAAAAAAAGCTCGGACTTGAGGGAGGATAAACCGCGCCAGTCCGTATCACCCGGTTCAGGTGGATGGTGGGCGGTATTGTAGGATGAGGAAAACTTCAAATACCCGGACGAATTAAAGGGAGGCTGTTTTGGCTTCTCTTCAGAATCGGTCCCAGGGTTATCCAAGACATTCACCTCAAACAGATCCGCTTCAAACCCATCCCCGGGGAAGTCATCTTCAAACCCCATGTCTGCCTGTTCGGTTTCAGCGGAAAAAGCAGGTGAGGACGTCACCTCAAAAGCAGGTGAGGACGTCACCTCAAAAGCAGGTGAGGACGTCACCTCAAAAGCAGGTGAGGACGTCACCTCAAAAGCTGGTGGGGACGTCAACGCAAAACCATCTGAAGGCAGGAGAATATGGGCCGCAACGATCAATGTCGTCATAAAACCAGGTGTCAAGTTCATCTTTACAACCCTTTTTCAAGTCTCCTGAGTGTGAAAAGGTCATCCGGCAGGTTCTGGTTAAACCGTATGTCGCTTAACAGCAATTGGGTTTTGTGCCGGATGCTTTTGCCGGACTTTTTGATCACCCTGACATCCGTGTACACCAGAATCCCATTGATTTTTTCAAGATTGCTGAAGTCAGTGATTTTTACATAATTGCCTTTTTCAGGCCATGCCTTGATTCGTGAGACCATGTAAAGGTCCTGGCGAACAGCAAAAATCGTTTTTTTGTAACCGGTCCTGTCAATCACCTTCTCTGAACGGGGAAGCGACTCGATAAGCCAGACCTTTTCATTCTTGAGCATCATCTCTTTCAGGATTTTGTAGTCATAGTCTGCAGTTTCCCGTGAGGTCATGTCGGAATAGTTTAGGTCAGACCCCATGAAACTCCCGTCTTTGTCACCCGTGGCGATTCTTTTGGACCGCCCCAGGGACGGCAGATAGAGCCACTGATCATCGTCCGTGTCAGGATGATCATAATCATATGTCAAAAATCCTGAGTTTCGGATATTCGCCGGCCGATCAATAATCATGAGCTGTTTGGAATCCTCCCCGTACTCTTTGGAGAATGTCTTGAAATACTTCTTTCGTTTTGCGCCTTTTTGATCCGTAAGAATCATGAGCATATCAGCGGTTCGATTATCACCATCATCCACGGCCTCTACTTTTTCCATGATTCGTCTGGCTTCGGGTTGATCGGCAATGACGGCTCCCGGTATGAGTAAAAGGAAAACCGTTACTATAGTATTCAGGAAAAACTTTTTTTTTGTCATCATGACTCCACATTAAGAGTTTCAAATAAGATAGGCTGTTCATGCAGGAGGGATCCTCCCCAGTCCGGCCAGGGGCAGCATTCTGCTTCAGCCCAGTTGCCCCGGCAGACTGGAGAGGCGGAGGAAAACCGTCAACCATCAGAACTCGTATTCTGAATTATCCGTGTCAAAATCGATATCCGTGAGGCCTACATTCAGCTTGATATCCCTATAGTGGTACATTTCATACAGGTCACCATGGTGATCATAGCTCTCGATCTTAACAATCATCATTGTTTCTGTTGCGATGTATAAGTTTGATTTTGTGCAATAATATTCAGGGATGATCACCTCTGTTCCCGCGTCTAGTTCCTCCGAAGGTTCGATCTCCTTGTTCAGCAAACGAATGGAGTACATGGCAATATCATACCGGTCGGCCAGGTCCCACAAGGTCTCCCCTTCTTTTGCCCTATGGGTGAGGGAAGCGTCCTTAGCAGGATTGGGAAAAAGTGTTTCAAAGTGATGGGCTTTTTCTCCCCCAAGATCAACCACCCCCATGTAACGGGGGGAGATATCCTTATTTTTGATTCCCTTTTTCAGGTCCTTGAGAACGATTTTAGTTGTTGCGCCAACCCCTGCCGCCATGATGGGGTGGTGCTGGTTTTTCATGGCCATATTGCTCATGGGCGCCATCTTTCCGGTTAAAAAGCTCCAGAAGCCACCTGCATGGGCGATTATTTTGTTTCCGTTCCTGCCCGGCCGATAGATCAATTCCTGTCCGTTATTGGGTTCCCCCACCCATTTCATGTAAATGTCACCGGGTTTTCTGAATTTTAACTCAATGGTTTCGATATCATTTAATTTTCCATCAATGCGCTCCTGCTTGACCATGACAGCCGTGTAGTCCCGGATGGTGCCGTATTGCTCCAGGAGCGTGCGGGACAGACTCTCCGGATCGGACAGGCGCCTGGGTAATTCAGATGCCACGCCAGGCAGGACGGCGATCACTGTAACGCAAAATACCGTTATCAGATGAATGCCCACACGCGTAAAAACCGTCGTTGATTTTCCCATTGTCTGTTTCATGTTCCTCCTTTATTCAATTATTTTGATGGCGGGTTCCTGTATTTGTGGAATGCTCTCAGCTTCACCTTTTACGGTTGCAAGAACCATCAGGGCCGGGGCAAGAACAAAGTCTGCAAGCAGGGCCAAAAGGACAACAATACCTGTAAACAGTCCGAATCGTATGCTGTGGTTTAACGTTGCCGTGGTGATGACAAAGAAATTTGCCGCAAGCACCACCGATGTGATCAAGAGCGCCCTTCCGGTGCCAAGCAGGGTCTTTTCAACTGAAAGCACCGAGTTTCCGGTAAGATCATAGTATTTCTTGAAGTTGTACATGAAGTGAATCGTATCATCCACGACAAGTCCGATGGCAATACTGCCGATAAACAATGTGTTGATGTCAAGATTGATGCCAATGGCGCTGATGAGCCCCATGACCATGATGATCGGCAAAAGATTGGGCGCCATACTGAGGATGCCGAGTTTAATGTCACCCACCAGAAACAGCATCAAAAGGGTTATGATGCAGAAAGCGATATAATAACTTTGAGTCATACTGTGCAGCGCTGCCGGAATGGTGCGGGCAAGAAGAGCGGAAAGGCCCGTTACGGTAACTTGCCCACGACCTTGAAACTCCCTTTCAAACATCCTCTCAAGGTGATCCACAAAGTCTTCGTAAATGACTGAATCTACCCATTTGGTATTGATGGTGACCCGGGCTTTACTTAATCTGCTGTCGGTTATTTTTTCAAGGTCTTCAGGCTTGCTGTTTTGAAATAACAGGAGCTCCTGGGCCACCTGAACCCTATCCTGGGGGATGGAATAGTAGTCGGGATCATTGCCGTAGAGTGCCTGGTTTGTCTCTTTCACGATGTCAACGATGGAAAACACTTTGCCCACATGGATCCCATCATTTTTTATGTTAGAGATTTCATTGGAGAGTTTTTCAATGCTGTTGAGAATTTCAGGATCCTGCAACCCATCCTCTTTTTGGGTATCAACAATTATCTCAACGGTGATGGACCCTTCAAATTTATCCTCCACATGGTTCAGGTCTTGCCTGATTTCATGGTTTTGCGGAAAGTAGGTCAGGATGTTACTTGAAAATTCAAGCCGGGAGATATACACCATGGAAACCACAAAACAGATCAGTGAAAAAATGACTATCTTTATGGGATGGCTGGTTGAAAACCGGGCAAAACCAAGGAGTATTCTGTCCATATATGATATTTTGTCTGTTCCGGCAGTTGTCTTTTTCCTTATCACCGGAACCACGGCCACCAATGCGGGCAAAAGAATGATGGTGTACAGCAATGCAAGGGCAACGCCTGCAGCAGCATAAATTCCCATGTCGGCAATGGTGGATATTTCCGCAAACGAAAAGGAGAGAAGTCCGGCCGAGGTGGTCAGACTTGTCATGGCAATGGCAAAGCCGGAGTGCCCCATGGCATAGGAGATGGCATCTTCTTTGCTCTCCCCCTCCTGGTACTTTCTGTAAAAAATGGCCAGCACATGTACGGCATCGGCAATGCCAACCGCCACAAGGAATGAGGGAATCACCGTTGTCATCATTGAAATGGGCGTACCCGTAAGCGCCATCAGGCCAAGGGTTGAAAACATGGACATGTTAACAACAATCAATGGTAAAAGAACACCGGTGAACCGTCTGAAAAGAATCACCAGAAAAAGAACAATCACAAAGGTTGTCAGGCCTGAAAACCGTTTCATGTCCTTGTCTGTCGTACGGTTGAACACGTCTACCACCACCGGTCCGCCGGTGAAGGATATTTGAAAATCGTCGTTTTCGTATCTTCTGATCAATCTGTTTACAGAATCAAAAACCAAGGCGTTTTCATCCGCAGAAAGGCTTTTCGGTGCCTTTACGGGCCCTGTTTCCAAAAAGACGCCCCCATCACCGTCCATTGCATCGTCCAGCATATCCTCTTCAGTTTCAATGCTAGGGGTGGGGGCGTCTGCAGAAGCGTCGGTTTTAAGTATAATTGCAGTGCTTTTATGATCCCTTGATAAAATATGGTTGGTATAGAGGGGGGTGTTTTCCGCTATTTTCTTTATTGCTTCAAGGTCATGGGATTTTTCCGGCCACCCTTTAAGGAGGCCGTCCACATGGATCGTGTCCCCTTCTCCCCTTGTACTTCTGATGTTCATAAGGCTTGTCACTTCATCGATGTAGGGGACTTCATCCTCAAGCGCTTTATGGAAGCGGTTTAATTTATCAATAAAAGAGGGTTCAAAAATATCCGGCGGTGTGACCATGATCAAAATAAGTGATGTGTCGCCAAACTGAGTTTTGAATTCATCGTATTTAATGCGGGCGGGATCCTCCCTATGAAGCATCTCTTCGGTTGACGTATCAATGGATAACTCCGCCACCATGGATGCCAGCGCAGCAAAGACCATAAACATGACAAAGAGTGTTTTCAGCCTGTTTCTGTAAAAAAATCTTGCAGAATTCTCAAACGCTTTTTCAATGCGGTCTCTCATTTTCGACATGGCACTACCTTTCCATTAGGTTCTTAGCTTTGATTATCGTGTTATTTTGGCAAGAAAATCAAAAAACCTCGTTGGTTCTGGCTTGTCCAGGTTAGGTCATCTGTTGCGTTTACTGTCTGCCCTGGGCGTTGATTTTCATGCTTGGTGGCGAATCGACGATCCATGGTTACCATACGGTGTTTTGTTTTGTATATTGAACATGTGTGTCCTAACAGAACACATATATGGGAAGAACTAATTTAGAACTAAAAGGGGGGATTATTTTTATGGAAGGCTGGGGATTATGAAAAACTGACCATTCGGTGATACAGCGCTACGGTATGTTTATTTAACGGACAGTTCAGGTTGGAAACGATATGGTGCCGGCATCTGTCATAGGTTTTGATAACCATGGGGTTGTTTCCCGTTTCTGAGTAAAAGTACATCAGCTTTCGATACACGTCTTCAGAAAAGGGGTCGGATTCAAGATATTTTTCTGAATATAAAATACACTTTTCAAATGCCGTTTGGCTTTCATAGATTTCAATGATCTTTCCTATTGCCGACAAGTAAGCTCTTTCCAATCTTTCTTTTTCATCAAAACACCATTCCGCATAGGGATCTTCTTCAAACAACTTACCCTTGTACAGGGACAATGCAGCGTGCAGATACCCAAGTTTTATAGGGGTATCATTGCAGGACTCGGCAGACTTTATATCAGACAAAAACTGATCAACATCTACAAAACCGTTCCGGGTGATATCAATTTTATATGCATTTTTTTCCCTCAGCAGATATGAGGAACCTCTTTTCAAATGGGGTTCAAGGGTCTTTCTAAAGGAAGGCAGGGCCACATGAAGACGTTTGCCTGTTTTTTCAGGGCTCTCCTCCGGCCATAGAAATTCCATGAGCACCTCTTTGGGCGTATACCCCCTGCTCCGTGACAGGATCAGATACTTGAAGATCTCAAGGGCTTTTTTGCTTTTCCACTGTTTTTTCGTTATCTCATGTTCACCGACAAAGATTCTTAATCGCCCAAAACAGTATACGTTCAGGGGCTCAGGCAGGTGAACGCAGGGGGCAGGGGGTTGGGCAATCGGATTGCCCGGTGGGTATGCCCCTGCAACAAGATCCGGCACCCATCTCACCTTTGAGAAGAACCAGTTTTCATATCCATTGTTCCTTGAAAATTCCAGTGCTGTCCGGGTCATGGTCCGGGCTTTCTCCGGTTCCCCGTTTTTAAAGTAAAGGTATGCGTAGATATATTTTATAAAACACGATTCAAAGAGAGAGTGGGAGAGCAGTTCTTCCGCCCGATCAATTAAGGTGGCTGCATTATCATGGGCTCCCATTTCAATCAGGGTCAGTGCTGGGCTGATGCAAATCAGCCCAATCCCCTTATAATGTTTGTTCCTGTTTTTGTTCCCCATTTTTGATCGCTTGAT
>JAEINR010000142.1 GCA_016342325.1 Desulfobacterium sp.
AGTCACGCTATGGCTCAAACTAAAGAGACATAGGATCAGAAGCAAATTTTACGCCAACCGTTATTTGTGGCAATAGGCAATTTCGTTCATCCGAAGCCAAGGACGCCCCCTAGAGAAAGCGATTTGCAACCACCTGTTTGATGCTGGGCCCAAAAATCGGATCCTGGAGGAGCTTGCCAAATTCCAGAATCCGGACGGCGGTTTTGGAAATGCCCTGGAACCGGATTTGCGCGCACCCGAAAGCTCTGCTCTTTGTACGTCTTGTGCCCTGGAACTTCTTGCGGATCTGGGCATCCCGTATGAAGCGCCCATGATTGAGACAGCAATCAAGTTCCTTGTGAAGACCTATGACAGGGACAACCATGTCTGGAGAATCATCCCCGGGACCGCTGAAGCAAGCCCCCACGCCCCCTGGTGGAACAACGACCGACTTGAAGAAACGTTTGGAAACTTCCTTGTAAACCCGAGGGCAAAGATCTGCGGATATCTTTTTCATTACCAGGAATTGACTTCCGAAGTATTTCGCACCGCCCTGCTTGATCGTATTCTTGCCCACATGGAAACCCAAGGGGATACGGTTTTCGGTGACTCGCTCCTATGCTATTTGTGCCTTTCCCAATGCGACAATCTACCCATTGACGCGTCGGCTCGCCTGGAACAAAAACTCACGCAAATGATCCCCGCTTCAGTCGAAACGGACAGTACCAAGTGGGGGGAGTATTGCCTGAAACCAATCTGGACGATCAAATCACCCCATTCACCCTACCGCCACCCCATCACTGAAGCGATCCACAAGAACCTGGACTATGAAATCCAACATCAGGAGGAAGACGGCTCCTGGAAACCCTTCTGGAATTGGGCTGGGGCATACCCGGACGATTGGCAGTTGGCAGAAAGAGAATGGCGGGGAAAACTTACGTTGGACATGCTCAGGGTAATGACCGCCTTCGGCAGGATGGAGGACTAGTCCCAGAACAATCCGCTCCAGGGGTCAGAGCAAAAAAGTAACATGTTAAATTTTACTTTTTTGCAACCTGTTTATCTCTTTGACCCTTTCATCAAAACTCTCAATATTGATCCCTCTTTTTACCATTTTATCAAAGCGCTCCATCAGTTCTTCAGGATGTTCAACACGCTGTCCTTTTGCCAGGTCAAAATGCCTGAATTCGATCCAGATGACTGACTTTAAGGATTTATGGTTCTTATCAAGCATCACGCCTTCCATCAAAAGGGAGTCACCCTTATAATGGATAAGCCTTGTCCGGATGGCAACGGTCTCTCTGAAAAAGACGGGAGATAGGTAAGCAATTTTAGTTTTTGAAACAACCCAGTTTGTATTGAACTGTTTTTGTCTTTCATAGATATCAAGGTTATAATGCTCAGCCAGATGATCTTCACGAACGTTTATAAAATAATCCATATATCGTGCATTATTCAAATGTCCAAAAGGGTCGCAGTCCTGGAATCGAATCGCCACTTCAGTTACCGGTTCTTTGTTAAAATCTTCGCAAGGCATTTTCCGAGTCTCCTGTTATTTTGCTCGTTCATAATCTTCCACAGGCCGGGTTCAAGGGTTCCCACCGGTTTTCCAGCGCTGAGCTCTATTATTCGATGGTTTCTATTTCACACCTTACATATCAGTACTACAAAGTACTTTCCATCACCCATTTGGGGGATTTTCCTTTATTTCGCATGTCCAACCGGGACAACCAGTGGCGGTTATACGCTTCGGTGCCAGTTAAAACGGGATGGACGATTAACCATTTCATGTCACGATTCCGCCCTTGTTTTCAACGAATACTTGTGCTAACGGTAACCTGTTAACAGGAGTCACGTATGGGGAATCTTCACCCAGTAAGTTCACGCCATGCCGAAGGAACACATGTGGGTGCACAGGACGCCGGTGCTGTCGGTCTCCACCGGCAACCCAAGCGTCAACCTGAGGAGAATATGAATAAAATAGTCAAAACGATTCATGGGATCTACTTCCGCGCCCTCGGGTATTATCCGACATGCATTAATGGATGGAAGTTCAAATTAGATCCCTATCACACGGAATTCTGGAAAAAGGTGGCACAGGGCAAATGGGAACCCCATACATATAAAGTATTGTCGCGGTTCATCAACGGCGATACTGTTTATTGTGATATTGGTGCCTGGATTGGGCCCACTGTGATCTACGCTGCAAAAAAATGCAAGCAAGTGATCTGTTTTGAGCCGGACCCCGTGGCCTATAGACACCTTTGCTGGAACATTGAAATGAACGAATTGCAGAATGTGATGTCTTTCAATATTGCATTGGCTGACCGCACTGCAATACAGAGAATGGCAAGTTTCAGAAGGCATCTTGGAGACAGCATGACCAGCCTGCTCGCCCATGGGCAAGGAAAGAACGGCGTTGATGTGTTAACGCTAACCTGGGAGAAATTCATCGATGTTTCCAAGATTGATACGATAAATTTTCTAAAAATCGACATTGAAGGAGGCGAATTTGCCTTACTTCCGACCCTGAAAGCCTACCTAACCCGGCACAAGCCGATTGTGTACCTGTCCACCCATCCCCATTTGCTTGAGCCCCGGTTAAGACAAGAAAAGATGCATCAGATCATCGACGTAATGGGTATATACAAAAAATGCCTGAATAGTGATCTCAAACCGATGGATATTGATGAATTGAAGCGTGAAGAGGCTATGAACCACGGTCATTCGTATATATTTATGGATTGATCGGCGAACACTAGCGTGTAGATCCGAATTGATAGAAAAATGGATGTATCGTCATAAAAGATACCATTTATGAATGGATAGCAATGAGGAGGCTTTATGACAGAAAACCAAATCATCCCAGACCTTCGAATACGTCTTTATAAAAGCATGGTCCTGACCCGGAAGTTCGAGGAAAAGATCATGGATCTCAGTCAGGAGCCCGGTCGGATGCCGGGCATGCAAATTCTGGCCAATGGCCAGGAGGCCGTTGCCACGGGTATGGTTTCGGCCCTTGAACCCGAGGACGTCATCATCAGCAACCACCGCAGCCACGGTCATCTGCTGGCCAGGGGCGCGGACCTCAATTCCCTGATGGCAGAGATCATGGCCAAAGAAACAGGCGTCAACGGTGGCAAGGCCGGCACCTTGCATCTATCCGTACCAGATCTCAATGTACTGATGACATCCACGGTCGTCGGCGCAGGGCCGCCCCTGGCCCTTGGTGCGGCCTTTGCCCAACAGTACAAGAAAACCACAGGAATAACCGTGGTTTTTTTCGGCGATGGTGCCGCAGCCGAAGGAAGCGTACACGAAGCCATGAATCTGGCCGGCGTCTGGAAGCTGCCTCTGTTGTTTGTCTGCGAAAACAATTGCTGGGCGGGTGCCCAGCGGCCTGAAGAGCATTGCGCTACGCCGCACATTTTCCAGCGGGCCAAAGGATACGATATGCCCGGCCGGAGCGTGGATGGCAATGATGTGGAGGCTGTTTACAATCTCGGTGTCGAGCTGGTTGAGTACTGCCGTTCAGGCAAGGGACCCGCTTTGATGGAAGCCCTGACCTACCGCATGCGCGGCCATGGAGAACAGGACCGGCAGCATTATGTGGACCCCAAGGAGCTGGAAAGCTGGGCGGCCAAGTGTCCGATCCTTGGCTACCGCCAGAAGCTCCTTGATGGGGGTGTGCTCAACCAAGCCCAGATCCAGGCCATTGACCAGGATGCCGAGGCCCGTGTGGCAGCAGCCGCGGCTTTTGGTGACGAAAGTCCCTATCCCGGACCCGAAACCGTCCTGACCGATGTATTCGTCCAACCACCCAGTGCCTGAAAGGAGTCGTGACATGAGTGAAAAAACATTCGGACAAGCCTTAAACGAAGCCCTCACCATTGCCATGGAAATCGATAAGAATGTATTTATCGCCGGCGAAGGCGTGGGGGTTTCCATTCACCAGGATCCCAACACGGCCACCCACGGCCTTCTGGAAAAATTTGGCCGAAGACGGGTGAAGGATACGCCGGTCAGCGAAGCAGCCATCGCCGGGCTTGCCCTAGGCGCCTCCTGCATGGGCCTGCGGCCGGTGGTGGAAATCATGTTTTTTCCGTTCATCACCCTGGCAAGCGACATGTTGGTCAACCATGCCGGTAAGCTGCGCTATATGAGTGGCGGCAAATCCAGTTTTCCTCTGACCGTACGGGTCAGGGCCGGACTTGGGTTCGGTGCCGGCAGCCAGCATTCCCAAAACCTTGAATCATGGATAGCCCACAGCCCGGGCCTGAAAATCGTCTGGCCAGCCACACCGGAAGATGCCAAGGGGCTACTGCTCAGCGCCATATTTGACCCGGACCCGGTCATCGTGGTTGAGGACATGATGCTCAACCAGATGCCCGGTGACGTGCCAACCGGCGACGTTCGTACCCCCCTGGGCAAAGCCCGCCTGGTTTCGCCGGGAACCGACTGCACCCTGGTGGCCTATGGCACGGCCCTGTACACGGTAATGGAGGCGCTCAAACCCTTGGGTGAACAAGGCATTTCCTGCGAGGTGATTGACCTGCGGTCCCTGGTCCCCCTGGACAAGGCCTGTATCCTCGACTCGGTTCGCAAGACCGGTCGACTGGTCGTGGTCCACGAAGCCAACCGCTTCTGTGGCTTCGGTGCGGAACTGGCCGCCATGGTTGCCGATGAAGCATTCGACGCCCTTAAAGGCCCGGTCAAGCGGGTCGGTGCCCCCCAAATCCCGGTGCCCACGGCACCCCCCCATGAAAATATTTTTAAGCCCGGCCCCGAAGAGGTGGTCACGGCGGTTCGGGAGGCAATGGGAAAGTAACGCCTTTGCAACAAATGATGAAAAAGAAATATGAACATCATTATAAGATGTGCCGACAACCAGCGTGCCATCCCCATCATTCAAAGGACTAATAACCATGCAAAGCTGAAAGTGCCGGCAGATCAAATCGATACTGCCGGCACCATTTATAGCTCTGGTCAGACCAATTGATACCGCTACCTATTAATAATGGTAGGTTGGTATCACGTCATTTGACCGGCACGATAGCAACCTCAGGCAGAGGGGTTACCGCATGCGGGACAGAACTTGAAACTTTCATCCTTTATGGGGGTTTCGCAGGCGGCGCATCGCCGGGGAATGGGACCCAGCACCACCAGCAATTCACCCCCCTGGACCGGGACCATCTTTTTGTCGTACTTGTAGTCGGCAACCTTGACCACCCGTTCAACCATGCCGTCCATGGGAGAGAGCACGGCCTTTTCCTGTTTCATGATGGTGATGTTGAACAGCTCTTCGCCTTTGCTGACAATATCCCCGGGTTTCACGTACATGATCCAGAGGTCCCCGCCACTGGGAGCGGCCACCTGGCAGGCATCATTTTTGTCTGCCATTTCCAGGGTTCCAGCCCGGGATCCTGAGGCTTCAGCCACCTTGACCGTATGGGTAAAGGATTCTCCGTTCAGGGTATAGCGAATCTCGCTCATGCCCTGGCTGTCTGCATCCCCGATACCCAGGATCCGCATGGAATGGGGTTTTTCTTCGGTGTCCTTAAAGAAAACTTCCCGGTCCGGAACCAGTCCCTCAAACCAGACATCCAGGGGAAGCCAGTTGGGATTACCATACTCCTGGCGAAAGGAGATGGTCTTAAGGGCATCCCCCGGGTGGTTGAGGTACATCACCACCTCATCATCCGTAGGGGTCCGGCAAATCTTCTGTTCCAGGCTCGTTTTTTCCGCCGCAATGTCCACCGGTTCAAGGGATTCCAAGGGCGAGGCCTCGGTGCGACGCCCAAGGGCTTCCTTATAGGTCTCTCCAAAGGCGGAGGCATAGACCCAGTCCTGGGGAAATCCCAGGGGCAGTTTGCCGAACCTGCCAAGGAGCAGATCCCTGAAGGCATCGTTACTGTCCCTGTAGAGCATGAGCCGGTCGGTCTTCAGGTCCTCCGGCAGTTCCGCCTCCGGCGTGTTAACCACGGTATCCAGGATCCAAAGCAAGTGTTTCACCTCTTCCTCCCCTCCCCGCTTCCAGGCGGAGGTGACGGCCAGGAATGCCGTGTTCCAGGTGATCTGGGAACCCGGGGTCACATCATGGTACCGGACAATCTGACGGGTTCCGGCCAGAAACTGAAGCATCTGGGGCAGCAGGTGAATATACCCCTGCTTCATGGCCCCTTCCTGGGAGGAGGAAGTGGCCCCGCCGGGCATGCCGTGCTGGACAACGCCATGGTCCACCCCCTGGAAATAGGGTGCCGTATACCGGTCGTAATAGGGCATGATCTGCTTGAAAACATAATTACAGGTCTGGATCGACGCCTTGTCAATGGACGTTGTAAGATCCAGTTCCTCTTCCATATACGCGGCTGTGGAAAGCACCTCCCCCTGGCCATACCACCGGACGGCAGCCCCTATGCCCGTGTCCACAATGTGAGCACCGGCTTTGGCGGCAGCGCCCACGGCAGGGACAAACAGTCCGTCGGTGCAGTGGCGGTGATAATGGAGGATGAGATCGGGGTAGCGGTTCCTCAATTCTGACACCAGGTGCTTGATGAACCTGGGCGGGCACACCCCGGCCATGTCTTTGAGTCCCAGGATAAAGAGCCGGGTGGCGGCCTTTTCAGGCACCCCGGCCACATCAGCCACAAGGTTCACCATCTGCTGGGCCACCCCAAGATAATGGTTTACATCAAACCCCTTGGCCCAGGAAAGGGAAATGGCGGGCTCAAAGGTGTTGCGCTTGGAAGCCAGCACCACTTCAGCAAAGGGGCGCATGTTCTCCACATGGTTTAAAAAATCAAAACACCGGACAATGTCGTAATGCTCGCAAATCATCTCGCCGGTGAGGTGCATCAGTTTTTTGGGCTGGGGCTTGTAGCCCAAAAGGTTGGTGGAGCGCACCAGGATCTGCTTGGGGGTGGCCGGAGCAAAAGTGTTCCATAGCCGTGCCTCATTGAACGGATAGGTCATGTTGGCCATCATGGCCACATGAAAATGGGCCCCGCCCCCGTTTTCAATGGAAAAGAACCCACAGCGGTCCAGGTAGGGCCCGGTCAGGATATCCTCGGCCAGGCGGAACCGGTTCCCGCTGTTGGACTGGGTGATGTCCCTGGGGGTTGTATCTGCAATGTGCACATGGGAGGAATCCCTGACCGCGTCCATGAGGCCGGTTCGGTCCCACCTGGGATAGATGGAAGGGGCGGCAGTTGCTGGCAGTTCCGGCAGCACCGGATCAAAGATGTCCATGCGCTTGTCCTGGCGGCCCCGGTATTCTCCCAGCTGGACATGGGGGTTGTAACCCAGGGCTGATATTTCCGCAACCAAGCGGCTGAGTCTGAGGCTTTCGGGTTCGGAATCCCGATAAAGAATGAGCTCCGGTGATTTTTCCACAAACCGGGTATCATAGAGCCCGGACTGGAACACGGGGTGGGAGATGATCTTTTGGTGAAAGGGGATGGTGGTCTTGAGCCCGCCGATGATATACTCTTTAAGGGCCCGCTCCATCACCGCCAGGGTCTTTTCCCAGTTTTCGCCATGGGCGATGAGAAGGGCTGCGGCAGAATCATAGTTGGAGGGGAATGTATATCCGCCGGAAACACACGAATCGATCCGTACCCCGGGACCGCCCGGGGAAATGTAACGGGCAATGTGACCGGCATTGGGGGCAAATCCGTTCCTGGGATCCTCACAGTTGATGCGCACCTGGATCACTTTGGAAATCGGCCGGGTCTCCGCTTCAGTGAACCTGAGGCGGGAACCGAATGCCACGGCAATCTGCTCTTCCACCAGGTCAATGCCGTAGCGGCATTCAGTAACGCCGTGCTCCACCTGGAGACGGGTATTGACTTCAATGAGGAAGGGGTTGCCATCGGCATCCACCAGGAACTCCACCGTGGCCAGGGAGTAGTACCCCACTTCTTGAACCAGGGCCCGGGCATACCCTTTCAAGGTCTGGCGCAGCTCCTCTGTCATCAGGGGCCAGGGAGAAGGAGTGATTTCCACCAGTTTCTGGTGGTTCCGCTGGACCGTGCAATCCCGCTCGTCAAAGGCAAACACGTTGCCGTGCTGGTCGGCAATGACCTGGATCTCAATGTGCCGCACCGAGGTCAGCAATTTTTCCACAAAGATCCTGGGGTTGCCAAAAGAGGCCTGGGCCAGCACAGATGCCTTGGAAAAGGCGGATTCCAGCTGCTCCATGTCATACACCTCGTAAATACCCCGGCCACCGCCGCCGCCTTCAGCCTTGAGCATCACAGGTAATCCCATATCCGTGGCAATTTGCCTGGCCTCATCCAACTCCACCGCCCCGGTGGAGCCGGGCACAACCGGCACGCCAATCCGTGTGGCAAGCTCCCTCACCCGGACCTTGTTTCCCAAAAGCTCCATGGGCTCTGTGGGGGGGCCGATGAAAAGAATACCCGCCTCCTTACACTTTCTGGGAAAGCTGGAATCTTCCGATGCAAACCCCCATCCCGGATGGATGGCGGCAACGCCCCGGGCCTTGGCCAGCTCCAGAATCCGGTCGATCTCCAGGTAGGCCGACGGATTTTCTCCGAGCATGATAAACTCCTGGGCACCGGAGGTAAAAGGAGCGGTCTTGTCCACATCTGTCACTGTCAGTACCGGGATACCGCCGAGGCGTTCCCGGATGGAGCGCATGATGCGCCTGGCGGTAATACCACGGTTGGCAACCAGTATTTTTTTTCCGTTGATCTCTTGTACGATCTCTTCAAACGCTTTCATCATCCTGCTCCTTTTAGTCCTAAAACACCGGGGGAATAACCTGCCCCCGATTGATAATATGATCCCCCCGGGCGGTTCTGATAATCAGTCCTCCCGAGGTTGAAATACCTACTAATGTTGCAGGTCCGTCCCTGGGACCCGCATTTGTCACAACAATTGGTTCATCTTTAAATGCCAGGCAGGTGCCCAGTTGCGCCACCACACGTCCGGGGCAAGAAATAAATTCCAAAAGGCGTCGTATCAGGCACTTTTCCACCTGCATCCATAAACACGGAACCGATACGTCAACACCAAACGACTGGAGTGATCCGGCCGGCATTTTAAATGAATAGGAAAAAGATTCAGCTTCTGACCCTTGGTCAACATTGATGCCAATGCCGGCAAAAAGGGTACCGCCCCGTTCCTCCACAAGGATCCCACCGACTTTGGTTCGCCCCACCAGGATATCGTTGGGCCACTTGACCTCTGCCGGCAGGCCCAGCTCGGCCAGCACCTCCACCAGGACTGCCCCCAGGGCCAAGGGCAGAAGGTTCCCAAGGGTACCGGCGCTTTGGGGTAATCTGATGGTGGCAAATAGATTCCCGGACCGGGAGATCCAGGAGCGCCCAAGCTGGCCCCGCCCCTGGGTCTGGATGCCTGCCAATATCCAGGACCACCGGGGAAATTCCCGCTGTTTCACCAGGCGGCCTGCCACGTCCATGGTGGAGGTGCAGGCCCGGGCCAGATAACGGCGTTTTTTATCCTTCGGCGAGACCCACAAGGGGGGAGAAATCCCGCTGCCGGGCGACAACTCAAAAAAATCCCAGTGACCGCCAAGGCATTTTCGCCATCCGGTCATCTCCTTGTTGGGCATGTCGTCATCCACAGGGCGCATTGCGTTTTATATCCTTGTCCCTTACATTAAACAGCTCAGCCAAGTTCAGCAAGTGTCCTTTGTCCCCATCATTAAAAGGTGAAAAGGACGGCACCGTCAGTGAACTGCCGGGGGTGCTTTTGCAAAGCCCCCCCCTGTATAGTAATTTTTTTAACCACTTAGTAAAGATCAAATAGGAACGTTTCTTATAAAAGGATGAAGACCGCATTGTCAAGGAGATTTTAATATTTTTACGAATAGAATGCATATTCTCATACCGCATCCATAGATTATCACGGTACAGGTAAATCGTCACGGAACGCTCCATGGCCTGGGACCTGATGGGACAAATAAACAGGTGGGCTTCTGAAAATATACAAACGACAAAAACGATTGCGACCTGTAAACTGACATGGTATAAATACAGATCATGGTTATCCCCGATGTGCAGGTATATTTTTTAATCCGGGATATATGCCATCATATTTCGTCAAGCGATCCAAAGCCACTCTCTGTGCCACAAAAAGCAAACTGCTGCTGTTCAGTATTTTCCATGGGTGATGTATTAATGAATAATCAAAAAAAGCACTTATTACCATCTTAATTTTCATCGATATTGATTCGTTTTCTCTATATAAGTAACAATATACCCCTGCCACTGGCCATCGAGAACTGATAGAGGTGATAAAATTCATTTATAATAACGTAATATTCTAACCCAAAAAAGGCAGAATATAAAAATGAGAACTATCCTTGTTGTTGAAGATAATACGTACAACATGAAGTTGGTTCGCAGTCTTCTGCAAATAGGCGGTTTCAAGGTTGTTGAAGCATGGACTGCTGAAGAGGGGCTTGAGTTAATTAAAAAGCACACCCCAGACCTGATATTAATGGATATTCAACTACCGGGCATGGACGGACTATCAGCTACCCGGCAAATAAAAACTGACGAGAACATCAAGGACACCCCAGTCATAGCTCTGACCGCTTATGCCATGAAAGGCGATGAACAAAAAGTTCTGGAGGCAGGCTGTGCCGGATATATGACAAAACCCCTTGATACAAAATGTTTTTTAAAGGATTTAAAGGCATACCTGCCAAAAGGTGAAGATGGGGGTGAGAGGCAACAAGCGTTCACAGGGCGAAAAACAGATCAAGAAATAAAAGTTACCCACGAAGATCGTTTTTATTCAAACAAAATACTCATTGTTGACGATGATCCACTGAATGTAAAACTCCTTAAAGCAAAACTTTCCATGGATACTTTCCTGACGATTGAAGCGTATAACGGTCATGAATGCCTGAAGAAAGTCAAAGAGGAACACCCTGATTTAATTCTTTTGGATTTGATGATGCCCGGGATCAGTGGCTTTGAAGTGACCCGGATATTAAAAAAAGACAATAAGACAAAAGACATTCCTATTATCCATGTCACCGCCCTTGACAGCAATGATGATAAAGCCAGGGCCTTGGAGGCAGGTGCGGATGAATTCCTCAATAAACCGATCAATACAAAGGAACTATTAACCAGAATTCGTTCGTTGCTGAAGCTAAAAAAATACCAGGAACAGCTCTCCACACGTAAAAAATCAGAATCTTATTTCCTTTTGTCTGAATCGCCCTCCCCCGAACTTGAAGACATCAGCCTTAAGGTGAACATTCTTGTCGCAGACACGAATAAAAAGGATGTGGATTTTATAAAAAAGAATATCAGTGATTATTCCAACAAACTCCTGGTAACCGGATGCGGCAAGGAAGCAGTGCAAATAGTTGAAAGCGAGCAAATCGACCTTGTTATAATGGACATTCCCCTAGCGAACATGGATGGATATGTATAGTGGACCCAGGTTTTAAGACAGCAGTTTAAGTTGTGCATAACGAATCCATCCGCCTAAGGTTTGAACAAAA
>JAEINR010000143.1 GCA_016342325.1 Desulfobacterium sp.
GATTTAGTTTTAAAACACTATCTCGACCGGACAAGATAATTGACGCGAACCGGACAAAGTAATTGACGCGAGACAGGGAATATTGTTTTTTGCCAAACCATTAAAAATTTCAACATCAAAGATATCACAGGCATGCTCGGCCGTTCATTTATATTGAACCGCGCTTTCATGTCGATCAGGTACAGGGCATCATCTGCCTTGTGAACATGTACCTTTGCGCTGGTTTCCCCGTTGAATCAAAGCTAATTGCTGCTCATTTCCATGATCCGAAAGCTCGAAAACTGCCTTTCCCCTTTCCAGGCAGTGGCTGCACGGGGATTGTATCCTATTGCCATTTTGATAACCGCTGTCTGACGGTTTTGGGCAAAATTTCGAATAACCTTTGCCTGTCCACCCATAATATTCCCACTTCCCGGCCGGGGTCACAATTCCCGACACAGCGGGTCTGTATTTTTTGGAACTTACTTCGACGATCCGATTGCCCTGAACCGCAATGGACTTCCGGGTGGATTTTGTTTTTCCGTCATAGAGAATATCAGCGCCAATGATGATTTTGTTTTCAGCCATCCTGCCTCTTTAATCCTTTGATTTTTCTCCAAAAAAACGATATTCTTTTTCTGTTTTATTACAATTGCTGGAAGCAAAATACAATATGCGTTTTGCACACGATCAAAAGCATTGACCAGGCCAATGCAGAGACCACTGATTTTAAATCAGGAGTTTTTTTATGTATATCCCGTTTCATTACCAGGTATCGGAATACGACTGTGTGCCCACAGCCATGGTCAATGCCGTAAGTTTTTTGTTTCACCGAAAGGAGATTCCCCCCATGGTGATCCGGCACATTTATCTCTACTGCATGGACACGGTGAGCAGGGATGCCAGATTTGGTATTGGCGGGACCAGCAAGCTTGCCGTTCGGTTGATGGGCAACTGGCTCAGTTCCTATAAAATGAAAAAATTTTCAGTTACCACTGAATTTTTAGACAAACAAAGGGTTCACCTGGAAACGGGCGGAAGAATCCATACCTGCCTGGAAGACGGGGGGGTTGTGCTGTGCAATATGCTCCTTAGCCCCAGGGAGGAACACTATATAATGATCACCGCCATTGAAGACGAATGGGTATATTGTTTTGATTCCTACAAACGAAATTCTGTAAACAGAATGCAGGGAAACACCAAGGTTCTCAAGCCTCATGACGAACGGGCTCCCAACCTTAAAATCAAAAGGGACTGGCTGGGACAGACAGGGATCAATCGGTTCTGCCTGGGTCCTTTTCATATCAGAGAAAGCCTTCTGGTATGGAGAAATCTTTAATATTCTGCTGGTTTGTTTTCAAGGTTTTCGGCCAAAAAACTTTTTGCCATAACACTATTTTGGATCTTTGCCATTCCGTGTGGGTAAATTTTTAATGTGGCGGGGGAGGGCTTAGTCAAGTTTTCCACATTTTTTCCCGGAATTTCAATATTGAAAATGATAAAAGACGTTCATCCATTGAAACGAAGCCGGGCTCTCTGGAACATCTGGGCTGGTCCGGGGTGGAGGATTTCTACCAGGGGGAGGGTGTCAAAAGTGTTAAACTTGTGGGGTATAGTGTGGGGAGCTAAAAAATGGAAATAAAAAAAGGAGATAGGTTTTAAGCCTAACTCCTTGAATTTACTATTGGTGATCCCACGGGGAATCGAACCCCGGCTTCCGGCGTGAGAGGCCAGCGTCCTAACCGCTAGACGATGGGACCACTTGTTGAAAACAAGTACTATTTATCCCAAAAATAATATTCTGTCAACTGTTATTTTCTGGTGTGTTGTTTTTTTTTATTCCCTTACGGAATCCGAACATAAGGTAGACGAGCCACCCCACAAAGGGGAAAATGGCGGTGAATCCCCAAATGGCCTTGGTCTTGGTTGAGCCAAAATCCTTTAAAAGCACATCTATGACGGCAAATATAGTGAGCCCCCAGAAAATGGCCCCGATACCGGCAATGACAACAAAAGTATCCATGTTTGTTTGATCCTATCCTTTTAATTGGTCGGATATCTTTAAAAGCGTATCCACATAGTAGTTGCTGTGATTGTATTTATAGAGAATCTTGTGGGCCTTCTGTCGGGTCACCGACGGTTCCCATCCGAAATGTTTCAGGTAGTTTGCGATGCTGTGGATGGCATCGGCGTGGTCGAAGAGGTTGACACGTCCGTCCTGGTTGCCGTCCCTGGCAAGGGTGAGGGCATTGCTGGGCATGAACTGGCTGATGCCCATGGCGCCTGCATAGGAACCGGTGATGGCGGCCACATCCAGGGCCTCCCGTTTCGAAAATTTCAGCAGCGCCTTGAGCTCGGTATAAGCCCACTCGGATTTTGAGTCGGCCTTTTTCTCGAACTTCTCCTTGGTCAGTCTCCGGGAGTCGGAAATGGAGTCCCAGAGGTTCTTGCGTTCCTCCTTGTCTGCAAGGGCTGCCATGGTGGAGAGGGTGTTGATGACCGCCCTGTTGCCTACATAGGTCCCGAGTCTTGTCTCCACGAGGATGATGGCGGTGATGATGGTTTTGTCCACCCCGTACTCCTCCTGGGCCTTGTCCAGGATGGCCTTGTGCTTTTCCATGTAAGCCCGTGCATTCTTAATGGAGGGCTTTGACAGGAACTGGTCGTAGTCGAGGCTTGATTCCGAATGGACAAAAAAGAGCGAGACACCCTTGGGGTCAAAAAAAACCTTGGGGTTTTCAAAGATCTTTTTGATCGCATCCTCTTGGAATCCGTCGTTCACCAGCCGCTGGATTAACCGGTTGAATTCCAGTTTCGGGGACGGGTCCTCTGTCTGTGCCCTAACCGGCAGGGCAAAAAAAACAAGGGAGAAGAGGGTGATTAATAAAAGGAAGAATGTGGTATGAGCTTTGACAATGTGAGTTTTCATAAAAAAATATTCTCCTTGGGCCGTTGTTGGTCTGTGCCGTTTTTTATAGCCTATTTTTTACTGGATTGCATTAAAAAAATTTGGGCGGGTGATCCCAAGCTTGATACTGTAAAAACAACGTGTTATAAACGGTTTGGAATTTTAATGCCAATGATAGATCAATAAATGGTGTCATAACAGTCGTGAAAAAAAAGGAAAAATCGATATTCAAGTGCCAATCCTGCGGCTACCAGTGTCCCCAGTGGATGGGGAAGTGCCCGGATTGCGGGGGGTGGGACACCCTGGTGGCGGAGCGCCAACAGGCCTTGTTGGGCGCCAATGGCGCGGGGGTGCAGACCTTCGCAACACCCGTGCCCATGGGTGCCATTCAATTTGAGGAGGAGCCCCGGACCCATACCGAGATCAAGGAGTTTGACCGGGTGCTGGGGGGCGGGATTGTTCCCGGAACTCTGGTGCTTATTGGCGGGGATCCGGGCATCGGGAAATCCACCCTCATGCTCCAGGTGCTGGCAAAGCTCTCGGCTGGGGGTAAGAAAACCCTATACGTGTCCGGCGAAGAATCCATACGCCAGCTGAAGATGAGGGGGAAACGGCTGGCTGCAGAATCCAATGAGATGCTGGTGGCGGCCGAAACAGACCTTGACGCCATCCTGGCCATGGCGGAGCAGGAGAAGCCCGATGCCATGGTGGTGGACTCGATTCAGACGGTTTACAATCCTGATATTGCGTCGACCCCGGGCAGCGTGACCCAGATTCGGGAGGCTTCCATGCGGCTGATGTCCATGGCCAAGAAGACCGGGATCCCTTTGTTCCTCGTGGGCCACGTGACAAAGGTCGGGGCCATTGCAGGGCCGAGGATCATGGAGCACATGGTGGATACGGTCCTCTATTTTGAAGGAGACCGAAGCCATGTATTCAGGATCTTGCGGGCCGTTAAGAACCGGTTTGGATCCACCAACGAGATCGGTGTGTTTGAGATGAAGGAGAAGGGGCTTGTAGAAGTTCCCAACCCCTCTGCCGTGTTTCTTTCGGAACGACCGGTGAATACGCCTGGGTCTGTGGTTACGGCAAGCATGGAGGGGACCCGGCCGATCCTGGTGGAGATCCAGGGGCTCGCCTCGAGTTCCGGTTTTGGTACGCCCAGGCGGACGGTCCTGGGGCTGGACCCCAACCGGGTAGCCTTGATTGCTGCGGTGATGGAGAAGCGGCTTGGCATGAATCTTTCTGGCCTTGATATTTTCATGAACGTTGCCGGCGGCGTAAAGGTGACCGAACCTGCCGCTGACCTTGGCATTGCCATTGCCCTGGCTTCAAGTTTTCTTGACCGACCCGTTCCCGAAGGGACAACCGTGCTCGGGGAGGTGGGACTCACCGGTGAGATCCGTGCCGTAAGCCATGGGGAACAGCGGGTCAAAGAGGCCGTAAAAATGGGATTTACCCGGTGTATTGTGCCTGAGAATTCCCTCAAGCAGGTGCCGGATATAAAAGGTATACAAATTCAGGGCGTCAGTTCTCTTAAGCAGATCATGGCGCTTGTTTTTTAACGCGGTTTGGGAAGGTAAATGAAAAATAGAGGCAAGTCAAATAATAAGAAGACCCAATGGGCCGACCACTTAACTCAAAAGGCCAAGGCGGAAAACTATCCGGCACGGTCGGTATACAAGCTGATGGAGATACAGAAACGCTTTCGGGTGATCAAAAAAGGCGGCAGGGTTCTTGACCTGGGCTGCTCTCCCGGATCCTGGCTCATCTATGCCGCCAAAACCGCCGGTGCTTCGGGAACTGCGGTGGGCATTGATCTAAAGCCGGTGGAAACGAAACTGCCGGACAATGCCGTTGCCCATACCGGGGACATTTTTGAGATGGAGCCCACCCTGGGTGAGGCTGTGGGGAATGGGTATGACTCGGTGTTGAGTGACATGGCGCCGGCCACCACCGGGCGAAAGGATGTGGATAGCGCAAGGTCCTTTGATCTTTGCGAGGCCGCCCTGCGGGTCGCCTGTGACCTGCTCGCTCCAGGCGGTAATTTTGTGTGTAAGATCTTCCAGGGGGCTGAGTTTAAACAGTTTGAAAAGGATGTGAAATCCAGGTTTGCTCAGCATAAGATTTTCAAGCCCGAGAGTTGCAGAAAATCAAGCAAAGAGATATATATTATAGGAATAGATAAAAAATAACAAGGAGGCACAATGTCAGGACATAGTAAATGGTCGACGATTAAGCATAAAAAAGGCGCCGCAGATGCCAAGCGGGGCAAGATATTTACAAAACTCATCAAGGAGATCACCATTGCCGCCCGCATGGGTGGCGGGGACCTGGACAGCAATCCAAGGCTAAGGTCCGCCGTTGCCGCGGCCAAGGGCCAGAATATGCCCAAGGACAACCTTGAGAGGGCCATCAAAAAAGGTACAGGAGAGCTCGAGGGGGTTGAGTACGAGGAGATGTCCTATGAGGGCTACGGCCCCGGCGGCGTGGCTGTGCTTGTGGAGTGCCTAACGGACAACAAGAACCGTACCGTTGCCGATGTCCGGTACATCTTCAGCAAGGCCGGCGGAAACATTGGAACCGATGGCTGCGTTTCCTGGATGTTCGATAAAAGGGGGCTTATCTCCGTTTCAAAAGACGAATCGGACGAGGATACCCTCATGGAGGTCGGACTCGATGCCGGTGCCGAGGATGTCAAGGACGAGGGCGACTGCTTTGAGATCATTACCGCACCCGAAGATTTTGAGGCCGTGAAAGAGGCGGTGGAGGGTGCTTCCATCAAGATCGACCTTGCCGAGGTGACCATGATTCCCCAGACCCAGACACGGTTGGAGGGAAAAGAGGCGGAGCAGATGATACGGTTCATGGACGCCCTGGATGACTGCGACGATATCCAGAAGTTTTATTCCAACGCTGATATCCCCGACGAAGTCCTGGACGCCATGTAAGAGATCCATTGCTGTTGAACCGCGGTTGAGAAAGCGATCGGTCTCAACCGCGGTCCGGTATTTTCCCTTCTACCCCCCCTCCTCCTCATTCGTTCATGAACAGAAGATCTGTGTCTTTGGGCACAACAAAATCAAACAAGGATGGGGGAAGTTTCCGAAATTCGATATCCATGAACTCCAGGGTGGTTGTGTCGCCGTAGACGTTTGTCGTCTCCACCCGGTCGATCTTAAAGGTGTTTTGAAAGATTCGAATCTTGATGGAACTGATTTCGGGATTTTTCTTTTTTGGAACCAGGAGAAGTACTGCAACGCCGTTATCGTTTCTTTCAAGGGTGATGGCGTAGTCTTCCCGAACAAGGCGTATGTCCGAGAGAAATGCGCCGCCGGCCCCGGCCTTAAAAAAGGTACGGGCCTCCCCTTGAACCACCTGTTTGTCTTCCGGCCGAAAGATCCAGAGGGTCGTTCCATTGGTGATGATCTCATGTCTTTCCGGTTCCTGGTACTCCCATCGCATTTTGCCCGGATGGCTGAAAAAGGCCTTGCCTTGCGCTGTTTCCGTGATGTCGATGGCGGCAAGCCGGGAGCGCTGAAAAAAGGTGGCTGTAAAATCCCTGCCTGAATAACGGTTCTCGATCCCTGTCAGCATTGTCTCAAGGCCAATGGCATTCCCTTGGGCAAAGGCGCTTGGGGATAGGAGCAGGAATATCAGAAGGATCAGGACCGTGCAGCAATGACGGTTGGACGTGGCTTCCGGTCCTTGAACGCGTGTTTGGTTATTTGAGAAGCTTTTCAATGTCTTTCCTCTTGTCTTTGGCGTAGAGCCGTCTCAGCTTGGGTTTTTCTATCTTGCCGGTGGGGTTCCTCGGCACCTCCCCAAAGATGATCTTCCTGAGGCGCTTGTAGCGGGGGAGCGCTTCTCCAAATTCGACAATTTCCTTTTTGGTGAGCTCGCAGCCGGGTTTGGCCGCAAAGATTCCCGCCGGGATCTCGCCCAGGCGTTCGTCGGGAATGCCGATCACGGCCACATCCTGTATCTTTTTGTGCTGCATGTAGAAGTGCTCGATTTCCACCGGGAAGATGTTCTCGCCACCGCAGATGATCACGTCCTTTTTCCGGTCAACCAGCCAGATGAAGCCTGACATGTCGTAACGGGCGATGTCGCCGGTGTGGAGCCAGCCGTCTATGATGGTCTTTGCCGTGGCTTCGGGGTTTTTGTAGTACTCCTTCATCACCCCGGGGCCCCTGACGATGAGTTCTCCGCTCTCGCAGCCGGGAAGCTCGTTGCCGGTGGCATCCACGATCTTGCACTCCCAATCAAATCCGGGAACGCCGATGGCGCCCACATGGTCCGGGTTTTCCACACCCAGGTGGACGCAGCCCGGACCCGTGGTCTCGGTGAGACCGTAGTTGGTGTCGTAGGCATGGTTTGGGAAATACTGTTTCCATTCATTGATAAGGCTCGGGGGTACGGGCTGGGCACCGATGTGCATCAGGCGCCACTGGTCGAGTTGGTAGCTTGAGATATCCAGGTTGCCATTCTCGATGGCGATGAGTATGTCATGGGCCCAGGGGACCAGGAGCCAGACAATGGTTGCAAGTTCCTCGGATGCGGCTTCCAATATCCATCTCGGCTTGACCCCCTTGAGGATGATGCATTTGCCTCCCACCATAAAACTGCCCAGCCAGTGCATCTTTGCGCCGGTGTGGTAGAGGGGGGGGATGCAGAGAAAGGTGTCGTCATGGGTCTGGCTGTGGTGGTGGTTCTCCACATAGCAGGCGTGTTCCAGGTTCCTGTGGGTCAGGAGCACGGCCTTTGGGGTGCCTGTGGTGCCCGACGTGAAGTAGAGGGCAGCGTCTTCTTCGATGGCAAGTTTCACATCCGGCGGGGTCTCCCCGCTTTCGGATCGGATGAACTCCCCGTAGGGAACGGCCCAATCAGGGCAGTGATCCGGGTTGCCCGTGAAGATCCAGAGGCTCACAAAGGGGTCGAGGAATACCTTGCCCGTTTCGATCCTGTCGATGAACTCTTCGCCAAAGATAAACACCGTTGCCTCGGCAACCTCGGTGCAGAGCCGGATTTTGTCAAATTCAAACCTGAAGTTCAAGGGGACGGCCCAGGCGCCGGTGCTCAGGATGCCGAAGTAGATGGGAAGCCACTCAATGCAGTTGGTCATGAGCTGGATCACCCGATCCCCTTTTTTGATGCCCCTGCGTGCAAGGGCATTGGCCAAGCGGTTGGACTCTTGGTAAAATTCCCCCCAGGTGATTTCCTGCCGAAGATTGTCGGCAGGCGCCCGTTCGATCAGGGCGATGTCGTTCCTGTATCTCCGGCTGTTCCGTGCTAAAATCTCTGTTATTATCATCCTCTACATCCAGCCCCCAAGCGGTTGCGCTTTTGCCCAAGCGGTTGCGCTCTTGTTTTTTTAGGTTAACGGTCGGCCATGGGCCCTGCTCAATATAAAAAATCCCACTGGGCAGTATAGTGCACAGTGGGATTTTATTTCAAGGCTGTTTTATTTTTTTATATGAAACTCCGGTTAAAGCTATGTAATTAATGAAGTTCCATTTTTCGTTGTGGCCGAAGCGCCAATACCATGCTCCGGCCATGCCGGTTATTTTTTGGTCTCATTGACCTCTTCAAAGTCGGCATCAACCACATCGTCATCCTGACCGGCTGCGCCTGCCTGGCCCTGGGGGTCGGCTCCGGGCTCTCCGCCCTCCTGGGCTGCCTGCTGGTACATGGCCTCGGCAAGTTTATGTGACGCCTGGGTCAGCTCTTCGCTCTTCTGTTTGATGGCCTCTGCATCCTCGCCATCCTTGACCTGTTTCAGGGCTTCACAAGCGGCTTCAATACCTTTCTTGGTTTCATCGTCCACCTTGTCGCCATGCTCTTTCAGGGTTTTTTCGGTCTGGTCGATGAGGGACTCGGCAGAGTTCTTTGCATCCACAAGCTCTCGTTTCTTCTTGTCCTCGTCGGCATGGAGCTCGGCATCCTTGACCATCCGGTCGATCTCATCCTCGGAAAGGCCGCTTGCCGCTGTGATGCGGATGGACTGCTCCTTGGCGGTGGCCTTGTCCTTGGCTTTTACATGGACGATACCGTTGGCATCGATGTCAAAGGTGACCTCGATCTGGGGCACGCCCCTGGGTGCCGCCGGGATGTCGGAGAGCTCGAACTGGCCAAGGGTCTTGTTGCCGGCCGCCATCTCCCGTTCTCCCTGGAGCACGTGGATGGATACGGCGGGCTGGTTGTTTGCAGCCGTTGAGAACACCTGGCTCTTCTTGGTCGGGATGGTGGTATTCTTTTCGATCAACCGAGTCATGACCCCGCCCAGGGTCTCGATGCCCAGGGAGAGGGGGGTGACGTCAAGGAGGAGAACATCGTTGACATCGCCCTGGAGAACACCTGCCTGGATGGCGGCGCCCATGGCAACCACCTCGTCCGGATTCACGCCCTTGTGGGGTTTTTTACCGAAGATTTTCTCCACGCGCTCCTGGACGGCCGGCATACGTGTCATGCCGCCGACAAGAACCACCTCATTGATCTCGCCTGCAGAGAGGCCTGCGTCTTTCAGGGCGGTTTTACAGGGTTTCACAAGGTTGTCCAGAAGATCTGCCACAAGGGATTCCAGTTTTGCCCGGGTGAGCTTGACGTCAAGGTGCTTGGGGCCGCTTGCGTCTGCCGTGATGAACGGCAGATTGATGTCGGTCTCAACGGCTGTGGAGAGCTCCATCTTCGCCTTTTCTGCGGCCTCTTTCAGCCGCTGGAGGGCCATCTTGTCGCCCCTGATGTTGATCCCCTGGTCCTTCTTGAACTCATCGGCGATGTAGTCGATGATTCTCAGGTCAAAGTCCTCACCGCCCAGGTGGGTGTCGCCGTTGGTTGATTTTACCTCGAACACACCGTCACCGATCTCGAGAACCGAGACGTCGAAGGTTCCGCCGCCAAGATCGAACACGGCGATCTTCTCTTCGCCTTTTTTGTCCAGGCCATAGGCAAGGGATGCTGCCGTGGGCTCGTTGATGATTCGTTTGACCACAAGGCCTGCAATCTTTCCTGCATCCTTGGTGGCCTGTCTCTGGCTGTCGTTGAAGTAGGCGGGAACGGTGATGACCGCCTCCGTGACCTCTTCGCCAAGATATTCTTCCGCAGTTTTCTTGATGTTGGCCAGGATAAAGGATGATATCTCTGCCGGGCTGTGCTGTTTTCCCCTGAGATTGATCCGGGTGTCACCGTTGGATGCCGCCTCGATCTTGTAGGGAAGTACTTTCATGTCGGCCTGGATCTCGGCGGAATTGAACTTTCTTCCAACGAGTCTCTTGACGCCGAACACGGTGTTCTCAGGGTTGGTGATGGACTGTCTTTTTGCGGTCTGTCCCACCAGGCGGTCTCCGCCCTCGGTGAGGGCCACAACAGAGGGGGTTGTTCTGTTTCCCTCTGAGTTGGTGATGACTTTTGCCTCTCCGGCTTCCATCACAGCAACGCATGAGTTAGTTGTTCCAAGGTCTATTCCAATTATTTTAGCCATGTTCTTTCCTCCGATATCTATTTATTTTCTGTCTCTTTTTCTGTTATAGCCTTTGAAACCACAACCATGGACGGCCTGATAAGTCTGTCATGAAGAAGGTAGCCCTTTTGGAGTTCGGCCACCACTTTGTTCTCCGGATGATCTCCTGATTCCTGCTGGGTCACGGCCTGGTGAAACGCAGGGTCAAACTCTTTTCCCTGGGCCTCCACAGGCTTGACATTGAATGTCGTGAGGAATTTGAGGATCTCCTTGTAGGTCATCTCCACCCCCTCGAGAAGGGTGGAGACTGCTGTGTCTCCGTCTTTGGCTGAGCTGATGGCCCGTTCAATATTGTCCACCACGGTCAGTAGTTGACGGAAAAGTGATTCATTGGCAAACTTTTTAAAGTCGTTCATCTCTTTGGACGAACGCCGTTTATAGTTCTCAAATTCTGCTGAAAGTCTTAAGACGCGATCCTTTTCTGCTGCAAGTTCCTCTTTGAGCGCATCAAGTTCAGATTTTCCCTTTTTGCAGGTATCTTTTTTGGAGCTGTCATTTTCCGTCTCTTTTTTTGTTTTCTGGGTATCTTTCTTCTCTTTGGGCGGCTCTTCAGATTCCATCTTGTTTATAGGTTCGTCTTTGTCAGCCAATGTTGTCTCCTGATAAAAAATATCTATCCATCCATAAGTGTTTAATAATTTAACTAAACAGATGACTAATTTCAGAGGAAAAATAAGACCGTTTGATCCCATGTCAAGATGTAAAACTTCAGGGGAGGGGAAATAAAACTAAAGGGGGAGGGATAAAAGAGACCCGGCTGACCGTGGAGGTGTCAGACATTGCATGATCGGGATCGATCCACGACACAGATGATATCACTTATCGCTGCTTCCTTCCGGATCTGACGAGGTTCATGACCTTCTGT
>JAEINR010000144.1 GCA_016342325.1 Desulfobacterium sp.
CGATGATTGTGGATAAATATCCATGTGCAGCTTAAACTAATTGTTTTTTTGTCTTGACTCAGGGGTCCACTTTAGTCGTCTATACCAATGCAGTCCCCCTATCAACCACCAAGTTCCTAAGAGACAGGACGGCATCACGGCTGGACTGCACTATATCTTCAGATAGTAATCTTGCATTTTTTGGATCGACTGCTGAATTAAACGGGCTACAGATAAACGATGTAATCATCATGGGAATCACTCCCTGCACTCCAAACGGTTTCATTGGTCGTTTGAAAGGAATGACCAACATAAATGGAAATGTCAAACTGATGCTTGAACCAGCCGGACTGCTGGATGCATTTGAAAAACTGGTCATAGATATCAATCGTACTTTTACTCCGGAAGAAGTGCAGACTGCAATATTACAGAATGAAGGTATTACTTTGGCATCAAATGCAGTTATGGCTGATGTACTTGAAGCATTTGAGTTTGATATCAACAAGATTCTCTACGACCACGATGGGGATGAAAATTCTACATATGATCAGGTCGTTGCCGAAGGTTCCTTATCGATTACCCCATCCCTTGATGTGTATGCGAACATAACTAAAGAAGGAGTAGAAGAATTGTCATTCATAGTTGGGCTTGATGAAGAAGCCCAGCTGGAGATTCAATGTGGTGTTGGTATTTCTGTACAGAAGGAATACCTTCTTGGAGAGTTGAACTTCCAATTCCCTGCCGGACCCGTATTAATCGGTGTTCCTGTTCGGTTATACGTTGGTGCAAATGGACAACTTTCGGCGACAGTATCCGCCTCGCTGGACCAATCCTTCGAGATGCAAGCAGGCTTGACCTATAATGGTGCAAACTGGGAAATGATATCCGACTTTGAACCTAAGTATGAACATGACCTGCAAATCGGAGCTGAAGCCAACTGCAACCTAAAAGGTTATATTGAACCGGAGATGGCTGTACTTGTTTATAATATCATTGGCGCTAAGGCTTCTTTACAGGCCTATTTAGAGATGAATGCGACAGATAGCCTCAGTGACTTTTCATGGGAGTTCTATGCCGGTATGCTTGCAAACATTGGAGTTGAAGCCTCCCTGCCTTTAGGTTTCATGACTCTCAAACTATTTGATATGGATTATCCAGTCATCGATTTCAAAAAATTGCTGGCTTCATTCCCCAACGGTACCGGAGGGAAAGGCTCCTGGCCATATCGCAATTACAATCTTGCAGGTACGGCCTGTGATCCGAACGGAAGCACGGTCAATGCCGGTTTATCTTTATCCCCTCAATTCACGATTCCAGATACTGATCACTTTGTGCTGACAGGAGATGTAGATGGAGACAAAGAATCCGAAATTATTACAATCTCCGGAAGTTCACTTAATATTTATTCAGGGAACGGGGCCCTTGAAAAATCAATTACACTACCTCGCCCCTGTCAGCTCTCCATGCTTGAAGACGCCGATGGTGACGGAGTATTGGATATTGGATTGGGAGGAAGTGGACATGGCTTTACTGGATATATTTATAAGGCCGACGGAACCCTGCTCAAAACGCTTGCTGGGCAACATGGTGGATCATACGGAGACCATTCGATGACCCTACTGACAATGTCAGGAGGGAAAGTTCTGGTTGGTTACAATGCTGGCTACTCAAGAACGCCCAGAGGAGTGGCTTCTTTTGACTATGCAACTGGGACAGAGGACTGGTATTATCAGATCGGCCCGGCAAACGGCTTGTATTCAATCGCAGATATAGATAATAACGGGGTACTGGACATCACCATGAATTCGGCAACCGTTCACAATGGAGCCTCCGGCAATGGGACAACCGATGGTGACTTATACCTGATAGTCGTAGATGAGCTTGGAACCCAAAAGATATCTCTCAAATATCCATCTCCCAGCAATGGCGATGCAAGGCATGTGTTCCAAGACATGGATAACAATGGTGACATGGATATAGTCGCTTTCGAAGGCCATGATCCCAGGTACTACCATGGCCAATCGCAAATACACCTCTACGACAATAATGGATTTATCACTCATACGTTCAATGGCCCGTTAGACTCTTCATGGCAATATGCTATTGGAGACCTCGAGAACAACGGTACTAAAGAAATAATTGTCTCTGCTTCGCATGCTCAAAAGGCATATGTACTGAATAATCAGTTACAGAAATTAAATGAGGTAAATACCTCAGGTCACGTTAAGCTCATCTGCGATGTAACCGGCAATGGGAACAAAGAAATTGTTATGCTATCACCTGACGGTTGGCTGAAGGTCTTTGACAAGTCACTGAATCTGATAGATCAGGTGAAATGCGGAAGCAAAAACGGATCCGTGATTTCCAGTGATGTGGATGGGGATGGAATCGTAGACCTCTTGGTGCAGACAGATCAACTGTATGTCTATAGCTTCTTAACTCAGGAATAGAACCGAAGCTCAGAACCTGACGGACAGTTGGTTCTGGGCTTCGTAATCCTTCACGCTTCTTCTGCCTGCGTTTCTTGCTGCTCAACGGCCTATGCCATCATCCGGCCTTAACTTTAATCAAAAAGTTAAGACTCAGAATTTATAACGCAAAAACCGTCATTACTGTAGTTTTGAGATGAACGTTTATTCCAGTCAGGTTAGTTGATGTGTAGGCACACAGCCCCATCTGTCCATTCTTCAAGCGAGCCATTAAGGCTCTTTTGATCATCTTGTTGAGCATTACGAATCGTAACCTTACCTGGGACAGTGAGATAGTATTTATAGTTTTTTTGTCCTTGTGTTTTTAAAGACATATCTATAATAATACTAACCTGTAATTTTAAGGGATACGAATAGGAGCCAGGTGTGCTTTCTTGTGCCCAGTAAATTAAGGAACCATGGGAAAATACGATAAACATTTACAATCTATGCTGATAATGAAAGAGATGCGGTACATTGCAGTCTTGGTGCTGATTCTGTCGAATCTTGCATCCATCGGGTTACCGGCGCCGGTATTCGGTCTCTCTTCCGAAATGGACTCGGTGAGGCTGCAGCTCAACTGGGTGCATCAGTTCGAGTATGCCGGATATTATGCGGCCCTTGAAAAAGGGTTTTACAGACAGGAGGGGCTCGACGTAACGATTCTTTCCGGTGGACCGGGCATCGTATCGGTGGAGAGAGTGACCCACGGAGGGGCGGAGTATGGGACCGGAAACTCCGAATTCCTCCTCTCAAGGCTTAAGGGCAAGTCCGTGGTGGCCCTGGCGGTGATCTTTCAGCATTCGCCGGCAGTGATACTATCGAGGGCCGATTCCAAAATCTTCTCTCCCCAGGACCTGATGGGAAAAAAGGTCGAAATGGGTCAGATGGTCAACGATGCGGAAACCTATGCCGTACTCAACTACGAAGGGATCTCCGTCAATCAGTTTCAACTGCTGGACTCGACGTTCAACCCTGAAAACATCATCAATGGCAGTGTGGACGCCGTCTCAGCCTATGTTACCAATCAGCCGTTTATCATGAAAGAGAGGAATATCGCCTATTCGCTGATCGTTCCACGGAAATACGGCGTGGATTATTACGGTAACTCGCTTTTCGCATCGGGAAAAGAGGTGAAGAAGCATCCGGAAAGGGTCGAGGCCTTCAAAAGGGCCTCCCTCAGAGGATGGAAATACGCCTTCGATCACTCGGACGAGATCATCGATCTAATCCTTTCAAAATACAGCGGTTCCAGGTACAGCCATTCCCAGGCCCACCTCGCTTATGAGAGGGACGAGATGAAGAAGCTTATTCTTCCGGACCTGGTCGAACTGGGCCATATGAATCCCGGGCGCTGGAAACATATGGCCGACACATTTGTGCGGCTCGGGTTGGTTGAAAATCCGGATCTTCTCGAAGGATTCATGTACGCCCCCCGATCCGGTGCATTCAACTGGAGTCACAGGGGTGTGAGAGCCGCCATCGCAGTCTTCCTCTTCGTCCTGACAGCTGCGTTTACTCTCATTTACTTCAACGGAAAGCTCAAGGGTGAAATCCGGCAGCGGACCCGTGCCGAAGAGGAGCTCAAGAAGAACAAGGAGCGTCTCGATCTCGTCATGTGGGGTGCCAATCTCGGCTATTGGTACTGGGACACCCACATCAGGAAGGTAGCTCTCGGATTCAATGCCGCCGAGATGCTGGACGAAAAACCCGAATCCGTCCAGGGTCCCGTGATGGAGTGGGCAACGGAAAAGATTCATCCCGAAGACCGCTCAGACTTTCGGGACATCGTGATGCAGCACGTCAGGGGAGAGCTTCCCGATATAGATTTGGAGCATCGAGTCAGGACGAGGAACGGTGAATACCGATGGGTGCTATGCAGGGGAAAAATCACCGATAGGAGTACCGGGGGTGATCCGTTGAGAGCCGCGGGAACCCTAATGGATATCAGCCGCCTGAAAGACTACCAGAAGCAACTCGAGGAGCTGTCCATCAGGGACCCGCTCACGGGTCTCTATAACCGCCGTTACTACCTGGAAAATCTTGAAAATCGCCTGAGCCGGGTAAAAAGGGACATGGGCCACCTGTCGCTGGCCATCATCGATATCGACTTTTTCAAAAAAGTCAACGATACATACGGCCACGTGGCCGGAGACCACGTTTTGAGCGAATTCGCCTCCCTGATCGTCTCCCTCGTGAGGCCTGACGATATACCGGCCCGCTACGGCGGAGAGGAGTTCGCCATCATTTTCTCCGACATTTCAGCAGCTGAAGCCGGCAGAATCGTATCCAGGATTCGCAAGAGCCTGGCCGATACGATATTAACCTATGGCGGCGAGACAATCGGTTTCACCTTCAGTTGTGGGATCTCGGACACCTCCGAATTCCAGCCCCATGAAATCAGCTGCGAAAAGATGATCACAAAGGCGGACGAGAGACTTTACCAAGGCAAGAACACGGGCCGTGACAGGATCGTCCTGCCCGGATAACACAGGACAACGCGTCCCCCTTTGAGTTGCCGGCTTTAGCTGGCAATCAAACATTTCAACATAACCACTAGTCCCACGGCCTGGGCTTTCTCTGTTTCACGCTTGAATGGAAATACGCCTTATGTCATAATCGACTTAGCTTGTAAGTGATATTTTTTAAGCCAAAAGACTTATTTTTCTAATACCTGCCGAAGGCTGTGCCCATGTTCAAAATTCTTTTTGTCGATGACGAACCGAACATCCTGAACGCACTGTCACGCATGCTGCGCCATAAGCGCACAATGTGGGAAATGTATTTTGTCCAGGGTGTGGAAGAAGCCCTGGAAATACTCCGGACAAAGGAGATTGATGTTGTGATCTCCGATATTTCAATGCCGGTCAGGGACGGTTTTGACCTGCTTACCACCATAAGAAGTACGACCGAGTTATGTGATATTCCTTTTTTAATGCTGACCGGCCTGGATGAGACCGACCTCAAACGCAAGGCCCTGGATCTGGGAGCTACGGACCTGCTCAACAAACCGGCCAACCGTGAGGACCTGATTGCCCGGATTAATAACATGTTACGTATCAAAGCCTACCAGGATGAGATCAGGGCACAGAATGTACGTCTTGACCTGAAAGTCAAAGAACGAACCGCCGAACTTGAGTCCACACGACTTGAACTGATATGGCGGCTTGGCAGAGCGGCAGAGTATCGCGATACGGATACGGGAAACCATGTGGTCCGGGTGGGCTATTACTGCAAAGTGCTGGCCGAAGAGTTAGGTATGCCCCATGGGTTTATCGAAAGCATTTTCCTTACCAGTCCCCTGCACGACATCGGGAAAATCGGAATCCCCGACCGCATTCTGCTCAAGAAAGGCAAATTGAGTGCGCCTGAATGGAAAATCATGAAACAACATTGTAAAATCGGTGGGGATATCCTCAGCCAGGACACGGTTAATTGGGCACCATCAGCCACATGGCAGGTTCTGTTCAGCAAACCGGCTTCAAAGAAAAGTGATAATCCTTTTTTAAAAATGGCCAAAACCATTACCCTGACCCACCATGAGCATTGGAACGGCAACGGATACCCCTGGGGCCTGTCTGGAAATGAGATTCCGATTGAATCCCGGATCGTCGCCATTGCTGATGTCTATGATGCTCTTTTTTCGAAACGCCCCTATAAAGTTCGCTATGAAACCAGCAAAGTCATGGAAATCATGCGACAAAATAACGGCCGTCAATTTGATGCGGACGTGTTTGCCTCTTTTGAGAAGATCCTGGATCTCTTTTGTGACATCCGCACCCAATTTGTAGATACTCCCATCGACCTGAAGACCCTTTAATTTTTGGCGTCCATCTCCCCATCTGAGGGCTCCCACTGGGGCCGGCACTCTGGCTCCGGGTCAGGTATGATGGGAATTTTAATACAAAAGGTGGTCCCTTTCCCCAATTCGGTCGTGAATCCGATCTCCCCCTTGTGTTTTTCAACAATGGTATGGTAGGCCATGGAAAGCCCCTGACCCGTGCCCCGACCCACGTCTTTAGTGGTAAAAAAATGCTCAAACACCCGGTCCCTGTCCTTGTCGTCAATCCCCATGCCCGTGTCGGCAATTTCAAGGACGGCATATGTTCCATGGACATAGGTTCTGATGGTGATACAGCCAAGGGGTTCTTTTCGTGCGGCCAGTGCATCCTGTATGGTATGGGCGGCATTGAGAATGAGATTGAGTATCACCTGCTTGATATCCCCGATAAAACAGCCCACAGGCGGAAGGGCGCTGTCAAGATCGGTTTTCATCTCAGCCACATATTTCCATTCGTTTTGGGAGATGATGATGGTGGTTTCGATGGCCTTGTTGATATCCGCCTCTGCCAGGGACCCGCACCCCATGTGGGAAAAGTCCTTCATGGTCCTGACAATGGCCGACACACGATCTACCCCTTCCCGGGACTGATCCAGGGCCTGGGGGATCTCTGTTTCAAGAAACTCAAGATCACACGCTTCTTCAATCCCGTGGATGCGCTTTTTTAGGGATCCGGTTCCATCATCCAGCATGATTACCATCTCCTTGAGACTGTTAAATCCATTGAACAGGTCTTTCATACTGTCAGAAAGGAAGGTGGTGTTGTCCCCGATGAACTGGATGGGGGTGTTGATCTCATGGGCAATTCCAGCTGCAAGGTTGCCCACGGCTTCGAGTTTTTGCGACACCTGGAGCTCCTTTTCAAGGATGGTTCTTTTCTCCTCTTCCCGGATGCTGTCGGTGATATCCTGGTCCACCCCCCGGTATCCCGTAAGCCTGCCCGCTCCATCAACCATGGGACTGGCATTTCTCAGGAAAAAAACAATCTCCCCGGTCTTGCAGCGGTACCTGACCTTGTGGTCTTTGATAGGCTTTTTTTCATCGGCAAGCTTTCGGTAGTCGTTTTCTGCTTTTGCCCGATCCTGCTCGACCATAAATGTATACGGATTTTTTCCGACCAATTCTGTCGGGGCATACCCCAATATTCCATCGGTATTACCTGCCACAAAACAATAGTTCCCCTTCCTGTCCACCTCCCAAATGAAATCGGCTGAGCAGAAGGCGATATCCAGGAGTCTTTTTTCAGAAAGCCTCAGTTTTTGCTTGGAATCAAGCAGTTTTTGCTTTGACCGGTCCAGTCGGCTGGCCACCTTTTTCGAAAAGACGCTGACAACCAACCCGAAAAAAACCGCAACCCCGGCAAACACATAGACCAGGGTCATGTATATCTTTTCCACGGCCTGATTGATCTGTTGATTTTGACTTGAGACCAGCATGTCGATATAATCGGCATATTGACCGGCGCCCACGACCCAGTTCCAGGGTTTGAAAAGTCTGACATAGGAGATCTTGTGGTAACCGATTTCTCCGGTTTCCCCCCCCATCACCTTGGGCCAGTAATACTCGACAACCCCCTCCCCCTGCTGGAGGCAAACGGTATTCAGTTGCCGGTAGACCTGTATGGGGCGAATGTGGGCAATCGAGGGATCGTCTTTTTCATAAATCTGTCCTCGGTAATACACGCTTTTGAACTGGTCAAAATCGGTCGAACCGGTCAGATCCCGGTTCACAAGTGAAGTGGCCGGGTGCACCAGCATGAAGATACGGCCAACGTCCGCCGGGTCCAGGCGATGGAGCCAGATATAATTATTTTCTCCAAAACGAACCGCAGCCATGTAGGCTTTGCACTCCTCCTGGGAAATACCCCGGTTGAAACAATCTTCAATAAAGGACCAGGCCGTATCGACTCTTCCCTTCAGGCCTTTTTTAATAATCTCTTCCTGGTTTAAGCGAACCTTGTCCTTCTGCCTGGCGATATCCCCATGCATGACCAGGTAAACGATGATGCAGATGAGCAGCATCGAAGAGAAAAGCGGTACAAGTGTCAACACCAACAGCCTGGTGGTCGTTTTCATTTTCCCCCTCACTTATTCCGTCCGGAACTTTTTTTGCCCCCTCCCCCTGGGTGGATTGCCTCCCCGCACCGTCTGCCCATCAGACGGTTTACAAAGGAACCTTGACAATAAAGGTGGTCCCTTTGCCCAATTCGGTGATAAATTCGATCTTCCCCTTGTGTTTTTCCACAATGGTCTGGTAGGCCATGGAAAGCCCCTGCCCGGTTCCCCGGCCCACCCCTTTGGTGGTGAAGAAATGTTCAAAGACCCGTTGCCTGTCCTTCTCGGCAATCCCCATACCCGTGTCGGCAATTTCGATAACAGCATATTCCTCCTGGACATAGGTTCGAATCGTGATACAGCCCATGGTTTCGTTTCGTGCGGTTAGTGCGTCTTGTATGGTATGGGCGGCATTGAGAATAAGATTGAGAATCACCTGCTTGAGATCCCCGATAAAACAAGTCACGGGGGGAAGGGCACTGTCAAGATCGGTTTTCATCTCAGCCACATATTTCCATTCATTTTTGGAGATGGTGATGGTGGTTTCAATGGCCTTGTTGAGATCCTCCTCTGCCTGGGTTCCACTCCCCATGTGGGAAAAATCCTTCATGGTCCTGACAATGGCCGATACCCGCTCGACGCCTTCCCGGGACTGATCCAGGGCCTGGGGTATCTCCGCTTCGAGGAATTCAAAGTCATACTGTTCCTCCATCCCATGGATCGCTTTTCCAAGGGTTCCCGATTCATCATCCAACTCCATGGCCAGCGCCTTGAGGCTACGAAGCCCGTTGAACAGGTCTTCGATGCTTTCGGAAAGAAAGGTGGTATTGTCCCCGATAAACTGGATGGGGGTATTGATCTCATGGGCAATTCCAGCGGCAAGGGTTCCCACGGCCTCCAGCTTCTGTGAAATCTGGAGTTCCCGCTCAAGGATGAGCCTTTTCCCCTCCTCCCGGACACTGTGGGTGATATCCCTGTCCACACCACAATAACCGGTCACCCGTCCGTTCAGGTCCAGGATGGGACGGGCATTTCGCATAAAAAAGACAATCTCTCCGGCCTTGCTGCGGCAGCGGACCTTGTGGTCTTTGATGGGCCTGTTTTCCCTGGCTAGTTTCCGGTAGTATCGTTCTGTTTGTGCCCGCTCCTGTTCGACCATGAGTGTGTAAAGGGTTTTTCCGACCAACTCTTCCGGAGCATACCCCAGGAGTCTGCCGGTATGGCCCGTAACAAAACAATATTTCCCCTCCCTGTCCACCTCCCAGATGAAATCAGCCGAGCAAAAGGCGATATCCAGGAGTCTTTTTTCTGAATGCCTCAGTTTTGCCTTTGAGTCAAGCAACTTCTGCTTGGAACGGTCCAGACGATCACCCACTCGTTTTGACGCATTGCTGACCAGCACCCCGAAAAACAGGGCAACACCAACATAAACACCGAAAATCGTCATGTAGACCGTATTCCGCGCCTGTTTAATCTCTTGTTTTTCAATGGCAACCACTTTCTCAATCTGATCTGCATATTCACCGGATCCAACGACCCAATTCAAGGGTTTGAACAGCTTGACGTAGGATATTTTACGATAGCCCACACCACCGCTTTTTCCGTCAATCATCTTTGGTTGGTAGTACTGGACAATCCCTTCTCCCTTTTCCAGACAGATGGTATTAAATGCCCGGAACAGGTTGGTGGGGCGAATATGGGCCACTGAGGGATCATTTTTTTCAAATATACGTCCCCGGTAATACAACTTGCTGAACTGGTCAAAATCGATTGTGCCGGACAGGTCGCGGTTCATGAGGAGCGTGTCCGGATGGACGAGTACGAAAGCACTATCAACGACCTGTGGGTCAAACCGGTGGACCCACAGGTAGCCGCTTTCTCCAAACCGAAACGACGCCAGGTATTTTAGGCACGCCTCCTGGGAATTGCCCCGGTTGAAGCACTCTTCCACAACGGACAAGACGGTCTCGATCCTTCCCTTGAGCCCGTTTGAGATGATCTCTTCCTCAATGGACCGAACCTGGTCGAGTTGCCGGGAAATATCTACGGACATCAGCTGGTAAACGATGATGCAGGTCAGCAGCATGGAAGAGAGCAGTGGTATCAATGCCAAGACCAACAATCGGGTACTAATGTTCATTTTAGCCTTTTCCTTTAAAAATTTCCGACCTGCAGGGTCCATCAAATCATCACCTGCCTTGGGATAAACACGGAGATGGACTCTTTGATCTTGGAATTGCGGGCATAGGTGAACAACCGCTTCAAGACGATGCTGTTGATCTCCCCTCCCCTTGAAATAAGCAACACACCATCCTCTGCGATGATATCTTCCCTGAGAATCATACCGTGTCGAAGATCGGTCAAGGAGATCTTCTTGGCAACGTATTTTTCCTTTACCCTGAAAATTTTATCCAGTTTATTGACGATATCAGGGTCATATCTTCCAGAATTGTTTTTCATCTTCTCTATGGCATCCTGGGTAGAGACCCCCCGGGTCTCAAGGGTATCGTAATCGATGACAACCTTCAGAAGCCTGGCACCCAGCGGGAGTTCCTTTCCCTTTACATCGTCAAGGGGGATGCCGGTCCCGTCAAAATGCTTTTCCTGATAGTGAATAATCTGGGCGATTTTATCCATTCTGGGGATATGGCTCAACAAATCGTATCCCACCATGGGATGCATCTTGTAAAGCCGTAGCTCATCCGTTTCGAGCTTTTCGCCGAAACAGATCTTTTTGAGGACAGTCCCGGGAATGACCACACATCCGATCTGGGACAGCAAAGCTGCCGTCTCGATCTCCCAGGTCTGCTTCATGTAAATATTCGGCTTAGTCATTCAGAATTTATTTTTTCAACAACACCCTAAATTTTTTGTTGAGAGGATACATC
>JAEINR010000145.1 GCA_016342325.1 Desulfobacterium sp.
AAAACACCGGGCTTGTCCAACAACCGGATAAGATCGTGGTTCGTTCCTCACACGATCTATCCTTATTCGTTAGAATATCCGGAAAGTACTCTGTCTCTCCACAAACGTCTCCGATTTCCCATCATGAAAACCAATTCTCCACGTGTCGTTGCCTGGGGAGTTTTCAATATATGAACCATTGACATAACCTAGTTTAAGGAGGCTGATATGTCAGGAGAACTCAGAGCCCGATGGGGGCAGCCCCTCACCGGAATTGTCTCATTTATTGTATTTTTTTTGATAGCATGGATCACATGGTTCATTTTCAGCGATCCCCGGGGCCCTGTGGGAGCTTTCCCTTACCCCTTTGTCATGTACCTTGCCATGATGATTCTGGTGGGGATCTGGCAGCATATGTTCTGCGGAGACTGGCCCTTCCAGGATATTGCACAGCCCGTAAGGGGGATTATTCTTACCCTTGTAAATCTGCTTATCGTGTGGCTCGTGATCCATGTTTTCTTTTACAGAATCCTCGGGCTTGGTTTTAATTTTCTGAGTCAAAGTAACCTTAACGAACTGGTTTATGCGGGGGCACTCAAGGACGTCGCCCTTACAAAGCATTTTGCCCAGAGCGCCGTGGTCTGCTTTGTTCTCATTGGATTCTACAGCTATCCTTTTGTTACCATACTCTTTGGGAAATGGCCTGTTCGTCCAAGTGATCTTCCCCAGCCCCAGGCCGGACTTGCGGAACTTGGCTGGTGTTCCATGCTGACACTGGTGTTCTACTCTGTTCTCATTGTGCCCTTCTGGGGACTTGTATTTGGCCAAAGCATTGGAAATTCCTTTGGTCTCAATATCCCCTGGTGGGACGGTATTGCCGGTATCAGCCATGTGCACTGGGTCTTTGGATGGTGGGAATGGATGATAATCATTCTGTTTATGACCCCCAATGTATGGCGCATGAAACCCTGGACCTTGATTCCGCTACCCCAGCCCTGGAAGGGGGCGATATCTTTTGTCATCAACCTCATCCTTGGCTACGGCATGGCGCTTCTCTGTGTTAAAATTGCGCCTGCCTGGCTTGGCGAAATGCTTCATCATATTGACAAGGATGCGGAACGAATTCGTTTCCTCTGGTATCACGCTGCTGAAATCGCGGGTTTTACGCTGATTCCTTTCCTCATCTGGCATCACTATTTTGACGATCTGGTTCCCTTTTCCGATGTTGATTCATGGGGGTCATTCTGGTTCAGAACCGGTGGCGTTCTTTTCTTCTGCATCATCAACTACATTCTTTTTTATTACACTAACTTTGGGTCCTGGGCCCTTGGCAATCCCCACTGGGACCACAGGTTCCTCCATGGCGAATCCCTTGTATGGAATTTCTGGTGGATTATTCCGCTTCTCTGGAATGAGTGGTTCTTTCATAAGTGGCCGTTTTATGTATCGCACAAACAGTGATTAAGGCGGGTGTGGGCATGGGGACATTTTTGCCCGCAACTTAAGATAATGGTGCCATAATATTTGAAATGTCAAAGGAGGACGTATGACATTTGATGAAATAAAAGCCGCTGTGCTGAAGTTAAGTGATGAAGATCAAAAGCGTCTGATAATGGAGGTCATGCCGACAATCATGCCAAAGGCATGTTCTGACGATCTCTGTGTTCAGAAAATAAGAGGGTTAGTGGATGAGGAAAGTGTAAAATCCTACCGTGAACAGCACATGGATGGCATTTGAGTGAGACGCGGGGAGGCTCTCTCCCCACCCGGGCTTGATCATATCTTCGGCCATTGCGGAGTCCAATGGCCCATGTTATGGTCAAGACTGGACATTTAAACACCTCAAGGAAGCGGTAGCCATGAACAAAACCATCGTCATCACCGGTGTCACCCGGGGACTGGGGCGTGCCATGACCCGGGAATTCGCCAGGTCCGGACACACCGTCATCGGATGCGGACGCACTTCCGAAGACCTTGAAACCCTTTGGGAAGAACTGGGCGCACCCCATGACTTTTCCCAGGTGGAGATCTCAGACCATCCAAGTGTTCAGGCGTGGGCAGACGGCGTTCTCAAAAAATACGGTGCGCCGGATCTCCTGATAAACAACGCCTCCCTCATGAACCGTCCTGCACCCCTCTGGGAAGTGCCGGGGGATGAGTTCGACCGCCTCATGGATGTGAACGTGAAAGGCACCGCCAACATCATCCGCGCCTTTGTTCCGGCCATGATCCCAAGGGGCAGTGGCATCATTGTCAATTTCAGCTCTGGTTGGGGAAGGGTCGTCTCCCCGGATGTGGCCCCCTACTGCACCACCAAATGGGCTGTGGAGGGACTCACCGCCGCCATGGCCGCAGAACTTCCGCCGGGACTCGCCGCCGTGGCCTTGAACCCGGGCATTATCAACACGGAAATGCTCAGGAAATGCTGGAATGACGGCGCACGCAAGTTCGAATCCCCGGAAACCTGGGGAAAACGCGCCGTACCTTTTATTTTAAATCTGACCGAAGACGACAACGGGAAATCCCTGTCGGTTTGAATCTATAGACCGGGCCTTTCGGCGGTCCAGAGTATAGAAGTCTGGACAAGCTTGAGGGGTTATCGGGTTTGATCCTCGATCCGGTCTATACTATTTTGGTTCAGCCAAAGAAAATTGTTTATACAATTCTTCCTTGACAAAATGCAACTTCCCATCCTATAAGCCAAGCTTGCGCAACAGCCTTTTACATTTTTGGCCTGATGCTTCCTATATTTCACAATCTACTGATTTGATTATTTGAGGTTTTGACAAATGGAAACAAGAATTAAAAAGATGTATGCCCAAGATTCAACGATTATCATCATCAGCCTGGTCGCCTTTCTGACCTTCATTCCCTATGTGATGACCTTTGTTGTGGATCTTGCCCCCACCCGTTCCATCAAGCTTTTAATTATCGGTGCTGGCGTGCTCTGCTGCCTGTTTGGTGCCGCTTCCCTGTTTGCCGTTCTCGCCCACCTTAAGAAAAACAAGAATAAACTCTACCGGGAAGAGATTAACGCCTCCCCTCCCAAGAAAAGAAACAACGCCATGTGGGTGCAGGTGGTCGATTCCCTTTTTGTCATGATCCTCTGCTTTGCCACCCTGTTGAGCGCCATGCTCATCAACAAGGGCACTGTTGGCGGTATCAGCTACTCCATCCATGTGCTCAGCCTTGTTGCCACGGTATCGGGATTGCTCTTTTATCTCTATTATCTGTTAAAGCAGTCAGACAAGGGCCTTAAGTCAATGATTCAGCATATCTACGGTAAAAAATAATCTTTTTTTCATAAATTCAATTTATAAGAGGAGAATCAACCAATGGGTTTCTGGAGTATCATGAACTATGTCGCATGGGGATTGTGCGTACTCATTATCGTGGTTTTGGCCAAAGATGTTATCAAGGTTGAAAGGGAAAGGTTCAACTCCCGTCAAGATAGCTGATACGACAATTGTCTTTTCCGTTCAAATAATCAATAACCATGACCAAGTTAAGGATGATCAAAGCCGTGGTGGAGAATTTAGACAAGATAAAAGAGAATACCGAAAGTTCCGGATTGAAAAAAGTTCTTGGGCCCCTGCATATCTGGGCGCTGGGGGTGGGTGTTGTTCTTGTGGGGCAGTTCATGGGGTGGAACCTGGGAATCGTCAAGGGTGGCTCCCTTGGGGCGATCATTGCCTGCTGGATAATTGGTATCCTCTACATCTGTCTGATCATGGTGAATACGGAAATGGGATCTGTCATCCCAGAGGCCGGGGGGCAGTACGCCATGGCAAAATATCTCCTGGGGCCCCTTGCCGCATTCAACATCGGCCTCATGCTGGTGTTTGAATATGTGATGCTTGAGGCGGCCGACGCCCTGGTGGTCGGTGAGATTCTCAAGACCCTGAGTCCCGATGTCCAGCCCCTGCCGTATATCCTTTTGAGCCTTTTGGCATTGACCTACCTCAACTACAAGGGTACCCATGCCACCTTGAATCTCAATATCTTTTTGACCGGCATTGCCTTTTTGACCATACTGGTCCTGCTGTTCAGCACAAAATTCTATTCCCCAACGGAATCCATGCTCAAGATCCCCGAGCTGACCAACGGACTGCCCTACGGCTGGATCGGAATCCTCGGTGCCTTTCAGTTCGGCTGCTGGTTTTACCTGGGGATTGAAGGAACGGTTCTTGCCGCTGAAGAGTGCCGATCCACAGGGAGATCGCTTCCCATCGGAGCCGTTGTGGGGTTGATCACATTGATGATCGGTGCCACAGCCACCTGGTTTGTCTGCTCCGGCCTCCTGGAGGCCAATGTGCTCTCCGAATCCCTTTATCCGCTCTTTGACAGTGCCGTTGCCACAAAGATTCCCTTTGTTGCCCATGTGCTGTTCATGGGAACCGTGCTTGCCTGCCTTGCCAGCGCCAACGGATGCATCACCGATGCAAGCCGGGCCTGGTATTCCATGGCCAGGGACACCCTCATCCCGGACACCTTTGCCGTGCTCCATCCAAAATACAACACCCCCTACCGGGCCATCATTTTTCTGCTCCCCATTGCCATCGCCTTTGGTTTTACCGGGCTTCTTGACCAGGTGGTGACCTTTTCCATTCTTTCAGCCCTGCTGGTCTATATTCTGACGGCCTATATGATGTTTAAATTCAGGCGGCTCTACCCCCTTGGAACCATTGAACGGGGCTATATCGCTCCGTTGCATCCGCTTCCTGCTATTCTGGTGATGGTGCTGTCCCTTGCGACCCTGGCCGGCATGTATTTTGGCTATTGGATTAACCTGGTTTCAGGATTTGTCTTCTACTTCATCGCTTCCTTGTGGTTTGTTCTCCACCGTTCCAAATGGCTGAATGTTGACAGCTTTATGTCGGCAAATGCCGAAAACTGGCCACGACCCCAGGGCTATTGAGAGCCATGGGTAAAAAGATCGCCTACTGGGCAATTTTCCTGTCCGCACTGCTGGTTCCCTGCTCGGGTTATGTGCTTTTGGGCAGGCAGGCCAGGGGGTTTTTCATGATTTGCTGGTTTTTTACCTTTGGATATATTACCTTTCAGCTAACCGGTGAGCAGATTCACTTTACTGGCCGAATCTCAGGCGCCCTTGCCATCTGGGTGCTCTCCCTGGTTGAAACCGTCTCCATGGCAAAAAAACGATACCCATGAGGGATCAAGAATTTGTTATTGAAAAAAGGAGGATTATGCTGAAAAAAATATGTATGGCTATCTTTGGCCTGGTGTTGTGCGTTGGCTTGGTTGACAATGCGGTTGCAAGCTTGGCTCCTGTTGATCCCATCGAAAGTGGTCGTGATGGAAATTATAAACCGACTATCATTGATGGGGTTGAGGTCTACGAATTAGCTAAAATCGACAATGGGCTTTTATCCGGAGATTTCAGAATCACCTATTATGATGAAGATGATTCACCCTACATCGGTGGCACGTGGACAAGCACAGGGGCATTCGTTGATTATGTTCTTGTTAAAGGGTCACAGAGTTGGGCGATATTCAAATTTGATTCTGCGTCAACCGGTCAATGGTATACCAAATGGGGCACAGACTATGGGGAGAGTTTGTTGAATAATGGCGGCAACGTTCCGGGTTTATCCCATATTACGTTCTACCGCAGGCAGCAATCTACTGCCACCGTTCCGGTTCCGGCTGCGGCCTGGCTCCTGGGGGCCGGTTTGATCGGCCTTGGGGGGATCAGAAGAAAATATACGGCACAATAATTATTATTACGCCTCGGTTTAACCCGTTCCCATAAAGACCCAAATACCCGATCCAAGAAGATTTTCTTGGATCGGGTATTTTTTGTATATCTAAAGTGGTTTGATGCCGTACCCCTTCCAGAGCCAGGGGGTTGTCATACGGAGCTTTTCTTCAAACCCATAAATCTTGTCCGCATGCTTCAGGGTCCAGTCGATGTCGTCCATCCCCTTCATGAGGCTCTCTTTGCGAAACGGATCCAGCCCATAGCGGATCACGGTTCCGCCGGGGGTGATAAGCTCCTGGTTCTCCACATCCACGTCAAAGGAGACGCCGGGGCTTGCCTCGATCTCATCCGACAGGCTTTTAAGGGCTTCTGCGCTCACCGTGACCGGCAATAGTCCGTTTTTGAAACAGTTGCTGAAAAAAATATCAGCAAAGCTTGTGGAAATGATCACCTTGAAACCATGGTCGCTGATGGCCCAGGGGGCGTGCTCCCGGGATGAACCGCAGCCGAAATTGTCCCCGGCTACCAGGATGGAAGCGCCTTTAAACGCTTCCCGGTTCAGCTCGAAGTCGGGATCCAGGCTTCCGTCTTCCCTGTATTTCCAGTTGCTGAACAGATATTTGCCGTATCCGCTCTTTTCCGTACGTTTCATAAATTGCTTGGGGATGATCTGATCCGTATCCACATTGATGCGCGGCAGCAGGGCCGCAATTCCACGGTGTTTCACCAAAGGTTCCATATTCCCATCTCTCCCGGTCCAAAGACCCGTATATTAAGCTTGTAACCGTAATGTCGGTTGGATTGTCAGCAAATCCGTCTATCTTATGTCCGTAAATTTTCCGGCAATGGCGGCGGCAGCGGCCATGGCCGGAGACACCAGATGGGTGCGTCCCCCCTGGCCCTGGCGTCCCTCGAAGTTCCGGTTGGACGTGGATGCACACCGTTGTCCCGGCTGGAGTACATCGTCATTCATGGCCAGGCACATGGAACATCCGGGCTCCCGCCACTCGAAACCGGCAGCCAGAAAGATTTTGTGAAGCCCTTCTTCTTCTGCCTGTTTTTTTACCAGGCCGGAACCGGGCACCACGATGGCGGTTACATTCGGATGCACTTTTCCCCCGCAGATCATTGCTGCCGCCTCACGGAAATCTTCAATGCGGCCGTTGGTACAGGAACCGATGAACACGTAATCGATGGAAATATCCACCACCGGGGTTCCCGGCTCAAGTCCCATGTATGCCAAGGCATTTTCACAGGCTTTCCGGGCCTCGTCACTCCCTTGCTTATCCGGATGGGGCACGCATCCTGTCACATCGGTAACCTGTTCAGGAGACGTACCCCAGGTCACCTGGGGCACGATCTCATCTGCACGGATCACAAGCTCCTTGTCGAACGCGGCGTCTTCATCACTGGTAAAGGTTTTCCAGTACGCCGCCGCCTGGTCGAACTCCCGGCCTTGGGGGGCAAAATCCCGGCCCTTTAAATATGCCTCTGTCTTTTCGTCCGGGGCCACCATGCCGGCACGGGCGCCCGCCTCAATGGCCATGTTGCACAGGGTCATGCGTCCTTCCATGGAAAGGTCCCGAACCGTGTCGCCGGCAAACTCCATGACGTAGCCGGTTCCACCGGCAGTGCCGATGCGTCCGATAAGGGCCAGGGCCAGATCCTTGGCAGACACACCACTGGGCAGCTTGCCTTGAAACGTGACCCCCATGGTTTTCGATCGCTTCTGCTGGAGGGACTGGGTGGCCATCACATGTTCCACTTCAGAGGTGCCAATGCCAAAGGCCAGGCTGCCAAAAGCGCCGTGGGTGGCGGTATGACTGTCCCCGCACACCACGATCATTCCCGGATGCACAAACCCCTGTTCCGGTGCGATCACATGGATGACCCCCTGTTTTTCCGAGGTCATGTCAAAGCATCTCACCCCGAACTCCTCGCAGTTGGCTGCCAGGGTTTCCACCTGTTTTTTCGCCACGGCATCGGATATTGGCTTGTCGCGATCTTTTGTGGGAACCACATGATCCATGGTGGCCAGGCAGAAATCCGGTCGCCTCACCTTCCGGCTCTTTTCCCGCAGCCCGGAAAAAGCCTGGGGACTGGTCACCTCATGCATCAGATGCCGATCCACATAAATGATGGGTGTTTGCCCGTTCTTTTCATGAATCACATGGGCATCCCAAATTTTCTCATACATATTCCGTCCCATAATCCCCCCATAATAGTATTGGTCTTGTCTGTCTATAGTGCCGGTAAAATGACGTGATACCAACCCATCATTATTAATAAATAGCGGTATCAATTGGTCTGACCAGAGCTATAATCTGTTTTGACAACTATACGGGATGGTGTATAGTGAGTCCAATTAATATCTGTCATAAGGGGGATGAATATGATTCATTTGGGCGGCATTGACTTGAACCTGTTGCCGGTGTTCGAAGCGGTATACCGGCACCGAAACCTCACCCGGGCCGGAGAAAATCTGGGATTGACCCAATCCGCGGTCAGCCACGCCCTGGGCCGCCTCAGGAAACTTTTCGGGGATGCCCTGTTCGTGCGCACCAAGGGAGAGATGGCCCCCACGCCCCGTGCCGTTGCGATTTACGCTTCCCTGGAACCATCCCTGGCAGGTATCCGCACCCTTTTAAAGGAGCCAGCCCCTTTTGATCCGGCCACGGCAAAGAAAAACATCCGGCTCTCCATGTCCGATTATTGTGAGATGGTGATCCTTCCGCCCCTCATGCACCACTTGAGCCGGGAAGCGCCGGGGATCCGCATTGAGATCTCCCCCATGCCCTCGGACAAGACCCAGGTGGGCCTGGAAAGCGGGGAGTTCGAACTTGCCGTGGGACACCGGGAAGTGGGACCGGGAATTTTCAGGAGGCACCTTTTTGACGACGATTTCCAGTGCATGGTTCATAACAGCCATCCTGCCATCGGTGAGACCCTTTCCCTTGAGGATTACCTGGTACTGCCCCATGCCATCTTCTCCCCCCGGGCCAAGGGGGACGTGATCATTGAAAAGACCTTGTCCCAAATGGGATACCAGCGAAATGTGGCCCTGCGGGTGCCCCATATCCTGATCATTCCGAAAATCCTGGAGACCACCGGCATGATCGTGACCCTGCCCAGGCGGTTGGCCTACGCCTTTGAAAATATAGCAGCCTTCCGGTTGTTTGCCCCGCCCATGGAACTGCCTTCTCTTTCCATCATGCTCTACTGGCACGAACGCATGAACGGGGATCCGGCCAACCGGTGGCTTCGGAAAACCATTGCGGAACTTCCCCTGGGCCTAACTAAAGAACCCGATTGTCGGTAACTCCAGCCTGGCACAGGGTGGGAGACGCTGTGACCAAAATATCCACATTACTCCTGTGATTACCCATTGACCATCACTGGTCTCGTAAGTCCCCGAGGTAATCCTGGGGGCGACAGCCACGGTAATTTGGGTTGTTGAAATGCAAAAGAATTAAGTTCGACCTGTGGAACGTCGGAATAGACAGTTTACAGTGAGCGAGTTCTTCATATTGAAATACATACTTTTGCGCCGGACGATTTTAATTTGATGTCCTACTTAATGTGTTTCAGCAGTCACACTTTCAGGAAACCGTACCTCCACCAGTGTTCCACTCTCTGGAGAGCTTATTACTCTGACTGTCCCATTGAGCTTTGCCTGAACGATGTTGTAAACAATGTGCATTCCCAGGCCAGTGCCGCCGCCTCCCCGTTTTGTGGTGAAAAAGGGATCAAATATCTTTTCCCTTACCTCATCGGCCATTCCGCATCCGTTGTCGAGAACTGTGAGCAAGATCATACCGCTGTCTGTACTTACATTAATGGTGACCCTTTTTTCGTCAATATGTTCAAATGCATGTACCAGGGCGTTGATGACAAGATTGGTTAACACCTGGGCCAGCGCGCCAGGGTCAATCAGACAGCTAATGCCTGGATTACAGGTGACCTTGATCCGGACTCCGGCCTTGCGGGCCTGGGGAATCAGGGATGACACAATGTCGTTGAGATATCTGCAGATATCCAGTTCCCGAACGTTGCTGATTTGCCTGTCCACGGCTACCTGCATAAAGCTTTGTGTTAAATTGGCGGCCCGTTCAAGATTATTCAGCATCAGGGAATTTCCATATTTTATTTTTTCTATGAAGCCATCAGAGATCAAGTCATCAGAGTTTTCGTTTGCTCGATTGTGTTCATACTGGTCAACAAAGTCATTCAGTGTTGTTAGCGCTGTCAACGCGGCTCCCAGCGGAGAGTTGATTTCATGGGCGATGCCGGCCACCAGTTGCCCTAAAGATGCAATTTTTTCCTGTTCGATAACCTGTTGCTGAAGTGATTGGGAATGGTTTAAGGCCGCTTTCAGTTCTGATGTCCGGTCTTCAATTCGCTGTTCCAGCTCATTATTGAGTTTTTGCAGTTTTCCGTTTATCCGGGCGACATGTTTTTCAGCGGCTTTTGTCCTGGCGACCGATTTGAGCAAATCATCATTTGTTTTTCGTCTGGCATTAATCTGCCTGAAACTGACAAACATCAAACCAGCGGTGAGGATTATAACCGTGAGGCTGAAGGCAAGCGCACTCACAAGATTCTGCCGAAACTGAGTGAGCGCGGTTTTCTTTGATATCAGGGCGGCAATTTGTAAACTTACCGTATTGGTGGTGCCGCTCAGATGATCGAAAATACCCAGGTATTCATTGCCTTTATTTATTCGTTTTCCTGCGGATAGATAAGGTGTTTTTTGTTTGAACATTACGCTTGTGTCCCGGAAAAAAAAGGGATGATCTGAGATAGATTGCCCGATCGCTGGCCACCCCTCGCCTGTCAGGTCGTTGCTGCTGGAAACCACAACGCCGTTCTGATGATAAAATATCGTTTGAATTCCATTTGTCTGGCTTAACAGATCATAAAATTTCGAGAAATACTGGGGGTCGACAATGGCACCGACCACCCCGTTAAATTCCTCCATGGAATTGCCAATGGACCGGCTGACCGCCAAAAACCATTTCCCGCTGTTCCTTCCTTTCAGCGGTTTGCCAATGTACAGATGATTACCGGGTGAATTCCGGTGAAATGAGAAGTAAGACCGGTCTGAAAGATTAATGTCGCGTGCCGGAAAAATGCCTGAGTCATAAATGGTAACCCCCCCACGGTCAATAATAATAATGTCACGAAGCTGTGGTAACTGTGATTTCATTCGGGTGCGGCTCTTTTGCAACATGCCTGACAACAGTTTTTAGTAGTCATACATATTCCTCATTTTTTTTTTATAGGGC
>JAEINR010000146.1 GCA_016342325.1 Desulfobacterium sp.
CTATAAAAAAAAATGAGGAATATGTATGACTACTAAAAACTGTTGTCAGGCATGTTGCAAAAGAGCCGCACCCAATTACCAAAGTCAACCCCGGTCCCCACGATCTATGTGGCTTGCTTCTGACCATGCCGTTTACTGCAGTTCGGGGAGAGGTAAAGTTCTTTTTTGAATAATACTTTAGGGTCATTGGGCCTATTATAATCAAGCGTTACCTGAACGCCATCTGTTTCTGAATTTCCGTTTAAGACTTGAAATCCGATCCGTTTATGAAAGTCAATCGAAGCCTTGTTAACAGGAGACGTGCATGATTTGATAATACTTCGTCCGTTTTTAAGGCAGTTCTCTGAAAAGCGATCATACAAAAATGCTCCGATTCCAATTCCTCGAAATTGCGGGTGGACTCCGGCAAAGTGAATATACCCTTCTTTAATTCGAGATTGTGAAAGAAAACCGACTAAAAAGGCGATCAGCGAATTTTCTTTCTCCATCACAAAGGATGTGTCGCAGAAATGTTCTAAAAAAACCCTGGGTAACATATGTGATAAGTCGCGACCCGCCCACCAGTCATTCATCACGCTGATAATTCGGGGATGATCTGATGGCGTGCAGTTTCTGGTTGTAAAATTATTTGAAAAATCAGTTCCCATCAATTTCCTCAATTCGGGTTAATGGCATGGTTCTGTTTTAACCGACTGGTTAGCTGAGCTTGACAGCTGTTCCGTACACTAACAACTCAGCTGCACTGCCCACAACACTCGTTGTCATATAGCGGACATTGATGATTGCATCGGCTCCCATGTTTGCAGCCTTTGCTGTCATCCTCTTGGTGGCGGTTGATCGTGCACTCCCCATCATTTCTGTGTATTCGGTCAATTCACCACCAAGGATCAGCCTGACGATGGCAGACAGGTCTTTGCCAAGCCAGATCGCAAATACCGTGTGGCCCTGGACCAGACCGAGGATTTCAGTAATGTCCCGCCCGGGCAGGCTATCGGAGTTCAACAGCAGAACCGTGGGATCAGACGCTGCAGGGGGGAGGCTTTCAACGGATGCCGTGTGTGTCATTTGTTCGAGGGCCAACGCCACTATCACCACAAGGATTCCTCCCAAAAGACAGAAGATCGCTATCCTCAGCCACCAGGGTACCACCGGATTATCGGCAACCATTACGTACCATGGCATACCGGCGAATATTGCGGTAAACAGCCCGATCACGAATGCCACAGAGCCCATCTGTCGAAGTGTTTTCATGGTTCCTCCTTGTTATTCTCTATCATTTGGCTTGATCACCCTTCCAGGCGCCTTAACTTTCCTTATTCATCCCTTTTCCAAGGCTCAGGGCCATCCTGGCGATGATCCCCACTCCCACCACGAGAACCCCCCATAGTAACCATTTCCTCCAGGGTAAGGGGGGCGGTTTCGGCACAAGCAGGTCCGGGCCGCCGAGCACGGTCTTCGGCAATAGTTGGGCTTCTTTGAGCAGTGCCTCCCCATCTTTGCCCATGACCTGGGACAGGAGCCCGGGTGCGCTGTTGTGCAGCTCCCCTTGTTCAAGCCGGGCAGAACCGTATGCCAGCATAAAGGGGCCTTTGCCCCGGGCTAGGAAAAGCAGTTCATGGGGCCGCCACCCCAGTTCAACCATGGGGATGCTTCCGGGATCACCGGATGGGCTCCCTTCTATCTCCACCCGCCAGAAACGGTCAGATGATTTTTCAACAGAAACAGTGTCCTGCACCAGGGCGGTCTGATCAAAGCGGAGGTCATAAAAAATGCCGCTCCGGCGGTGGCGCCACGTTGCTTCCCGGTCGGGCCGTGAGAAAAGTGTGGCCTTTGCCAGGGTGTTTTTTTCGGCAAAGCTAAGTCGGACCTGGTCAACGGGCAGCCGGGCCGGGCTGTGGTATTCATAAGCCATTATTTTTGTTTTTCCATCGTCCGGCCCGGGTTTGCCCTTAAGAGCGGTCCAGGTACTTTTTCTTTCAGGCGCTCCGCTTTGCTCCAGGTTGAGAATCTCCTTCACCTCGATCCCGTTACGACCGGATGGCCAGGAGAGCCGGAGATATTTGGCTGTCCTGGGGGGCAGATTGATCCTGTTTCTGGTTATTTTATGGCCGCTGAACTGCATCCGGGCGAGGGTGGCCCGGGGTACCAGGGTCGACCAACGGGTCAGGTCGTTGCTGTATTCCACGGAAACGGTGGTGACGACGTTTTCCTCTTTTGCCTGCCAGGTTATATGGAGTTTGTGCAGCGGCTTTCCATGGCCGGTGGCGTCGATGAGATAGCCGGATATCTTTGGGGTCTTGCCCTCCTCTCCACCATCTTCGCCCTTTTCGATGCGCACCAGAAGGCTGTCATTGCCTGTTCTGTTTTCCGCCCTGTACAAGGGGAAAAAGGGCAGTGCCTTTGTGGTTTCGTGGATCTTGTTCTTTGTTTTGGGTTGACGGAGGATATGGGGCACCACTGCGTCGGTGCTGTTGAATACCCGGATATCCTCCAGATCGTCCCGGGTCACGGTTTCATAGACCTCCCGGGGCAGGGAAAAGCGGTAGACCGCCCCGTTCTCCGTCAAAGAAAGGGCCATTCCGTAGGCAAAATCACCGGGCTGGAGTGTGGCTTTTGCCAGTGACGGCGACAGCACCAGGGCTGCGACAAGTAGAAAAAATCTCATGAATCCTCCTTGGTGCGGGCAGGGGAGAGGGGTGAAAAATAGCCGATGAGCAGCATGAGTGAGCCCACGCCGAGAAATGATACAATCCTGGCCAGGGTGCCGGTGCCGGCAAGGTCGACCACAAAGAGTTTTATCACCACCAGGGACAGAATTGAGACGCCGGCGAACCAGGCCGGGCGGCTGCCTTTCCGGGTGGCGACCAGGGTCGTCACCAGGGCGGTCACCCCCCAGAGAATGGAAAGCGCGGCCTGGGACAGCACCGACCGGTAGAGGCCTGAAGCAGTGTATGGCACCTGGACCCAGAAATGTAGGGTCCGGGCGACCATGGCGTTGAGGAGCAGAAACCCGGCCATGTAGACAATCCTTTTCAGGAGCGGACCGGTCAGATTGATATCCATCCGGCGGATCCACTCCTCCTGGCGGTTGATCCATTGGAGAGCAAGAAAAAGGATAAAGAGCTGGCTTATTTCCACCGGGTTGAACACCGGCACAAAGGGCAGGGGTGTCGGATCTCCGGGATAGAGGTTGACCCGGAGCGCCCAGGCAAAGACAATGGCCATGGGCAAGGCGGTTCCCCCCTGGAAATAGGCTCTGTGGAAGCGGTGAATGGGCCAGGAAAGACGGTCTCCTTTGTTGAGGATGAGTAGCACCGCCGCACCCGGCACGACTCCCCATACGCAGTATTGCCAGGTCGGTCCGGCCTGTAACAGGAGATTTACCCCGTGGGACCCCTCCCGGGTAAGAATAAAGATCAGGAGCCACAGGGTACACTGGTGTCACAGGGGTACACTTTTTTGGGGCCAGTGCTTTTCGCAGTTGAAAAGCAGGCGGTACTGCACCAGGAAGGCGATTGCCCAGGCAACAGATCCAATGGGGTCAAAAAAATGCATATGGCCGTGGTCGCCCGGATGGTTAAGGCTGGCTGTGACCATCACCGGTAATAGCAGGAGGGATGGATAGGCAAACTGTTTCCAGTCAAGGCGACGGCTGACAAGGTCCATGACCATGAAGCTTAAAGCCCCATGAACCAATGCCACCGTGACCCGGTCCTGCCAGGCAACAAACCGTTGGATCTCAAGAAAAGCCGCCCCAAACCACCAGGCAAGCCCCCAGACCATCAGAGTAATCCCTGCATGGCGCTCCCATGGATGCAGGGACCCGGACCGTTGTGCCAGACACCAGCTGGAGTAAAGACCAGCCAGGCTGATGAGGATGCAGCCGACAGCAACGCTGTTTACCAGGGGAATCTGGCGGGAGGACAGATCCATGGCCAGCAGAAAGGAGATGCCGGAGCCTGCCTGGAGGAGAATACCGAAGATACGGGGTAAAAGCCGGTGCTGCCGGGTTCCGATCCAGAGGATGGCTCCGCCCTCAAGGGCCCAGGCAGCCGAGGTCCAGCGGCCGTCCAGGGCCAGTGGGATGGCCAGGCTGCCGAAGACCACGCCAAAGGCCAGAAAAGACTCGGTGACCATGCGCAATCCGTCAATCCGGCGGCGCCAGAGGATCGTCGCCAGCAGGATGTAAAAAAGCCCCAGGCTGAGGGCGCTTATGGCAAGGCCGTACTCGAAGTTGCGGACCAGGCCGTATTGCAGTCCAAAGGCCACCAGGGGCACCCCGAAAACCAGGGTGCCGTCAACATAGCCCTTGAGGTTCAGGGGCTGCCTTAAGGCATACAGGACGGAAATCGCAACATAAAAAAGAAAGAACAGGATGAGAAACGGTTCGGTGGTGGAAAAATAGAGGGGCTGGTAATAGCGGCCGCCCCAGAGGGAGGCGATGACAAAGGTAAAAACAAAGCCGATCAGGTTCAGCTCCCGCCATGCCTTGTGCCAGGCAATGCCGACAATGCCGAGATTGAGCAGGGCGTAATAAGAAAAAAGAGTTACATGGCTGCCGCTGCCGGTGGAGATCAGGACAGGGGCGAGAAACCCGCCGATGATGCCGGATACGGCCAGGGATTTAGCATCCTGGAGCACGGCAAGAATCCCGGAAAGTGCCACCAGGCAGAGCATGACGGCAAAGGATAAACCATGGGGCAGAAGATGATAGAACCTTGCTGCGGCATAGACGGTGAGATAAAGCACCCCGACCCCGCCGCCCTGGAGGAGCATGGCGTACAGCTTCCTGCGCCTCCTCAAGCGCCAGCCGGTGCCGAGCAGGCCGAGGCCGCCGAGAATCACTCCGATCAGGCGGAACTCAATGGGGATTATGGTGCGCTGGGCCGCATATTTGAGCAGAAACGCGAAGCCGAAAAAAAGAACAATCACGCCGATCTTGGTGACCACGTTTCCAGTGGTGAAAAACGTCTTCAGATATTGGCCCAACCGGGCGGTCATTCCCGGGTATGTATGCTTGCCGATCTTTGCGCTTTGGGCAGGCGTGGCCACAGGCCCGGTTTCTCTTTCCCGGACAGGCCGGGAGATCTCCAGGGGCTGGATGGGGGGACGAACAGCCGCCTTGGCTGTGGCAGGGCGTTTGGCCGGGGCAGGAGGCTCGGGCAGGGGGGCTTTGTCCTGGGAATTCGTGGCTGTCCTGCTCTCCTCGAGCATTGCCATGCGTTTTCGCAGGGCAAAGATCTCAGCTGCCATGAGGCCCAGGACCAGGCCGAATAACCAGCCGAATTCCCGATAGCCCACGGCTCCCATCAGCCAACCCATACCACCTAAAACCAGATATGCCATTGGTTGTCCCCCTTTTTATGGTCTAGGTCATAACCCGGACGGTTTCCCTGTCATACGTGTAATCTCTGTCTTGATCACAGCCGTTCCCTTTTCGCTTGTCCGGTCAGTGTTTCTGTTAATTTTGCTATATTTTCCCGGTGGTATTCCAACCGTTTTTCTGAATGTTCTTGAAAAATGACTCTGATCAACAAAACCCAGCTCAATGGCAATATCAGCAATGTTTTCTGATTCCAATAGCATCTTTTTTGCTTTGCTGATCCTGAAATCACTCAAATACTCCCAGGGGGTTATCCCCATGCTTTTTTTGAATTCCCTCTGAAAATGAAACGGGCTCAAGCATGCAATCCCGGCCAAATGTTTCAGGGAAAGATTTTCCCTGAAATGCCGGCCAATATGATGGCAGACCCTTTTTATGGAATCCTTTTGTTTTCCTGCCTGGTGGATCCCAGGCGGAGACTCTGAAAAGGATATTAACAGATGGGCCAGGAATGAATATATATGGCCCTCAACTTCAATATCGGATTCAGGCGCTTCAATGACGTCGAATAAGTCCTTGAAAAATATTAACAACCCCTCATCTTGATAGCGAATCTGCTTGAAATAGGGCCCTTGTTCCTGTTTTTCTGAAATTTGAGAAGCGATTGACTGCATGGCGTGGGAAGAGATACTCAAAATCTTATACGAGTGCCCGGACGGGTCTTCAGAGCTGCATGAATGAACTTGACCGGGATTTATGATGAATATCTCATTTTCTGCAACCTGGGTTGCACCTTCGGGCCGGGTGATGATCCTTTTGCCCTGTTCAACGATGCCGATGATGTATGTTTTATGGATATGACGGCGGAATTCATTGGTGATATCTCGTCCTGATATGGCTTCCACGCCTGACACAAAAGGGAGATTGAATGATTTTACACTTTCACTTTGTTTTTTCATTCACTCCCCCTTTGTTAATCTTCTGTCCTATACCATGGCGGGAAAGAATTTGGCAAGCAGGGTTAAGCCCTTTTTTCCTGCCTGGACCATATGGTTTTCTCCCTTTGGAATTACCGCCATCTTTCCTAAATGGTAGTCAAATCTTTCGTTAATGAGTTGGCATGACCCCTCTCCTTCGATGACTTCATGCAATTCCAATTGACTTTCATGGTAATGGGTTTCAAGGGTGCAGTCCGGGTCTATTTTAACCAGGTGGGAGCTGAAAAGCCCCCTCGTATCCGCACCTTTTATCATGAGCTTGAGATGGACCCCTTTAAATTGAGGATGTTCCACCCACGCTGCATCTGACATGTTTTCTGAACGATCTGAGTAATGAACGGTTCCATTGGCAATGTTTGTTGAGATCCGTTTGGTTTCCATTGAAGATTCTCCTTTTTAAAATATTTAATTTCCCGATGTTCGGCGTTTGGTTAAGGAGAATAATCAATGTGGCTGATAATAGATTGTATGATCTTGCTGATTTTAGCAATGGATTTGTTGACCTTGTTACAGCCCTAATTTATCCAACAATGGTTTTTCATAGACATCACTCTCGGCGGGGTAACGTAAGTCCTTGGCACCGTTTTGTTTTGCTAAAGCCCAAATAATGCTTTCGCCTGCCGGTAGCTCCATGGGCGTCATCGTGTAAATGGGGTCCTCGTACGCTTCTTCCGGTGGGATGATCGTCCATCCCTTGGATCTGAACATTGCTATGATGTCAGGCAAAAACGCAGCGTTAATCGCCTTGGTATGCAGAAGAAGAACGTGCTTTACGCTTCGATGGAGGATCTGTTCAGATAACGTGTCGTAGTAGGTGGCGCGGTTCCACAAATGATTTAGATACGCAGTGCGAAACGGTGATGGATCGCCGTCAGGATGGCTCGCCCGCCACTCCAGATAGCGTTTGTTGTAGTACCAGTCGCTGGCATCAATGCTCACAGCTCCGGATTTGTACCCGTGGTCCGTCAGCCAAATTCTGAATCCATCACGCTTTGATACGGTTTCTCCCTCTTTGAGATATGGAAAACGCAGGCGTTTGGTCCAACCGGGCATGTCTTTTAGCAAGGTTTCGTTTTTTTCTGTATCGGTGATGAATTGTTCCAGGGTCGTCTGATCCGAGCAGAAATTGAGATGGGAATAGGTGTGGTTGGCAACAGTGTGACCTGCCTTGCCCCAGTCCCTCACCAAGCTGAGACCCACAGGGCTGTCGACCCGCTTTCCTGCGGCAAACAGAATTGACTTGATCTGGGCGTTTGACAAGGCTTCCAAAATGGACGCGTTCCACGAAGACGCCGATGGTTGAACTCGCGGATCCAGGCCATCGTCGAAGGAGAGTGCCAGGCTCTGGGCTTGCCCCATTGAAGGGAGGCAAAACAATAGAATTATCAAAAGTGTGATTAACTGATTCCAAAGAATATTTGATCTTTTATTCATATGAATAGCCTTTTCTGAATAGTACTGTTTTAACTAATAAAGCAACATGTTATGGTTTTACTACCTGTGCTTTTGTCTTGTTCGAAACGAACCTACGCCCAGGGTAACAGTTTGTCAAGAAAAAGAATCGGCTTATGTTGTATTCCAGAGGCTTTAATTTGACTTTACCCTTGATAGCCTGGTCTGGGCGATCATTGACAGAATCGGAAAAATCCCCTATAAGCACGGATCGTATGGGAACCTGAAGGAGAAGCACGTGAGGAAAAACAATGACATGAAATCCCCTCCCCGATCACGGATCAACTCTGTTCAATAGAAAAACGTGACACAGCCATACTTGAAATTCTTGTGATCCGATACCCCTGGTGGTGTTCGGTAGCGTGCTCCGGTGCCTTGGCTGTGACAGATTGCCGGGTTTGGTTCACGACCGATGGATGATGGCGGAAAAAATGAAATGATGATTGTAAAGCGATTAAAAAGGATAGAAACATGACAGCGTTAGACAAACTTTTTGAAAATAACAAGAAATGGTCCAGGGAGATGTCCCAAGCCTATGAGGGTTTTTTTGAAAAACTCTCCTGCCAGCAAACACCGGAATACCTGTGGATCGGCTGTTCGGATAGCCGGGTCCCGGCCAATGAATTGATCGGGCTGCTCCCCGGGGAGGTGTTCGTGCATCGAAATGTGGCCAACCTGGTGATCCACACCGATTTCAACTGCCTTGCCGTGATCCAGTATGCTGCCAGCATTCTAAAGGTGAAGCACATCATCGTCTGCGGCCATTACGGATGCGGCGGGGTCCAGGAGGCCCTGGAAAACCAGTCCCACGGGTTCATCAATAACTGGTTGCGCCATCTTCGGGATATCTATTACACCCACGCCGAATTCCTGGATGCTGTGGCTGACCCCAGTGAAAAGGTGGACCGGCTCTGCGAACTTAATGTTATCGCCCAGGTGAAAAACATCTGCCGGACCACCATCGTCAAGAAGGCCTGGAAAAGGGAGCAGGATCTCACCGTGCACGGGTGGATCTATAATATTGCCAACGGCCTGCTTGAGGATCTGGATATATCTGTTTCCGCGCCCGGGCAGGTGGAGCAGATTACCAGCAATGCCTTTGGGCGTGTCTGTAAAAAATAGCATTGAGACTAAACCGGAAGGCCAGGTTGGGCCCGGCAAGGGATACTACCTGAGCCGACCGTGTTGGATATTTTGTTCAGAAGGGGGCACGGCTGGGAGATATAGCGTTCCCGGCAGGGTGCCCCTTTAATTTCCCACCGGGTAAATTGCCCTAGGATATAATCAAGCCTTGTTCCTTGAATTAGAAATACTCACATGGGTCTTCAGATCTGACATCCATGCTGAAACCAAATGTCCGGAACTGGATATGATGGCTGACAACGTCATTATCTTCATCAACAGTGATCTTAAGTGTGGCAATATCCGCTGGGTAGTCATAGCCCGAGTAATCCTTGCCGGATTCAACATCGTCAATTTGGGCAGAATGCTTTGTCTATCTCTTGTGCTCTTTTGTGTCGCTTTCCTGGAAGATCAAGAGCATCCATTCCGTAAACAACAAAATCATCTACAGACGATAGCGGGTTGTCTATCGTCACTTTTGCCTGAGAATCTGAGATTTGCGATCGGATTGTCTGGGCAAACTTCATCCCTTGCCAACCGAAGTTGCCGCACCCTCGTCGCTTTCGAGATCGCTTCCAACCATGTAGATGACCAGAAGTTTCCGGCCTGAGCCGTCTATGATGCCAGGGGGTTGGAACGGCGGCAGGCTCACGGCGAGGCCTATATATCTGTCATGGGCAGCGTGTGCCAGTGAAATAAGAAACAGGACAATAATTGTGATCAACGGACAAAACATGGCTAATTTTGTTCTTTGATTGTTCATTCTAACGGCCTATATGTTATTGTTCGAGCTCCGAGCATAATTCCGTAAACCACTGGCCCTTGGGGAAAAATTCCAGGTGCTTGTAGGTGCTGGTATCGAGAATAACTGAAAAAAACTGTTTGTGTTCCGGGGTGGCAACAAATAGAAGGGCAATGACCATGTAGATAAAAGCCGTGGATTTGAAATCCCCGGTGCTCCCAAATTTAAAGGCGGTTCCTGCCGATTTTTTAGGTCCTGTACCTGCAATGTTGAGGCTGCACAATTCATCCAGCAACAGGTGGGTGATACACCCACCAAAAACAAACAGGCCGGCCATCCAAGCGACAAAATCATTGAAATGAAAAATGCGGTAAAGCAGTATTGTGGTGATAAATCCGAAAAGAACAGAGGCAGGTATCGAGTGAATGATGCCCCGGTGGACCGTAACCTTGGTAAAGAGTGAAAAAAGAAAAAACTTTATAAAGGCAAAGCTTCCCACCCATACAAGGAAAAGCTCGATCAGGGTGTTGTCAGCCTGCTGCTTGAACATCACAAGAAATGATATGACGGTAGCTATAAACGTGAAAAGCAGCCGAACAGAAAGGGAGTTGTCCGAATCGATGTCCGGCAAAAGACCCCCAACGACTCCGAGGGTAAAGTAGAGCAGCACTTCCTGTGGGGTGGCCATTGCCGATGCTAACAGCATTGTTGATGTAATGCTGCTGCATAGACTCGCTACCGTAAGATGTGTTTTAAAGTCAGCCACTCTCTCTGCCTAATAATACGTTCTTTTAATAAAAATATGTACAGAATTATATCAATATCATAAAAATTCCAAATTTGTAATAAATTATTGTAAATGGAGAATTTGTCCTATCCCCCTCTTCCAGGTTATACTGTGCTATGTGTTTGGTCCATCGGATCTCGTTATCCTTCCAGGACCTTTTGTTCAGCTTGGTCCATTCAATGTACGATGTCCATACATCATGAACTTTGGGCTGTCTCTTAAAGGGACGATAGTGGAAGTTTCACTATTTAAATGGGCTTCTGTTTTGAGCTTGGTTTCAAATTGCCGAGCAAGGGTTAGCGGAATCTTGCACTTGGTACAGTGTTTAGCCTTGAGGGTATGGTTTTTGTGGCAAACATTACAAATTAAATTGATGGATATTTGGGGATCTCCTGTGGGACTGCGTATTCCGGCCAATCCGTCCACTTGTTCCGGCCGATTCCGTCCACCCGTTCCGGGTCATTCCGTCCACCTGT
>JAEINR010000147.1 GCA_016342325.1 Desulfobacterium sp.
CCATTCAGGCCATCCTGCAAGCCCTTCGTGACAAAACCAAAGGCCTCCTCAGAGGACATGCCGAAGTTGCTCATCAGGGTGGACACCCCGGCCATGGTTTCGGCATAGTCAACATCAAAGACCTTCTGCATGGCCATTGATTTTTCAATGATACCTTGCAAACTCTCGTCGGTCTCATCGCCAAACCTTTTTTGAGCAGCCGTGGCAGCATCGAAAGCAGCTCCAAGGTCTTCACCAAAGCCACTTGAATAGACATTTTTTGCGATTTCTTCAAACCGCTCGGCCTCCTCTGCAGGAAGACCAAGTGATGCCCGCATTTTTTCAGATTCCGCTTCAATATCAGCAGAGGCATTAAGCCCGGCGATGGCGATTCCGGCAATGGCAGCGCTAAGTATTGCCACTTTTTCTGCGGCACTGGCAAACGGCTCCCCGATATCCTCAAGACCGTCTCCGAAACCATGAATGTCTCTTGACATCTTATTGATGGTTTTGGAGATGCCGATATCATCGCCCTGGAACAGGATTTTTACTTGCTTTTCAAGATCACCCATGCCGCTTTTCTTTATCCTTTAAAAAGAGATACCATAATTCCCGTTCACCATCCGTCTCGAAATCAAACGGAAAAACATCCGGTCTTTGTTCCCGGAACACCCACCCATGCCGGTCGCAAAGGGTTAGACTGGCCCTTACTCCTGGGTCGGAGTAGAGCCTTTTGGTTTTCCCGGCACCATGCCCCCATCGGTCAGCTCTTTGATTCTTGCGTGGATGTTGTAGAACGCCGTGGGGGACCGGGTGCAGAGAAGGAGCACGTCCTCAAGATCGACCTTCGGCTCCACGCTACCGATGACTATTTTTTCAAACGCTTCGGCCAGGGCCTGGGGGGTTTTCTCCTCGTCCACCCCGAGCATTTCTTTGAATGCCTTGACCTTCTCTTTACCTTTCCCGCTTGCCATGGCATCGGCCATCGCTGAGAGATTGAGGTTCTTTGCTGCTGCCACCTGGACCCGGCCGATCTCCTGCCCGGTGAGCCCACGGACTTTCCAGACCGGGGCTTCTCCCTCGCCGAAAAAATCAGCAAACACGGGAGGGAGCGGGACATCTGCTGTGGCGTGCTTAAATTTGGTTTTCTTGTATTTCTTTAAATCAAATCCCATATCATTCCTTTTTAGGGGGCCGGAACCCCCACGGTTATGCGGTTACTTCTACGGCGGCCACTTCTGCCGATATTGTGCAGGCTGCTGAAACACCATCGTCAGCGGGGAACTCACGGGAAATACCGAGCTTGCCCTGGCAGAGGATGTAAGCAGAATTGAGCTTGTTCTGTTTGAACTTGAAAAACAGGTTTTCATTCTTCGATCCGATAAGGGAATCGGAAATGCCGTCCTCCAAGTACGCCGTGAAAGCCCCCTGGCCCAGCGTGGAACTTGCGGAGCCCTTGGTCTTGCCGTAGATCTGCTTAGAGCTGGTACTGTGTGTTGTCTCGGGCGGTTTGAAATCCGATGTTTCCGGGATGATGGCAAACTCGGGCGTATAGTATTCGGCATAAACACCCTTGGTTACGTCACCGGTATGGATTGCAGGGAGAGCAGAGTCAAAATCAACACCGGCAAAATCAAGGGCGCCATTTTCTACGGCCATCCTGCGCTCGGTCCAGGCGGGGTAATTGTAGGTCTCCTTGGACGTGCCGATCACCTGCTTAATCTCGGACGCCAGGACCAGGGCGGCGGTCTGAGCGGAATATTTGACCCACCCGATCTCGATGGAATCAACCGGGATCAGCGGGGGGCCACCGGCGGTATCGCGGGTGTCGGAAAAGGCGGAACCCTCGGTGCCTTCGACAGCCGCCAGCTCACCGGCGCTTGTGACCGTGATGGACAGGATCTGGTAATTGCTGGCCTCGGGCCGGGCGACTACAAGGGCGGCATTGGCTGAAACTGGGGTCAGAACCCCGGCAAGATAGCACGTCAGGGATGCCACAGAAACGGTATCGTTTGCGGCACCCGGGGTGATCATGCCGCCTGTTGCCACCCCGTTGGGTTTGACGTTCGGGGCGTAGCCTGCCCGGCCACTCCAAAGGTCATCGGCTGAGTTAAATTTTGTGTAATCACCGTCATCGGTCAGGGCGACCATGGCCACCTGATCCTGGGACGCTTCGCGGTAGACTGCTGCATTATCGGACATTATTTGCTCCTATTGTGCGTAGGGGTTACCTAAAATGGTTTTATATTTGACGTCAAAGGTGGCAATAGCGCTAGCAAACCGCTCCTCGTTTTTCGGGGTTTCAACACCGCCGCCGCCAGTATGAGTTATTGATTCGGTCAGCGGGGAAAAGGGGCTGGCCGGGTCAGTCATTGACTTGACCAGGTCGCCATAGATCTCCTCGCTAACTTCATGGATGTTCTGGGTTGATGTGAGTTTGACCGCTGCTTTCAGGGCAATCGGCATTTTGTTATCCATCTTGCCGAACTTGACCTTGACCGATTCCTCGGGCATGGCGATCACTTCAACGACCAGGGCGGTTCCCTCGTCCAGGGTCTTGAGATCCCGGACCGCATTGACGCCGATATCAGTGTTGTACCCGGCTGCGATTCGGATTACCCCGGCTCTGGTGACAGCGTTTTTTATGATCTGTTCCCGGATTGTATCAGCCACGGTGCCTCCTCAGGATGTCCTCGATTTGTCCACCTAAATTTTCGACATACTTACCCGCCGCATCTACGCATATTCCCTCCCACATCGTGCTTTCGCCTAGGATATCCTCAATCCTGGGACCGGTCAGCCTTTGAATACCTCGCGTTTTCTTGCTTGAGCTTACCGGGAACCGGTATTTTCTCGGCAGGGCCCCATATTTCAGTTTTGGATTGACCGGACGTTTCCATATCTTTCCACGCCACCATACGTGCAAGCCCCCTCCATTCTTGGCTGGGGCGATGAATGCGTGACGAACAACTGATCTTTTGCCCTTCCTCTTAACTTTAAAAGACACGCCTTTCTTGGTCTGCTTGGCAGCGAACTGCATCAATCCAATGGGAACGCCTTTGGAAACAAAAGAACCGGTGATATCGGAGAATCTCGCCTTCTTGATGGCAAAGTCCTGCTTGATCCGCTTGGCAGTCAAGGCGAGATCAGCTCCAACAGCCTTGGCAGCCTGGGTCTGAACCGTTTTTAAAGTCTTATTCAGGGCATTAGTCAGTGCTCGCTTAGATCCATTTTTCACGTCGGAGAGCAAAGACTCGACCTGGGCAATATCAGCCCTGGACATTTCAATCTTCATTGACCACCACCTTGACGAAAATCCGGTCATTGTCCTGGATCCGCTCGACCCGGTAGACTGCCTCTCCGACTTCAAACGTGCTGCCGCGCTTGGGGGTGCCGACATCGGCAAAAAGCACCTCCAGGGTGGTACCGACCTCGGAAATTTCGAAATCGGCACCGTCCGGCTGGAGGAGGGCGTCGTGCTCGACGATTACCCGGCAGGGGATGGGGAGGTCGTCAACAGGATTGTAAACCGCATCCCTCCCGAGAGATCTGTGAATTGATATGCCCATCCTGGCAAACATCTATTTTACCAAGACCTCAATGGTGGTTGTCTCTCCTGAGGTCACTGGCTCAAGAGCGAAGCCGAAAGGAGTTCCATTGGTGGAATCCAGATTGATCTCTCCTACGTCATAGTAGAGCTGTGCCCCCTTGGTGGCGGCCGCGTTTGCGGATGCCGCGTACCCCCTGACCGGAAGAGTGAAAATCCCCTTGGTAGCCGCTGCTCCGGCTGCTCCTTCTGCAATGTCTACCGAGCAGACACAGGGAATGGAGCCAACAACATACGGGGCACCCGAAAGAAGTCCGCCGGAGGGTCCGGTGACCGTGATCCTTTCGCCTTTTCCTACATAATTCTTCATCTTTTTATCTCCGTTTTACGGCGATTTCTACAGTACAATCAGCTGAAATCGCCTTTGCGTAAATTATCCGGGTTCCCGCCTTAAGCCTTATTTTGCCAGGGTTCATCCCCGAATTTTCCTTGACTGTCCAATACGGGGCGGCATCACTACCTGTCAGAGACAACTTAAAGGATGAACCATCTCTCGCCTGGGCGACAATACTACAGGAGGCAAAAGAGCCGACTGGCTTTATCTCCGCCCAGGCGCCGGTGGTGATCGCTTCGTTTATGATCTCGGCGAACATGGATTATTCTCCGTAGTTGTAGAAAAGCGCCTTCCAGTCAACCGCCTTGGCACCGGCATCAATGCGGACTTTGTACTCTACGCCGTCAACATTCCAGCCCTGTTTGGTTTCCATGTAGGGGGCCTGTACACCGTTGAGGAAAAACATATTGACGGTTTTACCCTTGGGGCCGGCCAGATACCAACCGGTGGTCAGATTATCGTCAAGCCTACCCTCGTAGATCCTGGAGACAGAAGACCCGGCATAAATGTTGACCCGGGTTGCGTCTTTGGCAGTGTCATCGAACTTATCGGTCTTGAAAAAGGTTTCTGTCGCGCCCTCTATGGAGTTGGGTCCCAGGAGGAAAACGGGTCGGATATTCAGGCGGCGCTTCCCCTTGATATCCTTCTGGCTCTTCATGGCAAGGACGGCGGCGGCCATGGTGGAAACCCCGGGGGCGGCACCAGAACCAGACGCAACATAGTTGGAGTGATCAGCATGGAAAAGAGCTTTACTGTCACCCATGGCGCTATTGGCAGTCAAAACCGCATAGGCAATATCACCGAGCTTCCTGGATGCTGCCTCGCCGTGTTTTGCCGGGATGCCTGTCAGGGCGTTGAGGTCGTCATTGATGATGGTATGACGGCCAATGGCAAACATTTTTCCGTAGGTGGCAATCTGATAGGTCTCTTTCGCCTCGGTCATGTTCCCATATTTGTATTCGTTCTCTTCCGTGATCTCGTCAAGGTCGTCGGTTTCACTGGCCCGGTTCATGGTATTGGCTTTAAAATCCGAAACGGAACCAGTCCCACACCATTCTCTCCATGATTCATCAGCGGATGCCCACCCGGCAGCAAGGGCCTTGTTGGCGGTATTGGCAAGGAGAATGGGAAAATCAGAAGTGGTCAGCGCTCGGCCCACCATCTCCATGGCGTTTCCACCGTCTTTCTGCCCTGCTACCTGGAGGGATTTTCGGGCAAGTTCACGAAGGGAATACCCCATCAGTTCATCATGGCCGGTGGCGGGTTTTTCAGGGGTTCGCCCTGCCCTGGAAAGGAGCGCATCTGTTCCGGCGGCCCGAAACTTCTCGGCAGCCTCAAGCCCGAGCTCCATGGGTGAGCGGTGACCCGGGGTTTCTTCCTTGGATTTTGCCTCGATGTGGGCATCCATAATGGCCTTTCTGGCATCTTCAATGGTCTTGCCGTCATCAACCAGAGTCTTTCCGAGATCTTCCTGATCAAATTTTCCGGCCATAGTGCGAATTTCAGAACACCTTTCACGCTCGATTCTTGCGGCTTCAGCACGTTCCTTGTCGAGATCGACCGGAGCTGTTCTTTCCGGCATCTTGAAAGTCCTGAAAAAGGCGTTTGCCTCTTCATCGGTTGCGGTTGCGGACAGGCCGTTTGCCTCAAGGTATGCCCTAAGTTTTGGGTCCATTTTCTTTTCCTTTTCTATAGGTTTATTGGGCTGGCTTGCCCGTGCTTTTGCTTTTTCGTCTGCTCCGATAGGGCAAATCGAATTTTCTTTTACTTTCCACCGCTTCACGACTTTGACAGGGCCAACAAACTCCCGGCCCTCAATAATTGCGGTTTCCCCGTCATCGACATAGACGGCATCCTTGTTGTCGTAGGAATACCCGATTGATCTGTCGGTCAAATGGCCCTCAGCTGTTTTGGTCCAGGGCCCTTCTGCCTCGGGGGCGTTGGAAAAATGGTCACACCCCACCAGCTGGTCCCCTTCCACCCGGATGTCCCGGGTAGATCCGATGACGGAGCTTGTGGAGTACCGAGAATGAGTATCAAGGAGTGGAACCTGTCGAGACTCAGGAATTTCAACCCCGGAAGCAAGGAGGATTTCAGGAATGTATTCATACCGGGCATAGTCAAACATTCTGACCGAGGCCTCGGTGGCCATGATACATTCCACGGTTCGCTTTTCGGTATCCAGGGAAACAGGGATTCCTTCTGAACTCAACCGGAGGGACAACCCCCGATATTGCATCCCGTCGTCATCGGCCCTGGTGCCATGCACAATGTTATTCTTCATCTTGTTTCTCCACTGCTGCTGGATTGTTTGCCAATGCGGTGCTATTTTTCTGGATTTCCACCCCGTGGTCTTCGCGGATCTTCGCGGCCATGGCCTTTTCCTTGACAATGTCCTCATAATCACGACCACGCTTCTTGGCGTCCTCAATTTCAGACATGAGGCTGTAATCAATGGCGTCAATACGGGCTTTTGTTTCTCTCCCTGGGTCAATGCTTTCCATCCCTGGGGGTTGCCAAACAGATCGCATATAATGGGCTGAATTTGACTGGAACCCTGATAAATCGAGCTTCCCAGACATGACGGCATATTCAAAAAATGGATTTATGGTCGGTTGGCAGAAATGCCGGATGTGCCGGGTCCATTCCGGTCTAAGAAATTGGGCGAAATCCACCCGGATCATTTTTCCGACAGAATAATTCACGCCCTGGTAATCACCGGAGAGGAGTTCATAGGGAACGCCGGTGGAAATAGAGAGCATGGTCAAGACCAATCGGACAAAGGGAGGGAAGTTTGCCCCGGGCCTGGGGTTGGATGCCAGAGTGATCTCCTCCCCGGGCCGTAAATATTCCATGATTGCAGATTCGAGATCCTCGATCTTGCCCTCGCCCTCATCGTCAGCATCTTCAAGAGCATTCTGTCTACCGGCAATGTCTGGAGTTCTTACGAACCCAAGATATTTGGCCGCCATCTTTGCGGCGTCAATCTCGGTGTCCATGTACTCGGAAAGATCCTCGGCCACCAGAACACCGGAGACGAAGGGGGAGATTCCCCGGAGTTGCCCAGGGCGCATAGTCTTAAATTTGTGAATCACATTCTCAGCGGGCACAACGGCGGGCTTGCCCCATTCATCAGGGTCAGTGAAGTGATAAAACAGGGGTTCGCCGGTACCAGAGTCGAATTCAACCCCTTGCTCGATCAGGTTTCCCTTAATCTTGGGTGTGGAGTCGCTTGTCAACCAATCCGGTTCAATCATTTGGAGGCAGTAGGGAATATACCGGTTTTTCTTCTTGGAAATGCGCTTGACCAAGAGAAATTCTCCATTCTCTCCGTCTTGGCGCTTGGCAAGCTCCATCATCTCATAATAGTGGAGTTTTCCGGCAATATCGGCCTCATCCATCCAGAACCGGGCGGAATCCTCTATTTTTTGGATTGATTTTTTATCGAATTTTCCATCTGAGGAGGTTACACGACTTTGAAACTGGATACCTTCGCCCACAACATACCCGGCAAGCACATTGTTGGCCCTGGCAAAATACGGAAAATTCCGGACAAGGCCACGGACTTTTTCTCTTACTGTAGGGGTGGCGGTTGCGATCAGGTCATTAATGGACTTTCCACCCACCGGAACCCATCCACCGCCATTCGGGCCGCGTCTTCCGGCTGCATAGCGTTTTTTTACTGGCTTTTTCTGCCAGAACTTCCACTTTACAGCCATCTTGAACCTCTGGACCTGGCCTTTGTCCTAAACTTTATCTTTCCAGATTCCAGGGCAATATCGGTCTCTAACTGCTGAATTTCGGTTCGAAGCTCCCGGACGCTCCGGTATTTGACGGTTTTTCCGTCTTTTGTAACTTCTTCAACCCCGGCAAGGACTTCCTCGAGTTCGGATTGACGCTGTGCTAAAAGCTCTATTTTTGTCATACCCCTGTTTTATCATTGTTTTTTGGCTCTTTTCCTCGTTCGTGGTTTTTGCTGGTCGTTACCGGTATTTACTGGTATTTTCTGTTTTTTAGTCTTGACACCTTTTGTGATTTGCCCCTTTCTCCAATCATCTATCAGCTCGGTATCGGATTCCCAGATCCCCCCACCTATCTTACATGCTGGCAGATCACAATCCCTGATCAGCATCAATACCGTTGACTCGCTCCGTGACATATAATTACAAATATCTTTCATTCCGGTTAAACCTGACATTTACCACCTCGTCCTTTTTCCTTGTTTCTTTGTTTCTTTTCGGGCTGAAGAAATAACTTTTTTTTCTTTTGCTGGTTTCAATTTTATCTTGTCAAAATCAATTCGCTCCAAACCGGCCTTGAGGGCTGCGGCGAAACAATAGACATCACAATCAAGCCCATCATTTCGTTCTCTCGTTTTAATCCATTTCTTAACGGCAAACCCCTCTTTATTGTAAGATGTAACCAGTTTTTCAGCCGTGAGTTGTAGGTAAAATTCATCATTCAAACCTATCGGGAAATGAGCGTATCCGGGGCCTGGTTTAGTAAATTTAAGGCGATTGTAAATAATCCCCTTGGCAATGTCTGTGCCTATGGGTGTGAGCTCAACCCCTCCGGCTATTTTTTGACCGGCAAAATCAACATCCTGTTTTGTTGCTGGTCCGACAATAGGTTTTCCAGGGGTTGACATACCCTTTAGGGCAAACACACGGGGCGCTCGATTGCGACAATAATTATAAACCGATTGAGTCTTGTGGCCGCCTGTATCGATTCCCATAGACATGATGTGTAAGTCTGCCCCTGATTCGTGCGGATATGGCCGGTTTAAAAGCTCGTCAAGCTGTTTCCAGACTTCCGGCTTGTCGGGATCCCCCCAAAGAGCAGACTGATAAATTGTCCAGTTCTCGGCATCTTTCCCGTATGCCTTGATCAACACCTCAAGCCGGTTATCCTGTGTATCGACCCCGGCGCAAAGGAGCATGCCGCCCATGGGCACCGTCAGGATTTTGTATGGCTCGGCCCTGGCCGATAGCTTGTTCCACTCCGGCTGATCACCGTCCTCCTCCCAGGTCTCCCCAAGTACCGTGTTGGTAAAAGTCTTGAGCTGTTCCCGGTCCTTTTTGACCTTCATGAACTCAATAGCGATGTGCGCCCAGGTGGAATTCGGAGAGTAAGAATACCCGGCCCAGATGTGAAACCCGGCATGGCCCTTGAATGGCTCGGTTGCTCGCCATTCCCCGGCTTCATCCATCTTCCTTTTAGCTGAATGAGGGATCAATTTTTCGCAAAATTCGCACTGGTATTGAGCTTTCCCCGGCTCGTTTTTCGGCCATTTGATTTGACGAAATTTCAACACCTGAAATTTTCCGCAATATGGGCAGGGGAGAAACCGGTACCTCTGATCAGATTCGTTGAAGCTCTTTTCGATTTTGGAGATTCCGGCGATAGTGGGGGTGGATCCCAGGATGATCTTGCGATCCCAAAATGTTTCCGACCGCATCGTGCCGAGCTTTATCTGATCACCCTCGTTGCCTGCCGTTGCTGGGTATCCGTCTATCTCATCGAATTTCACCCGTTTGACCGTGATCCGGCGGAAACCTCGGGCTGAATTGGCGCCGACCAGGTGCAGGGTGCCGCCTGGATAGCTTTTTTTCAGGATGGTGTTGCCGGAGTCCCGGGTTTTTGGTTCCGAAACCAAATCTTCCAGGATCGGCATGTCACGGAGCATGGGGGAGATCTCGTCCTTGGAATAGCCGGCTGCGTCTTCAACTGTGGGCTGGACGATGAGCTGTGAACAAGGCTCCTGGGCAATGTGGAAGGCTGTATCCCAGTTCAGGATTTTCGTGTAGCCCACCCTGGCCGATTTCATCCAGGTGACAATCTCAATTCCCGGGTCAATCAGGGCATCAAGGATCCCACGTTGATATGGGTATGATGTCCACCGACCCGTGTCAGCTGAAGATTCTGGAGAAAGACGGCCATGCTTGTCACTCCACTCTGAAAGCTTCAGCTTTTCGGGAGGGGTCCAGAATTTATACGCCCTTTCGAATATTTCAAAAAGTCTATTGCTTTGCAGAATCGGCCATCTCAGTCAGGGTGTCCCTGAGTGCAGTTTCAACGTTATCCATTACCAATCCAAAATTCTCAGGGTCCTCAATGAACTCCTTGAGCAGAGGAGCGAGGAGACCTTTAATGGCAAGGATTTTCCCCCGGGCAGTGATCACCATGTCTGACACCTGCTTTTCCACTTCTCCGGCTGGGAGCAAATCCCGCCGTTTGGCTTCGTATTCCAATTTCTTTAAGGCTGCGTCATAGTTGGCTTTCAGGGTTTGAGCTTCAGTGAGGTTTAGCATTTTAAGCCCGGCCGCCTCAATGGTCTCTTGTTGCTCCTCTGGGGTAGGTTCCTTTTTGCGTTTCGGTTTCGTTTTTTTTGTTTCGTTTCCAATTTGTTTCACGGGCTGTTTTTTGTTGACATAGGAGGTGTTGTTCTCCAGCTGCTCAACGGCCTGGTTGATATCGATTTCAACCCGCTTCCCCCTGGGTCTTGTGGCTGATTTTTCGATCTTGCCCGATTTAACCAACTTACGGATATATTGGGGGGTTTTCCCGATCCGCTTTGCAAACTCCGGTATTGAAACCCAATCTTTTTTAGACATCTACAGCAGAACCTCTTTTAAACGATTTGCCTTGCGTTTTTTCATCACAACCCCTACTGTTCATTTTCTGTAAAGCTGGCTTAAATCATGGGTCTACCGCTCGAAACGAAACTACTTTTCGAGGTCTGCAACTACAGAAAAAGGGCGCCTTGCC
>JAEINR010000148.1 GCA_016342325.1 Desulfobacterium sp.
CATGATTGGGATCACTTTGGGGAACATTTTATCAGTCGTTTTCAACGCCTTTTTAGGCCATTTGCATCACCCCAGTATAAAGGTGTCGGTTTTTAAAAATAGCACGCCCGCAAGTGGACGAACAATTGAAATCAGCGAAAATCCCAGACAGTTAAAACAGCTGGTACAATAATTGCTCACCTTACATAAAAACAAACAGCAAGAAGATTGAATTTAGTTAATCTTTTAAAATGTGAGGACGATAAATGAAAAAGATTATCATAGCAGGATTGGCAACCGTGTTATTGATCATTGGGAGTGTTGGGAATGCAAATGCAACTGCGATAACTTTTCTTGGCGAAGACTTATATGGAGGAAGAGTAAATGCCGATGCAGCCAACGCAAGTTTCATGTCAGTTTTAACCGGTGTAGGTACAGAGGATTTCGAAAGCTTTGCCTATCGCAGTACTGCACCGATCGATCTCGACTTCGGCGTTTCCGGAACGGCAACGCTCTCTGGAAACGGCAGGATTAAAAATGGCGACAGTGCCGGCAGGTGGGCGACATCCGGATCCAAATACTGGGAAACGAATCAAAATTTCAACATTACTTTTACTGAAGCAGTCTCCGCTTTTGGATTTTACGGAACCGACATAGGAGATTTTGGTGGAGAGGTGATCCTGACCTATACTAACGGATCAACCACGACCCTGGGCATTGGAAATACCACAGGCGCAAGGGATGGTTCCGTGCTTTATTTTGGCTTTTATGAAGACGATCAAGATATGGCTTTCGACTTTATCTCCTTCAGTAATACAAATGGAAGTGACTGGTTTGGTTTTGACGACATGACCATTGGCACCTTTACCCAGATCGCTCAAATCAGTCAGACGCCTGAGCCCGCCACCATCCTGCTCATGGGCATCGGCCTTCTTGGCGTGGCGTCTTACAGCCGCAAACGGATTAACAAAAAGAGCTGAATTGGAAGATGGGTTTGAGGGTGATCGTCCGGTAACGAATGCGCCTTGCATATGCCACCACCCCATGGCCAATGCCGGCGTCCTGAAGAAAGATCAGGGCGCCCAGGGCATCAACCTACCGGTTTTAAGGTTTCCTCGGCCATTGAGATGGCAGGGGGTCACTATTTTTTATTCACCCCGTATTTACTTCTATTGTATTGAAGCTTGAAGGCATTTATCAGTCCCTTGTCCTTTATGGTATGAACGATCAGTTTTCGCTTGTTCATGTGAAAGAACCGCTTTCCATATTTATCCAACTGATCCGGATCGATGTCAAACCCCAGACCGGGAAGAACCGGGGGCCTGATAAATCCCCTGTCATGGGCAAAGGGTTTTCTCAAGAGACCATCCCGTTTATCAATGGTCCATGAAGGGGGATCCAGGGGATATTCAAGGGGTTTGACACCATTGAAACCACTTGCCAGCATCACCTGAAGGTTCACGGCAAAACCAATGCCATTGGTCCAGGTGTGGGGCGTAAAGCCAAGGTTGTTTTCCCTGCAGCAATCTGCCAGATCCAGGGTCTGTTTGATTCCACCGGTCATGATGCAGTCCGGCTGGAAGATGTCGTAGCATTTTCTTTCGACCATCATCTTGAGTTCAGGAAATCCGTTGGTGTGAATCTCTCCGCCGCTGATGGGCACCCTGCTGTATTCGGTGAGCTTGCTCAACCCGTCATAATCGTCCATGGCCAGGGGTTCTTCAAGCCATGAAACCCCCAGGTCATGGCAGGCATCTGCAAAATACATGGCCCGGTCAAGATCCCACAGGGGGGCATCGTTAACAATGGTGACCCGCCAGGCCTGGTTGGCATCCACTCCGATTTTCATTTTATCCCCAACGGCTTTGGCAACCGCTTCAACCTGCCTGACATCCTCCTCCTTGTCAAAGTCATGCACCCTGAGCTTAATGGTCCTGAATCCTTCTTCATACCGCTTTTCAGCTTCCTCGATGCGCTTTTCCGAAGACTTGATCACGCCGGTGGAAGCATACAGCTCAACAGGCTGGGTTCTACCGCCGAAAAGTTCATAGACCGGTTTGTCTTCAATCTTTCCCCGGATATCCCAGAACGCGGGTTCGATCCAGTTGGCCCGGACGCCCAGGTAGGACACCTCCCTTAATCGCTGGAGAACAAGATCCATATCCAGGGCATCCACACCAATGAGGTAGGGAGCGATCAGCTCTCCCAGCCCCTGCCTTTCAGTTGAGATTGCAGGGCCTGCGGAATACCCTTCAATACCGCTTTTGGTGACCAGGCGAATCAGGTCAAACCGGTTGTCGGTGGAGGGATATCCGGGTATCCAGCTGGGATAGAATGTTTTTTTCAGGGGAATGCGGACATGATACAATTCGATCTCTGAAATGATGCTCATCTGGTACTCCTTCTCATATTTTCGACATGAAACATAACGATTCTTTCAACGCTTGTTTCGCTCTTTCAAAATCACAGGTCAGTGGGGATTGCAACAGGTTGTCCCTTCCTTATTTCAGTTTCCCTTTGCCCCATGCAACCATCGCTTTTTAAAAAAATAAAAACGACATACGCTCTATACAAAGAGTTTTTCAAAAAATCAATCAGGAAAAAACGATAACGTCTTGAGAATATCGAGCTCAAGTTACTGACATTGCTTCCTGTCGATCTCCTTGGGGTAAACATTATATCCGCTGGAAATAATAATATCCTTTTTCAGGTCAACAACCGTAAGATACCCGTCATTATCAAGGAACCCGATATCACCGGTATGGAACCAGCCGTCTTTTATTGTCGATTTCGTATCTTCTTCCTTTTTGTAATACGCCTTCATCACCTGGGGGCCTTTGATGCAGATTTCACCCTCTTTTCCCGAAGGCAATATGGTTTCTCCCTTCTTAAGATCAACAATTTTCAGATCGGTGTTCGGCAACGGAACGCCGACGGTACCTTTCTTGATTTTCCCCCTCCAGGGGGTACTGACGGCAAAAGCTGAATTCTCAGTTGCTCCGTACACATCGTTAATGACTGCTCCGTGATTTTTTTTCAGTTGCTGACTGGTGTCATCCGGCAGGGGGGCCGCACCGGCAAAATATCCTTTAACAAAGGAAAGGTCCATATCCGTGAACGCTTTATTGTTGAGCAATCCCGTATAAATGGTCGGCACCCCGGGGAGAAAAGAGGGTTTGAATTTTTTCAGCATTTCAACAATGATGCCCGGTTCCGGCCTGGGGATGAGAATGCAGGTCCACCCTTTCAATATCGTCATGTTCTGACTTACGGAATACCCTGCGGCATGGAATATGGAGTAAACCCCCAGAACGCTCTCTTCCCCCTCGTTCAGGTCATAAAACATGGAAGTGAACTGCTGAATTGCCGAGGAAATATTTGAATGGGTCAGGACCGCCCCTTTGCTGACGCCGGTGATGCCGCCGGTATAATCTTTTCTACTTTTCAAGTTCTTTTTCCGTATACAGGGGATTGTTCATGACGGCAACAGCCCCGATTTTGTATACCGCCTGGTTTGCGATAACGACCTGGGGGATATTGGGCAAAATCATTCCAACCTTGTCGCCCGCTTTTACACCCAGGTTCTTAAGTGCCCAGGCAAAACGATTGACAAGGCGCTCCAACTGTTTATACAAAATCTTCTTTCCCATGTAAATGATAGCGGTATGATCCGGAAATTTATCAACGGTACGTTTCAGTATGTCCGGCATTGTATCTTTTTTGATTTCAACCGCTCCAGGGACGTCCTTTGCATACCATTTGTGCCAGTTTCGTTCAAAAACCATACGCTCCCCCATATGCCTGAAAATCCCCTCCGAACGCTTCCGAATACTGGCAAGAATTATAATTTCATGGTACCGGCAATGATGGTTTTCATGATTTCCGTTGTCCCGGCAAAAATCGTGTTAACCCTGAGATCCCGGAAACACCTTACAAGGGGATTGGTTTCAAGAGCACCGGATTCGCCGTACAGGTCAAGGGCTTTGTCGATCATATGATTACTCATTTCAGAGCTCGCAAATTTCAACATCATCGTTTCTTCGGTCACTGCCTGCCCTTCCATATGCCGAAAGATCACATGGTCCAGAAACACCCGGTTCATTTTTACTTCAGTGGCCATCTCAGCTAGGGTAAACCGGGTGGCTTGGGATTTGGAAAGGGGTTTTCCGCAAATGTTGGTTCTTTTGCAGTATTCAACGATAACTTCCAGGATCTGCTCTGCGGCTGCGACATTCCATATGGCACTGACCAGTCGTTCCTGCTGGAGCTTTTGCATGAGCATGAGAAAACCATGGCCTTTTTCACCCAGGCGGTTGGTTTTGGGAATCCGGCAATCCGTAAAAAAGAGTTCCGAAGTGTCCTGGCTGTGCATACCCATTTTTTCAAGCTTTCTTCCCCGGGTAAATCCTTTGGCCCCATTCTCCAGGATATAGAGAGAGACGGCTTCATGCTTATTCTCAACCGACGGGTCCTTTGCCGCCAGTATGACGATATCGCAGTTAACACCGTTGGATATAAATATTTTGGAACCGTTAATGACGATTTCATCACCGTCTTCAACAGCAGTGGTTTCCATTGCGGCAAGGTCACTTCCGGCACCGGGTTCCGTCATGGCCACGGCCGTTATAATGTCTCCTGAAACACATCCCGGAAGATATTTTTCTTTGAGTTCTTCTGAACCGAAGGATTCAATATACGGCACGACAATATCACTGTGCAGACCGGACACAAGGCCGTTCTGGCCGGTTTTGACCATTTCTTCCGCCACAATGACCGAGTAAAGAAAATCCTTGCCATGGCCGCCGTATTTTTTTGATACGGCCGTACACAAGAACCCGGCTTCACCCAACTTTTTCCAGGCACGTTTAGGGACCCTGCGGTCTTTTTCCCATTGCTCCGCTTGGGAAACCACCTCTTTTTCAAGAAAGCGGCGTACCCGTTGGCGAAACCCATCATGTTCCCCACTATACGTTAGTATTCCCATCATCTTTCCTTGTCATTTCGAAGTTTACATTTTTCCGATCACGATTCCAGCGATGGCATCTTTCTGAATCGTTTGGGTTCCGCCAAGCAACTCAATCACCTTTGCGTCACGGTAATATCGTTCAACTTCGTACTCTGTCATATAGCCATATCCACCAAGCAGTTGTATGGCCTGGGCACCGACTTCCATGGCTGTTCATGCCGCCGTAACCTTAGCCATTGCCGAAAGCGTGCCGTCGTTTTTTTGATTATCCCTTGCCAGAGCCGCCTTGTAGGTAATCAATCTGGCCAGTTCAATTTTTGTCACCATATCGGCGATTTTATGCTGAACCACCTTGAATCCGGCAATTTTCCGGTCAAACTGTTCCCGCCCTTTTATATACTCAAGGGTGCGGTCAAAAGCACCCTGGGCATTTCCAATGCCCTGGGCGGCAAAACTCCTCAACAATCAGAACATTCTCAAATACGCCAAGACCTCCTCCGCCATATTCCTCTGGAAAATGAATACCGATAAATCCGAGGTCTGCCGCTTTTTTCCATATGTTTTCAGGGAATTCGCATTTTTTATCCAGTTCACAGGCCTGGTCCTTATCAAACTCCCCTTTGGCAAAATCCCTTGCGGCTTTCCGGATCTCAATCTGTGTTTTTGATTCCCTAAACATAATTGCGCTCCCTGAATTTCGCTTTATATATTCATACCGCTTAATTTCCTAGGAAAAAGCCTGAACAAAAACCAAGGGTGACTCGGTTTTTTTCTAACTTTTGAACGGATATTCAGTTGTGATACTTTCAGCGTCAGGCCCGGTCTAATAGAAAGACCGATTAAATGAGCGGAGTTCATAGTTTAAAGTCTAACTTTAAAGTTTAAACTTTATTTATTTTTATATTTATGATTATTATAAAAGTCAAGCATTTTTTATCGACGTTTTTTGATTCTATAACCACTTATATATTCTTTGACATAAAAAAGACCTTACAAAGGGAAAACTCTTTTTTTCAAAGGCAATTATGATGGATTTAAAAATTAGCGAATTAGCAAAAAGAACCAAGGTTGCGACATCGACGATACGTTACTATGTCTCCCAGGGCCTGCTTCCCGAACCCAAAAAAATCAATAAAAACATGTCCTATTATGACAAAAGCTGCATCGAAAAAATACGGGCCATTCTTTTTCTCAAAGACACACGCCGCTACCCCTTGTCTTTAATTAAAAACATCCTGAAACGCATGGATCAGGGGTTAAGCCTTGTAAATGCCGAAGCAATCGAAAATTCGGTGTTCGGAACAACGCCGGATGAAACAAAAAGCCTTGTGAACGAACAGGAGTTCCTGGAAAGTACGGGTTTAACACCAACCGAGCTCAGTGAAGCGGAAAGAATCGAGTTGCTCATGCCCTACCTCCATGAAAACAATCAAAGACTCTATGATCATGAGGATATCAGTTTCGGCAGGGATGTTCTGAAGCATTTCCTGGAAATGGGACTTGCGCTTAAGGATTTCGATTTCTATATAAGGTATGGAAAGAAGATTATCGAGCAGGAAGATTTGATCCGGAAAAAGTTAGTCAAAGGGACGTCAACCAAGGACAACATCAATACGACGGTTGAATTGGCAAGGAGAGCCGATTTCACCCGTGGTTATATCCTCAGGCGCCTTCTCCAGAGGAAAACACAGGCCAATATAAAAATTGCATCGGCCTTGACAGGACCTTTGGAATCGGTCATAAAGAGTCATAAATAATAACAGAAAATGGATTATACCCATGACCAAGGGCAACAGACATCACATATCAACCGGATTCATTAATCTTTGCAGATCGTGCAGGGATCATTGCTATGTGTATCGGAGCGCCTTTTTGTAATTGAGACAAGTTAAATATCTTTTCTGAAAAAGCCCGCTTCAAGCAAGAAGTGGGCTTTTTTTTTTGGAGTAACATATGGGTTTCATCGGAAAACACCTTAATCGAACAAACATGAATTTCATCGACCTGCTATTCAAACTGGCTTTGCCGATCATTTTCCAGAATTTCCTCAATTCATCCATGGCCCTCATGGATACATTGATGATCGGTCAGTTAAATGAAACCGCCATTGCCGCCGTGGGCATTGCCAACCAGTTTGTTTTTATCTTTATAGTTGTACAGTTCGGGATTCACAGCGGAATCTCCATCTTTACCGCACAATACTGGGGCAAAAGGGATCTGGCCAACATCAAGAAACTTGTGGGAATCGGGGTCATGGCAGGGCTTGCCGTCTGCTCGTTCTTTACCTTTGTGGCCCTGGTCACCCCTGGCATCCTGATGGCGCTGTTTTCAACGGACGCCGAGGTGGTGCGCCTGGGCTCAGGATATTTACGGATCGTTGGCTTCAGTTTTGTGATCTCGGCCGTGGCCTATTCCTATATAAATAACCTGAGAAGCATGGGGATTGTCAAGGTTCCCATGTACGCCAGCATGATCGCCGTGACCCTCAACGTGGTCCTCAACTACATCCTGATATTCGGGAAGCTTGGATTTCCAGCACTGGGCGTCAATGGGGCGGCTATTGCCACCTGTATTTCAAGGTTTGTTGAAGGATTTGTCCTGATCGCCATGGTCTATTGGAAGCGATACCCCGTTGCTGCAAGATTTTCCGAAATGCTGGATTTTGACTATCTGTTTTTCAAACGAATTTTAAAGACATGCTGGCCCGTGTTCCTGAATGAGCTTTTCTGGGTGACCGGTATCAGCCTGTACAATCTTGTATATGCACGGATCGGCACCGAATCCATTGCAGCGGTCAACATCGTTGCATCCATTGAAAACTTCATGTTGATCCCCTTTTTCGGCATGTTCCATGCCGGTTCCATAATGATCGGCAACAGCATTGGTTCCGGCAGGAATGATGAAGCGTACCTGTACGGCAAGTACCTCTTGATGCTGCAGTTTGCCATGGCGGTCTTTGCCGGCGGTTTTATGATCCTGTCCAGGGATATTGTTTTATCATTTTACAGGGTCTCTGAAGGGGCGTACATGAACGCCCATCACCTGATGTTTGTGGCCGGCATGGTGTTGTGCATCAAGATCACAAATTTCACCAATGTGGTCAGTGTGTTAAGGGGCGGCGGCGATACCCGTTTCGGTTTTCTGTTGGATCTCACCGGGGTCTGGTGCATCGGGGTTCCCATGGCGTTTTTCGCAGCGTTTTTCCTGAACCTGCCGGTGTACTGGGTCATGGCGCTGGTTGCGACGGAAGAGATCTACAAACTCTGCCTGGGGATTCCAAGATTTTTATCCCGGAAATGGATAATGAATCTGGCAAAGAATTAATCAGACCCCTGACGCTTTTCGTTTGACAGGCGAACATAGATTGGGCTAAAGGGGTGTGGAAAAAAAGATTTCCATCCCCTTTGTCGCATTAATCGACCAACTCCTTTAACCAATAAGGAAAAAAATATGGACTCACTCAAAGAACTTTACAAACTCGGCAATGGCCCTTCCAGCAGTCACACCATGGGACCGCAAAAGGCGGCCCGGCTGTTCAGGGAACGCACCCCCAAGGCTGCCCGCTATGGGGTGACCTTATACGGAAGCCTAGCGGCCACAGGTAAGGGCCATCTCACGGACTGGATCATCGAGGAAACCCTGAAACCCCTTGCCACGGAATTTGTGTGGCAACCCGATGTTGTAAAGGCGTTCCACACCAACGGCATGCTGTTTCAAGCCTTTGGCGACGACGATACCCTGCTCGATTCCTGGGAGGTGTACAGCGTGGGCGGCGGAACCATCGCCGAAAAGGACGGCACCGGCGTGGGCGCAAGCAAGGTTTATCCCCTCACCCAGTTTACCGATATCATCAACTTCTGCCGCACCGAAAACATCGAACTGTGGGAGTATGTGGAAAAACAGGAGGGCCCTGGAATCTGGGAGCACCTCAGGGGCGTGTGGAAAGCCATGTCCGAAAGCATTGAACTCGGCCTTGGCAAAACCGGCGTGCTCCCGGGGGAGCTGAAATACCCCCGCAAGGCAAAATCCTTCCTGAAAAAAGCCAGGGTCCAGAGCAAGCGGCTGAAGTACACCGGCCTCACCTTTGCCTACGCCCTGGCGGTCTCGGAAGAGAACGCCGCAGGCGGACTCATCGTCACCGCTCCCACCTGCGGTTCAGCCGGCCTTATCCCGGCCGTGCTCCGCTCCATCAAGGAGGAGTATGATATACACGAGGAGGAGCTTCTCCAGGCCCTTGCCATTGGCGGCCTTGTGGGCAACCTGGTCAAGGAGAACGCCTCCATATCAGGGGCGGAAGTGGGCTGCCAGGGCGAGGTGGGCACAGCCTGCGCCATGGCCGCTGCCATGGCAGCATACATGTTCGGCGGCACCCTGAACCAGATCGACTATGCCGCGGAAATGGCCCTTGAGCACCACCTGGGCATGACCTGCGATCCCGTGGGCGGATATGTCCAGGTGCCCTGCATCGAACGGAACGCCATCTCCGCAGTCCGGGCCATCAACGCCGCTGAGTACGCTCTTTTCACCGACGGCCAGCACTTCATCAGCTTTGACCAGGTGGTGGTCACCATGGCGGAAACCGGCCGGGATCTCAAATGCGGCTATAGGGAAACCTCCCTGGCAGGTCTTGCAAAGTACTACCCCACCTGCAAAAACCAACCGTAAACACCTTCGCCCCGCGCACCCGACAGGATGCGCGGGGCGATGATGGGTGTACCTACCATTCCATTTTTATCCCCAGCCAGCAGGTTCTCGGCCAGGAAAGGGCGTAATTCGTTGTTCCATAGCCGCCGTTACACCGGATTTTTCCTGCGCACCAGCAAAAGGCCCAGGCAAAGATTAAAGATCAGGCTGATTCCCAGAACTGCAGAAAGGGGTCTGGACAGGGCGTTTTGATTTTGGTCCCGGGGGGTTACTTTTGGGCCGGATTTTTGCTCCGGCTCCGGCTCCGACGCCACCTGGACCTGCCCCTGGATTTTATGCCCCATGCCATCGCTGACATCCACCCCCCATGGGCCGGGGGTATCGGGAAAGAATGCGATTCTTCCGTTTTTATCGGTCCGTCCATTTTGATGTTCCAGCTCGGCATCTTCAGGAGAAAAGATATAGGCTTCAGCATAGGCCATGGCCGTTCCATCTGAGTAATAACACTCCAGGGTGACGGCTTTGCCCTGCTGTAAAACACGATAGCCTGTGCCGTGGGCCCGGGCAGCTCCGGGCAGGGTTAACACCACTGAAATCAGGACACAAAATAATTCGATATTCAGGAAGAATCCCAGTCTCATTTAGTTCACCTCAAATACCAGAACCGCACGCATCACATGGGAATCATAATCCTGGGTCGGCACTTCCAGTTTCTTTTGAACACGGACCATCCAGGTGCCGGGATGGGTAATTATCACCTTTGCAACGCCCTGGTCATTGCATTCTGTAAAATAGGCATAGGTGTTGGGGGTTGAACTGAAACCGTCATAGGTGGCATAGACCTCCGTGGACAAGGGTTTGCCGTCATAGATGACTTTGAACTCCATCTCCGTGTTGATCTTGACCGTGGCAGGATCGGTCATGGGGACAATCTCCAGTTTCAGAGCTCCTGACATCTGATAATTTGAAATGCAATTTATGCCGCCCGAAATACCAGGCGAAGGTCCGTTCCTGG
>JAEINR010000149.1 GCA_016342325.1 Desulfobacterium sp.
GACTGAGTTATTTTAATGTATTCGGTCTTGTGGACAGCTCAACTTACAAGGGGCTTGCACTGGACAACAATGTTATTGTATTCGCGTTCATTTTTCTGTTTGAACGGTTTTTCAGCCCCGGCATTTTTTCAATCATACTCTATGCAATGTTCCTAGTCATGGCGGGCTTAAATCTATCATCCCTGCGAACCCCAAAATTTTCCGGCGTTTGGTTTTATGTCCTCATAGGGTATACGGTGATACTGACACTTCTCTACAGCTTTACCCTATAATCTCATCAGTTTCTTAGCTTTTATTTTTGTATTCCAGGCGTGCTAATTTGACCGCTGGCCTGCACGTCAGCAGTATTGATAGATTCGTTCCGGGTGGGAATTGCAGGTGAACGGCTACTGGCTGTTCCCTGGGGCCCCTGGTTCAATTTTGCTGAAAATTTCAATGAGCGTCACTTCGATCTATCGGACCGTGGTGACGCTCACCGAGATGCATTATCTGAAAAAGGTGGTCAAAAAATCCCATGCGCTCGGACCCAAGGTGCTGTTCAACGGATTCTCCCCTGGACCTTTAACGTTTATGTGTTAGCGGTGTATTCTTCCCAAAGGTCGAAAAAGAGCGAAAACGCCTCCTTATCATCAACTGCACGGGTAAACAGGCAATTAATCCACCCCTCTTTATTCTCAATCTTTAAGCGATCGTAAATCCAAATATTCCTAAAATAGTTAAAATCTTCAATGTCTTGAATCGGAACCTCTTCCATAGTAAAACGATGAAATTTATACCCATTAAGGTAAGCTTCCAGTTCTAAGATGCTATTGTTTCGCAAAAATGCCCCGGGTCTTTTTTTTATCAGGGCAAGTAATTCTGGAATATATATTATTTTCATAGTCAGAATAGTACCTCACTAATTAGGGCGGTCGGAGGCTCAGTGTACTGTCGTCCCCCCAAATCTTCAATCCAATCATCATAAGGAATGCCATCAGGCCGGAGATTGTCGAAGACAGTGTCTTCAACTCTGATTGCAATATGTTCTCCTGTTTCTGTGATATTACCATGGCTATTTGAAAGAATATATCCTGTTCTTGTTTTCATCTCTAAACGGGTTCCGGATATACCGCGAGCTCGAAGTCTTCCCTCCAGCTCATTTGCAAAATCCTTACATTCAAATTTCTTTTTAAATTTTGCGGGGATTCCGCTGGCAGCTTCTCTTGCTGCTGTGACAGCGCAGGTCAGTCCAAGTGGGTCTGACCATCTAAATACATTTCTTCCATACAGGTAAATCCCTGGGCCGGCTTTGATACCTATTGGGTCCGGCGAGATAAACTGTCCCGCCAGGGCCTCATAATATCTATACCTGTTGTAATGGAGCCCTGTTTCCCCATCCTCATATTGCCCCTGTAACCTGATGGGATTATCCACCCTGTTAAAAGGCAACCGGGTCACTGCTCCCCAAGCCCCATACTGGGCCGTCCAGACCACCTGTCCAGCACTATCCAACATCCGTGTGGGACAACCATTGGGATCGTTATGGTAAAGATAAACCTTACTTGCAGCGCCACCATGGTTCAGGCGCATAACAAGGGGTTCAAAGGTATCTGGATAGTAAATCCATTCCCGCAATCGCGGCAGAACAACCTCTTTTCCGTTATCCTCCCTGGTGCGCGGATTCCAATCTCCCAGTAAGGCATCCCCATCCCAAAAGAAATGGGTCTCAACTCCTGCGGTTTCCTTACAGATTCTGCGTCCCAAAGGGTCATAGCCATAGGTGGTTGTTTTGTCAAACCTGCGACTTTCAACAAGACGCTGATTTCCATCCCAGGTAAAATGGGTGGTACTTTCTGCTCCCTTTCGTTGAACCAGATTGCCGGTACGGTCAAAGCGGTAAGAGACGTCATCATACTTCCCATCCCGATGCCAGTCATCACTGGCACGATCCCCATCCTTGGGCTGTGTCACACGGAATTTTAACCTATCTCCAACCGGATCATTCAGAAAGTACCTGACCTGTTCTTCGGGATTCAAATGCGAGACAATCCGACCCAGGGGATCATAGGCGAACCGGTCAACACCAAAAAACGAATCCTGCTTTTTGACGAGGTTGCCTGCCCGGTCATAGTGGTATTTCTGATCAAACAGTGGAACCTCGGCGGCCATCACCTGCTGGGCGGTGAGGTAGCCATCCGGGTTGTATGACAGATCCCGGCGAACACCTCCGCCCAGTTCTTCCCGGGTGATCCGGCCAAGGGCGTTCCGGGTAAGCCGTATTGGTCCATGACCTTCCACCTGAACCCCAACCGCCTGATCCAGGAAATCATACCGAAAGTGGACTGTACTGGAATAACCGTGCCCGTTCAATCCCGCCTCGGTCCTGCGCGTGATCCGGTTACCGCTGGGGTCATAGTCGTTGCTGACGATGACCCCATCTCCCTGGCGTTCCTGGAGCAATTGCCCCTCCGGATCAAAAGAGCGTTCCATGCGTATAACGTCGTTTTCGCAGGCCGTGAGGTTGCCGTTGGCGTCATATTCGAAACTTTCAGTTTGAACCGCTTCCGGATTGTTGGGATCGGGCAATAATTTTTTCAGAATGCGACCCAGGGGATCGGTTTTGTAGTGGATGATTCGCTCTAAAGGATCTGCACTTTCTTTTAAGTAGCCGGCTTTGTTATAGGTATAGCGACGTCCTTGCCCCCAGTAGTCGATCTCTTCGACGGTGCGGCCCAGTGCATCCCGCTTAAGTTCGTAGTGCTCTCCCCGCTGATTTGTAATGCCGATAAGGCGTTCTTCCGTGTCGTAGTGGTATTCCACACAATAGCCGTTGGGCTGCAGGCGACGCTTGATTTCCCCTAATCCGCAGTATTCCATACGGGTCACTGCGCCATTTTCGTCCTGGTACTGGGTGAGATTGTCTTCGGGGTCGTAGGCGCAGGTGATGGTGCCCCCGCCGGGGTGCACTACCCGGATGAGCCGGCCCTTGGGATCGTAGTCGTAGCGGGTGAGCTGATCCAGGGGATCGGTCTTGGTGACCACGTTGCCCAGGGCGTCGTAGGTGAAGTCGGTGGTATGGCCCAGGGCATTGGTGAGCCGGGTGAGGTTGCCGTGGCCGTCAAAACCAAGTGAGGTGCGGGCCTTCCGAGGGTTGATAAAGCCAACCAGTTGACCGTGGATGTCGTACCGATAGCTTGATTCCGCGCCCAGGGGCGTGACCTGCTTGATCAGCAGGCCCTGGGCATCCCATTCCTGGTGCCAGGCACCGCCATTGGGGTCGGTGATCCGGGTCGCTTTGTTTGCCGGGCTGAATTCGGTCTCGATGCCATTGCCATCCGGCTGGATAAGCTTTAACAGATTGCCTTTTGGGTCATAGACGTATTCCGTAAGATTGCCGCCGGGATCTTCAACCGAGGTGGTTCTGCCGGCGTTGTCGTACGTGTACAGGGTTTTTCCGCCCAGGGGATCGATCTCTTCAGTGATGAGGTAGCGGTTGTTGTACATGGCATTGAAAACATGGCCAAGGGAATCGGTGATTTCGGTCCGGCCCTCCAGGTCATGGAATTTAAAAGAATAGTCGTATAATCCGTTGTCCCCCCAGGTGTGGACACATCGCCCGGTGGTCGAATGTTCGTCGTATTCATAGGAGAACGACAGCCCGTTTTTGTCCATGTGCCGGATCAGCCGGTGGTTGTTGTACTGAAACCGATAGGGGGTGTTCAGGGCGTCCCGGACGCAGACAAGATCGCCGGTGTCGTCATACTCGAAACGGACCAGAAGGTGCTCTTGTAACCCCATCTCCCGGATGCGCCCGTCAACCGAGGTGACATCAATCTGCCGTCCGCTGTTTTCTACGATTGAACAAAGCCCGTTCCCATCCCGTACATACCGGATGGAATTTTGGCAGCGGTCCATTACGTAGGTTACCAGAACTTCACGGGTTTTTTCTTTGGGGATGGGAAAGTAATAGGTCAGTTCTTCCTTGAGCCTGACGGCATAGTAATTGTCCATGCGGTGCAAGGCGCCGCCATCCACCGGTTCCATGACGGGATTGTCGCCGGGAAGGGCTTCGAAATAAAAGGGGGCGCCTGTGCCGTCATGGAAAACCACGCTGCCGTCATATTCAAGTTCCAGGCGCGCGTCAGCCGGTGTTTCCCAGCCGAAACCGCACACGCCCATGCGCTCGCTCTGGGAGCCGTAGTGGCGGTTCCACGCCATGGGGATCCGCCCGGGGATGGAAAAATCCTGCTGGTCGACAACCACTTCGCCGGTGACCACGTCCACGGGCTCGGCTTTCAAAATATTGCATTTGAGAAACCCGGGCCGCATATTTCGGAAAAGACGCTGGCGTGCCCGTCGCAGGGCAGCGCCAGCCCGCCTTGCGAGGTTGGTCCTGGCAAGCCTTCGGAATGCCCGGCCCAGGCCCGCCATTCCAATCCGCATGCCGAGGGCCATCAGGGAGATGGTGGGCGGCCCGCCAATCAACACGGGCGGCCCCGCCGGTATGGGCATCACCACACTCAACGGCAGTACCATGGATTTTACTTTGGTCTTTTTTTTCGGGTTGGTACGGGGCGGCGGGACCATGCCGACATCCTGGCAGCTTAGGACCGGCAGCCCCATGTAACTTGCGGCATCCCCGTCAAATGCCACCGTGGCGCTGCCCATGAAATTCTCGTCTTCATTGCCCGGTGGTTTGATGAATGTGCCCCCGATGGGGATATGGGAAGGGACGGGTTTTCCTGCGGTTCCGGCAATGGCACGGGGCAAACCGTGGATGGAGATGGTCGATCCGATATAGGGGATATAGTCGGCAGGATCGAACACGATCCCGACATAGGGATGGGGGATGGGCACCGGCGGTACCGGACCGGGGGGCTGGATGATGTGGATATCCACTCCCATGACCGGATTGAGATGGGTGATGGCGTGCATCATGACGTATCATCCCCTGGCGGTAGGTACAATTCCCAATCCTCGCCCACCAGGGCCACCATTTGTTCCCGCACCTGTTGTTCGTTGATTTCATCGGGCTTGTATTTGGCGATCAGGCTGATAAGGTGCCGGCCAGCATAGGGGAGGGTTGAATTCGTGCGCAGCTCTTCTTCAAGCAGCGCCCCGGCCTTCAAGGCCAGGTTTCCGCAACGGATCGCATCCCCGGGGGTATCGGTCATCCCATGGCAATACGAGGCCATGCGCCAGGCTTCGAGTTCCAAAAGAGGATCCCCTGAGGCCTGGGTAAAAGGGACCGTGCTTTCATACAAAGAAGCGGCGTCATTAAAATCCGCCTTGCCGATCAAGACAGCCGCTTCGGCAAACCGGGTCTGAACCACAAGTTTCTTTCCCAAAGGGTGTGCAGCCAGATCTGCCTCGGACGCGGTTTTAACCGCCTTTCGGTACACGGTAAGGGCTTGCTCTGGGGCACCCTTGCCAAGCTGCATGGCGCCCATCACCATATAAACGGCCACCTGGAGGTCAAACCAGTGCTGTTTTTTGGCAATGCCCAACGCCTTGGCTGCAAGGGTTTCAGTCTGTTTTACATCGCCCTTGGCGGCAAGGTTGCTCAGCTTTACGAAAAGCTTGCGAAAATCGTTTCCAGGCCCGACCCCTTCCCCACCGTCGGCAATTTCCTCAAGGGCGTCGGGCATATCAAGTTCCGGCGTGATGGTTCGGGTGAGTTCCGGCTCCGCTTTGCAAAGTTCGTTAAGGGCAGGGCGTTCAATATGATCAATGACCGTCAGGCGTATGGTCCGGGGCAGCCCGCATTTCACCAGGGTGCGGAGAAAATGGTTCCATTCATTCTTGCTTGGGATTTCCAAAGGGGCCAGGAACAGCACAAGGGCAAGCATGTTGTCTTTGTGGTATTCCATAAAGGAGATACAGGCCCGGGCAAAGGCCTGGGCACCGCCTTGTTCAGGTTTCGGCTCCGGGCATTGCCAATCTGCCGGTACACCGGTGTCGGCAATATCCTTCCGGCTTTCCTCATACTGATCTTCCAGGGACTTCATTAAATCAAACCCATAGGACCGGGGATCGGTAAAAGGGGTGTCAAAGCGAATGAACAGATCGGGGAGGTCCCCGGCGTCTTCGCTTTGCATCTCGATGAGCAACTCGACCATGCGAACGCCGTCATCATCCACCCGCCAGCGTAACAGTCTGGGGGCCGGGTCCTGTGCAAATTCGTTCCACAGGCCGCTAAGGTAATCGATCCGTTGTTCAATAGGGTTCTTCTTTGGGTCTCCCATGGATATCTCCCGGGGCATCTGTTGGGGAACTGAACGGCAGATCAATTCAGTGAGATCTTACCGCCTTTGATATCAACGCCCGGGGCGTGGACTTCAATGCTGCCGCTTCCTGACGTGATGGTGATTTTGGCCGGTTCCAGCTTGATGCTGCTGCCGCCGCACACGATTTCGATCATTGTGTCGGCTTCGATTTTTATTTCAGGGGCCTTGAGCAATGCCTTTGATCCTGCCAGGCCCTCCCACTCCGCCCCTGCATCGGTCTTGATGTTTGCACCGGCTGTCAGTGCATAATTTGCCGTAGCACTCCGGGTAAAGTTCGCGTTGATGGTGTGGCTTGTGGCGCCATCAATGGTGACATCCTCACTGCCCGTTACATGTTCGGTACGGCTTGCGTTGATCGTGATGGTTTCATCACTGTTGACCGTCTCGGTCCGGGTTCCGTCAACGGTGAGGGTCTGATTGCCGGTAACGGTCTCTGTGTCGTCCACATCCACGGTGGTGGTCCGGTTGTTGTGAACGGTCAATGCATGGTCGTTTTCAACCGTTGTGTCCATATCCTTCTGGGCATGGATGGTCATACCTTCTTCGCCCTTGGTGTCATTCATGGTCATTTCATTGTAACCACCGCCACCGGGGGTGCTGTTGGATTTCATGCCCGAGACCATGGCTGCGGCGGGCAGGCCGGTCGGCGGTCTGTTTGAACCATGGTACACCCGGCCCGTGACAATGGGTTTGTCCGGATCTCCTTCCAGGAAATCAACAATGACTTCATGGCCGATGCGCGGGGTATCAATGGCCCCCCATCCTGCCCCTGCGCAGACCTGACTGACCCGTATCCAGCAGGAACTGTCTTCGTTTTTCTGCCCCTCCCGATCCCAGTGGAACTGCACCTTGACCCGTCCGAATTCATCCGTATAGATCTCTTCCCCGGGCGGTCCCACCACGATGGCTGTCTGGACGCCTTTCACAACCGGTTTCGGGGTTTTGCGCCAAGGCCTGAACGGCACTTCAAACGGCATGCACTCAAACCGGTTGGCATAGCTGCTGTCTGTTGCAGCCCCACCGCTTCTGTAGCTTGCCTTTTGGTCGGCATTGTGCTCAACATGGGTCAGAACAAATTCCTTGTCGTTCATGTCCTCGCGAAAATAATCTTCCAGCATGAAGCGGAAGCCACCGGTAAAGGCGCGGCAGGTGCTGTCGCCGGTAATGGTGGTGGTCCGGGATTCCTCCTCCTCCATCCGAATATTGGTCAGCCGGTCTCCGGCATCGTGCTTGGTGTATCTCCCGGGGTAATCATAAACTTCCCTTTCCCCCGGTCCCAGCGGATCCCTTGAATCCGCGGTCACCTTCAGGTCAGTATTGGGAACTTCGAAGTTGAAGTCGTTCAGGGTGCATTTGCCCACCCGGATCTCTTTCATTACATCCATGGTGGTAATGAGATCCTCATCATCCAAGCCGCTGCTGGTCAGCCGGTATCTTGCAGACGCCTGTTTCGGACACGGTTTATGTTCCGTGGGCGCATCAGCCAGCACCAGGGTATGCTTTTTCTCCTCGTGCTCAAAAAAGTAGTAGATGCCCTCTTCCTCAAGCAGGCGTGAAATAAAGTTAAAGTCGGTTTCCCGGTACTGTACGGCATAATCCCGTGGTTCGTAGCTTCCCTGCAAGCGGAAACTGTGGTCGTTGAAACCGTATTCGGTAAAGATCTTTTCAACGATATCGGGAACCGAGAGTTTCTGAAAAATCCGTGAATCCGCCGTTCGGGTCAGGAGCCAAAACCATGGCACCAGGGTGGCCTTATAAGATGAGGCCAGGCTGTCGCTGCCGGTTTCATCTCCGGTGCCCTGTCTGAAACTGGATATAATGCCGTTAATGTACCGCTTGCTGCCGTCTGCAAGCATGATGGAAACGGAGACGTTCTTTCCGATGATGTCGATAAAAGAGATACTGTGGTCTTGGGAAATCAGATCCAGCTCAAAGGCGAAAAGGTCTGAAAGGCATTCGCTCCCCCGGAACCCGGTGAGAAGCAGAACATCCAAACCAAGCGGTGTGTCAACGGCGAAAAGCCGGTTTTCCTGTGTATACATGAAAGCCCCCGTTTTAAGGTTAGGAGCAGCGGGAGGAGAACTGTTTACGATGGAGTAAGTATAATAACCCTTATAAAATATCAAAGCTGTTCCATCGCTGTCAACAAAAATGACCTTGGAGGAGGGATAAGCCCCCGGCACAGAAGCCGGGGGCAGGGGGTGTTAATCGTTGGCTTCGAGTATGGCCAGCACCTCGGCGCACTTTTTATCGGCCCGGGCCATGATCTTGTCAGCCGTCTCAAGGGTGGCTGTTTTAAACGCCTCATCCTTGATATCCGGCAGATTGATCTGGACATTCTTGTAAGCGCCCCAGATACCGGTGGCAAGGGAGCGGGCCCCCACCTCCACATCGGATCGTGAGGCGGGATTGCCAAAGCGGGCCACTTCGCACATGGCGTCCCAGGCCTGATCCCCGGTCTTCATGGTGGTCAGGGGCACCTCAACCGCTGTTTTCAATCCCTGCTGCATCTTGTCATACCGGAGGGCCTTTTCTTCTTCAGTATCCCTTGGCATGCGCAGTCCTTCCATATAGTCGTTGAAGGCCGATGTGTCCGCATCGATCAACGGAATCAGGTCCATGGAGGTCTTGTGCAGGATCGGGATGATCGCCCGCATCTCCTTGTCAACCCCTTCAAACTTCCGCACCCCATAGGTGAGCTGGGCCACCATGGATCCAAGTCCCGCGCCCATGGCCGCAACAGCCGCAGATACGGAACCGCCGCCGGGTGCCGAAGACCGGGAGGCCACCTCCTCGATGAATCCCCTCAAGGGCATCGAGGCAAGGGGTTCGTCCAGCGCTTCCGCAATCCGGTACTCGATGATCTTATCCTTGGGGTCAAACCGGGAAACCGAGTTCAATCCCAGGCGTTCAATCACCAACCGGACCTTCTGGTCCTCAGCAAGGATGAACAGGTTCTCCTTTTCAATGTAGTACTCAGCCGCCTGGAGCATGGCCTCCAGGGGAATAAGCCCCACGATCTCGGACCCTGCAACCCCAACATTCAGGGCCTCTGCTTCTTTCTTTACCATTTCAAACAGATGGTGAACCGCAGACACCTTGTAGTTGGTCAGGTTAACCGTCACCTGGGCCATGTTGTACTCGTCCACAAACCATCCCATGCCCTTGACCTCTTTCAACAGGCCCGGCTCCTCAAGACCCCGGCCCGCCTCCCGAAGATTCAGCGCGATCCGATGGGCCTGGTTGCTGGTTCCAAGGATGTTCACATTGTAGGCAATGAGAAAGAACCTGGCCCCGGTGGCGGTAGCGCCCCAGGACGGAACAAATTCGGCAGGTCCGTAATCCGGCACCCACTCAGGCTGACCCAGCTTCTCAGAAAGGCCCTCATACTCCCCCTCACGGATCTGGGGCAGGGTCTTTCGGTAATCCTTGGTTGCCGCCTCTTCATAAAGGAAAAAGGGAACCTCAAGCTCTTTACCGGCCCGTTCCGCAAAACGCTTGGATATTTCCACACACTCTTCCATGGTCACGTTGGCAACGGGAATAAAGGGGCAGACATCCATGGCACCCATGCGGGGATGCTCACCCTTATGGGTGGTCATGTCGATGAGCTCTTTTCCGATCCTGGCAGCGTTCAATGCGCCTTCCACGACCGCATCCGGTGCCCCGACAAAGGTGTAAACCGTCCGGTTGGTCGAGTATCCAGGGTCAACATCCAGGAGGGTACAGCCTTTGGTCTTTTCGATCGCCTTGGCAATGGCGTCGATAACGGTTTTATCCCTTCCTTCTGAAAAATTGGGCACGCATTCTACAATTTGTTTCATGATACATCCTGTGTCTTGATAAGGTTCAACGTATTGGTTTCCCTTGCGGATTGTTCTTTATAAAATAAAGGTAAGAATATGCCGTAAAACAGGGCTAAAGTCAAACTTTATTGACCTGATTGTGCCCACTGCTTAAAGAGTTTAGTGGGTTCTTTTCAAAAATCTTCCGTAGGCGTGTATTGTCTGTTGTCGAGTGTATTTGATTGAGATTGACCTGCCGAATAAAATTCATCGCTTGTAATTAAAATTTTACTTTGATATCCCAAATAAGGATTGTTTTGCGATTGGGTAGAAATGAGAACATCGGGTGTGGTCATATCTTTTGGAAAGTTTTTGTAGTGTGGGTAGCATGATAAACAGAATGTTGATAACATAAATAATGTGTGGGTTATCCTGTTAGAATGTTACAATCTTGACAATAATTTTAGTAAATATTCGGCTTAGTCATTCAGAATTTATTTTTTCAACAACACCCTAAATTTTTTGTTGAGAGGATAC
>JAEINR010000020.1 GCA_016342325.1 Desulfobacterium sp.
ACCTGGGCCGATGCCTTTACTTTTACTCTTTTGATCGCCATCCTTGTTGTGAGACCCACCGGTATCATGGGTGAACGCGTAGCGGAGAAGGTATGATAAAATCACCAAACAAAAAAATCGGATATTCAGTGTTCATCCTGGGCCTGGTGCTCTTCCCCGCCCTTGCCGACCCCAAGTGGCTGGCCATCGGGTCCACCTTCCTGATCTTCTCCGTGGTGGGATTGAGCGAGGACATCATCCTGGGTAAGGGCGGCATGTTCAACATGGGACATGCCCTGTTCTTCGGCATCGGGGCCTATACGGCGGCCATTGCCAACCACACCTTCGGCATCCCCATCCTCTACGCCATTCCCCTGGCCATCCTGATTCCGGCACTGTGCGGCATCATCCTGGCAGGACCGATCATCCACCTTCGCGGGGACTATCTTTTGGTGGCCACCATTGGGTTCAACATCGTGTTTCTGCAACTGGTGGAGAACGACATCTTCGGTGTCACCGGCGGCCCCAACGGCATCTTCGGCCTGGACACGCCCACGTTTCTCGGCATTGATCTTGCCTCGCCAACGGCCATCTACTACCTGGGGGTTGCCGTCCTGCTCCTCACCTTTTTTATCATGGCAAACCTTGATAAAAGCAAGGCAGGCCGCGCCCTTCATTATCTTCGCCTGGACGAGCTGGCCGCCAGCTCCATCGGCATCAACACCCGGGGATACAAGATCTTCGCCTTTGGACTCGGGGCCGGCATTGCAGGCCTTGCCGGGGTGCTGCTGGCCATCCAGTATTCGGCCGTGAGCCCGGAAGCCTTCAACTTCATGCAGTCGGTGCTCTTCTTCTCCATCGTTCTTGTGGGCGGCTCTTCCCTGCCCGGGATCCTCATGGGCACCTTTGTCATGTTTGTTCTGCCGGAGATCTTCCGGGACTTTGCCACCTGGAGATACTTCATCTTCGGCTTTGCCATGATCCTTGCGATGATCCTGAGACCCGAGGGCATCTTTCCCGCCCGGTTTGGCAAGATACCTGATTACTTCAAAAAAGGATAAGCAATGGCGCTTCTTGAACTTAAAAACATGACCAAACGGTTCGGAGGACTCACTGCAGTAGACAGCCTCAACCTCAAGGTCGAAAAAAACCAGATATACGGCATCATCGGGCCCAACGGCGCCGGCAAGACCACCGCATTCAACTGCATCACCGGCATCCATCCCCCGGAAGAAGGAGCAGTGCTCTGGAAGGGTAAAGAGATCACCGGCGCTCCGCCCCACAAGGTCGCCGCCATGGGCATTGTCAGAACCTTCCAGACCATCCGGCTCTTCAGCGAGATGAGCGTGGCTGAGAACGTCATGTCCGGCCGCCATTTTCAAAGCAGCCAGCGCTGGTGGCACGGCATCTGCCATACCCCCGGCTCCCTGCGGGACGAGAAGGAAAACTGGCTCAAGGTAAAGGAAGCCCTGGCGTTCTTCAAGATCGACGACCTTGCGGCGGAACCCGTGGGCAGCCTTGCCTACGGCATCCAGAGAAAGGTGGAGATGGCCCGGGCCCTTGTGAGCGAGCCCGAACTCCTCATCCTTGACGAGCCTGCGGCGGGCCTCAACGACAGCGAGACCATGGAGCTTGTGGAAACCATCTACAGCATCAGGGACCAGGGCGTCACCATCCTTCTCATCGAGCACAACATGGACCTTGTCATGACATTGACCGACTACATTACCGTGATCAACTTTGGCAAGCCCATTGCCGAAGGCATACCCGAGGCCATGCAGTCAGACCCCATGGTGATCGAAGCCTACCTGGGCAGCGAGGATGACGACGATGAATAAAAAAAAGAATATCATGTTTGAAGTAAAGGACCTGGAGGTCTCCTACGGCAGCATCAAAGCCATCAAGGGCATCTCCATCCAGGTGGCCAAGGGTGAGATCGTAACCATCCTCGGCGCCAACGGCGCGGGCAAGACCACCACCTTGAGAACCATCAGCCGGCTCCACGATTCCAACGCCGGAACGATCCTGTTCAAGGGCGAGGATATCACCAAAACGCCGGCCCACAAGATTGTCTCCATGGGCATCAGCCATTCCCCGGAAGGCCGCCGGATCTTCGGCATCCTCACCGTGGAGGAGAACCTGATCCTCGGCAGCTACTCCCAGAAATCAACAGACAAGAAGATCCTCAACTGGGTATACGATCTCTTTCCCAGGCTATCCGAGCGAAAACGCCAGCTGGCCGGCACCCTGTCCGGCGGAGAGCAGCAGATGCTCGCCATTGGAAGGGCCCTCATGTCACGGCCCGAGATGCTCCTTCTCGACGAACCCAGCCTGGGCCTTGCCCCCATCCTGGTCAAAGCAATCTTCAAGACCGTCAAGGAGATCTCCCAAAGCGGGGTGACTGTCCTCCTGGTCGAGCAGAACGCCAAGGCAGCGCTTAAGCTTGCCGACCGGGCCTATGTGCTTGAAGTCGGCAAACTTGTCCTGAGCGGCACCTCCAAGGAGCTTCTCGCTTCGGAAAAGATCCAGGAAGCCTATCTCGGCAAAAAAAGGAGAGAGGCATAACCCGTAACCTGGACAAGCCAGCCCTAAAAAATCTTCTGATTTTCTTGCCAAAACAACACGAAACTCAGAGATAAGAAGCTAAAAATAATTGAGCGCAACAATGAGACCGGGGAGGCAACTCCCCGGTATTTTATCCCCTTTTGCAAAAGGTCCAACCATTGACCTTTACCCAGAAAAAGAGAAGGGACCCAAAGCACTGCCAACGATCCCATCTCCTTTTAACAACATTCAGACGGTTTCACAGGTAGACATATGACACAAAAAAGAGTTACCCAACACCCTGTTCTGGAAGTTCCCAAAGGCGAAGAGGTCCCGTTCACCTGGAACGGCAAAGAACTAACCGGCAGAACCGGAGAGATGATCTCCTCTGCCCTCTTTGCCAACGACATCCAGATATTTGGCCACCACCACAAGGACGAAAGCCCCCAGGGCATGTACTGCGCAAACGGCCAGTGCTCCCAGTGCCTTGTCATTGTGGACGGCCTTCCCGTAAAATCCTGCATGACCCCCCTCAGCCGGGCCATGAACATCCAAAGCGTGGAAGGACTCCCCAAAGTTCCCCCTGAAGACACTCCCCAGGCCTTTGACCCTCCCGAAGAGATCCAAACAGAAGTCCTGATCATCGGCGGAGGCCCTGCCGGCCTGTCCGCCGCCATCGAGCTTGGGCGTCTCGGCATTGACACCCTTCTATTAGACGACAAGGACCGTCTCGGCGGCAAACTCGTCCTCCAGACCCACAAGTTCTTCGGCTCGGTAAAAGACTCCTGGGCCGGCACCCGGGGATTTGAGATCGGCCGCATCCTCGAAGACCAGCTAAAAGAACTCGACTCGGTCAAAGTTAAGCTCAACACCACGGCCGTGGGCGTGTTTTCCGACGGCATCATCGGCGCCGTACAGGACAACCGCTACGTGAAGATCCGACCCAATAAACTCCTGGTGGCCACCGGCGCAAGGGAGAAAATGCTCGCCTTTCCCGGCAACACCCTGCCCGGGGTCTTCGGGGCAGGCGCCTTCCAGACCCTGGTCAACCGGGATCTCATCAAGGCCTCGGACCGGGTCCTCATCGTAGGCGGCGGCAACGTGGGCATCATCGCCGGCTACCACGCCATCCAGGCGGGCATTGAAGTGGCCTGTGTCATTGAAGGCCTCTCGGAAGTCGGCGGCTACAAGGTCCACGCAGACAAACTCGAACGTCTCGGGGTGCCCATCCTCACCAACCACACGGTTGTATCGGCCAACGGTACCGACCGGGTGGAAAGCGTCACCATTGCCATGCGCGACGAAAACTGGAAGGCGGTTCCGGGAACGGAGCAGACCTTCAAAGTCGACACCGTCCTCATCGCCGTAGGCCTCTCCAAGGTGGACGAGTTCTTCCTTAAGGCCAAAGAGTGGGGCATGGACGTGTATGCGGCAGGGGACGCCCAGGAGATTGCCGAGGCCTCCGCTGCCATGTTCTCCGGCAAAATCGAAGGGGTTAAGATCGCCAAAGCCCTTGGCAAATACGACAACGAGATCCCCCAGGAGTGGACCGAAAAAGCGGCCATCCTCAAGTCCAGGCCAGGCAAAGCCGCCCAGCGCCCCGCCCCACCCCAGGAAACAGGCGTCATGCCCGTGTTCCACTGCTTCCAGGAGATCCCCTGCAACCCCTGCACCTCGGTGTGCAAGGAAGGCATCATCCACACGGAAAACGACGCCATCACAGGGCTGCCCCATGTCACCGACCCGAGCCTGTGCAAGGGCTGCATGAACTGCGTGGCCATCTGCCCCGGCCTTGCCGTCACCCTGGTGGACTTTAGAAAGGACCCGGAACTCCCCATTGTCACCCTGCCCTACGAGATAGACCGGGGGCGGGTCGAAAAAGGCAACACCATCATTCTCACCGATGTGGACGGTAAAGAAATTGCCCAGGCCCCAGTAAAGAGCCTCATCACCAAGAAAAAATACCCCGGCACCCTCCTCGTCCAGGTCAAGCTGCCCAAAGAGATCGCCAAAAAAGCCGTGGGCATCAGGGTCCAGGAACAACCCTTCCCTGCCGAGGAGGTGCCCGACACCTCAGCCCTTCCCGACAATGCCATGATCTGCCGGTGCGAGCGGGTGACCGCCGGCAAGATCCGCCAAGCCATCAAAAACGGCGTCCGGGACATGAACCAGCTCAAGGCCATCTCCCGATCGGGCATGGGCGCCTGCGGATCAAAGACCTGCCGTCCCCTGGTATGGGGCATCTTCAGGGAAGAAGGCGTGGATCTCAAAGAAACCACGGACAGAATCGACCGGCCCCTGTTTGTGGAAGTGCCCTTTGGCACCCTGGCCGGAACCAAAGGAGATAAATGATGACGAAAAAGTATGACGCAATCATAGTAGGCGCCGGCTCCACAGGCGTTCCCACGGCCATGGCCCTTGGAGAACTGGGAGTCAAAACCCTTGTCATCGACAGCCACCCCTCCCCGGGCCAGGGGGAGAACAAGCATGCCATCGGCGGCATCCGGGCCACCCACTCCGATCCCGGCAAAATCATCCTGGGCATGCGTTCCCTTGCGATCTTCTCCACCTGGCAGGAGACCCACGGGGACGACATTGAGTGGTTAAAAGGGGGGTATCTCTTCCCGGTTTACAGGCAGGAAGAAGAGGCGATCCTCAAAGGATTCCTGCCCACCCAGAAGGAGTTCGGGCTAAACATTGATTACGTGGCCCCCCAACGAATAATGGAGATCGCCCCGGGCATCACAAAGGAAGGCCTCATGGGCGGCACCTTCTCCCCTGAGGACGGCTCCGCATCCCCCCTGCTTGCCATCAACGCCTTTTACCGTAAAGCCCTTGCCACCAACAACGTGACATTCCGGTTCAAGGAAAAAGTCACAGCCATTGCCCAGGCAAAAGGAAGAGTCACCGGCGTCATCACCGACCAGGGAGCGTATTCCGCCCCTGTTGTGGTAGACGCCGCCGGCCCCTTTTCCAGGGAGCTTGGCAAGCTTGCCAATATAGACGTGCCTGTATTCCCGGATTGCCACGAAGGCGCCATTACCGAACCGGTCAAGCCCTTTTTCGAGGCCATGGTGGTGGACCTGAGATCCGCCCCCGGCTCCAAGAATTACTACTTCTACCAGAGCCGCCACGGACAGCTCGTCTTCTGCATCACCCCGGATCCGCCCATCCTCGGCACCGACACAAGGGAAACATCGGTTTTCCTACCCCAGGTAGCAAAAAGAATGGTGGAGCTCATGCCCCGGCTCAAAAACATCCGGGTGCGCAGGGTGTGGAGGGGCCTCTACCCCATGACCCCGGACGGCTCCCCCATCCTCGGCTGGAACCGCGACCTGCAAGGCCTCATCCACGCCACCGGCATGTGCGGACAAGGGTTCATGCTCGGCCCGGGCATAGGCGAAATCGTCTCAAGGATGATCACCCACCAGTCCACAACCAACGACAACCGTGTGCTGGATGAATACACCCTGTACCGGGAATTCGGCGGTAAAGAAGGATTACAATAACAAACAGTCCAACCACATAATTCAAAAGCCCGGAGAACACCATTGTTCCCAGGGCTTTTTTTATGCCCTTGACGACCAGTTTTTAATATGCACAAATGTGAAAAATCATCAAGACAGCGGAAAAATGACAGCCTCATTCCCATTGTCCAAGCAACCCATAAAGATTCTAAGGGAACTATGGTACCCGACGGATTGCGGAAGAAGTCATAGATCTTTTCTTACGCCAGGTTATCGGTTCGTCCATGAACAAACGGATGACCACAAAGCTGATCATGGATGCCTTGCAAATGGCAATTTGGCGTCGTTCGCCTGCCCTGGGCCTTGTATTTCATTAAAACAGAGGCAGTCAGCATTGTAGTAACAATTTCAGAAGATGCTTAAAAGCCCTGGAAGGGTCAGTCGTTTGAGCCAGAAAGGGAACTGCTGGGACAATGCCGTGGCAGAAAGCGTTTCGGTAGCTTGAAGACTGAAAGAATCTTTTCTGCATACTATCAGGGTTCATCTAAATTTGAATCCCCCTCTTCTCCTGCTGTTTCAAGATCACTCACAAGGTCCTCAAAACTTGAGATAATATCTGCTGCATCTTCTTCTACGGCACCTTCAATTTCATCTAATGCAACATCCGGATTCAAAGCGGCGGTCATAGGACTTGCGACCATTACAACAAAATCACCCTGTTCCTCTGTATCAACTCCTGATCTTTGGGGGTATCGCCACAGCGCAAAACCACCAATGACGCTGAGCATTCCTCCTATGCTTCCATAAAAAGCTTCAGGGCCAAAGATGTCCATTACAAAAGCCGTCAACGGGGAACCGATAGCCGCCCCTGTCGCACTGAGCAGAACAAGGGTTCCACTTGCAGCAACCATCTGGGTCGGGGTGAGGTAGTTATTGATGTGAACACAACAAAGTGCATACAAAGGCATAGCCAGACCACCAAGAATCGCAGCGATAAGGTACAACAACAGCCCTTCAGGCGAGTAGTACATTGCAGCAAACGAAACAACCGCCCCCCCCATACTACTGAGAAGTATCACTCTAATAGGATCAAAGGTATCAGACATCCAGCCCAGAGGATACTGAAAAAGAAAACCTCCTAAGATCAGAGCCCCCATAAACAAAGAAATGTCTTTGACTGATAGGCCTATATCGGCTGAAAAGACTGCTCCCATCCCGAAAAAAGCTCCATAGGTGAGACCACTTACAAACATGCCCAATACACCCAAGGGCGAAACCCGGTAGAGTTGTAAAATTGAGATATTTTCTGATACATCAAATTGCGGTGCCCTTGAGACAGATAACAATATTGGAACAACTGCTAAACTAATAAGAAGGGAAACAAGAACAAAGAGTTCAAAGCTAGAGGGTGAAAAAAGGTTGAGTAAAAACTGACCTCCGGCTGAACCGCCCAAAGAAACCAACATATAAACACTAAGGAGCTTTCCTCGCGTTCCATTGTCTGCCGCTTCATTGATCCAGCTTTCTGAAACGATGAAAAGACCTGCATACGAAAAACCGGTAATCAGGCGCATCAACCACCAGATCCAAGGATTGACAAAAATCGCCTGAACAAGAATTGCTATAGAGGCAAGAGATGCCAGAGCTCCAAAAGTTCGTATATGCCCAACTCGACCTACAATGATTGGAATTATTCGACAACCTGCAATAAGACCAAGGTAATAGCCAGACATTACGAATCCGGTGACAATCGTCCCAAACCCTTCCATGGATGCACGAAGTCCTATAAGAGTCCCCTGTAATCCATTGCCAAGCATAATCAAGCTCATGCCAAAAAAAAGCGCCCAACAGTTAAACAGAATACCAAGCATAGCAGATTTCCTCTGGCCTAATAACTCTTCGGTTGATACAAATCCTCTTAACGATCGTAAGCCACCATTCACATACGCCGATCACCAGAGCAATAGCAAATTAAAAACATAATTAAATGATTTCATCCGCTTGTTGCTTCATAGCAAACCGCACATTCGAGGTCACCTACAATATGCCGTAACGAGTTTCGGCTCTACGAGGATGTGTGGGAATGATAATCATGGGCCTTGAATAGGAGCCTCCCCCCTTGACAGCCATGGGATCGTGGATATTGTTGTTTTGTCAACAGTTGACACATCAACAATGCAGGAGGCGTAAATGAACGACCGATCAAAATCCTTTGGCTACCGCTTTGCCCTTTTATACCGGCTCATGTGCACCCTTAACAGTGAAAAGATGGAAAAGCTCGGGATCTCGACAAGCCAGATTCCGTTTCTTTCGGAACTCTTCCTGGCCGATGGTCCCCTGACCCAGGATCAGCTCTCAAAACGGGTGGTCATCGACAAGGCGGCCACGGCCAGGGGACTCATGCAGCTGGAGGAACAGGGCCTGGTGACCCGCAAGGTCAATCCTGCGAACCGGCGGCAGAAGCTGGTCAGCCCCACCCCCAAGGCCCGGGAACTGGAGGCCGACTTTTATATGGCCCTCAGAAGCAGCAGCAATATCTTTGTCCAGGGATTTTCCAAGGATGAAAAAGAGCAGGCCCTGTCCCTGTTGGACCGCATGATGGAGAACGGCAAGCAGGCCCGGTACGGAGACCAGGGGGAATGAATAAGAATACAATACCCCCCCCGTCCCAAGCCTCCGGGCTTGCAACCCTGATTGTGGTGAGTGCGGTTCAGTTTCTGGCACCGTTTATGATGTCCTCGGTGGGCATTGCCCTGCCCGCCATCGGTCGGGACCTTTCTGCCAATGCCGTGGAACTGGGGCTGGTTGAAACGGTCTATATCCTGGCGGTGGCGCTGTTCCTGCTGCCTGCCGGACGGTTGGGGGATATCCTTGGCCGTAAGAAAATCTTTATACGGGGAACGATCCTTTTTATTATAGCCACCCTTGTGATTCCCTTTTCATCCTCCATTGAAATCTTTATCCTGGTTCGTTTTTTCCAGGGGGCCGGGGCGGCCATGATAGCGGGTACGAGCCTTGCCATTCTCTACTCGGCAATGGCGCCGAAACAGCGGGGAAAGGCCATGGGCATTGTGGTGGGCTTCATCTATGGGGGGCTCTCTGCCGGTCCTGTGCTGGGGGGCTTTCTGGTGACCCATCTGGGATGGCAGTGGATCTTTTACACGGCCCTGCCGTTGGAGATCACGGCGCTGATCCTGACCCTTTGGAAACTCAAGGGAGAGTGGGCGGAATCCGAGGGAGAGCCCTTTGATCTCAAGGGAACCTTGATTTACATGGTGACGCTCTCTTTTTTGATTATCGGCACCATCAACCGGACCCAGGGCAATGGGTACACGGTCATGTCCCTGGCAGGCGTTTTGGGACTTGGGGGCTTTTTCTGTTTCGAATATTTCAGGCCCTTTCCCATACTCAATGTGCGGCTGCTCTTTTCCAACCGGGTCTTTGCCTTCAGCAACCTTGCCACCCTGATCAACTATGCCGCTTCTTTTGGGCTGACATTTTTCTTAAGCCTCTATCTCCAGGCGGTCAAAGGGCTCTCCCCCCAGGCAGCCGGCGGGGTGCTCGTTGTCCAGCCCCTTGTCCAGTCGCTGCTCTCCCCCCTGGCCGGGCGATTGAGTGAGCGTGTGCAGCCAGCACGGCTCTCCACCCTGGGGATGACCATCTGCGCCCTTGGGCTGGCTGGGGCGTCCACCCTGGGCCGGACCACACCCCTGTGGATGGTGATGACCATGCTCTCGTTCATGGGGCTCGGGTTTGCCCTGTTCTCCACCCCCAACATGCTCACGGTGATGGGGAGTGTGGCGGCCAAACACTACGGCACGGCCTCGAGCCTTGTCGGCACCATGCGATCCTTTGGCATGCTGGTGAGCATGACGGCGGTGACGACCATTGTATCCTTTTATATGGGAGCACGGGCGGTGGCGCCTGAAACCCTGGATCTTTTTCTTCAGAGTCTCCATGTGGCCTTCATGGGTTTTTCCCTGCTGTGCCTGGTGGGGGTTTTCTTCTCCATGGCACGTGTTCCGGGGTCAGACTTAGCCTGACCCCTTCATGGAAGAGGAAAGTTGAAATCATTTTTTGCCGGGTTTACCTTCCCGGTGAAAATGTGCTATGAAAATAGGATACGTATTGCAAACAGGTGGAGACCCACTGATGAATCAAACAGCCACATTCTCTTTTGACGCCCTTTCACGGGCGATGATCAAATCCGACCATCCCGGACCACCCCCGGAGGACATGTTCAGGCCCACCAGTGTCATGGCCCTCATGGAGTTTGAGAGTTCCCCCAACCTCATCTTCATCCAAAAGGCAGACGTGGCGGGTTACCCCTGGCGGAACCAGATGGCCTTTCCAGGAGGGCACTGGGATCCCGGGGATGGGAGTCGCAAGGCAACAGCCCTTCGGGAGCTTGAGGAGGAGATGGGGATTTCCAAACGCCATGTGGACGTGATCGGATCCCTGGGCCATTTCCAGACCATCAACCAGCGGGACATCGAGGCCTTTGTGGGGGTGTGGGACCAGGAGCAGGAGATCTGCGCGGATGCGTCCGAGATCCAGCGGGTGTTTCATATTCCCGTGGGCCATCTCCTGGACGTCCATATGGAAAAAGGGCTGAACGGAAGGACCCCGGGGTTTGATGAACTGACTTACCCCTACGAGGATGTGGTAATCTGGGGAGCCACGGCAAAGATCCTCCACCACTTCATGGAGATCATCCGGGCCGAGGTTATGAGTTCCTGTTCCGGGTAACCAGCCTTAAACAAATCTTAATCATCACAAAGGCCGACATCACGGCCAGCATCACTGGAAACCAGAGGTACGTCCCGTAGGCCAACTGGGTAGCCGCAACCCAGATGCCACCCCCGGCAAACAGAAGCACCACACCCAAAAAAAATATAAGTGCGTAACAGGCGGGATTGGAATCATACCAGGGAGTGATCACTGTTCTGTAAAATGGACTATGGTCGAGTTGCACGGTTTTTCTCCATTTCTTTTAATTCCCGCCGTTAGAGGGTCTTCAGGCCAAGTACACCATATGTTGAATTTTGTTATTGACAGGCACACCATGTTGTACTAAAAAGGTCCTCACGCCGTTCAGCGTGAAGTTTTCAACAAGAAAAACAAAGAAAAAATATACTACAAAATGAGATCCAACTCAAGGGGTTTCTCAAGGGGCTATTCATGTTTGAAAAAATTAAGAAACGAGACGGAAGGGTTGCGGAGTTTAATTCATCCAAGATCAGCGATGCCATTGCAAAGTCCGGAATAGAGACCGGCGAGTTTGATGAAAGAGAGGCAAAAAAGCTGACACTGAAGGTGATCACCCTTGCCCGGGATCTTCGTTTAGGAACATGCCCCGAAGTGGAAGAGATCCAGGACATTGTGGAGCGGGTCCTGCTTGACTCCCCCTTTTACAAGACAGCCAAGGCCTACATCCTCTATCGGGAGCAGCGCAACCAGATCCGTAAGATCACCATCAAGGAGAACGTGGATCTCATGGACTCCTACATCAAGCGCATGGACTGGAAGGTCAAGGAGAACTCCAACATGAGCTACTCCCTCCAGGGCCTCAACAACTTCATCTCCTCGGACATCACTGCGGAATACTGGCTCAACAGCATCTATCCCGCCAAAATCAGGGACGCCCACAACAACGGTGACATCCACATCCATGACCTGAGCCTGTTGTCGGTATACTGCGTGGGCTGGGACCTCCAGGATCTGCTCATGGAAGGGTTCAAGGGGGTTGCCGGCAAGGTGGAAAGCTCACCGCCAAACCACTTCAGGACCGCCCTCGGCCAGATGGTCAACTTCTTCTACACCCTCCAGGGTGAGGCGGCCGGGGCCCAGGCCATGAGCAACTTCGACACCCTGCTGGCCCCCTTTGTCAGGAAGGACAAGCTCACTTACAAAGAGGTTAAGCAGGCACTCCAGGAGTTTGTATTCAACATCAACATCCCCACCCGGGTCGGGTTCCAGACCCCCTTCACCAACATCACCATGGACCTTGTGGTACCCGCCATCCTCAAGGACTCCCCGGTGGTGATCGGCGGCACCTACCTGGAAGAGACCTATGCCGACTTCCAGGAGGAGATGGACATCATCAACAACGCCTTTGCCGAGGTGATGATGGAAGGGGATGCCAAGGGCCGGGTATTTACCTTTCCCATCCCGACCTACAACATCACCAAGGATTTCAACTGGGACAACCCCAACCTTGAGAACGTGTGGAAGATGACCGGTAAATACGGAATTCCCTATTTTTCCAATTTTGTCAACTCGGACATGAGCCCGGACGACGCCCGCTCCATGTGCTGCCGCCTGCGGCTGGACAACCGGGAGCTGCGGAAACGGGGCGGTGGCCTGTTCGGCGCCAATCCCTTGACCGGCTCCATCGGGGTGGTGACCCTCAACCTTCCCCGGATCGGACACACCTCCAAAACCGAGCCTGAGTTCATGGCACAGATCGATGAACTGATCCGGATCGCGGGCCAGTCCCTGACCATCAAGCGGAAGATCCTTGAGAAATTCACCACCGGCAACCTCTACCCCTACTCAAAGTTCTACCTGAGAAAGATCAAGGAGTCTGCCGGCTGCTACTGGCGCAACCACTTCTCCACCATCGGCATCCTCGGCATGCACGAGGCGTGCATCAACTTCATGGGCGAGAGCATTGCAACGGATAAAGGGCAAGCCTTTGCCGTCAGGGTGATGGATCACATCCGGGGCAAGATCGAGGCCATGCAGGTGGAGACCGGAGAGATCTTCAACCTTGAGGCCACCCCTGCTGAAGGAACCACCTACCGGTTTGCCATGAAGGACAAAAAGATGTTCCCCGGGATCATCTGCGCCAACGAGGCCGAGTTCGGCCAGGGAAGCGACCCTTTTTACACCAACTCCACCCAGCTGCCGGTCAACTACACCGACGACCTGTTTGAGGCGCTGGATCTCCAGGACGACCTCCAGACCCGGTACACCGGCGGCACCGTGCTCCACCTCTTCCTCGGAGAGGAGATGCCGGACATTGAAGTGGTGAAAGCCATGGTAAAAAAGGTGGCCAACAACTACCGGCTTCCCTACTTCACCCTGACCCCCACCTTCAGCGTCTGCCCCTCCCACGGGTATATTCCGGGCGAGCATCCCGTCTGTCCCAAGTGCGAGGGTGAGACCGAGGTTTACTCCAGGGTGGTCGGTTACCTCAGGCCCGTGAAACAGTGGAACAACGGCAAGCAGACCGAATTTTGCATGCGTAAGACCTATAAGGTGGCCTAACCATGAAGATCGGCGGTTTCCAAAAAAATTCCATGATCGACTTTCCAGGGATTGTCTCATCGGTGATCTTCACCTCGGGATGCAACTTTGTCTGCCCCTATTGCCACAACCCCGACCTTGCCGCAGGCAAGCTCCCGGAAGGGGTTGAGCCCATTGACGAGGAGGAGATATTTGCCTTTCTCAACAAGCGCCAGGGGCTCATCGACGGGGTGGTGATCACCGGCGGGGAACCCACCCTCCAGCCCGATCTTGAGCGGGTCATCACGCGGATCAAAGCCCTTGGGTTCAAGGTCAAGCTCGACACCAACGGGAGCCATCCGGAGACCGTGGAAACCCTGCTTGAAAAAGGGCTTCTGGACTTCGTGGCCATGGATATAAAGAGCGATCTTGACGGATACCGCCTTGCTGCAGGAAAGGGGTTTGACACAAAAACGGTCCTGGAAAGCATCCGCATCATCATGGACAAGGCCCCAGCCTATGAGTTCAGGACCACCTGTGTCAAACCGCTGTTGACCAAAGAAAAGATGGCTGACATCGGCGAGTTGATCGAAGGGGCGAAGAATTATATTCTCCAGCCCTGCTCCCAGGGGGTAAGTATGCTCAACCCCCACTTTTTCGAGGAGGAAGACCGGTTTTTCTCCGACGACGAGATGCTCGCCCTCAAGGCTGAGGTGGAACCCTCGGTGAACCACTGCCATATACGCTGATACGAGGACTGAATGCAGAACCCAAAGAACCCCTCCCCCCTGATCTGGAAGCAAATCGATCTTGACGCCATTGGTCACAACCTCAGGGTTCTGAAATCCCTCACCCGGCCAGGAACTGCGGTCATGGCAGTTGTCAAGGCCGATGGGTACGGCCACGGTGCCGTAAGGGTCGCAAAAACCGCCCTTGAGAACGGGGCGGACCACCTGGCCGTGGCCAGGTTCCATGAAGCCCTGGAGCTGAGGGAGGCGGGGATAACGGCGCCTATTCTCATCCTGGGATATACCCGGGAAGATGAGATCGACCGGCTCATGGACCATGAATTCACGTTCACGGTGTATGACCTTGAAACCGCCCAAATGCTCTCGAAAAAAGCCGTTGCCAGGGGGAACACCATCAAGGCCCACCTCAAGATCGACACCGGCATGGGACGACTGGGCATCCTGCCGGATGCAAGGAGAAGCCCCCCCGGGGTCACGGGGGAGGCGGTTGCCGAGGTGGCCACCATTGCCGGGCTTAAAGGCCTCGAACTGGAAGGGCTCTACACCCACTTTGCCTCGGCAGACAGCAGTGACAAGGCCTATGCCAACTACCAGTACAACGTATTCAAAGGGTTCATTGGGGAATTAAAGGCCCAGGGCATGGAATTCCCCCTGGTTCACAGTGCAAACAGCGCCGCCTTCCTAGAAATGCCCCAGTCCCATTTCAACATGGTAAGGATCGGCATTACCATGTACGGACTTGCCCCCTCAGGAGAGGTGAAAATAGATCACCTGGGTCTGAAACCGGCCATGGAAATCCACAGCATTATCACCTCGGTCAAGAAGGTACCAAAGGCGTTTAAGGTGGGTTACGGCATGACCTATGTAACCAAGACCGAGACCAAGATCGCCGCCGTGCCCGTGGGCTATGCCGACGGATATTCACGGCAGCTCTCCTCCAAGGGAAGCATGTTGGTCAGGGGAAAGCGGGCCCCCATTGCAGGAAAGATCTGCATGGATCAGACCCTGATCGACGTGGGCGCCATACCCGGGGTCAAACCGGGGGACAGGGTGGTGATCCTGGGGATCCAGGCGGAGGAGGCCATCACTGCGGACGAAATCGCAGGCCTGACAAACACCATCAACTACGAGGTCGTCTCCTCCTTAACGGCCCGGGTGCCGAAATGCTATTCAGATTCCGGTTCAGGGGCGGGTTGGGCGTAGACCATCCTGCCTGACATGGCAAGGTCGTACCCCCCCAGATTGGCTGCGGCATCCTTGAAGAAATCCTCCTTAAGGGTACCCAGAAACAGCTGAATTCCCTGGTCAAAAAACCGCTCCTTGGAGATCAAAAGGTCAAATCGTTCCCAGCAGATGGGCACGAACCCAAGGTCAAGCCGATTGGCCACCGACCGTATGCCGGGGCCGGCATCGGCCTGTCCCTCATGGATGGCAAGGCCGACGTCCATGTGCTTTGCCCGGACATTCTCGTACCCGTCAATGATCTCCCCCTTGATGCCCGCATTTTTCAACTCCCTGTCAAAGAGCTTCCGGGTGCCCGTGCCAAGGATCCGGTTAACCATGGTGATCTTCTTCTTGGCCATGTCTGCAACCGATGTGATGTTAAGGGGATTTCCCTTTTTCACAAGAATGCCCTGCTCCCGCATGCAAAAGTTAACCACGGCCGGCATCCGCTCCATCTCTTTTAAGATGTAAGGAAAGTTATAATCGTCCCCCTCCCCTGACACCAGGTGGCTGGATGCGATGTGGCAGAGGTTCTGGCGAAGGGCCCGCAGCCCGCCCATGCTGCCAGCAAAGCCGAACATGGCCATGTGATCCGGGAACCGCGTATTAAAGGTGGAGATCGTCCTGTCCAGGAGCAGATCGTTGCTGCCCGCAATGAGCACCAGGCCGTGGTAGGGGGGAAGCTTTGTGGCCGGCTCCGGATAGTTGACCGTGCCCGCCTCGATCCACTGCTTGACAAGGTCCAGGGGAAAGAGCCACTTTCCCGTCACCTTGGTGGCCGGCAGTCCCTTGTCCGAGATCAGGGTATAGACCATCTTCTCGTTGATATTGAGAAATTTGGCCACCTCTTTGGTTGAAAGCAGATCATTCATCATCACGCTCCTTGAGCCTTGGCAGTTCGTTGAATGTCATCATGGCTGACAGCACCTTATCCGGCGTCATGGTACCGCATTGGACGGTCAGGTCGGCATACCGTTCGTAGAGCGGGGTTCGCTCGTGGTAGAGCGCTGAAATGTCCTGGCCGGGAGAGCGAATCACCCCCCTGGAATCAAGGGACGAAAGCCGTTTTTTAAGATGCTCAAGCCCTGTTTCAAGATAGGCAACCACCCCGTTTTTTGAGAGATATTCCATGCCATGGCCGCTGTAGACTGCGCTGCCGCCCGTTGCAATGACGTGATCTGTAACCGTTACGGAACAAAGATACTCCTGTTCCAGGGCCATGAACCCTTTAGCCCCCCGTTCCTCAATGATCTCGGAAAGCAGTTTCCCCTCTCCTGTCTGGATCAGGATGTCCGTATCAAGGAACGATAGCCCTGTTTTTTTTGCCAACAGGATCCCCACGGTACTCTTTCCCACCGCCGGCATCCCGATCAAAACAATGTTTCTTTTCTTGTCCATTCACTAATCCCATTTACAATAAGTCATCATCTGCTTTTTCCATATCACACTTGAACCCAAATCACCATGGTCCGGTGATCCTGCTTGACTTTATCGGCCATGCAAACTATTGATAAGGGCTGGAGTAACCAATAACCAATGATGATACTATGAGACCAAAGATAATAGCAATTGCAGGAAAATCGGGATCAGGCAAGACAACCCTTCTTGAGAAAATCATTCCCATACTGAAAAACCGGGGGCACCGGCTCGGCACGGTCAAGCACGCCCACAAAGAAGTTGAGATCGACAAAAAGGGCAAGGACTCCTGGCGCCACAGGCAGGCCGGGGCCCATGCCACCCTGGTGGTCTCCCCGGACACCATCGCCCTTGTCAAGGACAGGGAAACCGCCTCCCTCAGGGAACTTACGCCCTATCTGTCGGACATGGACCTTGTCATCGTGGAAGGGTTCAAGCAGGAACGCATCCCCAAGATAGAGATTTTCAGAACCGACAGCGGCCACAAAAAACCCCTCTGCCTTGACGACCCGGACCTTGCCGCCTTTATGACCGATTCCCATCATACCACGGATGTTCCGACCTTTGGCCTGGACGAGGTTGAAGCCCTGGCCGATTTTATTGAGGCCACCTTTATCCTGACCGAGGATATCCCTTTGAACCAGGAGAGCACCCACTGAGGCCCCATGGAAACCCGTGAACTTGATCATCTGAAACAGCTGTTCCATGACTATGCAGACACCTTTATCGATCCTGCCAGGGATGACGGCCCCTATCTGCTGAAAAAAAAGCACACCATCCGGGTATGCCAAGAGATCCTGGGCCTGGGCCAAGAGCTGGGACTCGGTCAGGAGGAGCTCGTCCTGGCCGAAGCCATGGCGCTTCTCCATGACATCGGACGATTTGAGCAGTTCAAGACCTACAACACCTTTCTGGATCTTGCCTCGGAAAACCATGCCCACCTAGGACTTAGGGTAATCACGAAGATGAAGATGCTCCAGGGCCTGTCGACCCGTGACAAAGCGCTCATCACCGGGGCCATCTGCTTTCACAATGCAGCAACCCTTCCCCCGGACCGGGACGACAAGACCCGCTTCTTCATGAAGCTGTTGCGGGATGCAGACAAGCTGGACATCTGGCAGGTGGTGATTGACCACTATCTTGCGGGTAGCCCCGGCAACGACAAATTCATCGAGCTCGGCCTTGGGGATGACGGCGGGTACTCCCGGGAACCGTTCCAGGCCATTTCCCAGCACGAATTTGTAAAGAGTTCCCATATCAAGCAGCTGAACGATTTCAAGCTGATGCAGATTTCCTGGGTCTTTGACCTCAACTTCGCACCCACCATTGCCCGGGTAAAAAAGAGGCGCTACATTGAGCAGCTCGCCTCAACCCTGCCCAGCTGTGCCGACCTTGACAAAGCCCTTGACCACGTTTTTAACTACATGGACACCCATATTAATGACACTTACAACCCATGTTAAAATAGCACTCTGCCTTTTCGCCATATCAACGACACTCCTGGTCCCGTGCCTTCAGGCCGGGGAAGAGAACGAGTGCGTCACCCGATATGAACACGGCCAAGTCAACTGGAGCACGGGCACGGTTCTAGCCACGGGCAAGGCCTCGCCTTTGGAAAAAGGAATCTCTGAATCCCCGGACGCCATCCTTGAAAAGACCAAACTGGACGCCAGGCGCAACCTGATCGAGATCCTCAACAGGATCGCATTCGACCAAGGGAGTGAAACCAGTCCCCCGCCCGGGGATACCCTCATGGCGGGCATCGAGAAACTGGCCATGGACGCGACCATTGCGGAACAGCACTTCACCTCGGACCGGGCCATGGAAGTGACCCTTGAGGCAAAGATGTTCGGTGGATTTCTCCAGTTGGTGCTGCCGGAAAAGATCGGGGAGATCCCGCCCCTCAAGATCCTCCCCCCCGGGGACGACCACCCAAAGCCGTCCGACCAAAAGAAATACACCGGACTCATCATCGATGCAAGGGGCCTTGGCATCCAGCCGGTCATCTATCCTGTGATCGTCAGCGAACAGGGCAACGAGATCTACAGCGCCCGGTTCATCAGCCGTGAATATGCGGTTCAGGGGGGGGTCTGCCAGTTTGCCTGCACCCCGACCCTTCCCCTGGTAACGGAAAAAACCGGCCCCAACCCCCTGATCATCCGGGGATTGAGAAAAGGGGGCAAGACAAACAGGTTGATCGTCATTTCCAAATCCGATGCCGAAACCATCGAAAAAACAGCCGAGCGCCACGGGTTCATGAAAGAGTGCCGGGTGGTTATTGTGCTGGATCGATAACCCGGTTGTCGATGAGCCGTGTGGTGCCGACCTTTACGGCAAGGGCCACCAGCACCGGGCCGGTGACATGGTCCACATCCGCCAGGGTTTCAGGATCGCACAGGGTCACGTAATCAATGGCCGTGTGGTCAAATCCCAGGATCAGGTCGGTCACCTTGGCCCTTAGGATTGCGGCATCTTTCTCACCCTCTTTAATCAGACCCTCTGCAAGCTCAAGGGAACGGGACAAACTTAAACCCGACGCTCTCTCACCGGGCGAGAGGTAGACGTTTCTCGAGCTCATGGCCAGGCCGTCGGCCTCCCTCACAATGGGGTTTCCCACGATGCGGATATTAAAGTTGAGATCTTTCACCAGCTGCCGGATCACCTGGAGCTGCTGAAAGTCCTTGGCCCCGAACACCGCCACTTCGGGACGTACGATGTTGAACAGCTTGGTCACCACGGTGGCCACCCCACCAAAATGAACGGGCCGATTCAGTCCGCAAAGATGCAGGGGGAGGGAAGCAAGCGCCACACTTGTCTGGAACCCTGCAGGATAGATCTCCTCCCTTTGGGGGGCAAACACCACCGACGCCCCTTTTTCCTCAGCCAGCTTGAAATCCCGGTCAAGATCCATGGGATAGGCGTCAAGGTCCTCGTTCTCGCCAAACTGGGTGGGATTGACAAAGAGGCTCACCACCAGATGGTCACACATGGCCTTGGCTGTCTCCATGAGACCCAGGTGCCCCTGGTGAAAATACCCCATGGTGGGAACAAGTCCCACGGTTTCCCCCCGTAGCTGTACGGTTTCAGACCAGTTCTGCATCTCTTCTACTGTTTTTATCACCTTCATTGCTCAACTCTTCCTTTATTGCTTTTCCCATGTCAACAACAGTATAGGGCTTCTGAATAAAGCTCCCGGCCCCAAGCTTTTGGATCTCGACAACATCACACTTTTTTGCATACCCGCTGGCAACCACCGCCCGTAAGTCCGGCGCAATTTTCTTCATCTCCCTGTAGGTGGTAAACCCTCCTATGCCAGAATCCATGGTCATGTCAAGCACAACCAGGTCGACCCTGTTTTTTTCCATGAACGCCAGGGCCCCAGGGCCGCTTTCCACCGCATGGCTCTCATACCCGAGAAGATCGAGGATGCGGCAGGCGATCTCCCGCTGGGCAGGCAAGCCATCCACCACCAGGACCTTCTGGCCCGTTCCCATGATCTCATCCATGGAGACCTCTTTTGGGTTTTCAGCAACCCCCAGCCCCACCGAGGGAAAAAAAAGATCAAAGCGCGTTCCATTGGCATTGGAAGTGATATCCACATACCCGCCATGGTCCTGGACCGTGTTCCACACAATGGTCAGACCCAGGCCGGTGCCGCTTCTTCCCATCACCTTTTTCGAGTAAAAGGGCTCAAAGATCTTCTTAAGGGCGCTCGCCTCAATACCCCAGCCGTTGTCACAAACAGTGACCACGGTGTACTCACCGCATTTCACGCTCCCATACCCGTGTACCGGCGCGTTAAGGATTTGATTGGCCGTGGTGATCGAAACCCGGCCGTCAAGCTTGTCCGCCACCTCTTCCACGGCATTGATCACAAGGTTCATGAGGCTCTTTTCCATGTGAACGTAGGAGGCCCTGACATTCAACAGCCCAGGGTCCAGGGCCACGACCATCTCCACATGGGGATGCAAGGCCTCAAACCGCTTGTATTCCCGAGAGTCCATAAAATTTTCCACCACCCGGTTGATGTTGATCACCTCAAGTTCGGCAGAGCTGCCCCTGGAGATGGTGAGAAGATCGCTCACAATGTCGGCGGCCTTGCGACCCGACTCCTTGATGGTGTTGAGTCCCTTTCTCATCGGTTCATCCAGGGTCTCCCCCATGAGAAGGATCTCGGGATAGGTGGCAATACCCGACAGGATATTGTTCAGATCATGGGCCACCCCGCTGGACAAGAGCCCCAGGGCCTCCATCTTCTCAGCCCGGAACAACCGTTCCCGCAAGGCATCCTGCTTGGCCTCCAGCCGCTTTCGCGGGGTGATGTTACGGATGGATCCCTGGAACAATCTGTTGCCCCCCGGGTCATGGATCCGGGTGCCGGTCACCTCCACATCGATCCGTGTGCCGTCCCTGTGCAGCATCACCGACTCAATACTCAAATGCTCCTTTTTTTCGGGACTCCCCCGGACAAACCGGTCATAGGCCTCAATCTCGTCCCAGGGAAGATGGTCCTTGACTGAACTGCCGATATACTCCTCCTGACAATACCCGAACATGGACTGAACACAGGGGCTGACATAGATGAACCGCATCTCCCGGTCCAGAAGCCAGATCAGATCAACGGTATTGTCCGCAAGCAGCCTGAACTTCTTTCCGGACTCATCAATGGCCCGGACCAGCACGGCAAGGATGAGTGTCAGCACAACATTGAGGAAAACGGACGACACTAGAATAACGAACCAATCCGTAAGTCCGAGGGAATGCATATTGGGCAGAACGATATGGCCGCGGTAGTGGAGAAATCCCGCCCCAAACAGGGTAACGGCATTCATGGCCAGGGTGATCACCCCGCCCTTCACCCCGGTGAAGATCCCGGCAAAGACAGAAAAGCATAAGAGGTAGAGCCGTGCATTACCGACCATGCCCGTGGTAAGCAGGGTAAACAGCCCCATGAAATAAAAAAAGAACAGCCCGGCCCTGACCCTGAATTTAAATGGAATGCGTGGGAACAGGATAAAGGCAATCACATAGAAATAAACACCGGTGAAGACAGAAACCTTGAGCCAATCCTGGAGTTGCACCGCATGGGTCACGCCCGTGAGATAGGGCACGAACCCCAGGATCACCAGGGAGAGAAGCAGCAAAAAAAACATCCGCTCTTTCCAGAAGAGGAGGAAATCCCCGGTTTCATCGGTGGAGACATTCTGCTTGATCAGTCGAAAAATCATTCTAACGCTCCCTATGCTTGATCAGCCGAAAAATCATTCTAACGCTCCCTAGGTTCCGGATCCAAGGGCAAGACAAACATCCGCCCCATGGACGAAGGAACGCCCACGACCCACAATTTCAAACAAAGAGATTTGACTAATTCACCAATTGCCGATATTGATTCCTCATCGCTTGACATCCTCCCCTCCCTGAAGAGAAAGGGATTCCTTGGGAGCCCTAAATGGGCTCCAGGATTGGTACTTGATCGTTCGTTCCCAATGGTTCCTGCGTCGTCAAGTGACTAATGTCATCTCTCAACAGGCTGTTACGGTGTGCCCCACCGCCATATTTTTTAATTCCCCGGCCCCTGATGTTTATTGCGGCCACATAATCGGCATTAGCCGTGTATCCGCATTCAGTGCACTGAAACAGGGCCTGGGTCTTTCTATTATCACCAGAGATATGGCTACATTCAGGACAAGTCCGGGATGTATTCTTTGGGTCTACCTGAAGGAAAATTCCTCCAGACCAGGCCTGTTTATATTCCAACATCCGAAGAAATGCACTCCAACCCTGGTCCAGAATACTTTTATTCAAGCCAGCCTTGGCTTTTACATTCTTCCCGGGTTTTTCCATGGTACCTTTAGCCGATGAGGACATATTTTTAATTTTTAAGGCCTCAGCCACAATCATTGCGTGGTTTTTGCTCATGACCGTGGAAACCTTTTGAAGAAAATCATTCCTGGCATTGGCTATTTTAATGTAAAGTTTGGAGATGACCTGTTTCTGTTTTTTCCAGTTATTTGAAAATTTCACTTTCCTTGATAGGATCTTTTGTGCTTGGGCAAGTTTATCTTGGAGTCTTTTAAAACTGTTTAAAGGGTTTGTATATTCTCCATTAGACAAGGTAACAAACCGCTTTACCCCCATATCGATACCAATAGCATCAAGCACTGGCCGTACTGGATCTGTGACCTCCTGTTCGGTTTGAATTGATACAAACCAATGGGGGCCCTTCCTGGAGACAGTTGCATTTTTCAATGTACCTTCCAGGTCCCGGCTTTTGCAAAAACAAATCCATCCGATTTTAGGAAGGAAAATCAGGTTCCCTTGAAGTTTAAATCCCTGGGGATACCGGTATGAATCATTCAATCCTTTTTTCTTAAACACTGGGAACCGCTTATTAAATTGTTTTGTATCAAATGCATCTTTTAAGGCCCGATCCAGGTGTTTTAAAGTCTGCTGCAAGGATTGGGATGGAGCTATTTTTAAAAATTCGGTTTTTTCATCCTTTTTCCATTGCACCAGACAGGAGGCCAGGTGTCCATAGGGCAAAATCTTCTTTTCCTGATCAAGGGATTCTTTTTGCAAAGCCAGAGCTCTGTTCCAGACAAAACGATTGCATCCGGAAAATTGAAATAGCAACCGTTCCATTTCTACATTGGTCTTAAGTCTGAATTTATAAGCTTTGCGAATGATCATGCCTTGATGATATAATTGGTCCTATGCTACAGTCAAGGCATGACTAAAAATACTGGTATACGAACCGGCAGGCACTGTGTTTTTAATATGCATGTTCACCTGGTCTTTGTGCCTAAGTACCGGAAAAAAATTTTTATCCAAGATGCGCTTTCTGCCCTGTAAAAAATATTTTTCCATGTCCTGAACCAATTTGAGGCTGAGCTGATAGAGTTTAACGGTGAGAGTGATCATGTCCATTTATTGGTGAATTACCCACCTAAGACAACTGTCTCCAAAATGGTAAATAGCCTTAAAGGCGTTTCTTCCAGGAAATTAAGGCAGCATATGCCGGAACTGGAAAAGAGTTATTGGAAAGGAGGATTTTGGTCCCCATCCTAATTTTGCCGGTTCGTGCAGGGGCGCCCCCATAGATCTGATAAACCGATTAAAACTTCAAGGAGTTTCAATGGAAACCATTCTACCGACCCGCCAAGAAGCGTTTCATCTTTTAAAGGAATTCAACACATCCGACAGCCTGATCCGCCACGGCCTCTCCGTGGAAGGGGTCATGGGGCATTTTGCTGAAAAATTCGGGGAAGACAAGGAGAAGTGGCAGGTGATCGGCCTTGTCCATGACCTGGATTACGAACAATACCCGGACCAGCACTGCAAAAAATCAAGGGAAATCCTCATGGAGCGGAACTGGCCGGAGAGCTATATCAGGGCGGTGGAAAGCCACGGCTGGGGACTCTGCTCAGATGTCAAACCCGAATCCCTCCTTGAAAAGACCCTCTATGCCGTGGACGAGCTCACAGGCCTCATTACCAGCGCATGCCTGGTGCGGCCCACACGGAGCGTCCTGGACATCAAGGTCAAGTCCGTTAACAAGAAATGGAAGGATAAAAGCTTTGCCGCCGGCGTCGACCGGACAGTGATCGACCGGGGGGCGGAAATGCTGGGTATGGAGCGCACCGACCTGATCACCGAGACCATCCTTGGCATGAGAACGGTGGCCGAGGCCATCGGCCTCAAGGGCACCCTGTAACCGCGTCAGAAAACCGTCACGGGCCCGGCAGGTTTTACCCACTCTGCCGGGCCTGCCCCGTACAAAAAAGAAAATAGCCTTGAAATCATTGACATTTTAACATCTCTCAAAATGTTTGGCACCATAGTTGCAAAGTTCCAGATTCAAACGATCTTCTACTTTGAAAGGATTTGCTATGAAGGGTGCACTCAACAAACTATCCAGCTCGGTTTCAACTCTGTTATCCGCTTTCTTTGGAACGGCTGCCAGACAATCGGACCACCGTCGGTTGACCCAGTACATCGTGACGCTCAACCAGAAAGAAAATCCCGAAGAGATCATCTCCGAAGCCTCCCTCTGCCTCAAGGATATCCTTGACTACAGGCTCTTTGCCTTTGTCATTAAAACAGAAAACGGCATCGATGTGTGGCTCGACCCCCGAATGTACAAGAAATCCCTTGAGTCGGTGATCATCAAAGACTTTTCCATCACTGCCACCGCCGACATCAACTATATGAACCACCAGTTTCACTCGGATGAAGCAGAGTGGGAGTACAGTCTGGAGAACCTGACCTCCTACGATCTCATGGAAAAGAACTACCAGGCAAAGATCTACATGCTGCCCAACCGCACCTTGCTCAATTACCACGACGAGATTGTCAACATCATCCTCAAGAGCACGGGGAACTCCATTTCAAGGCAGATGAACATCGCCCGGCTTACCGACGCCGCAGCCATAGATCCCCTCACCGGATGCTATAACCGACGGGAGTTTGAAAGCCAGATCCAACGAAGCGTGGCCGATGCCACCCGGCACAAAAAGCCCCTCAGCGTCTTCATGTTTGACATCGACCATTTCAAGGCGGTGAACGACACCTATGGCCATCCCGCAGGAGACAAGGTGTTGAAGGAGATCGCCGCACTGGTGAACCATAACATGAGACGGGGAGACACCCTTTCACGCTACGGCGGGGAAGAGTTCATCGCGATCCTGCCGGAAACCAACAAGCAGAAGGCAATGGAGCTGGCAGACCGGCTCAGGTATAAAATCGAAACCCGGGAAATTGAAACAAACAAGGGGTTGGTCCGGGTAACAGCCAGTTTCGGGGTGGCCCAGCTCAATCACCATTCAGAGGGATCACGGCTGATCCAGGATGCGGACTGCATGCTCTACAAGGCAAAACGCAACGGCAGGAACACAGTCATGCCCGGCCTGATCAAGATCTGCCCCCCCAAAGCGTCAAGTACGCCAAGTGCAAAGATAGTGTGCACCAACGGTTGATCAAATCAAATTATTTTTTACGTTCTTGACATCCCAGGTCGCCATGGTTTAGTTTAGGAAGAACGGAATGCCCTATCGCATTCCATCTTTCGTCACCACCGAACTTTTCGCAAAAAAAGCACCATCACTGGAATCAAAAAGCATATTCCTGCACCATTCAACCTGAACCTGGGGTAAGGATTATGGAACGATTAAAAAAAGCACACACCGATCTTCTCGGGCAGATCAACTCCCTTTGCATGGACACCGATCCCGACTTCAACACCATGCTCACCACCCTGGAGGAGATGGAAACCCTCTCCTCCCAATTGGATGCCGCCACCCTCCTCCAGGTGACCCGGGCCTACATTGGCCATGTCAAGCGGATGATATCCGGAGAAACCCGATCAACCATCCCACTGGAGCAGGGGCTTCCCCTCCTCAAAGCCCTGTATCGCCACATAGAACGCGGCACAGCATTCAGCTTTGACATCTCCGATGTAATGGAGGTCCTGGACGATTCGATCCATGACGATTTCTTCCATGACGCGCCCGGCGTCACGGATTTGACACCGGAGGACACCCAGGTGACAGAGGAGCCCCAAGGGACCAAAACGCCTGAAACGACCCCGGCAGCCCAGGCGGTGGAAGCGCCCACCACTGCACCGGCAGTAGCCGCAGCCCCCTTGAACGATGAGGACATAGAGATCCTGACAGATTTCATTGCTGAGTCCGAGGAAAACCTTGACGCCATTGAAATCGACCTGGTGGAGCTGGAGCAGGCGCCCAGCGACATGGAGATCATCAACAACATATTCCGCCCCTTTCACACCATCAAGGGGGTCTCGGGCTTTCTGGACCTGAAAAAGATAAACAGCCTTGCCCACAGCACCGAAACCCTCCTCGACCATGCGCGAAGCGGTGATTTTTTGATGAACGACGTCGCCACCGATGCCATCCTGGAATCCATCGACACCCTGAAACGGCTGATTGCCCGGATCCGGACAGGGCTGGAAACCCAACAAAAGGGAATGGATGACGACATCGACATCGACCCCTTGAGAAAAAAGCTCCAGAAGCTTCCCAAACTGCTGATCTCTGGAGACCGGGATCCCCTCGGAGAAATCCTAGTCAAACGGGGGGCCATCGACAGGGATACACTGAAGGAAACCCTTGAGGAACAGGAACAAACCTCGGACAAGAAGCTTGGCGAAATGCTGGTCGACGAAAAAAAAGTGGCTTCCAAGGAGGTTGCCGCAGCCCTCATGGAACAACGGCCCGGCAAAAGAAGTGTGGCAACCGCCCAGGTCAAGGTCAACACAAACAAGCTGGACGACCTGGTGGATTTTGCAGGGGAGCTTGTGATTGCCCAGTCCATGCTCAAACAGCGCTCATCCGATGACCCCGGCCTGACCCAGAACATCGGCCAGCTGGGCCAGATCGTCTCGAACATCCAGAACATTGCCATGTCCATGCGAATGATCCCCATCAAGGCGACCTTTATGAAGATGATCCGCCTGGTCCGGGACCTGTCCCGAAAATCAAACAAGGATGTGACCCTTGAAATGTTCGGGGAGGAGACCGAAATCGACAGAAATGTGGTGGATGCCCTTTACGAGCCCATGGTGCACATGATCAGAAACTCGGTGGACCACGGCATTGAAGCGTCAGAGGCGCGCATTGCCAAGGGCAAACCGGCCACTGGAACCATCTTTCTTCGCGCGTTTCACAAGGGCGGCAACATCGTCATCGAGATCGAGGATGACGGCAAGGGCCTTGACCGGGAGAGCATCCTTGAAAAGGCGACCTCAACCGGCCTTGTCACCCAGGGAGCAAAGCTTACCGACCAGCAGATCTTCGACCTCATCCTCCAGCCGGGCTTTTCCACGGCCAAGGCCATCACCGACGTTTCCGGAAGGGGCGTGGGCATGGATGTGGTCAAGGACGGCATCGAAAAATTCCGGGGCCACCTCTCCATTGACTCACCCCAGGGAAAAGGAACCAAATTCACCATCAGCCTGCCCCTGACCCTGGCCATCATCGACGGCATGCTCGTCAAAATCGGACCGGAAAAATTTGTGATTCCCACCATCGCCATCCAGCGATCTTTCCGCCCGGGGCAGGAGGAATGCTACACCGTGGAGGCAAAGGGTGAAATGATCAAGGATCGCAACAGCCTCATCCCCCTAATCCGGATGAAGACGGTATGCGGCATCACGGAGGATTCCAAACCGCCATGGGAGAGTCTTGTGGTGGTGGTCGAATCAAAGGGAGAGGCCAGGGGCTTGCTCATCGACGAGCTCCTTGGCAAGGATGAATACGTTATCAAGAGCCTTGGCGCCAACCTGGAGGAGATCCCGGGTTTTTCAGGCGGGGCGATCCTTGCCGACGGCAGGGTGGGGTTGATTCTCGACATGTACGGATTGTTCGAGATCGCCTCCGGCTGACCCCGGGAATATAACTTAACCTGGGCAAGTCAAACCCAAAGAAGAATTTTGATTGTTTTGCCAAAAGCACACGAAAATCAGAGAGAAGAAACCAAAGGAGTTCCTGTGAAAATCATCGTGGGTGTCTCTGACATGAAGGTAAGCAACACCCCCGGGGACGAGGTCGTCACCTACTCCCTTGGATCCTGCATCGGCCTTGTGCTGTTTGATCCCGTTGCCAGGGTCGGAGGCATTCTCCACTACATGCTTCCGGAATCCGCCCTTGACAAGGAAAAGGCGGCCAACAAACCCTTCATGTTTGCGGACACGGGCATTCCAAGACTCTTCAAGCAGGCATACAAGTTTGACGCAATAAAAAAACGCATGCGGGTATCTGTGTTTGGCGGCGCCCAGATACTGGACCAGAAAGGATTCTTTAACATCGGCAAACGCAATCATATGGCCTTGAAAAAGATCTTTTTCAAAAACAACGTCCTGGTAGACCATGAGGAAGTCGGAGGAAACGTCAACAGGACGGTGAGGCTGCAAATCAAAACAGGGGATATCTATGTCAAGACCTCCGGGGCAAAGGAGGTGAAAATTTGACCGCTATCCAGGAACTGATAAAAGAGATCCGGCAGCTCACGCCCATGTCGCCGGTGGTGAATCAGCTCATGGAGGTGATGGACACCCCCGGCTGCGCCATGGAGGATATCGCAGCCATCGTCCAGTACGACCCTGCCATGACGGCCAACATTCTTCGCACCTGCAACTCCGCCTATTTCGGCCTTTCCAATCCAATCGAGTCGGTCAGGGACGCCGTCTCCCTCCTCGGTATGGACCAGATTCTGGAACTTGTGATGATGAAGGCCGGCACCCGGACCCTTGAAAAACCCCAGAAGGGATATGACCTGGAGCAAGAGGCGGTGTGGAAAAGCGCTGTCGCAGCTGCCCTGATCGCCAAGGAACTGGCAAAGAAGCTCTGCCCGGAACATCGAAACACCATCTTCACAGCAGCCCTGTTAAAGGATATCGGCAAAACCGTGCTCGATCGGTTCATCGCCTCCTCCCATGAAAAGATCAACACCCTTGTCAGGGAAGAAGGGTACAGCTTCATGGAGGCGGAAAAAAAGGTGATCGGCATCGACCATGCAGAGCTGGGTGCCATGATCATAAAAACGTGGAATTTCAGCCCGAGGATGGTCAAGATCGTCCGCCACCATCATCTCTCGGACCCGTCAATGCAGCTGGACACCGATATCGCCATCGTCTACTTAAGCGATTGCATCTGCATGATGACGGGCATGGGAGTGGGGGCAGACGGCCTTGCCTATCGTTTCCACGACCAGGTGATCAAAAATATGGGGCTCACTTCCGACGATATCATGAAAATCCTAGCAGAGTTCACCCAGACCATGGAACAGGTCGAAGAGCTTCTGCAGATTGTATAACCTTCTTACAACGGACACTTATGGATGTTCGCACTTGGGCTGATACTTGCTTTACCTCTATAATGAAAAAATGATATCAATTCATATGCGAAAACCTATAAATCCCCCTGGGTGATGATTATGACCTTTTCAATATTGATAGTGGATGATTCCAAGCCCATGCGCTCCGTGATAAAAAAGACGTTCAGGGCTGCGGGTTACGGCAGTTCCGATTTCCTTGAGGCGGGCAACGGCCTTGAAGCCCTGGAACGGCTTCAGGAAAGCTGGGTCGACATCGTGATCAGCGACTATACCATGCCGGAGATGAATGGACTAGCCCTCCTCCAGGCAATGAAACAGGACGATCTTTTCCGGGCCATCCCCGTGGTGGTGATCACCACCGAAGGAAGCAAGCAACGCATCGACCAGTTCATGGCGTCCGGGGCGGCCGGTTACATCAAAAAGCCCTTTACCCCGGAGCAGGTCAGGGACATGATAACCACAATCCTTGGAGAGAGCAATGAAGACGTTGACACCGACGATGATGACTTCGATTTCTGAAGTGATGGAGACCATGTTCTTTCTCCCGTTGGAGGAGAAGGAGGGATCGAATGTGGAAGAGGTACTCGGGTCAGGGTCCCTCCATGCCTGCACCATCAGCTTTACCGGCGCATTCACCGGCACCATGGCACTTGTCGCCCAGGAGCCCCTTCTCCTTGCCATGACCGAGAACTTCATGGGAGAAACAAGGGAATCCCTTGGCCAAACAGACCTTGAGGAGACGCTCCAGGAGGCGCTGAACATGATCGCCGGCAACTGCTTCAGCAAGGTCGATCCCGACTCCGTGGTGGACCTGGGTGTGCCACAGATAGAGAACACCTTAGATCACACGCTTTTCCAGGGCCATCTGGTGGTTGTAACCACGGAGGGCATGCTGGCCGCCCTTTCAACCCTAACCGGGACAAGCCGGAACCCAAAAGGTTCTTAAATTCGCTTGCCAAAATAACACGAAATTCAGAGCTAAAAAGCTAAGATAAAGGCCCTGCCAGGGAGGTGCCCATTGACTCAAGACATACGTGTACTCGTGGTTGACGATTCGGCCGTGGTTCGCAAGGTTTTTTCCCAGGAACTCTCCAAGGCCAACGGAATCGAAGTCGTGGGAACGGCTCCGGATCCCTATGTTGCAAGGGACAAGATCGTAAAACTTCGCCCCGACGTCATCACCCTGGACATTGAGATGCCCCGCATGGACGGCATCACCTTTCTCAAGAAGCTGATGCAGTATCACCCGCTTCCGGTGATCATCGTCAGCTCCCTGACATCCAAGGGAAGCAAGCTGGCCCTGGAGGCCCTTTCCATCGGTGCCCTGGAGGTGATTTCCAAGCCGAGTGCCGCCTACTCAGTGGGAGACATGAGTGTTCAGCTGGCCGAAAAGATCAAAGCCGTGGCCGCGGTAAAGATCGTGGCCAAGGCCCCGCCAATTAAAAAAACCGGCCCCAATGCCGCCCTGGGTTCAAGGGCCCTTGCGGCCACCACAAACAAGGTGATCGCCATCGGCGCCTCCACCGGCGGCACCGAGGCCATTAAAAAAGTGCTGACCCGGCTGCCCCCCAATGCCCCGGGCACCGTGGTGGTCCAGCACATGCCGGCCAAGTTCACCACCTCGTTTGCCGAAAGACTGAACAGCCTCTGCGACATGACCGTCAAAGAGGCCCAGGACGGAGATACGGTTACCAACGGCACCGTGCTGCTTGCGCCGGGCAACTATCACATGGTGTTGCGGCGCAGCGGGGCCCGCTACTATGTCCAGGTAAAACAGGGCCCCCTGGTCCACCACCAGCGCCCAGCGGCCGATGTCCTGCTCAAGTCCGTTGCCAGGTATGCGGGCTCAAACGCCCTGGGCATCATTCTCACCGGCATGGGAAGCGACGGCGCCAAAGGCCTGCTGGCCATGAAAAAAGAGGGCGCCCCCACCATTGCCCAGGATGAGGCGTCATGCGTGGTCTACGGCATGCCCAAGGAGGCGGTCAAGCTTGGGGGCGTGGACCATATCGAGCATATCGACGCCATTGCAAAGCGGGCCCTTACCTGCCTGGGCGTATGATTGTCGTATGATTGTCGTGTTAAGGGGGTCATTGGCTGTCGTGTTAAGGGGGGCATTGGCTGTCGTGTTAAGGGGGGCATTGGCTGTCGCGTTAAGGGGGTCAGGCAGAGACAATAAGCTAAGCCTGACCCCGGTTGTCCGCCCCCGAAATCCTGCCCCGGTTGTCGTAACCTTGTTTATCCGTTGCAAATCCCGGCCATATCCTGTAACAGCGGCCCCACCTGCTCCCTGTGCTCCGGGGGCACCATGAGCACCGGTACCGCCTGGTTACTGATGGTGACGATACCGGTGGACAACGAAGGGGACGATCCGGTTAGAATCATGTCCGACAGATTTCCTGAAATCCCGTTACAATCCATCTGTTCGATATACTGCATGAAAAGGTTGTTGACGGTCAACACAAGGGGGGAGAGGGTTGCCACCCCCGACCGGCTGCAATCCTCCTGGGAGACAAGGCTTCTGCACCCGAACGGCCTTGCAGGATAGATGGTGCAGGTGTTGTTCAAAAGTAAGGGGCACTCTCCCCAGGCCGGATCGTTCTCCTCCTCGGGAATCTCGCTGCCCTCCATGCAGAGTCTGGCAAACCCGTTGATGGTGGTCTTTGGCTGGAACCGTTTCCCTGCAAGGCGCTTTTCGACCCGCTCCCTGGGTGACTCGGCCGTTCCAGACCCAAGGGTCGCCTTGATATAGTCAAGTTCCAGGGAGGTGATGGTAACGTTGCAGGTGCAGCAGGTCGCGCACCCCTTGTGACAGACAAGATCTGTCTTTGCCATGAAAGTGTCATAAAGGTCGTAGAGTTGCCTGAGTTTATCAAGCCTTAAATCCTGTTGTGGCATTCTCCCTCCTGGAGGTTAAACCGGTGTCTGGTGGTTTGAAAATTTACGCCTCTTTTTACCATAATCCATGGAGAATAAACAGGGACCCCGGCCAATCAATATGCCTGGCAAGGGTTTTGCGATTGACACAGCCCATTTTTTTATATAGGTAAAAGATAGTAAAGAATATTGATACGGCTGTTAATTCCTGGAAAAAGGACTTCAGGCGATTGATTCGAACCCGTTGCATGGCAGAACCGTTATGAAAGAAAAATCAAACCATAAGAGCGGTCGCGACCAGAGGCTCTCATATAGACATTACATTAACATGTTCCACAGTGTTGAGCTTTCAATCGGCGGCATGCCCTATTGTTACCAATTCAAACTCAGGGACCGATCGGAATCCGGCATGTGCGTGCTGGTACAGGAAGATTCCAAGATCATGACCCACCTGAACATCGGGGATGTCCTGGATGTCAAGTACTGGCCCAGCGACAAGGCCGTGCCCCCGGAAAAGCTCAGGACCCAGATCCGTCACATCACGAGAACACCGGCCAACCATTCGGCCGGGCACTACTATGTGGGGCTCATGGTGGTGGACGCGAACAAACAATAGCCAATATTTTCCATCCCCCCTATCCCTAGGCAAGCCAGAACCAAGAACGGTTTCTGATTCTCTTGCCCAAATAACGCGAAAATCAGAGCTACGAAGATAAAATCCCCAATTCCTTATCCTGTTCTGCCTTTTCCAGCTTGACAAGATCATGGCCGGTGCGATATGAGCCAGGTACGATCTGGACAACGAGCGTGTTCAGTATCCTAAACAAAGAGAAGCTTTTTGGTACCTTCCCCTGGGAAGGTCGGGGATCTGACAAACCGTCGGACGCCCCAGGGAACCCGGTGTGAATCCGGGACGGACCCGCCGCTGTAAGTGAGGACGACCGCCGCAACGGTCACTGTGCTGAAGGTTACAATAACGAAACAGCATGGGAAGACGCGGCCATTAGGATGATCCACGAGTCAGAATACCTGCCGGAAAAGCGTAAGCAATGTTCTCGGAGAGATGGTAAATCCCCGGGCTGATCGTGTGTCGGCTGGGGATTTTTTATGCCGGCACCCCTGGATCGTTCGGAGGATTTCCCAGGCACGTGCCAAAGGGGTTCCCTCCGACAGGAGAAGATATGAACCCATATCAACTGTTTCTGTGCCTGCTTCTTGCCTACATCACCCTGCTCATCAGTGTGGGGTGGTACTTCAATAAACGACAGAAAACCCAGACCGACTTCTGGCTTGCAGGCAAAAAAGCCGGGGTGCTTTCCATCGGTTGTTCGGCTGCGGCATCCTGGCTCACCGCCGGAGGCATCCTGGCCGTTATCGGTTTTTTCATGCTCCTGGGCATGGGCTCAGTCTGGGGATTTGTGGCCCCGAACATCATCGCCCTGTTCGTTATCGGCCTGTTTGTCAAGAAAATAAAAAGCCTGCCGGCCATCACCCAGCCCGAACTCCTGGAGCTTCGCTACGGAAGCTATCTGCGGCTGCCCGTGGCCATCATCATCACCGTGGTGATGATCCTCTTTGCCGTGGCAGACATCAAGGGCTTTGCCATGGTGCTTTCGACCTTCTATAACGTCTCCCCCCTGGTATCGGCCCTGATCGTGGCCCTTGCCGTATCCATCTACGTCACCATGGGCGGGCTTTCCGCCGTCATTGCAACGGACATCATCCAGTTTTTCTGCCTGGGCCTCTTTGTCCTCATCATGGCCGCCCTGGTGATGACCAGTGCCGGAACCCTCTCTGCCATGCCTGTTTCAGACCTATTGACAGCCATGCCCGACACCTGGTGGAACCCGTGTTCCATCGGCATCCCCATGGTGCTGATCTTCACCTTTGCCATCATTCCCGGCTGGATCACGGAACAGGACCAGTGGCAGAAGGTGTGGGCGGCAAAGGATGAAACGTCCGCCAGGAACGGCATGTTCCTGGGCGCTTTCCTCGTTGCCGTGGTGTTTGCCGGCTGCGCCCTCCTGGCCCTAGGCCTCAACATCATCTATCCGGAAATTGCCGGAGCAGGATTTCCCATGGGAATGGCCAAGGCTGAACCCGCCCTGCTCACCTTTATCATGGAACACAACTTCTCCGGGTTCACCCTTGCCCTCTGCGCAGTGGGCCTTGCCACGGCCGCCATGTCCTGCACAGACACCTTTGCCACCTCAGGGGCCTCCTGCATCTCCAGGGACATATTCCAGCGCTACCTTCATCCCGGAGCCACCATGAAGCAGATGCTTTTCGTCAACCGGATCAGCGTGCTGATCATCATCGCCTTTGCCACCCTGGGCTCCTTCTTCATCGACTCCATCATCGACGCCATCCACATCGCCACCTTTATTGCCAGCGCCTCCTACTTCTTTGCCCTCATGGGCGGGTTGTACTGGAAACGGGCCACCGGGCAAGGTGCCGTGGCCTCCCTCGTGACCGGTTTCACCATCCAGTCCGCCCTGGTGATCTTCGATCTTGCAAAGACGCCGCCCATGGCTCCCCCGTTCCTTGAATCCATCCACCCGGTGCTCATGGGACACGGGGTGATCCCGGCCATGGCGGTAAGCGGTCTTGTGTTTGTGGGCGTCTCCCTTGCAACAGCCCCCACCGCCTGGGTCCGGCTGGCCATGTTCTTCAGAAAGGACGCTGAACGATTGAGCCAGGCCATAGCAACACCGGCCAGGACCATGGCAGCACCGGGCATCATTGACGCCATCCAGGAACGGCCCCGGGGCAACCGAACCATCCTCCACCTGAGCTGCGACATCCTGGGCACCATGGAATGGAAAACCTTTTTAAAACGCCTGCAAAAATCAGGAGAACAATGGGTATCGGTATCGGGATTCGAATCGATCCAACGGATCTCCCACCCTGACATTCGCTCCTGGGTGTCGGTCACCCGGGGAGAAAATGCCTCCACCCTGTGGCTGGAGGCGGAAGCCCGAACAGACAGCCTTGGGGGGGTCAAGCAGGAACTTTCCCATGCCTACACCGAAATTCTCACACTGGTCAAGGGAGAATAGGCCATGGACAACGGTTTCAAAAAAGCTGACCCGGCCCACCACGATTTCCAGTACCTGGAAGATCTGTCCACGGCCTACTGGTATTCCCAGGTGCTGTTCACCGCCCTGGAACTTGAGGTGTTCAAGTGCCTTGACCAAGGGATTTCCACACTCCCTGACCTTGCAAAGGCCATGGATTGCCGTGAACCCGAACTGTTCCGGCTCCTCAGGGCCATGGAAACCATGGCCCTTGTCTGCCACGACAGAAATGTCTGCCACGACAGGGACCACTGGTACAACGCCCAGGTCTCCTCCCTGTTTCTCGTGCCTGGCAAGGACGGATACATGGGAGCATTTTTCCTCTACCGAAAATACATGGCACCCAACTGGGAAAAACTGTTAGACAAGGTCTCCCCCAGGGAGCAACCAAAGGCCGAGGATCTCGACTACAAGGAACGCAACCGCCGCTATGTGAAATCCATGGACACCCTGGTGAAACAAAAGGCGCCGGAGATTGCCGACCTTATGGCAAGGGAAAATGCCATGGGACCGATCCTGGATGTGGGCGGCGGATCGGGCAGTCTTGCCCGGGCGATCCTGGCAAAGTGTCCGGGCACCAAAGCCGTGCTCTTCGACCTTGAAGAAGTCATTGAAGCGGCCCGGGAGATCTATCCTGGCAAGAGTGCCTGGAAGGGCATCACCCCCATGTCCGGGGACTTCAGGACCCATGAATTCGACCAAAAATTCGGCCTGATCCTGTTGAGCAACTTTCTCCATGCCTATGGCCCGGACGAGGCAAAGGAACTCCTCCAACGGGCCGTGTCCCTGCTCAAACCCGACGGCATGGTCGTGATCCACGACTATTTTCCGGACCGTTCCGGCAGATCCCCCCAGAAAGGGGCACTCTACGATCTCTCCATGATGCTCAACACCTTTAACGGCGCCTGCCACTCCGTCGCCACCATTGGGGCCTGGCTGGAAGCGCTGGGGGTGACGCCGGTGGAGACCATTGATCTTGCCACCGACACCGCCATCATGGTGGGAAGGGGCAGCGGCACCCTCAAGGGCCCCCAGGCAACCCTTTGTGACATGGCCCTGTCACTAGGGTTTGACAGGGCCGTTCCCCTCCGGCCGGACCAGGTGGCCACGGCCCCCTGGGTGCGGATGAAATGCCGGTTTGGCTGTGCCGGATTCGGCAACAATCTCCAATGCCCCCCCCAAACCGTGGACCACGACAAAACCCGGATCCTGCTGGACGACTACACAACTGCCGTCCTGGTCCAGGGGGAACCCCCGGGCAACGACTTCCATCAGCGGCTGCTCAAACTTGAAAAAACAGCGTTTCTGGCAGGGTTTCACAAGGCGTTCGTGTTCGGGGCAGGCCCGTGTCCTGTCTGCCCCTCCTGCCCGGAAACCGGCATCTGCCGCCACCCGGACCAGGCACGGCCAGCCATGGAAGCCTCGGGCATCGATGTCTACACCACGGCCCGGAACGCAGGATTGAGTCTCACCCCTGTTAAAGAGAAACATAACTATGTCAAATATATCGGGCTTCTGGTCCTGGAGTAATCATAGATGAAAATATTGCTGGTACAACTTCCCACCTCCCACCTGGGTGCCGGGGAAAGGGTCTATCCGTTAGGCCTCTCCAGGCTGTCAAGCACCCTGCCCCCCCACCACGACAAACAGGTGCTGGACATGAACATCGCCATGGATCCCTGGCCCGAGCTCAAGCAGAAGATCCAAGCGTTCCAACCCCAGGCCATTGCCCTCTCGTTTCGGAACCTCGACCCCCTGGCTGGCCACCAGGCCTCCTATCTCTCCTCCCTCAAAACAGGGGCGAGCCTTGCAAGAACCCTGGCGCCCCAGGCAAAGATCCTGGCAGGGGGACCTGGGTTTTCCCTGTTCGCCAAACGGCTAATGGAAGAGGTGCCGGAACTGGACATGGGCCTCAAGGGGGAAGGAGAACTCATCTTCCCCAGCCTGTTTGAGCCGGATGTGGATCCGGCCGACATCCCCGGCATCATCTGGCGAAACAAAGCCGGTCTTGTGGAAAACCCCATGGGACCGAAGATATCCATGGACGAATTACCCCCCATGGATGTTGACGCCTTCCCGCCCCTCTCCTACACCGAAGGCAACGCCTATATCGCCGCGGTGGGCATCGAGGGCAAACGGGGCTGCGACCTCTGGTGCGGCTACTGCCTCTACCCCTTTCTCGGGGGCTGCACCATGCGCCTGCGCCATCCTTCCAAGATCGTGGACGAGATGGCGTTCCTGAACCGGGAATTCGGGATCAAGCTCTTTCATTTTACCGATTCCGTGGTAAACCGTCCCCAGGAACACTTTGAAGCCCTCTGCCGGGAGCTGGTCAACCGAAATCTGGACCTTTCCTGGACCGGATTCTTCCGGGAGGATTCCATCACCCGGGAAAACCTTGACCTTGCCCAAAAGGCAGGATGCGTGGCCATCTACTTTTCAGGGGACAGCCTCACGGACCACGGCCTAAAACTGCTGAACAAGCAAATGACCAAACAGGATATCTTTAATGCCGCAAAACTCACAGCGGACAACGGCATTCTCACCATGTGCCATTTTCTGCTCAACCTTCCCGGAGAAGGAGACAAGGAGAGAATAGAAACCAGACAGACCCTGGACCAGCTTCTGGAGATCCACGCCAACGCCGGGAACCTGGGGGCGGTGATATTCAACCATGTGAGGCTCTACCCCGGAGCGCCTTTGACAAAACGGCTGATAAACTCCGGGGCCCTGGCCACGGATACGGATTTTCTCTATCCCGTGTACCACAACCCGGAAGCCCACGCCCACCTTCTCCACGAACTCGATGCCCGCTGCCACAGGGCCGGGGTTTATTCCCGGCTGAAACTTCCCATGGAGGCCCAATGAAGATCCTAATCCTCGAACACCCGAGAATGATCTCGGAAAAGCGGTTCAACGACATCGCCAACACCCCCCTCTGGTCCTGCCTCATGGGGGGTTACGCCGCAGCCATGCTTGAAAGCGCAGGGTTTGACACCTGCTTCATGGACGCTGCCGGTAAGCGGTGGCCCTTTGAACGGGCCGAAAAGGAGATCCTGGACCTTGATCCCGATCTATTGTGCGTCAATGCCGTCTACTTTTGGGAGCACACCCCCCGGCTGTTCGACCTCTTTACCCGGCTCCGGGCCAAGGGATTTTCAGGCCACATCAACCTGTTCGGCTTCTTTCCCAGTCTGGTGTTCCAGGAGATCCTTGCCACGGCAAGGGAGGTGGACTCCATTGCCGTGGGAGAATTTGAGCACACCCTTGTGGCCCTTGCCTCAACCCTTGATAACGCCGGGAAGATCACCGGCATTCCCGGGCTGGCCGTTAACAGTGCCCTTGATCCCAACACCTTTCAATCGAGACCCCCTGAAAAAGATCCGGACATCTTCCCTGTTCCCCTGCGGCCCTCCCTTGAAGGCACGGTTTCCCTCCTTTCAAGCCGGGGCTGCTACAACCATTGCAGCTTTTGTCCCGTGCCCTCGTATTACAACCAGGGTCCCCTGTGGCGGGGCCGCACCCCGGAAGAGATCGCATTGGAGATGCAACCCCTTGTGGAAAGGGGCGCAAAGGAATTTTATTTTGTGGATCCCAATTTCATCGGTCCCGGTAAAAAGGGAAAACAACGGATACTCAAACTCATGGCCCTGATCAAGCCCATGAAGATCCGCTTTGGCATGGAGACCCGGCCCTCGGACCTGGACGACGAAATCCTCCACCACCTTGTGGAAGCAGGCTTCACCTCCCTTCTCATGGGCATTGAGAGCGGATCGGAACAGGTGCTGGGAAAGATCAACAAGAGCGCCGGGCCCTCCCAGGGAACCGAGGCCATTGAGTTGTGCCGGCGCCACGGCATCGAGCCGGAGGTGGGGTTTCTCATGTTTGTCCAGGACGCAACCCTTCAGGATCTGAGGAACAACATCGACTTTTTAATGGCCAACACCCTCCTGGATCGCCTGGAACGAACAGCCAACCTGTTGTGCCACTGCCAGATCGTGCTAAAAGGCACCGCAGCCTACACCGAGTTTGAACGGGAAGGCCGCCTGGTCAAGAGCGGCCTCTTCGGATTCGAAGGAGAGGTGACCTTTGTCGATGACGGGGTAAGGTGGATGTCGAAATTGGTGGTGGCGGCCTGCCACACCATTCTCAGAAGTATGGGGGATCCCGACTCCCCCGTGTACTTTGCCAAGGCGGAGTCAGGGGTATCCAAACGGGCCAACGCCTATCTGGTCGCTCTTTTTTTCAGGCTCCTGGACCAGGCGGAGACCGGCAACATGGGCGGCGATATCAGGGCGCTGACAGACGGCATCAACCAGGAGATCAGGACCATTTTAGACGCCGAGATGATCCGATAGACGATCCTAGGGACTTAGCCGAGGGGGGGCTTCCCAGGAACTATCCCGGGGACTATCCTAGTGGGAATCCAAGGCAAAACTATCCCAGGGCGACGCAGACGAGCCCAAGGGAGATGACGGAAATGCCCACAAGCTTGGGCAGGGCCCGTTGCTCCTTCAACACCAGCACCCCGAGTGCGGTGCCAAGGGGAATGCTCAGCTGGCGAAAGGCCACCACATAGGTGACATTGTCGGCAAGGGTCATTGCCATCAACACGAGACTGTAGGTGGCGGTGACACCGATGCCGGCAATGACCGTATTCCTGAGCCGGTGGCGCCAGATCTCCCTGACCCTTTTACGTCCCCTTTTCTTGGGAAGGGTCATGACCATGAGAAAAAAAATGGCAAACCCATTCTGAAAAAAAAGATAAAGCAGGGAGATATTACAGAACCGAAGATCCCCCTCCAGGGCGGGAACCAAGATGGACAGGGCAACATCGTCCACCACAGAGTAGCCAGCCGTGGTGCAGGCCACCACCAGGGCCATCAGGGAGGAGGCGTTGGCGTAAGACTTTAACCGGACATCCCGGAACCGCGCCATGGGCAAAACAACGCTTCCCGCAACAATGGCAGCCACCCCCATGAGACAGAGCCCGGAGATCTCCGCTCCCTTGCCAAGGGCCAGGGATGCCAGGACCACCAGGACCAGGGGAAACGAACGGGAAATGGGATAGGCCACGGACATCTCACCATGGCGGTAGGTAAAGGCCAGGGTCACGTAATAAAGGGCCTGGAACAACCCCCCCAGGGCGGTGAGCAGCCAGGCATGAAGGGAAATCTTGGGGGCAAGGGGTAACCAGAAGATCACCACGGGTACCATCATGACGCTGCCAAAGGCGGTGGCAACAAGGAAAAATGCGGCATCCGGGTTCTCATGCTTGCCAAGGAGATTCCAGCCGGCATGCATCACAGCGGAAACGGTGATCAGGATCAGAGCAACAAGGTTCAAAACGACTCTCCCGGATGGGGTTAAATTAACACTCGCTCCCCAGGCAAGGGTACTGCCAGGGATCAACAGAATAGACTTCTATACAACCCAAGCCAGGGTGTCAAGCAAACGATAGCTGTTTGCACTCACAATTGATACCTATTCCCTATTTTAACAAGAAATGGGGTCGATTTAAATGCCCAGCGCTATAAGTTATTTAAGTTCTTCCTTGACTTTAAAATGACAATTTGGCTATAGTTTTTAGGATCAAAGCACCCGATCAATTCCGTAGATTAACAATTAAATTCGCACACACCACCATCGAACCGGTTCCATGGCATCCCCATGAACCGGGGATTTTCTTTTTGTTATTGTCAACCGCCGGGCACAGCGTCAGCCCCCCGTGGCTATGAATGGCGTTTCACGTTTCGGCCAACAACGAGATCACAGGAGGAAGACATGGAACAACAGCAACCGACCACAGCGGTTTCAGGACCCCCCCTTTTTAACGACGCATGGGAATACGTTGACGATGCATGGCAGCGATCAATTCTGTTCATGGACGTCTTGCGAAAACGGGGAGACATATACCATGAGCACATGGCCCAGGGCAACCCACCGGTTCTCACCTTTGACTACAAGATCGTCATGGATGGAAGAGAATTTGACAAGCCGGTGAACTTTGCCCTGGTCAAGATCATCGACCGTCGTAACCAGCCCGTGTTCAAGAAAGAGGACGATGAAGAACGAAGGGCCGTTCAGGTGGACGAGACCACCCGGACCACCAAATCCATACGGCGCCCCATCGTGATCATCGATCCCAGGGCGGGCCACGGACCGGGCATCGGCGGTTCCAAGCGGGACTCGGAGATCGGCGTCGCCCTTGTCCTAGGCCATCCCGTCTATTTCATACTTTTTTTCCCCAACCCGGAACCGGGTCAGACCCTGGCCGATGTCCAGCGCAGCCAGGTGAAATTCATCGAAGAGATCGGCCGCCTTCACCCGGATGCAGACAAACCCGCCCTCATCGGCAATTGCCAGGGGGGATGGGCTTCGGCCCTGATAGGGGCCGACCGGCCCGACATCACCGGCCCCCTGGTGTTCAACGGCTCCCCCCTCTCCTACTGGGCCGGGGTGGACGGTAAAAACCCCATGCGATACAAGGGCGGACTCACCGGCGGCACCTGGATGGCCTCCTTGTGGAGCGATCTTGGCGGGGGAAAATTTGACGGGGCAAACCTTGTGTCGGGATTTGAAGACCTGAACCCGTCAAACACCTTCTGGACAAAGCAGTATAACGTCTACGCCAAGGTAGATACAGAGGAGAAACGCTACCTGGAGTTTGAGCGATGGTGGAACGGTTACTACTACATGACAGCGGAGGAGATCCGCTTTATCGTGGCCAACCTCTTTGTGGGTAACCGGCTGGAGCAGGGACTCCTTGAACTGGATGAGGAGACCCGAATAGACCTGAAAAATATAAATGACCCGATTCTTGTATTTGCATCAAGCGGAGACAATATCACCCCTCCCCAGCAGGCCCTCAACTGGATCGTCAGGGTCTGGGAATCGGTGGAAGGGCTCAAGAACCAGGGCCAGGTGGTGGTCTACCTTGTCCACAAGACCATTGGCCACCTGGGTATCTTTGTATCAACCAAGGTCTCTAAAAAGGAGCACACAGAGATCATCGGCAGTATTGACCTTATGGAATATCTGAGCCCGGGCCTCTACGAGATGGTCATTGATGAAGGTGAAGACTTCAGTGAAACAGGCGACTACAAGGTCAAGTTTGAAGAGCGCGTCATGGATGACATCCTTGCCCTGGATGACGGGAATCTGGACGAAGAGGATTTCCGCGCGGTATCGGCCGTGTCGGACTTTAACGACGAATTCTACCAGACCTTTTTAAGCCCCTGGGTCAAGTGGTTTACAACGGAATCTTCCGCGGAAATGCTGAGACAGGCCAATCCACTTCGCTGGTCCCGGTCTGCGTTTTCAGAGAAGAACCCCTGGATGGCCCCGTTCAAGGCCTGGGCCCCCCTGGTGAAGGAGAACCGGCGCCAGGTATCCCAGGACAACCTGTTTCTCTCCCTGGAAAAGAGCAACGCCAAGGCAGTGGCAGGAATTTGGGACGCCTTTCGGGATATCCGGGACGACGCCCAGGAGTTCTGCTTCAAGACCATCTACGGCAACGCCTTTGTCCGGGATTCGTTTGAAGGGCGCATCAACGAGATCTCGGCAAAAGAGGATAAACTGAAAAAAGAGATGGAGAAGCAGGGCAATAAAAAGAAACGACAAGAACAGAAAAAAATGCGCGCCGACATGGAGAAAGGGGGATTTGTCAAGGGGCTGTTTCGGCTGATGGCGGGGTTGATTGGTGTGGACCACACCTTTGAACAGGAGGAGCTCAAATACATCCGCAAGCTTGTCACCATCCACAATATCATGAGCAACAGCAGCGAAGCCGACCTGAAACAGCAGATGCTCGAACAGGTGAAGCTGCTTCAGTTTGACGAGGAGCGGGCCATCGCAGTCATTCCCAAGCTTATACGGGGAGCGGAGAACCGGTTGACAGCCATTCAGATGCTTGAAGCCCTGAATGAGACAGACACAATTGACACAAAGGATGCAACCCAGTTTATGAATAAGGTAAGAGCCATGCTGGACGACAAAAAAACGTTGTCCTAGGGGATGAAGCGGCTCACAGATCGATAAGGGCGCCAGGCAGATCGGGCCTTGCGACTTCAACCCCGATATGGGGGGAGTCCAGGGCTTCGGTCATCACCTGGAGGGCCTTTTCAGGGCAATTGTTCTGTTCGCTTAAATGGGCCAGGATCACATGGGCAAGGGCCGGGGTTCTCACATCACAGACAAGGGCTGCCGCTTCCTGGTTGGAGAGGTGGCCCCTTCGACTCTTGACCCGCTGTTTCAGATACCAGGGATAGGGACCGATATTGAGCAGGTGGGGATCGTGGTTCGCTTCCACATAGAGAAGATTGCATCCGCGAAGGTGCTGGCGCACAAGATTCGTGGCAATGCCGAGATCCGTTGCAATACCAAGCTTTGCGCTACCGTGCTCAACCGTCATCCCCAAGGGGTCAGCGGCATCATGGGAGATGGAAAAGGGATTGATGGTCAACTCCCCGATCTCAAACCGGGTGCCACAGGCGAAAAGATTGACCTGATCAACCTTCCCCAGCTTGGCTTCAGCCGCCAGGTGGGTCTTTAAATTGAGGTAAAGGGGGATGTTGTAACGCCGGCTCAATATGCCTGCGGCCTGGATGTGGTCCGTGTGCTCATGGGTCACCACCACGGCGGAGAGGTTATCGGGCGAAAGCGCTTTGGCACGCATCCTCCGCTCAAGTTCCACACCGGAAAACCCGGCGTCAACAAGAATGGAGGTGGTTCCGCCCGACACAAACACAGAATTGCCCCTGCTGCCACTTGCCAGGGGGCAGATGGATAAGCAGGGGCTTTTCACTATTTCTCGTCGTTCTCTACAGCCTTGAGGCTAAGGCGGATCTTTCCGTCCCGGGTGATCTCAAGTACCTTGACCCGGATGACCTCACCCTCTTTGACCACATCGGTGACCTTCTTCACTCGCTGGTTGGCAAGCTCGGAGATATGAACCAGGCCGTCCGTGCCGGTCTTGATTCTTACAAAGGCACCGAAATCGGTGATCTTCACCACCTCTCCCTCGTAAATAGCGCCAATCTCAGGATCGAGTCCGATGTCGGTGACGATCTTTGCTGCGGCCTCACCATCTTCCTGGTTTTCCGCTGCGATCTTCACAAGACCGGAGTCGTCCACCTCGATGTTGGTGTTGGTGTCCGCCTGGATGGAGCGGATCATCTTACCTCCAGGGCCGATGATCTCCCGGATCTTGTCGGGATTGATCTTGACGCTGATGATCTTGGGTGCATAGGGCGACATGTTGTCCCTGGCGTTGTCCAGGGTATCAAGCATGCGCTTTAGGATGTGAAGCCGTCCTTCCCGAGCCTGGTTAAGGGCCTTGATCAGGACATCCTTGGAGAGTTCCCGAATCTTGATGTCCATCTGAAGCGCTGTAATACCCTCTTCAGTGCCGGCCACCTTGAAGTCCATGTCTCCGAAATGATCCTCATCTCCGAGGATATCGCTGAGAACAACGGTGTTCTCCTCGTCGGAAACAAGTCCCATGGCAATACCGGATACAGGGGATTTGATGGGCACGCCACCGTCCATGAGGGCCAGGGTGCCAGCGCATACAGTGCCCATGGAAGAGCTACCGTTGGACTCCATCACCTCGCCCACAAGGCGGATGGTGTATTCGAAATCCTCAGAATTGGGCAGAACCCGCGCAAGGGCTCGGTGGGCAAGATTGCCGTGACCGATATCCCTACGGCTCGGTCCACCCGCCCGCCGGCACTCGCCAACGGAAAAGGGAGGAAAGTTGTAGTGGAGCATGAAGTTCCGGGTCTCGTTTCCGTTCAGGGTCTCGACCCGCTGCTCGTCCGGTCCCGATCCCAGGGTCAGAATGCCCAGTACCTGGGTCTCGCCCCGGGTAAACAGCGCACTGCCGTGGGGCCGTGGCAGGGTACCCACCTCGCAGGTGATCTCCCTGACCTTGTCAAAGGCCCGGCCGTCGATTCGCTTGTTCTCAGTCAGGACAATCTTCCGGGAGACCTTTTTGATGAGATCTCCGAAAATGGATTTCACTTCACCCACCCGGTCAGAGAAATCCTCACCAAGGGACGCGATCATCTCAGCTCGAACAACATCAAGGGCCTTGGTCCGTTCCATCTTTCCCTGGGTCTGGACAGCGGTATGAATGTTCCCTTCACAAAGTTCAGTAACCTTAGTAAGAAGCTCCTGGTCCACCTCGGGGGGGGTATAGGCCCGCTTTTCTTTACCAAGGGCTGCCTTAAGCTCTTCCTGGAGTTCGATGATGGGCTGCATGCTCTCATGGCCAAAAAAGATCGCATCGAGCATCTCAGCTTCGGAAACGATGTTGGCACCGCCCTCCACCATGACCACACCGGTCTTGGACCCTGCAACCACAAGCTCAATATCACTGTCTTCCATCTGCTCAATGGTGGGGTTGGCAACAAATTCGCCGTCGATGCGACCGACCCTCACCCCTGCGATGGGACCTGCAAAGGGAATGTCAGACATCTGGAGTGCAGCGGAGGCGCCAACCAAGGCAAGGACATCCGGCTCGTTTTTCTTGTCGGTGGAGATGACGGTGGCAATCACCTGGATCTCACAGGCCCATCCCTTCTCAAACAGAGGGCGGATGGGACGATCGATGAGGCGAGCTGTCAGGGTCTCCCTTTCACTGGGCCGGCCGATCTCCCGCCTGAAATAGTTGCCCGGGATTCTACCGGCAGCATAGATCTTCTCCTGGTACTCCACAGTAAGGGGAAGAAAAGAGACGTTATCCCTAGGGGTTTTTGCCGCAACGGCGGTCACGAGCACAATGGTCTCGCCGTGCTGTACGATGACCGACCCTGAAGCCTGTTTTGCGATTTTTCCGGCAGTGATGGTGAAATCCTTGCCGTTAAGCTGGGTTTTGAATATTTGTTCCATAATTTGCTCCTGTAAAGAGGCGGCTCAAAAGCATCTTCATACAGAATAAACCCGCACCTCCAGCATAAAAATCACGACGGTTTTTATGCTGCATATGCGAACTTATTCAGGTATCTGCCAAAGAGGCGCCGCCTGTTTGTTAAGTCGAACCGGCACCAGGGATGGTGCCGGTTCCGTTCATGCTATCGTCTCAGACCGAGTCTTTCGATCAACGAACGATATCTTGAGATGTCCTTTTTCTTGAGATAATCAAGAAGGCTGCGACGCCTTCCAACAAGGATAAGAAGACCCCTTCTTGAATGGTGATCTTTTTTGTGGATTTTGACATGATCAGTAAGGTAGCTGATTCGGTGGGTCAGAAGAGCCACCTGCACTTCAGGTGATCCTGTGTCACCCTCATGGAGCTTGAAATTCTCGATCATTTCTTCTTTGTTTTCTGCCAGTAAAACCACTTTTGTACTCCTTATTCTTTGGAATAAATAAATATAAGGAAGCCCTATGATAGGGATTCAATAAAGCGGTCATCCAATATTCCATTCAGACGACCAAAAACGGATCGGAAAACCCATTACCTGTTTTTCCAAACGCTATATGCTAAATGTTAATCGACAAAAACGCAACAATAATTATATTTGTCACCGTCAGGATCGTACTCGACCACGGCCGCAAGACCGCCATCCGGATTAACGATTTTCACAAAGGGTTTGCCCATATCCACCGGGGGAGCGATCTTCTTATCAAGGGAGAGATCCTGGCCAAAGCCAATTTTTCTCAACAGCTCGCCGTCCGCTTCAAACCCGGGCATGAACGAGAGCACCTCGGCCATGGGCACAATTCTCTGTATCGCCCCATCAAGGTCCATGGATTCGAAGTCGGAAAGGGAAACCGCCCTGTCCACGGAAAATCCGCAGGAATGGGTCCTCCGAAGGGCAGTCAGGTGGGCGCCGCAGCCAAGCTTGGTTCCGATGTCCTGGGCAAGACTACGGATATAGGTCCCGGCAGAGGAGTGCACATCAATGGTCACATGGGGCATCTCAACCTTAACCATGGCGATGGAGTAGATCTCTATCGCCCTGGGCGGCTTTTGCACGGCCTTACCTTGGCGGGCCAGTTTGTAGAGGGGCTGGCCATTGTGCTTCAGGGCAGAGTAAATGGGAGGATGCTGGAGCTGGGGGCCGAGAAAGGCGTTGACCACCTCCTGGACCTGTTGTTCCGTAATTTGGGTTAGGACCGATGGGTCGGCCCTGTTTTCCACCTGGCCTGTGCAGTCCAGGGTGTCTGTCGTAACCCCAAGGCAAAGGGTGGCCCGATATTGTTTGGGGCCGCCCAGTAAAAACCTTGAGATCCGAGTCCCCTTGTTGATGCCGCAGAGCATAAGCCCTGTGGCAAAGGGGTCCAGGGTGCCGGTATGCCCGACTTTCTTGACGTTGAGGTGCCTCTTTACCCGGGCAACGACCTTGGCCGATGAAATGCCCTCGGGTTTGTCTACGGCAACGATTCCGTGGTTCATTCTTCCGGGTCGCTCTCCTTTGAAACAGATCGAAGCAGCGCATCGATCTTAGAGCCATGGTCAAAGGATTTATCATGGAGGAACTTCAGTTCCGGCATGTATCGAAGCTGAAGTTTTGATGCCACATGGCGCTTGATAAACCCATGGCAACTCCTGAACCCTTCGGCGGCCTCCTTGATCCGATCCTCGCCGCCGAAAACCGAAAAGTAGACGTAGGCGAGTTTCAAATCCGAGGTGACCTGTACGCTGCTGATGGTGGCCAGCTCGACCCGTGGGTCCTGGATCTTCTTATGGATCAGCTCCGAAAGAACCGCCTGGATTTTTATACCGACTCTTTCGGATCTTGGATATGGCTTCATTCCTTTATCTGCTCCATTTGGGCCTTTCTCTCTTCGATCTCATAGCTCTCGAAGATATCGCCTATCTTGATGTCGTTGTAGCGCTCGATGCCGATGCCGCACTCATACCCCTGGGCAACTTCCTTGACATCGTCCTTGAATCGCCTGAGGGAGGATACGGTGGAATCGCACTTGACCACGCCGTCCCTGAGAAGTCGAATCTTCTGACCCCTGGTGATCTTACCATCCAAGACAAAGGATCCGGCAATGGTAAGGCCCTTGTGGGGAATGACAAACGTGTCTCTCACCTCGGCACTTCCAAGGATTTTCTCGTGGAAGGTGGATGGCATGAGTCCTGTGATGGCAGCCTTGATATCGTTGATAACATTGTAAATGATATCATAGAAGCGCATGTCCACGTTCTCGTCCTTGGCCATGGTGCGGACCTTTGGCGTGGGCCGAACGTTGAATCCGATGATGATGGCGTCGGAAACAGCGGCAAGGGAAACATCAGACTCGTTGATGGCGCCGGTGCCGGTATGGACGATGGAGATGTTGACCTCATCCTGTTCAAGCTTCATGATGGACTCGTTCAGGGCTTCGATACTACCGTGAACATCGGCCTTAACAATGAGCTTCAACTCCTTCACCTCGTCGCCACCCATGCTGTCGAAAAGCCTTTCAAGGTTTGCACGGCTCCGCTTTGCAAGAATCTTCGCCCGCTGCTTGTGCATCCTTGAATCACTCACGTGCTTGGCATCCTTTTCCGAATCAAGGGCAACAAACTCATCGCCTGCTTCGGGAACACCGCTCAGCCCGACGATCTCAACCGGTGTGCTGGGTCCTGCTTCCTTCACGTCCTGACCGGTGTCACCGATCATCACGCGGATTTTACCTGCATGGAGTCCGCAGACAACGGGCTGACCTGCCCTAAGGGTACCCTGATTCACCAGGATAGTGGCAACAGGTCCCCGACCGGCGTCAAGCCGTGCCTCAATGACATTACCGGTGGCAAGCCTATCTGGGTTGGCCTTCAGCTCGAGCACCTCCGCCTGGAGTAAAATCATCTCAAGCAACGCGTCGATGCCATCGCCTGTCTTTGCAGACACCTTGCCAAAGATGACGTCGCCGCCCCACTCCTCTGACAAAAGACCCTGTTCCGAAAGTTCCCGGGTTACCCTGTCCGGATCAGCGCCCGGCTTATCCATCTTATTGACAGCCACCACCACGGGAACACCCGCAGCCTTTGAATGGTTGATGGCCTCAATGGTCTGGGGCATGACACCGTCGTCCGCAGCAACCACCAGGACAACCAAGTCAGTCACCTGGGCCCCCCTGGATCGCATGGATGTAAAGGCAGCATGGCCCGGGGTATCGAGAAAGGTGATGGTCCCGCTGGGGGTATCCACACTATAGGCACCGATGTGCTGGGTGATTCCACCGGCCTCACCTGTGGCGATCTTAGACTTCCTAATCATGTCCAGAAGCGAGGTCTTACCATGGTCAACATGACCCATGATGGTGACAACAGGCGGTCTTGAAACCTGCTTCTCAAGATCAACCTCAGCCTCCTGTACCTGGAGGACGATATCCTCCTCCATGGAAGCCTTTTCCACTTCATAGTCGAATTCTGCAGCCACAAGGGTAGCCGTATCAAAATCAATGGTCTGATTAACCGTTGCCATAACGCCCAGGCCCATGAGCTTCACGATCATCTCGTTGGCCTTGATTCCCATTCGTTTTGCAAGCTCTGCAAGCTCGATGGTCTCATCGATCTTGACACGCCTCTTGATGGCCTTTGGAACGGTAATCTGGGTCTTCAGGGTCTTTGCCTTCTTATACCTTGTATCTTTTCTTCGGCCCTTTTTGCCCCCTGGCCGTCTCTCGTAGAGATCCTTGCCCTCGACAACGGATTTTCTCTTCCTGGGAGCGCCCTTTGAAAAGGCATCTCCTACGGGAGCGCCTTCTTTTTTAGTCTTCCACTCTTTTTTCTTGCTTCGCTTTGCATCGGCCTCACTGGCAGGTGGGATGGTATCAGGACGTCCACCGGGAGCGGGACGGCCAGCAGCAGGACGACCGCCGGGAGCGGGACGAGCACCGGGAGCAGGACGAGCACCGGGAGCAGGACGAGCACCAGCAGCGGGACGTTGAGTCTGCTGACCAGGACCGGCCCCGGCCGGTTTTGGCCTACCGTTGGTTCGTTGCGCCGCCTCTCTGGTCTTGGTCCTAGGGGAGACCGGGATGGGCACAGCCATCTTGATTATCTTTGCAGGCGTTGAGCGTTTCTGAACCTTTTTCTTTTTTCGTTTCTTATCGTTTTCTTCAGCTGTATCCATGCTTTTTCCGGGAACCTCGGTCTCAGACTCTGGGGCATCCTTGGATGTTTCCTTGGCCTCTATAGCGGTATCCTCTTGTTCGGGTTGAGGCTCTTTTTCTGAAGCCTTTTCCTCTGTTTTTTGGTTCTCGTCGGTCGCCTTGACCGGCTCGGACTCGTTCGCTGCCGTCTCCGGCACCTGCTCTTTCTGAGCAGCCTCAACCGGTTTCGTTTCAACGATCGGCTCGGGCTCTTTTTCCAGCTGTTCAGGCGCCTGCTCTGTTGAGACAGCCGCAACCTGTTCTGTTTCAGCTACAGGCGAGGGCTCGTCTTTGACCTCGATCGGCTCTTCAACCGCCTCTGGAGCCTGTTCTGGCGCCTCGACCGGCCTTTGGATAATTTTAGCCGACTTGGACTTGGCTTTAACCGGCTTCTCCGGGACAGCAGCCTTTGGTTCAGGCGTTTCCTCCGGCTCTATCTCGGGGGGCTCTACAACATTGGACTCTTTGAGCTCAAGTGCGGCCTCTTCTTTTTTGGGATCTTCAGGGACATTCTCGAATACGATGGGTTCTTCCTCCTTGGCAACAGGAGTTGCCGTGTCCTGGACAGGTTCTTCTTGCTCTTCCGCTTCTTCCGGCGCTTTGATCGTATCCGGCTTACGTCTTCGAATCACAGAAGGTTTCACCCGGGTGTCCGCCTGTTGCTTTTTCTGGCCAAACAGGCTTTTTCGGACCTGACTCTCCGTTTCACCCTCCAGAGAGCTCATATGGCTTTTCACTTCTATGTTCATAGCCTTAAGCTTTGTAAGGAGCGCTTTATTCGTCATATTCAGCTTTTTGGCCAGCTCATATACCCTGATTTTTGCCATTGGTCCCCCCAAATATTGATCTCATATTCTGTTTGTTAGAAGCCTGATTTCCACGAAACAGCTACTGCCAGGCTTCGTGCTCTGCAGTAAATTCCGTCCATGCCAACCTATTGTTGCATCGGCACACCTACTCGCCCGGTTCTGGTTCTTTGTCAGGCGCTTCGTTCGGCTCATCAAGCACATCGTCCGGCTCTTCAGATGCTTCATCCAACTCTTCAGATGCTTCATCCAACTCTTCAGATGCTTCATCCAGATCCTCAGATGCTTCATCCAGCTCTTCAGATGTTTCATCCAGCTCCTCAGATGCTTCATCCAGTTCTTCAGGGGAATCCCCTTCCGAAAGAGAGGTTTCCTCAACAGGCTCGGATGCGGCAATTTCCGGGTTCACCCCAGCCATTGTTTTTGCACTCTTAATCAGCTTATCTGCGTCTACCTCTTCAAGATCCGTCACCGATGACAGGTCACCGGGATTGGCCGCAGAAACATCCTTGAACGAGTTGAACCCGCCCTTGAACAATTTTTCGGCCATGGCAAGGGAAACGCCGGGGATCGACATCAAAGAGTCGTACCCCTGCTTGAGTTCACTACTGTACTCATCCTCGCTCATCACCTCCAGGTGCCAACCGGTGAGCCTGCAGGCCAAACGAACGTTTTGCCCGTTCTTTCCGATGGCAATGGAGAGGAAGTCGTCTGGAACGATCACCTCCATACTCCGGTTGTCCTCGTCTATGATAACCCTTGCAATTTCCGCCGGAGCCAAGGCGTTACAGACAAATTTTGCCACGTCCGGGTTCCAGGGAACGATATCGATCTTCTCGCCCCGGAGCTCCTGAACGATGCTCTGAACCCGGTTACCCCTCATGCCGACACAGGCACCTACGGGATCCACATCGGAATCGGTGGAGCTCACGGCGATCTTGGATCGAACGCCAGACTCCCGGGCCGTTCCTCGGATACTCACGATTCCCTCGGCAATTTCCGGAACCTCTGTTGCAAACAACTTTGCAATGAATTCGGGATGGGTTCGGGAAAGAATGACCTGTGCACCCCTGGCCTCTTCAAGCACATCGAGGATATAAGCCCGGATACGATCCCCACGGCGGTAGTTTTCCCGAGGCATCTGCTCCCTGGAGGTAAGTACGGCCTCGGCCTGCCCCAGGTTGACAATGATGTTGCCCCGGTCTATCCGCTGGACGATTCCATTGATGATCTCGCCCTTTTTATGGATGAAGTTCTCGTACACGGCATTCCGTTCGGCTTCCTTCATCTTCTGGATGATCACCTGTTTGGCGCTCTGGGCAGCGATCCTGCCGAACTCGGCTGTGTCAATCTTAATGCCAAGGCTGTCGCCCACTTCACACGCCGGATCATATTTCTGCCCCTCTTTAAGGGTCAGTTCGATGTTGGGATCGTCGACATCGGCCACAATCTCCTTGAACTGAAAGACTTCGACCTCACCACTCTTCTCATCATAGTGAACTTCTACATCGGCTCTGGTCCCAAGCTTTTTTTTGGCAGCCGATTCAACAGCCTCCTTAAGAGTGGTTATGAGCACCTCAATGTTTATGCCCTTTTCCCGGCTTACCTGCTCAATAACCCGTTTAATATCTGTAATAAGCATCACTACTCTCCATGTGGCTAAGCAAGTCTTGATTTGCTGATCTGTTCAAATTGAAAAGCAATCGTCTTTTTATTAACAACAACTTCAACGCACCCGTCTTGAATCCCGTTCAGGATTCCAGTAAACTTTTGACGGTCTTCAATGGGTTCAAAGGTCTCGATCTTCACCTTCCTTCCCTTGAACCGTTCAAAGTCGGCCGCTTTTTTCAAAGGCCGTTTCGAACCAGGGGAGGAGACTTCGAGTCGATAGGACTCAATATCCTCCAAATGGACATCGATCAGGTCACCCAGTTGCCTTGCCATGTGGACGCAGTCGTCAATTGTAATGCCGCTTGGCTTGTCAAGGTAGACCCGAACAAGCATTCCGCCCTGGTCCGAGAGGCGTTCCACGTGCACAAGTTCAAACCCCTCTGCAAGACACAGGGGCTCTGCCACCTCTTCTATCCCGACAATAATGGGATCTTGATTTTTCTGTTGTATCTTCATGACGCTCTCACCGGCGACCCCCTGTCCAAGCTCGTGTTAACAGATCTCCAAAAAATAGAAAAACGGGCAGATGCCCGTTCCCTGATGCAAAAAACAACTATTAAGTCCTCATAAAAAAACGCTGCTGAAGGCTTAGATCGAATATCACTCAAACACTATGGAACAAATACCTGCCGCTACCTAATGTATTAATGGAGCGGGCAACGAGGTTCGAACTCGCGACCCCAAGCTTGGGAAGCTTGTACTCTACCAACTGAGCTATACCCGCACCTTAATTCAAAAGAGTACCACAAATAGTTTCCAGTGTCAACAGCAAGTTTCCCAATATTCGTATTAGCGACACCGAAAGCAACATCCCAGCCTCCCCAAGGATCAGGAAGGAAGACCCGCCCCAAACCCCTCGATCAGGGTCTTTGAGATCCGATCGTGCAGCCCTTTGACTTTTTTCTCTTTCAAGGTCTTTTCCCAGGATCGGTAAATAATCCGCAAGGAGATCGACCGCTTTCCCTCGGCAAGAGGCTCTCCTTCATAGACATCAAAAAGAAAGGCATCCTCCACCAGTTTCTCTTTTTTTACAAAGGACGCGACCTCTGCCATGATGTCTCCGGACACCACATCCCGATCCACCACCAGGGTGATATCCCGGGATATTGCCGGGAACTTGGGAAGCGGTGCCGCAACCACGGCCTCGGGAGCCGAAGCCAGAAGTGCAGCCATGTCCAGTTCAAAAACAAAGGCGTCCTGTTTGAGACCAAAATTTTTCAACACCGTGGCATCCACCTGCCCCAAAACCCCCAAGAAGTTTCCACCGACCGCAATAGAAGCTGCAACCCCTTGTTTGAAATAGGGATGGTCTTCCTTGGACGCCCGGGCAAAAACAGCATCGGTAACTCCGAAGTGTCCTAAAAGTCCCTCGATGACCCCCTTTAGGTCGAAGAAATCACAGCCCTCCGCCTTGGCATGCCAGGAAGGAGAAACCCGTGAGCCTGTCCAGAGGCCGGAAAGCTTCTCCCGCTCATTTGGCTGAACTCCTTTTTGAGTTGCAATAAAGGCGTTCCCCACCTCAAACAACTTTAAGGTATCCACCTGCTGGGCGTTGTTGCGCTTCATGGTCTCCAAAAGTCCGAAAAGAAGAGAACTGCGCATCACCGACATATCCTCGGAGATGGGATTGAGAAGTGTCTCCACCGAACGCCGTGGATCGTTGACCTCCAGGTTTAGGCGGTCACAGGAATCGGCACTGGTAAAACTGTAGTTGACCGCTTCGCTGAACCCAAATCCGGTCATGCACTCCCGCACCGTTTGCCTGAAAGCAAGTATTGGGGAAAGGCTCGTCCGTGAGGGAGATACCGCAGGAAAGCTTGTCTGGATATTGTTGTATCCCCAGAGCCGGGCCACTTCTTCGGAAAGATCCTCGGGCCGGGTCACGTCAACCCTGAAGGACGGCACAGACACCTTGAGAAAATTTTCCGATTCCCGGGCAACCCCGAAAGCGACAGACTCCAGCAGGGTCTTAATTTTGTCCGACCCAAGGTCCGTCCCAAGTCGACGGTTGAGATGGTCGGTGTTCAGGCGAATCTCAACAGCGGTACACGGCATTGGGTGTTCATCAATGATCCCCTCTGCAATGGACGCTCCGGAAAGATCGGCCATGATGACAGTCGCTCGCTCCAGCACCTGCCGGGTGGCCGCTGGATCCACGCCCCGCTCGAAACGATGGGAGGCGTCGGTGCCAATACCGGTGCGCTTGGCCGTCTTACGAACGGAAACGGGATTAAAGTAAGCACTCTCTATAAGCACCCGGGTGGTACCCTCAGAAATTTCGGAATTTTCTCCCCCCATCACCCCGGCAATGGCAACAGGTTTCTCTCCGTCGCAGATCATCAGCATATCAGACTCAAGGCGATGGGCCTTGCCGTCCAGGGTGGTAAATTCCGTTCCGGTTCCTGCAGTTTTCACCACGATCCTGTTCTGGGACAATAGATCATAGTCAAATGCATGGAGGGGTTGCCCGGTCTCCATCATCACATAGTTGGTCACATCGACAACGTTGTTGATGGGGGTCAGTCCCACAGACTCCAGCCGCTGCTGAAGCCAGAAGGGAGAGGGCCCTACGGTCACGTCAACCAAAAGGGAGGCGCAGTACCGGGGGCAAAGTTCGGGGTTTTGAATGTCAACCTTGGCAAGGTCGTTGATGGAGACAGCAGCCCGCTCAAAAGGCATTACCGTCCCCGGGAGGTTCAATTCAACGGGCGGATCCTGGAAAACCGCAGCTTCCCTAGCCACACCAATCATGCTGAGACAATCGGGCCTGTTTGGCGTAAGATCAATCTCAAACACAGTGTCGGAGAGATTGAGCGCCTCAACCAGAGGGGTACCGGGCACAAGGGATGAATCAAGGGGCATCAGACCGGAAGTATCGGCGTCGAGTTTGAGCTCGGATGCACTGCAGAGCATGCCCTCGGAGACTTCACCCCTGAGCTTGCCCTTCTTGATTTTAAAATCCCCGGGCAGAACGGCTCCGATCCGGGCACAGGGGACAAGCATCCCCTCCTTGACATTGGGGGCACCACAGACGATGCTGAGCACCTCTTCACCCACATTAACCCTGCAACAATTCAACCGATCCGCTTTGGGATGCCTTACAACCGCTTCGACCCTGGCAACGACCACCTTGTCAAGATAATCGAACCGACTGTTATAGGCCTCGACCTCAAGACCGGCCATGGTAAGCTTTGCCGCCATCTCTTCGGGGTCGGAGTTGATTGACGCATATTCATTTAACCAGCTTAAACTGACTTTCATATCAAAACTGCCCTAAAAAGCGCATATCGTTTTCGAAAAATTTCCGGAGATCATCGATCCCGTATTTGAGCATTGCTATACGCTCAATTCCCATGCCAAAAGCGAATCCTGTGTAAACGTCGGTATCATACCCCACGTTTTCAAAGACCGCAGGGTGAACCATGCCGGCCCCAAGTACCTCGAGCCATCCGGTCTTAGAACAGATACGGCAACCCTTGCCCTTGCACATCACGCAGCGAATATCGACTTCGGCGCTGGGTTCGGTAAAAGGGAAGAAGCTGGGCCTGAACCGAAGGGAGGTGTCGGCATCAAAAATCTCATGGATAAAAGTGGTGAGGGTTCCCTTAAGATCTCCAAAGGAGATGTTCTTATCCACCATCAACCCCTCTACCTGATGAAACATGGGCGTGTGGGTGAGATCGGAATCACACCGGTAAACCTTACCAGGCGCGATCATTCGAACCGGCGGCTCAACCCGCTCCATCACCCTGGGCTGATTCGGAGAGGTGTGGGTCCGAAGAAGGATGGAGTCGGACACATAAAAGGTGTCCTGCATATCCCGCGCTGGATGATACTTTGGAATGTTGAGGGCCTCGAAATTGTAGTACTCGGTTTCGACCTCCGGCCCTTCCACGATATCAAACCCCAGCCGCAAAAAGACATCTGAGATTTCTTGGGTGACCTGGGTAACAGGGTGAAGGGTTCCCCGCGTCACAGGCCTTCCCGGCAGGGTCACATCGATGAACGCCCCATCACCGTCCGCGTCGGACAAGCGATCCATTGCAGCCTTGAACGCGCCATCAAGCTTTACCTTCAGCAGATTTGCATTCTTTCCGGCCGCCGGTCGTTCATCTATGTCCATTTTTGAGATATTTCTCAAAAATGTGGTTAGCTCGCCCTTTCGACCTAGATAGCGGGTGGAGAGGGCCTCCACCTCCGCTAGCCCAGAAGCCTTTGCAAGATCCCCTAAGGCGTTCTCTTCAATTTCTTGTATCGTTTTTCCCACAACAATCTCCACCCTTTTTCTTCAACAGACTAGAGCTGAGCCGCTGCCTTTGAGGCGATCTGAGAGAAGCCCGCAGGATCAGAAACAGCCAGCTCGGCCAAAACCTTTCTATCAAGCTCAATCTTGGCCAATTTCAGACCATGGATAAACTTGCCGTAGGAGAGATCGTTCATCTTGGTTGCCGCATTGATCCTTGTGATCCAGAGCTTGCGGAATTCCCGTTTGCGAACCCTGCGGTCACGATATGCGTAACCAAGGGCCTTGTCAACCGCATCTGCTGCAGTACGATAAAGCTTACTACGACCACCCCTGAAACCCTTGGCCAGCTTCAAGACCTTGTTTCTGCGCCTTCTTGCCTTGTATCCTCTTTTTATTCTCATGTTCTATACGCTCCTTGAATCCTTAGTCTATCCGTTGGGCAACAGACGTTTAACTGATTTCGTATCGCTGGCAGAAACAATCTGATCCAGCCTGAGAGACCGTTTTCTCTTTGTGGTTTTTTTAGTCAGGATGTGGCTTGAGTTCGCCTTTCTGAATTTGAACTTTCCAGATCCCGTCTTTTTGAAACGCTTTGCAGCGGCTCTATTTGTCTTTATCTTCGGCATTTTTCCTCTCCTGGGTTCGTATTACTCCAAAAAAACACAATGGTACATCCATCCCCTTAAGGGGGGCAAATGCACCACCTGTCCATCTTTATAGCAGCACTTCACAGAGACATCACAAGATCTAAATCATGGCCGTTAACAGCCCGACCTATTTGGGTGACAGCACCATGGTCATGGTCCGACCTTCAAACTTGGGATACTGCTCGACCTGGGCAAACTCGTCTGTCATCTCAGCCACCCGCTCAAGAACTTCCCGGGCCTGCTGGGAAAGCGTGATCTCCCTACCCCTGAAAACCAATGTCACCTTGACCTTATCCCTATTGCCGATAAACTTCTGAATATGCTTGACCTTTGTCTGAAGATCATGAATATCCGTAGCGGGTCTGACCTTGATCTCTTTCACCTGAAAGCCCTTTTGTTTCTTTCTGGCCTCCTGATGTTTCTTGGTCTCTTCGTACTTATATCGACCATAGTCCATTATTTTGCAGACAGGCGGTTGTGCATTGGGTGATACTTCCACAAGGTCCATATGCAACCCAGAGGCCTTCTGGAGAGCCTCCTCTATGGGCATGACACCTATCTGTTCGCCATCAGCACCCACAACCCTGACCTCGGGGGCCCTGATATCCCTGTTCACACTTGTCCTGTCTTGTTTTCTCTGTCTAGCTATCCCGCACCTCCTGCGATTTAATTGCCTTTTTGCTCAGTCCTGCTAAAACCATATAGCAACTTATTATTATATTCACACTTTTTCAAAATTGCAAGCTTTATTTGCAGAACACTTATAGCTGCCCAATGGTGTATCTCTCGAGCAGACTGTCCTTCCAGTAAACGTTGTCTTCTTTTTCAAAAAACCGCTTAAAAAGATCAAGACTTTTTTTCCGGGTCACCCCGGCAACAACCTTGACCCCCGACGACTTGTAAAGGGGAGCCAACGTATCCAGATCACAGCCGGTTCCGCCCCCCATGGGATCCTCATAGGCGTAAACCACCTGTTTTATCCCGGAAAGAATGATGGCGGAAAAACACATGAGACAGGGTTCCATGGTGGAAAAGATCACCGCTTCCGCCGGATCAAACTCCTGCCCCAGCCGTTCCAGCTGCCTCAACGCCCGAATCTCAGCATGGTCGATCTCACTGGGCCGCGCCAACTCCCGGGTCGTACCCACCCTGGACCCTTCGGCCACAACCCGCCCCCCACAAACAATAACAGCCCCCACGGGAAATTCCCCTTGGGAAAACGCTTTTTCCGCATACCCCAGAGCCAGGGCCATATAGTGTTCATACTCTGACGACTTGATGGTTTCACCTCTGCTTGTAACAATGGATTTCGATGACTGTCATAGAAAAATATCTTTACAAAATTTTGACAATATGCACAATTGTTTTCTTAACAAGAAGCTATTTTATATTAATTATTTGCGACGGATACATGACATTTGCACGAACCACTCTGACAGAAGAACTGGAGACAGAGGGCGTTTCAACCAAAAACAAGCCCCCTTCCATACGAGAATTATTCCAGAAAAGGGAACAGGGATTTCTTTCGGAATTTGCCTGCCCAAGCTCAAAATCAGCCGGCCGCCTGCGGCAGGAAGACCCCTGCAGCATCAGAACCCCGTTTCAGCTCGACCGGGACAGGATCGTCTACTCAAACGCCTTCCGAAGACTGAAACACAAGACCCAGGTTTTCCTATCACCCATGGGCGACCACTACAGAACCCGGCTCACCCACACCCTTGAGGTGTCGGAAATCGCCCGAAACATCGCCCGGGCCATGAGTCTCAACGAGGACCTTACCGAAGCCATTGCCCTGGGCCACGACCTGGGCCACACCCCCTTTGGCCATGGCGGGGAAACAGCACTCAAGGAGATCTTCTCCCCGGACTTTTCCCACCAGGAGCAGAGCCTCCGGGTGGTGGACACCCTGGACAACAAAGGGCTAGGCCTAAACCTGACCCACGAGGTGAGGGACGGCATCCTGAAGCATTCCAAAGGATTTGGAGACATCATGCCCACCACCCCGGGAGAGGCAGCCTCCACCGTGGAGGGCAAAATCGTCAGAATTGCCGATATCATCGCCTACCTCAACCACGACCTGGATGACGCCCTCAGAAGCCGTGTCATCACCCGGAACGAGGTCCCCGCCGTCTGCGTGGATAAACTTGGCACCAGCCACTCAAAGCGGGCAAAGACCATGATCGAAGAACTTGTCTACAACAGCGGCCCGGAGGATGGTAATTTCAAGCTGTCCATGGGCGGGGAGATCTTTTCAGCCATGACCGTGCTGCGCCAGTTTCTATACGATCAGGTCTACCGCTCCCCCTCAGTCCACAAGGAATTCATCAAAGCGAAAAAGGTGCTCATAGAGCTCTACCATTATTTCATGGACAACACGGAAAAGCTGCAACAGGAGCTCGCAAAGATGGAAATGGCACACTGGGACCCCCAGGAAACATCCCTGGAACGATCGGTGTGCGACCTGATTGCAAGCATGACAGACAGGTACGCCCTGAACCTCTATGCAAAACTGTTTTTTCCCAGATCCCATTTTTAACCAAAAAAAACAGACCACAGGACACCCAATGACCGACACCATTCATGCCCCGTCTTTCAAGCAACTTTCAACCCTCTACGCCGATATGGACAGGGCCTGGACAGCTGCGGCAGCCCACTACGGATTCCACTGCCAAGGCTGTGTCGACAGCTGCTGTGAAACCGAATTCTACCACCACACCCACATGGAAAAGCACTACCTTCTCGCAGGCATGAAGACCCTGGATCCCGGGACGGTCAAAGAGATCCAAACCCGGGCGGCAACGGTCTGCGAACAAAGGAACCACGCAAGAATGGCCGGAGAGACCATCCGGGTAATGTGCCCCCTTAATACCAAAGGCCTCTGCCGGCTCTACGACTTCAGACCCATGATATGCCGACTCCACGGTGTCCCCCACGAGCTTCAGCGCCCAGGCGCATCCGCCCTACAGGGGCCGGGATGCGAGACCGGAGGTCCTCTTTTTTCGGCAACAGACTATTTCAAGTTCGACAGAACGCCGTTCTACTCCGACATGGCCCGCCTTGAAATAGAATATCGAACCACCCTGGAAACCCCGGGAAAAATCAGAGAGACAATCGCGGAGATGCTGATCAACTAACCTGAAAGAATTTTACAACAGGTAACCTGGGGGACAAAGGGGCAGAACATGGCGTCCTGCTCCCTTTTTTTTACACAACCCGGACAAGCCGGAACCCAAAAGGGTTTCTGATTCCCTCGCCAAAAGAACACGAACATCAAAGCCAAGAAGCTAAACAATGCCCGGGGGCATGGGCGGCACTTCGACCCCTCCCAGGAGAAACCCGCCGTCCAGACGAATCACGGAGCCCGTCATGTACGGGGCGTCCCGGACGACAAAGAGGAGGGCCTTGACAACATCGGAAAGACTCCCGGTCCTGCCCACCAGGGTGTGGTCGACAATGGCCTGCTTCTCTTCATCGGTCAACACCTCCTCCCATCCCCGGGTTCCCTGGGCGTGCCGGGTCTCAAAAATCCCCAGCATGATCTCGTTAACCCGAACATGGGGAGCCCCCATGCGGGCCCAGGTCTCGGTCAAAAGGGAAACCCCCCGATTGGCGGCCGCATACCCGTCATTGAACACCAGGGCTGCCGGTCCGGTGCGACCGACCACACCGGCAATGGAGGAAAAATTAACCACAACTCCTTCCCGGGATTGTTTCAGCAGGGGAAACATGGCGTCAAACACCCAGCGCTTGGCCCTGAGGGTGGTGGCCATCTCAAGATCCCACTGCTCCTGAACATAGGCGCCGTGCACAACGGGCCACCCGCCCCGCTCAATGTTGTTCACAAGAATATCCAGACGCCCGTAGCGTTCGTCAATGGCCAGGGCGAGGTCCGCAATCTGTGCCGGATCCAGGAGATCAACATTTTTGATCATGTGATCCACCCCGGACGCCTGGAAATCCTGCGCCATGGATTCAAAGCTGTCTTCCCAGTCGTTGCGGGTCAACACAAGGGACACCCCCTGGGCTGCCAGGGCAAGCCCCAGGGCCTTACCAATGCCTTTTACCGCCCCGAGCACAAGCGCCACTTTTCCCTTCATCTCCATGGCATTACTCTCCCAACGCCATATCAATACCGAACAGGGCATATTTAACCCAGGCAAGACCGAAATCAAGGAGGGCAAGGTCATCCGCCTTAATCCTTGCAAGAACGGCCGGGGGAACGTCAAGACCGTCCAGCAGATCCCCTTCAAAGATCCGCTTCCGAAACGTGTCCATATCATAACAAGCGAGATAGAACTTGTCGGAATCCACCGGATCGAGCCTGCCCGGCAGGATCTGGTTCTTGAGACTGATCAACTCCATGAGCTTGTCGTTCATGGCATTGTGAAGGGTCACATCCTGACCGTCGAGCCATTCACGGATGGTCTGACCGCTGTTGCGGCCAAATCCCTTACAGTGGGGCTCCTCGATCAGGGCAAAGTACTCCTGAATCTCGCCGGTGTCCCGTGCCCTTGAGATGGCCCGTGCAAGGGGATAGATCCGGCAGGAGGTGGGCCTGTCGACATACACGGAACAGCCCGTTTCCCTCACAAAGGGACAGGCATGCCGGGTGGCCGGATCGAGCTTGAACGAGATCACGGGAAGGCCGGATTCAGGCCCCACATGAACCGAGGTATACTTTTTCAAAAAGAGATCCGAGGTAATACCGAGGTTTTCTTTCAACCGAAGGATATCATAGGGAGTCAAAAACTGATTAAGATCCCGGCAGCACTCGTTAAAACACGAGACCCCGGGGGAGCACTCAAAGGTCATTTTGTCATCCAGGGTAACTGGAATCATTTCTTCGCTCATTATTCGTCGTCCTTAAAAATTATATTTCGTTTTCCATGCCGAATACCGGCAGACAGCCATTTTCAACAAAATCAACAACATTACTATATATTGTAGAGAACTGCAATCGTCCATGGCACATCTTGACAATTTCACCCCGTTTATAAACAGCAAATCAACCGACAAAAAACCCGTGGCAAAAACTCTTGACAAGGTACATTAACGGGTGCTACGTTCCAAACGTTTACTCAAGGCTTGGGTCACGCATTCATCATTATCCTGTACATCACAGAAGATTGTACATTTCCAAGCACTGTTTTTCGGATGAACGAGGTCGAAGTATAGCGACCTATTTTTTATATTAAGGGCGACACAGTAAACGATGTCGCAGTATCTATAACACCAGTTGCTGAAATTAATGATGATTTCAGCACAAATGTAGGGAGGTATTTTTAAATGCCATCTTTTGTAATCGCAGAAAAGTGCGACGGCTGCAAGGGTGGGGACAAGACTGCATGTATGTATATCTGTCCCAACGACCTGATGGTCCTTGATCCCAACGCAATGAAAGCATACAACCAGGAGCCCGATCAGTGCTGGGAATGCTATTCCTGTGTAAAAATTTGTCCTTCCCAGGCTATTGAAGTCAGGGGTTACAATGACTTCGTACCCATGGGCGCAAGCGTAGTTCCCATGATGGGCACCGAGGACATCATGTGGACCTGTAAGTTCAGAAACGGCGTCGTCAAACGTTTCAAGTTCCCCATCAGAACTACTGCTGAAGGTCAGGCAAATGCCTACGTGGACCTTAAGGGTAAAGAACTTGGATCTGAGCTTCTCAGCACAGAAGAAGCAGACGGCACAACACTTCCCACTCCCCAGGAGCTGGCATAGTTAACGTTGTTATTTATTTTTGAAATAGCTAAAATTACAATTTCTTTGGAGGTATATAATGGCATTACCTAACAAGCCTGTCGGAGAGCTCAAGGCAGTAAGGGAACCCGAAGTTGACAAAAGGGACGTTGACGTCCTGATCATTGGTGGCGGTATGGCTGCCTGTGGTACGGCATTCGAGATCAAAAAGTGGGCAGATGATGATACAAAGATTCTTCTTTGTGACAAGGCAGCCCTTGAGAGATCAGGCGCTGTAGCCCAGGGTCTTTCCGCAATCAATACATATATCGGCGACAACAAGATCGAAGACTATGTCCGCATGGTCAGAAACGACCTCATGGGCATCGTCCGTGAGGATCTTATCTACGATCTCGGTCGCCACGTTGATGATTCCGTTCACCTTTTTGAAGAGTGGGGACTCCCCATCTGGAAAAAAACCGACGATGGAAAAAACCTCGACGGTAAAAAAGGTCTGAAGCTCGGAAGTCTTAAGGGCGGCGCCACTCCTGTTCGTACAGGTAAATGGCAGATCATGATCAATGGTGAGTCTTACAAGAGAATCGTTGCCGAGACTGCTAAACTCGCCCTTGGCGAGGAGAACATCCTTGAAAGATGCTTCATCGTTGAGATCCTCAACGACAAAGACGATCCCAAAAGGGTATCCGGCGCTGTTGGTTTCTCCCTCCGTGAGAACAAGGTTTACATCATCAACGCCAAGGTAATCATGTGTGCCTGCGGTGGCGCGGTTAACGTTTACCAGCCCCGTTCAGTTGGTGAGGGTAAAGGTCGTGCATGGTATCCCGTATGGAACGCAGGTTCCACATACACCATGGCCCTTCGTGCCGGTGCTGAGCTCTCCATGATGGAGAACCGTTTCACCCCTGCACGTTTTAAAGATGGATACGGACCTGTTGGTGCGTGGTTCCTCCTCTTCAAGGCTCAGGTATTCAACGGCCTTGGTGAGAACTATGCTGCAAGTGACGATGCAAAGGCTGAGCTCGCAAAATACGCTCCTTACGGAACAGCTGCCATCACACCCACCTGCCTGCGTAACCATCTCATGATGAAAGAGTACAAAGAGGGACGCGGTCCCATCATCATGAAGACTTCCGATGCGCTTAAGAGACTCGGCGAGACCATGAGCAAGAAAGAGCTCAAGCATCTTGAAGCAGAAGCTTGGGAAGATTTCCTTGACATGTCCGTTGGTCAGGCCGGCCTTTGGTGTGCAACTGATACAGAGCCTGAGAAAAAAGACTCTGAGATCATGCCCACCGAGCCCTACCTCCTCGGATCCCACTCCGGATGCTGCGGCATCTGGTGTTCAGGTCCTGAAGAAGATTGGGTCCCGGACAGCTACAAATGGGGCTACAACAGGATGACCACTGCTAGAGGCCTGTTCACCGCAGGTGATGGTGTTGGTTGTTCCGGTCATAAGTTCTCCTCTGGATCCCATGCTGAGGGTCGTATCCTCGCTAAGTCCATGCTCCAGTACCTGAAAGCCGAAGGCGACAAGGTCACTGGTTTCAAAGAGACTGACCAGGAGCTCGTAGACATGGTTTACAAGCCTGTCTATAACTACCTTGACCACTGTGACTACTCTACTGCAGAAGATGTGAACCCCCATTACTGCAAGCCTGCCGGTATGGCCATGCGTCTCATGAAGATGACCAATGAGTACGGTGGCGGTACAGCTACATACTACATGACTGGTGGCAAGAGCCTCGAGATCCTCATGGAGAACTTCGAGTACTTCCGCGAAGATCTTGAGAAGATCGCAGCCGGTGACCTCCATGAGCTCCTCAGAGCTTGGGAGATCAACCATCGTCTCTACACCGTTCAGGCCCATACCCGTCATATCCAGTTCCGTGAGGAATCAAGGTATCCCGGCTTCTACTACAGAGGCGACTTCATGGGTCAGAATGACGAAGAGTGGTTCTGCTTTGTCAACTCTACATACGACAAAGTGACCAACGAGTGGACACTGAAAAAAGAGCCTTACCACAAGATCATCTCTGACTAGTATCAGGAACTGATCGTTTCAGGTATGTTACTCTGAAAAACTAACCTCCAGGTGCGATTCTGCGCCTGGGGGTTTTTTCAGATTCTGGTGCTCGGGAATTTTTTTCACCTCCTGTCTCCTTCTTTATAGGAAAAGAGACTGGAAACGTAAAACCGGAAGCCCAGGGGAGATTGCATCTCCCCCCTTGCTTCGGGTTTCAGGTTTCGAGTTTCAAGTTTCGAGGAGGCAGGATGCCGGTTATTTTGATTCCTGGCATCCTAAACCGTTTAATTACAAGTAGTGTACAAAATGCACGGAGGGACAGCATGACAACAGATAATTCAGCCCCGACCAGTGGAAGCATCATGGTAGTCGGCGGCGGTATCAGCGGCCTGACCACTGCTCTGGAAGCTGCCGAAGTGGGGTACGAGGTCTTTATCGTTGAAAAGGAACCTTCCCTTGGTGGAAGGGTTTCCCAACTAAAGCAATACTTCCCCAAACTCTGCCCGCCCACATGCGGACTTGAGATCAACTTCAAGAGAATTAAAGACAATCCCAAGATCACAGTATTGACCATGGCTGAGGTCGACGCTGTCGACGGCAAGCCCGGTGACTACACCGTCAAGCTCAAGATCAACCCAAGATACGTCAACGAAAACTGCACCGCCTGCGGCGAGTGTGCAACGGTTTGCGATTCCGAGATTTCCAACGAATTCAACTTCGGCATGGACCGAAGAAACGCAGCCTATCTCCCCCACAACATGGCCTTTCCCCAGCGCTATGTCATGGCACCGTCCATGTCCGCCGATGACCGGGAAAAATGCAAAGAGGCCTGTAAGTATGATGCCGTGGATTTTGACATGGAGGAGAAGACCCTCGATCTCAAGGTCGGCGCCGTTGTCTGGGCCACTGGCTGGAGGCCCTATGATGCGGCCCGGATCGACAACCTGGGATTCGGTCGTTATCAGAACATCATCACCAACATGATGCTCGAGCGTCTTGCATCAAGCAATGGTCCCACCCAGGGCAAGATCCTGCGTCCTTCCGACGACAAGGCCCCTGCCACCATCGGTTTTGTCCAATGTGCGGGATCAAGGGATGAGAACCACCTTCCCTACTGCTCCTACATCTGCTGCATGGCGTCCCTGAAACACGCCACCTATCTTCGTACCCAGTATCCGGATGCAAAGATCTACATCTACTACATTGATCTGCGTACCCCGGGCAGAAAGTACGAAAACTTCTACAAAAATCTCAAGGCCGATGAGAATGTCTTTTTTATCAAGGGCAAGGTTGCAGAGGTGAGCGAAGAAGAAGGTACCGGAAACATCAACCTCGTTGCCGAGGACACCATCTCAGGTGAGAAGGTCCGCCAAACCGTGGACATGCTGGTGCTTGCAACAGGCATGCAGCCCAACGCGGCCGTCGACAAACCCAATGCAGATCTTCAGTACACCGAAGACGGCTTTATCGTGAATGACTTCAAAAAGGGCGGTATGTTTGGGGCAGGCTGCGCAAACAAGCCTGCAGATGTTGTAACATCCAATCAGAATGCTACCGGCATGGCCCTGAAAGCTATTCAAACGCTGGTGAGGAGGTAGATCGACCATGGATAAGAAATACGGAGTTTATATCTGCACAGGCTGTGGCATCGGTGATGCCCTGGACATGGAAGACCTGGTTGATGTTCCCGAAGAAGAGGGAACCAGCTGCAAAACCCACCCCTTTCTCTGCGGCAAAGAAGGCGCAGCCATGATCCAGGCGGACGTGGATGAGGGTAAGGTCAATGCCTTGGTCATCGGCGCGTGTTCCCGCCGGGTCAACTTTGACGTGTTCAAATACGATGGCTGCATCGTTGAAAGGGTCAATCTCCGGGAGGGCGTTGTATGGCCCCACTCCCGGGAAAAATACCCCGCCCTCACCGAGGATCAGAAGGACGATGAGGAGCATTTTGACCAGATCCAGATGAAGGCCGAGGATTACCTCAAGATGGGGATGATCCGGGTTGAAAAGGTATCTCTGCCGGTCCCCTTCAAGACCGAAACCTTTTCAAAGAAGATCCTGGTTCTGGGTGGCGGCATCACCGGCATTTCAGCGGCACTGGATGCTGCCAAGACCGGCTTTGAAGTCACCATCGTCGAGAAACAGGCAAAGCTTGGCGGTTATGCTGCCAACATGAGAAGCCAGATGCCTGTGGTTGAGCCCTTTGAGGAGCTGATCCCCACGGTGATTGAGGAAAAACTGGCCGAGATCGCCCAGTATCCCAACATCCAGGTGAAGACCGCCACCGAGGTGGCCCGTATTGCCGGCCAGCCCGGCGAGTTCACTGTCACCTTTAAAACCCCCGGCCAAAAGATCCCCTTTGACGTCCCCTTCCCGCTTCCCGAAGAGATGACAAAGGATGAGAAGGGCGATGATCTGGATGCCGAGGCCCTCCACGCCAAGTATCTTGAGTTCAATGAAGGCAGGACCGACATCCTTCAGCTGGATCCCGAAGGCGAGCTATACGGCGCTGTTATCCTGGCGGCCGGCTGGCGACCCGACGCCTTAGAGGGAGACGCTTACGCCCATCTCGGCCTCGACCTTCCCGATGTGATCACCAACGACGCGTTTGAGAAGATCGCTGCCAAGGGCAAGATCCTGAGACCCTCGGACGGCAAGGAAGCAAAATCGGTTGTATTTATCCAGAGTCCGGGTAAGGACGAGGATGATGCCGACTTCCCCTACTGCGGTTCCGTCACAAGCCAGGTGGCACTGAAACAGGCCAAATATGTCAGGAACGACTATGCTGACGGCAAGGCCTACATCATCTACCAGCACATGCGGACCCCCGGGCTCCAGGAGAACTTCTACAAGAGCATGCAGCAGGACAACGGGATCTTCATGACCAAGGGTGCGGTTACCCAGGTCTCCCAGAACGGAGACGCCCTCACCGTTGAAGCGTCCAACACCCTGCTTGGCGCTGCCATCGACATCGCGGCGGATCTTGTTGTTGTTTCAGCCGGCATGGTGCCTGCCACCGTTGATGATCCCATCGTCAACCTGGCCTACCGCCAGGGTCCGGGCTTCCGGGATAACGACATCTTCGGCGGGTATGCAGATTCCAACTACATCTGCTTTCCCTACGAGACCCAGCGAACCGGCGTTTATGCCGCAGGCAGCATCCGCCGGGCCATGACCATCGAAGAGAGCATGGAAGACGCAACCGGTGCCGCCCTCAAGGCGATCCAGTGCATCGAGTCCGCCGACAGGGGCGTAGCCGTTCACCCCAGATCCGGTGACATGACCTATCCGGACTTCTTCTTCCAGCGCTGCACCCAGTGCAAGCGCTGCACGGTTGAGTGTCCCTTTGGCGCACTGGATGACGATGCCAAGGGTACGCCCAAGATCAATCCCACCCGATGCCGCCGCTGCGGTACCTGCATGGGTGCCTGTCCCGAGCGTATCATCAGCTTTGCCGATTACAGCATCGACAGTATCGGTTCCCAGATCAAGGCCATCGGCGTTCCCTCCGAGGACGACTATGACGAGCCGCCCTACCGGATCCTTGCCCTTGTCTGCGAAAACGATGCCTACCCCGCCCTTGACATGGTGGGAATGAACAGAATCGATTACTCCCCGGATGTTCGTCTCATTCCGGTACGATGCCTCGGTTCCGTCAACTCCATCTGGATCAAGGATGCCCTGGCCCAGGGAATGGACGGTGTTATCCTCATCGGCTGTAAGCACGGTGATGATTACCAGTGCCACTTCATGAAAGGCAGCGAGCTTGCCGAAGTCCGGGCCAACAAGATGGGCGATGCCCTGGCCAGCCTGGCACTTGAAGAGGAGCGGGTACGGTTCGAGGAGATCGCCATCGATGAGTATGACAAACTCCCCGGACTGTTGAGCGATTTTGTTGAAGAGATCGAAGGCCTTGGTCCGAACCCCTTTAAGGGATTCTGATTCTAATTTAACTTTTATACCGAACTTAGGAGGTATCGTAGTATGAGTGAGAAATACCTTGTGCAACCGGATCTGGCCTATATCGATGAGCTGGAAGGCCTTGGCGCAGATACACTGAAGAAATGTTTTCAGTGTGCAACCTGCTCGGTTGCCTGTCCCATCGCACCGGAAAACAGCCCGTTTCCGAGAAAAGAGATGATCGCGGCATCCTGGGGATTGAAGGACAAGCTCCAATGCAGCGGTGACATCTGGCTCTGCCATGAGTGCGGAGACTGTTCCGACCTCTGCCCCAGGGGGGCACGACCCGGAGACGTTCTTTCGGCCATCAGATACTCTGCCATTAAAGAGTATTCCCAGCCGAAATTCCTGGCCAATGCAGTGGAAGACCCGAAAAAACTTCCTTTTCTCATTGCCATCCCCGGACTCTGGTTCGCCCTTCTCGCCTTCATCACCATGACAGGGGGAGAGACCATGACCAAGATATTCCATACCATCGGAATTGAATGGTCCCATGGCGGCCATGAAATCGCCCAGGCAAACTTCTTCTCCACCTGGTTTGTGGACCTGACCTTTGTGCCCATCGCCATTTTCGTTTCCGTCGTCTTTGCCTTGAGCCTCAAGCGATTCGTCACCGACATCCATGGGAATGCCGTTGCCGAAGGAAAGACCGACAAGAAGAGCATCGACATCAAGGCGCTCCTCCAGGCCTTTGTCAGCATCATTCCCGTTGTCCTGAAACACGACAAGTTCAACGAATGCGAGGCCAACCAGGACCGTGCAACCGCCCATATGATGGTTCTCTACTCCTTCATTGGTCTGGCCGTGGTAACTGGCATCTTCTTCGTGGTTCTCTACGTGTTCCACATCCCCGGACCCTACTCCCAGCTCAATCCGGTGAAATGGCTGGGTAACATCTCCGGTGCGGCCCTTGTGATCGGCTCCATGCTCATGATCAAGAACCGCCTTGGAAAAAAGGATCAGGTCACCGCTTACAAGGACTGGTACATCCTGGGGATTGTTCTCTCCCTGGGCCTCACAGGCCTCTTGACCGAGATGGCACGGCTGGCGGGTTATGTCGAAGTCACCTATTTCATCTACTGGCTTCACCTGATCGCGATCTTCAATTTGTTCGCGTTCCTGCCGTTCTCCAAGATGGCTCATCTGGTCTACCGGACCACCGCGATGGCCTATGCTGAATATGGCAATAGAAAATAATATTTAACACCGTTATTTTCCTGGGGGTTACGAATTTTTTTTTCGTAACCCCCTTTTTTTTTGCTTGCATTTTTTGATTCACAGGCTATAGTCAATTATTGCTTGCCGTAATGGTTGTTCTGTTCGTCAATCTTTCAGAACGACTTTCTATAAGAGCCAAATATTCACATTTAAGGAGGGAAAGGTTTTGGCAAAAGGAACAGTTAAGTGGTTTAGCGACAAGAAGGGATTTGGTTTCATCGAGCAAGACGAGGGAAGTGATGTGTTTGTACACCATACGGCCATTGAAATGCCCGGTTTCAAGACCCTGTCAGAAGGCGAAAGGGTCACCTTTGACATCGAAGAGAACGAACGAGGACCTGCTGCCAAGAATGTTTTAAAGCAGTAGCCCTATTCATATCCGAGAACAGTCTTAAAGGCAGGGGAGCCCTCTTCTGCCTTTCTCTATTTCGTGACACCGCCGATGAATCGCGGCCATTTCGTATTACAATAAGTAAAGCCGTCTCCGTCCCAAAGGGACTATCCAAGCCCCAGGGCCCCAGTGGTTTTTCCCTTGCCGTCTCCGGTATAGAGGTGAACATATCCTGTTTCCAATGATCCTCCTTACTCTCTTTAGCTTTAAATTTCGCGTTATTTTGGCAAAAGAATACGAAAAATTTTGGGTTCTGGCTTGTCCAGGTTACGGATGGAGAAGTTCATACATTTTCAGCCGGACAATTGCCCTTGCCGAATCCTTGCTCCCGGGCAACAGGTTGAGCGCCCGCTTCTTCAACAGCGCATATTCCCTTGGGAAAAGAGCGTCCAGGGCATCCTTCATATCGTTCTGGGCGTCAAATACGGAGTCCGGTCTGCCATTGGGCTTGAACACAAAGGGAAGCTCAGGCTGAAGCCAGAGCTGAAACGCCCTGCATCGCCTTCGATGGTTGCAGCAACGGCATTCGGATTCATTTGAGAGGCGCTTGCTGTTCCTGATGCAATAGATGTCCACGCGGTTTGTCCTGCTGGTTTGGGTAAACATTAAGGTACATTAGGTCAAATTCATAGTCGAACTTAGTCCCATCTCCTGCACAGTGTCAAGTCCCTTTGTTGAAAATCACCACCAATTGGCGTTTATAACCCTGGCATATGAATTATTCCCATTCCTTATCACACTAGACATCGGGTCTCGATTCGAGTATAAAAATGGATAAATCACGAAAGTCAACAACTTCTTTGTTGACTTTCGTTCAAATGCCTCTATAACCTGTTAGTAATAGAGACGCTCTTTTTATCAAGAATATTCGACGCTGACAAGCCCAAAGACAACCGTTTTCTTTTAACCGTTGACGGAACATTCAAAAGGTGGACTCCATGGACTACGATGCAATTATTTTTGAGAAAACAAACGCCACCGCCCTTATCAAGCTCAACCGACCAAGGGTCCTCAATGCCATGAACCAACAGCTCTGGCTGGACATGCTCCATGCCCTGGAGGAGATACGAAAAGATCCCGGGATCAAAGTACTGATCATCACGGGAGAAGGAAGGGCCTTTTCCACCGGCGCAGACCTCAAAGATTCCCGTAACCGAACCATTGACGATTATCGGCGCTACCTTGAATCCCTCCAGGAGGCCACAAGAACCCTCCTGAAATTTGACAAGCCCACCATCGCGGCCATCAATGGATACGCCCTGGGGTCGGGCTATGAACTGGCCCTGGCCTGCGATATCCGCATCGCCGCCATGGACGCCCTCATCGGCTCCCCCGAGGCCCGGGTAACCTCCTCGGTCACCGGCGGGGCATTCCGGCTGATCCAGGACCTTGTGGGCCCGGGCAAGGCCAGCGAACTTCTCTTTACCGCAGAAAACATCACCGGTGAAGAGGCGGCCCGGATCGGGCTTGTCAACCATGCGGTCCCCTTGGACACCCTCATGGACCAAACCCTGGCCATGGCCGAAGCCATTGCCAAGAACTCCTCCTTCTCCATGGCCCGGATCAAGAACGGACTGAGCATGGCCCGGGGGGAGGCCAGCCTGGAAGCGTTGATGGCCTACGAGGTCGAAGCCTGCCTGGCCTGCGTTTCAACCAAGGAGAGGGAACAGTCCCTGGACAGCTTTGACAGCCGGCAACGATCAACCAAGGAGGATGACTAATGCTTGACAAGATTTTGAATGCACGATCCGTTGCCATCATCGGGGCGTCAAAGAACCCCACCAAACGCGGTTTCCAGGCCATCAAGGTCCTCCAGGAAGAAAAATATGAGGGAGAGATCTTCCCGGTCAATCCCAGGGAAGAGACCATCCTCGGCCTACCCTGTTACAACAGTGTGACCGACATCGACCAGGAAGTGGACCTGGCCCTGATCACCACCCCGGCCCGGACCATCCCCCCACTCTTAGAAGAATGCGGAAGGAAAAAAATCGCCGGCGCAGTGATTGTGGCAGGGGGGTTCAGGGAGCTTGGCACGGAGGGAAAACGCCTCGAAGCCCTGGTGGTTGAAACCGCCAAGCGATCGGGGGTAAGGCTCATCGGCCCCAACACCTCGGGCATGATCAACATGAAAACCAACATGAACCTCGTGGGCATCAAAAACGCCCCCCGGGGCGGCATCGCGCTGATCTGCCAGAGCGGTAACATGGCGCTGACCCTGATCACCGAAGCCATGATCCGAAAACACGAAGGTTTTACCTATTATATAGGGGTGGGCAACGAGTCCGACATCAAGTTCCACGAATACCTGGAGTTCTTTCGAAACGATCCCGATACAAAGGTTATTCTCATGTATGTGGAGGGGATGAGCCAGGGCAGAGAATTTCTCCAACAGGCCTATAACACCACCAAGGAAAAACCCATCGTCCTACTGAAGAGCGGTCGTTCAGCCAGCGGGAAACGGTCGGCCGGCTCCCACACCGGCTCCCTTGCCGGCATCAGTGAAGTGGCCAAGGCGGCCTACGCCAGAGCAGGCATCACGGTGATCGAAAATTCCGACGAGCTTTTCCCCGTGGCCCAAACCCTCTCAAGCCTGCCGACCATTAAAAACAAAAAGGTGGCGATCCTGGCCGACGGCGGTGGCCATGCCACCATCGGTGCCGACCTGTTGTCCGACTACGGCATCACCCTTCCCGAATTGAACGAAAAAACCCAAGAAAAACTGAGGGCCATCCTGCCTTCGGCCGCATCCGTGGTCAATCCCGTGGATGTTGCCGGGGGGACCGACTCCAACCCCGCCATATTTGCCGATTGCGCCGAAATCATTCTCAAGGATCACAACGTGGGCGGTCTCCTCATTGTCGGCCTGTTCGGTGGCTACGGCATCCGGTTCACCGAGAGCCTTGCCATTCCCGAGGAAGATGCGGCCCATCGGCTGGGTAAGATGGTTCAGAAAAAGAACAAACCCATTGTGGTTCACAGCCTTTACAGCTCCTACAATTCCCACCCCATCGAGCTCTTGCGCCATTACAACATTCCTGTCCACGACTCCCTGGACATCACCTGCAAATGCATCGCCTCCCTGTGCCAGTACGGCGATTATTTAAACTCCTACCAGGCCAAGACCAACTTTGTCTTCAACTGGGCCGCCAAGGCAAAAAAACGGGGACAGAGCATCATTCTGCAGGCAAAAGCCGAGGGACGAAAGGTTCTGCTTGAACATGAGGCCAAAATACTGCTAAAGATGCATGGGGTACCCACCTCCCTGGACAAGGTGGCCACCACAGAGGTGATGGCCCTGGAGATGGCAAGGGAGATTGACGGGCCGGTGGTCCTGAAGATCGTCTCACCGGACATCCTCCACAAGAGCGATGCCGGGGGGGTCAAGGTAAACCTGAAATCCGAGGACCAGGTCAGGAGCGCCTACGCCGAGATCCTCCTCAATGCAAAAAACTATAAACCCGAGGCCGACATCCGGGGTGTCCTGGTCAGTTCCATGGCCAACGGCGGCCTTGAAGTGATCGTGGGCACCAAAATCGACGACCAGTTCGGACCGGTGATCATGTACGGACTGGGTGGCATCATGGTGGAGATCATGAAGGACGTAACCTTCTGGGTGTTGCCCATCTCCCCCACATCCGCCAAAAAGATGCTCCAAGAGACCCGGTCTTCGGTGATCCTGGACGGAGTGAGGGGACAGAAGAGCTATGATAAAAAGGCTTTAAAACGGCTGTTGGTGCTCTGCTCCGAGCTCATCGAGTCCTACCCTGAAATCCAAGAGATGGATCTGAATCCGGTGATCCTTCACCACGAAGGGCTGGACATTGTCGATGCCAGAATTATTTTAAAGGATTAACCCGTTTATGGCTCCTCGCATTTGAATTGAGCCTGTTGCGAATAAAAACAAGTTGCAATTCGAGTGCAGAGACCGACAGAAAACCATTTAGAAATAACCCTTAAACAAAATGCAAACAAAGGATTGAAGATTTGAAACGACAAGTAGCGCTTCTTCCCGGGGACGGAATCGGCCCCGAGGTGATGACGGAAGCAGTAAAAGTGATCGAGAAAGCCGAAACCCTCCATGGATTTGAAATCGAGTTTACCCCGGCAGACATCGGTGGGTGCGCCATTGACAACCACGGCACGGCCCTGCCCCCGGAGACCCTCAGGATCTGCGAACAGAGCGACGCCATATTGTTCGGCTCGGTGGGGGGCCCGAAATGGGAAAACCTTCCCCCGGAAGCACAGCCCGAGCGGGGCGCCCTCCTCCCTTTACGAAAACATTTCAACCTCTACTGCAACCTGAGACCTGCCCGGGTGTTTCCCTCCTTGGCATCGGCCTCTCCCCTGAAATCCGCCATCGTCAAGGACGGGTTTGACATATTGTGCGTGCGGGAGCTCACCGGGGGCATCTACTTTGGAGAACCCAAGGGCAGGGAAGGGTCAGGCCCCTCGGAAAAAGCCTGGGACACCCTGGTCTACTCACGGATGGAGATCGAACGAATTGCCATACACGCCTTTGAAGCCGCCCGGAACAGGCGAAAGATCGTCACCTCGGTGGACAAGGCCAATGTACTCACCTCCATGGTGCTGTGGCGGGAAACGGTAATAGAGGTGGGCAAGGCGTATCCTGATGTCACCTTGAACCACATCTACGTGGACAACGCCACCATGCAGTTGGTCAAGGATCCCCACCAGTTTGATGTGCTGCTCTGCCCCAATATGTTCGGAGACATCATATCGGACGAATGCGCCATGATCACCGGTTCCATGGGACTGTTGGCCTCGGCCAGCCTGAACGAGAAGAATTTCGGCCTTTTTGAGCCCGCAGGCGGCTCAGCGCCGGATATTGCAGGCCAGGGCATTGCCAACCCCATTGCCCAGATCTTGTCGGCAGCGATGATGCTCAGATACAGCCTGGATCTACCGGAAGCGGCCGACGCCATTGTGGCTGCGGTCTCAACGGTCCTGACCCGGGGTATTCTAACGGCAGACCTGACAAGCGATGGAAAATCGGCGGTCACAACCGCTGAAATGGGAACAGCTATTGCCGACGCCTTGTAAAAATAGATCCTTATAAAATAAAAAGGGGCGTTAATCTGAATTCAGATTAACGCCCCTTTTTAAATGGCGGGAGCGACCGGACTCGAACCGGCGACCTCCTGCGTGACAGGCAGGCGTTCTAACCAAACTGAACTACGCCCCCGCAATTTGACCTTGATGAGAATTACTCCCTTCAAGAATGGAATACTATCTACCAGGAACCATGGCGGGTGTCAAGTAGAAAAGTGAGGCAATACGATTATTGCCATGTTTTTTCAAAAAAGATACACCCCACAAATAAGAAGGGCCTTTAATCTGTATCAGATTAAAGGCCCTTCTTAAATGGCGGGAGCGACCGGACTCGAACCGGCGACCTCCTGCGTGACAGGCAGGCGTTCTAACCAAACTGAACTACGCCCCCGCAATTTTGCGTTTTCGAGGTGGTGGGCGAAACAGGGCTCGAACCTGTGACTTCAACCTTGTAAGGGTTGCACTCTACCAACTGAGTTATTCGCCCCCCGAAAACGAGACAATATCTATCAACATCCTGGAAGAGTGTCAAGCATAAAAAACACTTTACTCACTTTTTTTTTCAACCAGGGCAATTTCAAGAACCTCTGCCATCTCCTCCACCAGGCAGATCTCCATTCGCTTCAGGATGGAAGCCGGGATATCCCGGATGTCCTTCTCGTTCTCCCTGGAGATGATCACCCGGGTGATGCCGCAGGCATGGGCTGCAATGAGCTTCTCCTTGAGCCCCCCCACGGGGAGCACGCGCCCCCTAAGGGTAATCTCTCCGGTCATGGCGGTCTTCCTGTGCACTGGGCGGCCGGTGAGGGCCGAAACAACAGCCGTGCACATGGAGATACCGGCTGAGGGACCATCCTTTGGAATGGCACCCTCTGGCACATGGATATGGATATCAAGGTCCTTGTAGAAGTCCTCCCGGATATCGAGCTCCCGACTCCTGGAACGGACATAGCTCACAGCGGCCGAGGCAGACTCCTTCATCACCTCCCCGAGCTTTCCTGTGACCGACACGTTTCCCTTGCCCGGCATGGTCACCGTCTCGATGGTGAGCAACTCTCCGCCGGCCTGGGTCCAGGCAAGCCCGTTCACGATGCCGACCAGGTCCTTCACCTCCAGCATGGAGTCACGGAAACGGGGAGGGCCCAGATGCTTATGGATGGAGCGAACAGAGAGGGTGTGAAGCTTTCGTTCCCCTGTCTGAACAATGGCCTTGGCGATCTTTCGGCACACAGAAGAGATTTCCCGCTCCAGATTCCGGACCCCGGCTTCCCGGGTGTAGTGCCGAACGATGGTGAGAACGGCCGGTTTTGAAAACAGCGCATCGGTAAGAGATAGCCCGTTCTGTTCCAATTGCTTGGGCACAAGAAACCCATGGGCGATCTGCTCCTTCTCATACTCGGTATACCCAGGGATCTGAATGATCTCCATCCTGTCCCGGAGGGGGGCAGGAATATCGTGGAGGGTATTGGCCGTGGTGACAAAAAGGATGTCGGAAAGGTCATAGTCCACATCAAGGTAGTGGTCATTAAAGGTCTGGTTCTGCTCCGGATCCAGCACTTCAAGAAGGGCGGATGACGGATCTCCCCTGAAGTCGGTGCTCATCTTGTCCACCTCGTCCAGGCAGAAGACAGGATTGCTGTACCCCGTCTTTTTCAGGGTCTGGATGATCTTTCCGGGCATGGCACCGATATAGGTTCTACGGTGCCCCCGAATCTCGGCCTCGTCCCGAACCCCTCCCAGTGATATCCTGGCAAACCCCCTGCCCGTGGCCCTGGCAACAGACCGTGCAAGGGAGGTCTTTCCCACACCGGGCGGCCCCACCAGACAGAGGATGGGCCCCCGAATCTTCTTGACCAGCACCTGAACCGCCAGATACTCAAGGATCCGCTCCTTGGGCTTTTCAAGGCCGTAATGATCCGTGTCAAGGATGACCTGGGCATCGACAAGATCCATCTTCACCCGGCTCTTTCTATACCAGGGAAGGGAGATAAGCCACTCGATGTAGTTTCTCACCACCGTGGCTTCAGAGGACATGGGCGCCATCATCACAAGCTTGTCAAACTCCCGGCGAACCGCTCCGGCCGCCTCCTTGGGCATTCGCTTGCGCTTGATCTTGTTTTCAAGATCCTGGAACTCATTGGCCGGTTCCCCGTCTTCACCCATCTCATGCTTGATGGCGGCCATCTGTTCGTTAAGGTAATGCTTTTTCTGGAGCTTCTCCATCTGCTCCTTTACCCGGCCCTTGATCTTCTGGGACATGGCAAAGACCTCGGTCTCCTCCCGGATCAACTTCAACAACAGAAACAGCCGCTCCTCGATCACAACGCAATCAAGGAGCTGCTTTTTATCACTGATTTTAAAGGGCATCTGGGAGGCCATGGTATCGGCAAGCCTGGACGGATCGTTCACAATTCCGCCCAGGGTCTGGAGAAGTCCCTTTGAAACAGTCCCCGAAAGCGTTGCATAGCTTTCAAAGGCTTCAATCACCGTCCTGACGGCGGCCTCGGCCTGGACACCCTCCAGGGGCGTTTCAGGCGTTGTGACAAACTCCGCCGTCACAAAATCTTCCACCTCCCTGAGCCGTGTGATCCTGCCCCGACACTCACCCTCCACCAACACCTTGACCGTGCCGTCAGGTAGGCGCAACAGCTGGGTGATCCGCCCCTGGGTTCCCATCTGGCAGATATCGGTCATGGCGGGCTTAATAATCTCCGGGTCGTTCTGGGTGGCAAGGAAGATCTTCTTATCCTTTGCCATTGCATTTGACAGGGCCTTGATGGATCTGCTTCTCCCCACAAACACGGGTGTAATCATGTGGGGAAAAAGAACGATATCCCTCAGGGGAACCAAGGGAAGCTCTCTTTTTTCAGAATCAGATCCATCGGGATTGAAGAGTTTTGAAATACTGATCATCGGGTCATCATTTCTCTGGTTGGATTATGCCTGCTTCTTTGTCTGCTCAAACAGGAGGATGGGTTCTTCGTTCTTCAGAACCACCTCGTCCCCCACGATACACTCCCGGACATTTTCCGCAGAAGGAAGTTCATACATGATATCCAGCATGGTCTCCTCCATAATGGCCCGAAGCCCCCTGGCACCGGACTTGCGGGTAACCGCCTCCTTTGCCATGGCGGCCAGGGCCTCCTCGGTAAAGGTGAGCTTGACATCCTCAAACCCGAACAGTCGCTGGTACTGCTTGACCAGGGCGTTTTTCGGCTCCGTAAGAATCTTGATCAAGGAGGACTCGTTGAGCTCGGACAGGGAGGTGACCACAGGCAGTCGACCGAGGAACTCAGGGATCAGGCCGAACTTGATGAGATCCTCCGGCTTGAGCTTCTCCAGAAGCTCACCCACATTTTTCTCTTTCTTACTTGCGACCTCGGCACCAAATCCCATGGACTTGTTGCTGGTGCGTCGCTCGATCACCTTTTCAAGACCTGTAAAGGTGCCGCCGCAGATAAAAAGAATGTTGGAGGTATCCACCTTGACAAAATCCTGCTGGGGATGCTTCCTCCCACCCTTGGGCGGAATACTTGCCGTGGTTCCCTCGATAATCTTCAACAGGGCCTGCTGAACGCCTTCACCCGAGACATCCCGGGTGATGGACGGATTATCCCCCCGCTGGGAGATCTTGTCCACCTCATCGATGTAGATGATTCCCCGCTGGGCCTTTTCAATATCATAGTCGGCATTCTGAACCAAAGAGAGAATGATATTCTCCACATCCTCCCCGACATATCCTGCCTCGGTGAGGGTGGTCGCGTCGGCCAGGGCAAACGGAACATCCAGGAATCTGGCCAGGGTCTGTGCAAGCAGCGTCTTTCCGCAGCCCGTGGGGCCAATGAGCAGGACGTTGCTCTTCTGGATCTCCACGTCATCGTCGGTTTTCACCTCTGCATCCAGACGCTTGTAATGGTTATAAACAGCCACGGACAGAACTTTTTTAGCCCTGTCCTGTTCGATCACATAGGTATCAAGGACATCCTTGATCTCCTTTGGAATGAGCTTTCGTTCACTCTTTTGGACCGGCTCAAGGCTCTCTTTCTCTTCATCTTCGATGATTTCATCGCAGAGCCGCACACACTCGTTGCAGATATAAACGCTGGGCCCTGCAATGAGCTTCTTGACCTCTTTCTGGTTCTTACCGCAAAATGAGCAGAAGAACTGATCACTCTCATCATCTTTCCTGGTCATACTACTTCTCCTTTGTGACCTCTGCCTTTTCCAACTCTTCCCTGTTGGTAACGACGTGGTCAACAAGACCATACTCCATTGCCTGGGCACCCGACATGAAGAAGTCTCTATCCGTGTCCTCGGAAATCTTGGCAAGATCCTGACCCGTGTGATGGGCCATAATCTCGTTCAAAGACTCCTTCATGCGCAATATCTCGTTGGCCTGGATCTGGATGTCCGAAGCCATCCCCTGGGAACCGCCCGAGGGTTGGTGAATCATTATCCTGGAGTTGGGAAGAGAATATCGCTTCCCTTCTTTTCCAGCGGCAAGGAGCAGTGCACCCATGCTTGCGGCCTGGCCAATGCAAACGGTGGCCACATCGGGCTTAATATACTGCATGGTATCGTAAACCGCCATTCCGGCGGTAACAACACCGCCCGGGGAGTTGATGTAAAAGTTGATGTCCTTTTCAGGATCCTCGGACTCGAGGAACAGCAACTGAGCCACGATGAGGTTGGCAACTTCATCATCCATGGCAGACCCCAGAAATATAATTCTATCCTTTAATAGTCGTGAATAGATGTCATAGGCACGTTCGCCTCTGTTACTCTGTTCAACGACCATGGGAATTAAGGGCACAATTCTCTCCTTTAATTATTCTATTTTCTATATCTTAACCGGGACAGATCCTATTCGTCTGCCTTTTCCTGACCAGCTTCCTCTTTAACCTCATCGGCCTCAGGCTCGGGAGCAACCTCGGTGACAACGCCTTGTTCTATTATAAGACGGACAGCCTTTTTTTCAAGCTGGGTGTGCTTATAGTAGTCGAACTGCCGTTCATTCATCTTAAAAAGATTCTTGACGGCATCCACAGAGGCATTCATTCCGACAGCCATCTCCTCAAAGCTTGTTTCCAGCTCCTCGTCGGTAAGCTCAAGCTTCTCCTGCTCAATGATCTTGCCAAGGAGAACATGACGGCGGGCCTGCTTTTCGGCCACATCACGGTATTGTGTCTTCAGAAAATCCTTTCCCAAGCCCACATCTTCAAGGTTGATGTTATTCTGGGCATAGGCCTGCTCCGCTTCAGTGATGATCCCTTCAAGCTCCATCTCCACCATTGCGTCCGGAACCTCAAACTCGTTTTTCTCAAGAAGCGCGGTAAAGACCTGCTCGCTCATCTCATGCTGGATCCTCTGGGCGTACCCCTTCTTAAGGTTGTCGAGAATCGCGGCCTTCAAAGCGTCGAGGTTTTCGTACTGGCCCAGGTTTTCAACCAGGGCATCATCCAACGGAGGAAGAACCTCTTCCTGGATCTCCTTGAGAAGAACCGTATAGGTGATGGCTTTGCCGGCAAGGGCTTTATCTTCATGCTCTTCAGGATAGACCACATCAATGTCCAGCTCTTTTTCGGGAATAACACCGGTCAACTTGGCAGAAAACTCCCCAGGCATGGTGTCGCCACCAATGGCCATGACATAATTCTCGATTTTGGGGGTGCCGTCATAGGGCTTTCCATCGACAAATCCCTGGTAATCGATCCGCACAAAATCTTCTGCCACTACGGGACGTTCCTCGGTGACAGGCTTCTTGGTTGCCATGGTTTTCCGGATCATCTCGAGCTGGGCATTCACCTCATCATCCGAGGCCTCATACATGGTCTGCGTCAGCTCGACACCCTTGAAATTCACATCATCAAGCTCCGGCCGCACCTCAATGCCGATATCAAAGCAGTAGGCCTCTTCAGGGTTGAGCTCAGGCGGATCCACCTGGGGGCCGCCAACGATATTGAACTTGTGCTCTTCCAGAGCTTCTGAAAACGCTTCCTGAATCAGGCGGGGAGCAAGATCTGCATGAACATCCTTGGAAAACCTGTTCTCCAACACCTTGCGGGGGGCTTTACCCTTTCTAAAGCCCTTGATGCTGGCCGTCTTTTTCAGGTCGTTGTAGGCCTTATTCAGTTCCTTTGCCACATCCTCTTTTGGAATCTCAACGTGGAGGACCTTTTTTACCGTGCTTTTCTCTTCAACTTTTAATTGCATTATTTCCCTTCCTGTACAAAAAAGGCTCTTGAAACCACAAGTCCCAGCGGGAGATGTCAACTCATCAAGCCGTCTTTAAAGTAGTGTGGTTGTTGTTACTATACATAATCATTCGAATAAATCGTTCACATGCGGAAAACCGTCAAATCGCATGCCCCAAACAAAATGTACTAAGTTAATCCTTATCGGTACAGGTGTCAAGAAAATTGCAAAAAAAGAATGCATTTCAATACTTTGTACCACCCCCAACCCTACCCCCCCCAAGAACATTGACATTTTTTTACCAACTTTTCTCTCGTTGGGCTTGCTTTTTACAAAAAACGGTGATAGAAGTTTGTTCTGTATTTCTCGGGGCGTAGCGCAGCCTGGTAGCGCGCCTGCTTTGGGAGCAGGATGTCGGAGGTTCGAATCCTCTCGCCCCGACCA